>DATJPV010000033.1:0-8845 GCA_035506195.1 Patescibacteria group bacterium | reverse complement strand
GTAGGCGGGGTCGAGCCGCAGTCGGAGACCGTCTGGCGCCAGTCCGATAAATACAACGTGCCCAAGATCGCCTTCATCAACAAGATGGACCGTACGGGCGCCGACTTTTACGGCGTGCTTAAGGCCATCGAGACGGAGCTGGGGGCCAACGCCATACCGGTACAGATCCCTATCGGCCTCGAAGCTGATTTTCGGGGCGTCGTCGATTTGTTGGAAATGAAGGCGTACATATATGACGATGAAACTCAGGGGAAGGAATTTCACGTCGAAGATATCCCTGCGGACTACAAAGAAACGGCCAAGAAGTACCACCACATCATGGTTGAAAAAGCAGTGGAGCTTGACGACCGCCTTATGCAAAAATACCTTGAGTCGGAGGATATTATCAGCCAGGAGGAGCTCATCCGGGCCATCCGTAAGGGCACGGTTGCCAACAAGATCGTCCCCGTCCTTTGCGGCGCCGCCTTTAAGAATAAAGGCGTCCAGGAACTGCTGGATGCGGTGGTATTGTATTTGCCCTCTCCGGTAGACCTTAGCTTTGTCACCGGCCATGACCCTGACGACGAGGAAAAAGAGGTTATCCGGCAGATCATTGACGATGAGCCGTTTGCCGCACTTGCCTTTAAAGTCCAGTCCGATACGCACATGGGAAAATTGGTGTATTTCAGGGTTTATTCCGGGATCCTGCATGCCGGCTCTTATATTATGAACGCTACCAAAGACAAAAGGGAGCGCATCGGCAGGCTCCTGGAGATGCATGCCAACCAGAGGGAAAGCCGTGAAGAGGTGCACACCGGTGACATCGTGGCGGCAATCGGCCTGGATCATACCACTACCGGCGATACGCTCTGTGACCCGGAACATCCGATCCTTCTTGAGGCGATTGAATTCCCGGTACCGGTAGTTTCTTTAAGCATTGCCACCAAAAGCCGTGCGGACCAGGATAAGCTCGGTAAGGGCCTGGCGCGCCTTGCCGAAGAGGACCCTACCTTTCATATCCAGACCGATGACGAGACGAAAGAAACCATCCTTTCCGGCATGGGGGAACTGCACCTGGAGATTATTGTCGATAGGCTCAAAGAGGAATTCGGCGTGGAGGCAATCGTCGGTCAACCAAAGGTTGCGTATCGCGAGACGATCCTGGAGGAGGGCGAAGAAGAATGTAAATACGCCAAGCAGACCGGCGGACGCGGCCAGTACGGGCATGTGGTGTTGCGGGTTGCTCCCGCTAAACCCGGAGAGGGTTTTGAATTTATCAACAGTATCAAGGGAGGCGCCATACCCAGGGAATATATCCCGGCCGTGGAAAAAGGAGTGATTGCCGCGATGCAGAAAGGCGCATATGCAGGCTATCCGGTAGTGGATGTGGTAGTCGAGCTGCTTGACGGTTCCTACCATGAGGTGGATTCTTCCGAGATAGCGTTTAAATTGGCAGCCATGGAGTGCTTTAAGCAGGCTTTTTTGAAGAGCTCGCCGGTGCTGCTTGAGCCGCACATGTCTTTGGAGATCATTACCCCCGAAGAATACGTAGGTGATATCGTCGGTAACATTTGTTCTCGCCGCGGAAAGGTTATGGGCATGGAAAGAAAGGTCAATCAGCAGATCGTTGCCGCCGAAGCGCCGCTGGCCGAATTGTTCGGGTACGTTTCGGTCCTGCGTTCTCTAAGCTCCGGACGGGCCTCTAGTTCCATGCACTTTGAAAAGTACGTAGAGGTGCCTCTGGAGATCGCCGAGAAGGTGATCGAAGAGAAAAAGAAAAAGGCGGAATAATATGCAGTTCAAACAGCTGAAAAAAGAGATTAAAACCGTTACCTTCGAAAGCGTGCGCGCCGAGAACGAAACGTATTTCGAGGCCGTATTGGTTAAGGAGCAGTTGCAAGAACTGAACCGGCAACTGGAAGCGCTTTTCGGTCCGCCTGCATGGCCCTCTAAGGCAACATTATCTCCCGAGGTCCAAGAAGTCATTGAAGGATTCGGCGGCATCATGAAAGGGCAAACCCTCTATTTTGTATCCGAGCCGGCCTGCCGCGTATTTGCCATGCTTTGGCCCTGGCAGGACGGCCAGCACATTACCCTCAAGACCGGCCAAAAATAGGAAGTAGGTCTCTATGGATGCCAAAGGCCTGCGTTTCGATTTTAATAATATGTTCAGTTTCAGCGTCGGCGCTGAAGCCGGCGTGTGCGACCGTGACCTCGCTCGTCTTGCCCCCCAGGCTGCCGCAGCCGGACGGCATCTTTCTAAAGTAATCGCCGACCGAGCCTGCCGGATCAATCTCTCGCTGGAGTGGGTCAAGCTTCCTTTCCAAAATAAATCGGATATTGACGCGATAACGCGCCTTGGCCGCGGCATATCGCGGCGGTATGAGAACGTCATTTCTTTAGGGATAGGCGGATCCTATCTGGGGATAAAGGCAGCCCAGGATGCCCTGTGTCCGGCATATTACAACGAATTCGCCGCACTGCGCAAGGGCAGGCCCAGGATCTATTTCGAAGGCAACAATCTTGACCCCGATACCCTCAGCGTTTTGTTAAGGCAGCTTGACCCCCGCAAGACTTTTGCGGTAGTTATTTCCAAATCAGGAGAGACGACCGAAACAAAGGCGGCTTTCGCGGTGGTTGAGCGCTGGCTCAAGAAGGGGCTGGGCGCCCATTACGGGCACCAGGTCCTGGCAATCACCGATCCTCGTTCCGGGTCTCTGCGCCAAAGGGTTGTACAAGAACAAAAAAAAGATCCTTTAAGTTTCCGCAGTTTGCCTTTGCTGCCGGGAGTGGGCGGCAGATTTTCCGAATTCAATATGGGGCTGCTGCACTTGGCTATTGCAGGGGTCAATATACATGAAGTCCTTGCCGGCGCCCGCGCGATGTATACCCGGTGCACCGCAAAAAACCTTTTTAAGAATCCGGCATGCCTGTATGCGGCCCTGCAGATGATATTGTATAAAAAGAAAGGCAAGCCTCTGGCAGTGATGATGCCTTTTGCGGAATCCCTTAAGTCTACCGCGGATTGGTATGTGCAGCTGCTGGCGGAAAGCCTGGGGAAAAAATACTCCAGAAAGATCCTGCTTTCTCCTGGGGGCCTGGAAACCTGGAGGAGTGACTCATCGTGCCCGGTGTATGAAGGAAGGACCCCGATTTCCGCCCGGGGCACCAATGACCTGCATTCGATACAGCAGAATAATGTCGAAGGCCGCAACGATAAAACGGTTACTTTTATCCGGGTGGAGAAATTCAGGACAGACATCAGGGTGACGGGCACGGGAGATTTCTTGTCCGGCAGGCGTTATTCGGAATTGATGAAGGCGGCACAGGAGGCCACGGAATGGGCGCTGGTCAGGCAGCAGCGGCCGAATTGTGCGATACTCATGCCGGAACTCTCCGCCTATTGCTGGGGCCAGCTATTGTTCTTCTTTGAAATGGCGACTGCCTTTGAAGCGGAGTTCTTGAATGTCAACGCCTTTGACCAGCCGGGAGTCGAAGGGTATAAGAACTACATGTACCATACATTACATAAACCCGGCCTGGCGCAAGAGATCGCCCTTGAGATCACCCGCAACCCCCTCATTAAAAAGAAAAAGTTCATTCTTTGACCAAGACGGAGGTGCCATGAAGCGTGCGAAAAAGATTGCGATACTGACCGGCGGCGGCGACTGCCCGGGCCTCAACGCAGTGATCCGTGCCGTTACCAAAAAAGCCATCCTTGAGCATGGTTTTCAGGTGATCGGCATCGAAGACGGCTACCACGGCTTAGTCAACAACCAGCATCGGCAATTGAGCTTTGAGGATGTCTCGGGGATACTTACCATGGGCGGTACTATTTTAGGCACTTCCAAGGTTGCCAATCCTTACCGGTATGCGATCAAAACAGGCAAGGGCCTTACGTTCAAAGATCTCTCCCGCCAGGCGATTCGAAACATCCGCCGGCTGGATGTGGAGTGCCTGGTATGCATTGGCGGAGACGGCACGTTAGGTATTGCCAACCGTCTGTATGAGGACGGCGTGCCGGTGGTGGCGGTCCCCAAAACCATCGACAACGATTTGAAAGAGACGGATATCACCTTCGGTTTTGATACCGCCAGGCAGATCGCCACAGAGGGTGTTGACCGGCTGCATAGTACCGCGCAGTCCCATCACCGGGTCATGGTCGTCGAAGTCATGGGGCATAAGGCAGGCTGGATCGCGCTGCATGCGGGCATTGCCGGCGGCGGCGATATCATTTTGATCCCCGAAATACCGTATGAGTTGGAGAGCATTGCCGAGCGGATACGGCAGAGGCATCAGCGAGGCAAGAGGTTCAGTATCGTTGTTATTGCCGAAGGCGCCAAGCCGAAAGGCGGAGAGGCCGTGGTCCAGCGGATCGTCAAGGAAAGCGCGGATCCGGTACGTTTAGGCGGAGTGGGATTTGTGCTCGGTAATCAGATTGAGCAAGCCACCGGCGTAGAAACGCGCACCGTCGTTATGGGCCATCTTTTAAGAGGCGGCACCCCTACGTCGTTTGACCGGATACTCGCCACGCAATTGGGGACCAAAGCCGTCGACATGATCACGCAGGGCAAGTTCGGCTACATGGTTGCGGTTAAGGCAACTTCCCTTACTGCCGTTTTTCTTCGGCGCGTGGCACGCGGCCCTCGGACAGTATCAGTGCGCGACCCCCTGATCAGCTCTGCCCGGGCGGTGGGGACCTGCTTCGGAGATTAACCTACTTTTTGAAGACCTGCACCACCAGCAACGCATTCAGAAAAGAAATTACCAGCCCGATACCCCAGAGTACGTATTTTGAGAAAAGGGTATTCTTGAATTTTCCCATTACCGTTCCTGAGGAGGTTAGGTACATTAAGGCGAAGATCGTAATGGGCAGTTGTACGCTTAATAGAACCTGGCTCAGGATGAGCCCTTGAAAGGGGTTGTTGACGCAGAATACCGCCGCTAAACCTCCGGCAATGGTGAGCAATGCGCCGAGACGCGAATGGCTGTCAGTCAGATCCAACGGTTCCTGGAATATGCCGGCAAAGATGCTTGCCCCGGATACGGCTGCGGTAATCACGGAGGAAAATCCGGCGCACAGAAGGGCCAGGGCAAAGATCAGCGCCGAGGCGTTCCCTACCAGGGGCCTGAGAGTCTCCTGGGCCTGGTTTAATTCGGTGACAACAATACCGCGTGTATAAAAGACAGAGGCCGCTACGATGATCATTGCGCTGTTGATTGCCCAGCCCACCATCATCGCGAAAAGAGTATCGGCAAATGCATAGCGCAGCTGTTTTTTGGTGACCGTTTCATCTGTTGTATTCCCATGGCGGCTCTGGATGATCTCCGAGTGCAGGAAAATATTATGCGGCATTACCACCGCACCCAGCATCCCCATGATCAGGGGCAGGGAGCCCTTGGGTATGACAGGTACGCACCAGCCCTTTGCCGCCGCCAGCCAATGGGTCCTGACCAAACTCAGCTCGAAAACAAAAGAAAGGCCGATGAGGGCGACAAAGCCGATAACCCATCTCTCCAGGTTTTGGTAACTGTTTTTCAGAATTGTCAGGGTTACCGCAACCGATACGGCGATCGCCCCCAGGCGCAGGGGCAGGCCGAAGAGCATCTGCAGGCCGATGGCTGCACCGAGGATCTCTGCCAGTGCCGTGGATACCGCCGCCGCAAGCGCGCTGGTCAGCACGATCCGGCTGGCGGCTTTGGGAAAAAATTTCGTAGAGGCCTCCGACAGGCACAGGCCCGTTACGATACCCAGGTGTGCGGCATTATGCTGCAGGACGATCA
This sequence comes from Patescibacteria group bacterium, assembly GCA_035506195.1. Lineage (GTDB taxonomy): Bacteria > Omnitrophota > Gorgyraeia > Gygaellales > Profunditerraquicolaceae > DATJPV01. Next base: position 3,082 of record DATJPV010000033.1, on the reverse strand, counting down.
GCATTAGCGTTGAAAGCGTGATAACCCATAAGAGGCCCAGGCCGTAATGGGAGGCGCCGGCAACGTTAGCGGCCCAGTTGCCGGGATCGATAAAGCCTGCGGTGACCAGCAGGCCCGGCCCGATATAGGCGATCATTTTCAGGGTACCCGTCTTAGTCGTATGCGTAACCATCACCCAGGATTATAAACTAGATATTGTAATAATGCAATGTTTACATATAATATAACGTATACCATGAGCAAAAATAAAAAAAGCGCTCCCTATAAACGCATTGCCGTTTTTGGCCATTCTAATATCGGTGATGTATGCTATGACCTGGCGGTGGTCGAGCCGTTGGCAAAGGCCTTTCCGTCAGCTGAGATCTTTTTCCTGACCTCTTCGGTTTCCGCGGCATTGGCCCGGGGTTATCGGGGACTAAGCGGCGTGATCACTTTTGACCGGCACGGAAAAGACAAAGGCCTGCCCGGCCGCCTGCGGTTTATGCGCGCCTTGCGCAGAGAACGGTTTGACCTGGCTGTAGTATTGAGCGCCACACACATGCATAGATTCCTGGGTATTCCCCATGCCTGGCGCCTGACCAAGCGCTGGCGCTTTGACCGCACCGGGGCCCCCGTGCACGTGGTTGACGCATACCTTGCCTTGTTAAGAGCGCACGGCACCCCCGTCCAGAAACCGGTATTTGATTTCGGATCGGACCCTGCCGATGCCAGCTTCGCGGAAGGATTCTTGCGGGACTACCGGATACGCCGCGACGACAACATCATCGGGATCCTGCCTTTATCCAACTGGTCCTTGAAATGCTGGCACATTGCGCATTGGAATGCCCTGATCTCGGAACTTATCCGCGCACATAATGCCAAGGTCATTGTGTTTGGCAAGTCCGGCGCCGACGCCTATACGGGCCAAGCGATACAAGGGGTCCATCCTCAGGCAGCCTCGGCCATAGATGCATGCACCCTGAAGCAGAGCATGGCCCTTATCGCCAAATGCCGGCTTTTCGTCTCTGCGGATACCAGCCTTCTCCATATCGCCAGCTGTATGGGCGTGCCCTGTATCGGTTTATTCGGCGCAACCGACGCGGCGCATTATTATCCTTATTTTTCCCGCGGCGGCACGTTACGTTCCTCGGCGGGCCTTGCCTGCATGCCGTGCGGAGGCACAAGACATTTCGCCGTATGCAAAGCCAAAGACGGCCTGGCACCCTGCATGGAGGGTATTAGCGTAAGCCTTGTTTTGGACAAGATAAAATCACTTATCAATTCTTAGGTTTCTGTTATAATTGCTACAGGCATATCATGCCTACAGGGGAACCGAATGATCGTATTGTTTGCGTTTGCGGTAATAGGAGTTGCCGGCGTAGCTCTGGGAGTCTACGCCCTTTCTTTAGTTAAGCCTGCGGACACTACCTCTACCTCTGCAGCTACCCCGGAACCCGTGCCTTCCCGTTATGCCGATCGTTGGCGGGTAGCGCCTTCCTCTGCCCAGGCCGCAAAAGCACATGCATCTGTATCTTCCGATTCTGCCGCTATCCCTCCCGTGCCCGAGGCGGAGGCATTCCTTAAGATGGAGCTGATCAAGCGCGACCAGTGGATTTCCCGCAGCGACGCGCTGCTGAAACAGGCGCAAAAACAGTATGCGGAGCTGGAGGCCCGGATTGCCGTCAAGGAAAAAGAACTCAAAGATGCACTGCTGAAGAACATAAGCCTCCAAAAACAGTTTAAGCTTTCCTGCGAACGGACTCCGTTGCTTGAGAACGAAAACAAGGCCCTGGCAGATCAGGTAAAGGCACAGAAACGCCAGATCGAAATGCATATCAAGGAGATCGAAAAACACGCGGAAACAATCGCCCGTTTAAAGAAAGAGCGCAAGGCAAGCGAGGCGGCCTTGAAAGAAGCCGCAGGCGCCGGCCGAGGAAAAGACGGCGTTGCGGCACAGCCTGAAGTCAGCGTCATTATGAACCAGCTGGAGCAGGCCCGGGCGGATTTCGAGGCGCTTTCGCAGGAGACCGACGCCCTTAAAAAACAGGCGGCCGGTTTCCAGGAAGAGCTCGCCAAGAGAGAATCGTGGTTAGCCAAAAGCGACCAGACGCTCAAGAAAACCCAGGAGCAGGGCCTGGAGCTGCAGGAGAAATTCAATGAGAAGGATAAGGAGTTCCATGCGGAGTTTGCCAATAACATAGACCTGAAGCGTCAGATGCGGGAACTGGAGGGCAAGCTCCAGTCTCTGGATAACGAAAAGAAGATGATGGCCGAGCAGATCGAGATCCAGAGGCATCAGATCGACAGGTATCTTCAGGAGATACAGACGCACCTGCAGAGTATTGCGCAGTATGAAAAACAAAAGAAGGAAAGCGAATGGGTTCCGAAAAGCGAATTCAACCGGCTCAACGAGGAGTTCGGCGAAGTAGAGCGCGACTGGGCGACCGCCAAGAAGGCATTTGAAACAGAGGCAAAGAAGGTTCAAGACCTGGAAGGCCAGATCGTGCAGTTGAAGAACGAGCTTGCTTCCGGCATTAGGCCTGCGGCTCAGGTCGAAGAGCCTGCGCCTGAGCAGGTCTCTGCCGGCGCAGAAGAAACGCCTGTCGCCCCTGCGCAAGAGGCGCCTTCGGCCGCCGCAGAACAGGCGCCTCCGGCCGCCGTAGAAGAAATACCTGCCGTCTCCGCAGAAGAAGCTGCAGGGGCCGAAGAAGTGCCGGAGGTCAAGGTAAGGCCTGCGGTTACGCCCAAGATCGAGCTGGCCAAGGTCCGCAACATCGGCATCATGGCCCATATCGACGCCGGAAAGACTACCTTAAGCGAACGCATCCTGTTCTATACCGGCAAATCCTATAAAATCGGAGAGGTCCATGACGGCAAAGCCCAGATGGACTGGATGAAGCAAGAGCAGGAGCGTGGCATTACCATTACCGCTGCGGCGACCACCTGTTCCTGGAAGGGGTACCGCATCAACCTGATTGACACCCCCGGCCACGTAGACTTTACGGTAGAGGTAGAACGTTCCCTGCGCGTGCTTGACGGAGCGGTCGCCGTTTTCTGCGCCGTAGGCGGGGTCGAGCCGCAGTCGGAGACCGTCTGGCGCCAG
>DATJPV010000032.1:0-12096 GCA_035506195.1 Patescibacteria group bacterium | reverse complement strand
AAGCCCTTGGCAAAACCTGCGATTGAGGCGGTAAGGAAAGGTAATATAAAATTTCACCCCAAGCGCTGGACCAAGGTTTACCTGAACTGGATGGAGAATATCCAGGACTGGTGTATCTCCCGGCAGATCTGGTGGGGGCATCGCATCCCGGTGTATTACTGCGACCGGTGCGAGGGGGCAAAGCCCGTTGTTGCCAAGGCCCGGCCCCAGAAATGCCCGTCCTGCGGGTCGCAGGAGATGCGCCAGGATGAAGATGTGCTGGATACCTGGTTTTCCTCCTGGCTGTGGCCGTTTGCGACCTTCTACTGGCCAAAAGAATCGGCCAAGGCAGACCTGAAATATTTTTATCCTACCTCGACTTTGGTGACTGCGCCGGAAATAATATTTTTCTGGGTGGCGCGCATGATCATGGCCGGATTCGAATTCATGGGAGACATCCCGTTCAAAGACGTCTATATCCACGGCACGGTCCGGGACATCGAAGGCAAAAAAATGTCCAAGTCCCTGGGCAATGTTATCGATCCCCTGGGCATCATCGATGAATACGGGGCGGATGCCTTGCGTTTCAGCCTTGTGGCCATTACGGCGCAGGGGCAGGATGTCTTTCTGTCGAAAGAGCGCTTTGAGCAGGGCAGGAATTTTGCCAACAAGATCTGGAACGCTTCGCGTTTCATTATGCTCAACCTTGAGCCTTCGGGCGTCCAGGCAGACCTGTGCATATTCTACAAAAAAGAGCAGCTGGATATTATCAATCGCTGGATCCTGAGCCGTTTTTATTCGGTGCTGCAGGCAGTCAATAAGGCCATAGCCGGTTATCAGTTTAATGAGGCGGCGAATGTATTGTATGTATTTTTCTGGCACGAATTCTGCGACTGGTATCTGGAGATGATCAAGCAAGATATCAAGAACCCGCATAACCAGCTGGTCATGTATAAGATACTGGAAAAGTTCTTGCGCGTACTGCATCCGTTCATGCCGTTCATTACCGAGGAGCTTTGGCAGAGGCTGCCGCATGAGGGGGCCTCGATCATGGCCAGTAACTGGCCGCACGTCCAGGAGCAGATCATCGACGAAAAAGCCGAAGCGCAGATGGAGTCGTTGTTTGCGGCGATACGCTCGATCAGGACCCTGCGCTCGGAGATCGAGCTTAGGCCTGACCAGAAAATACCGGTTTCGCTCTATCCGCACTCTAAGGCCGTCCGTCAGTTGTTCCAGGAGCGCTCCGGATTGGTGGTACGGTTAAGCGGGCTGTCGGAATTGCACATCCTGGATGAGAACAAGCGGCCGCAGGAAGCCATCAGCGATATTACGAAGGATACCGATCTGTATCTGCATTTCGGGGGCCTGGTGGATATTGCCAAGGAGCAGGTCAAGATCAAAGAAAAGATCGCCAAAGAACTTCAGCGTAAGCAGGCAAAAGAAAAAACCGTTGCTAATCCCGATTTCCTTAAAAAAGCCGAGCCGGAAATTATCGAAACCATGCGCCAGGAGATCACCGAGGCACAAGGCCGGATAGAGCGGATGGAGAGGTTATACGATGAACTGCGCTAAGCCTCCGGAATTCAAAGCTGCGGTTTCTGCCGCGCTCAAAGAGGATATCGGGCGCGGGGATATCACGACCAATACGTATATTCCCAGGGACAAAAAAGCCAAAGCCGTATTGCTGGCGAAAGAAGATTGCGTGGTCTGTGGCCTCCAGGCGGCGCGCCTGGCTTTTCAGCTGTTGGATAAAAATGCCCGCTTCCGGCCCCTGGTAAAAGACGGCCAAAAGGTTCGCCGCGGCAAGGTCATTGCCCGTATCGAGGCCAGGGCCCGGGCGATCCTGACTGCCGAGAGGGTGGCATTGAATTTTATCAGCCTGCTTTCCGGCGTAGCCACAAAGACTCGGGTATACGTAGATAAGATCAAGCCCTACCCGGCTAAGATCATTGATACCCGCAAGACCATCCCCGGGCTGCGCCTGCTGCAGAAATACGCAGTGCGCATGGGAGGCGGCTGCAACCATCGTTTCCGGCTCGATGAGCTGGTCATGCTCAAAGACAACCACCTCCTCCTTACAGAACGCTTCTCCCCTAGGGAACGCTTCTGGGGGGGGAGAAGCGTTCTGGTGCCGTGGGAGATAGAGGTGGAGAGCGTTGCGCAATTCAGGAAGGCATTGGCGTTGCGGCCGGATATTCTCATGCTCGATAATATGAGCATTAACGATATGCGGCAGGCCGTGCGTATCCGCAACCGCCTTTTCCCGAAAGCCTCAGCCGGCCGGCCGAAGCTGGAAGCATCCGGCGGGATCACCCTGGCCAACGTCAAAAAAGTCGCCTCTACCGGCGTAGACATGATTTCCATCGGAGCCCTGACGCACTCCGTAGATTCCGTTGATATAAGCCTGGAAATGCTTTAGCCATGGCCAATTTTAAGCTGGTATCCGAATACCGGCCCTGCGGCGATCAGCCTAAGGCAGTCAAAGAATTAACCGAGTCTATCCTTGCCGGCAGGCGGTATCAGACCCTGCTTGGCGTTACCGGTTCAGGCAAGACCTTCAGCCTTGCCAACGTCATCGCCCAGATAAACCTGCCCACCCTGGTCATATCCCACAATAAAACCCTGGCAGCCCAGCTGTACTCCGAATTCAAGGAATTCTTTCCCGAGAACGCCGTAGAATATTTCGTCAGCTACTACGATTATTACCAGCCGGAGGCATATATTCCCTCCACGGATACGTATATCGAAAAAGATTCCTCCATCAACGACCGGCTCGACCGTTTAAGGCTGGCCGCGACCTCCAACCTTATGAGCCGCAACGATGTGTTGATCGTGGCTTCGGTTTCCTGCATCTATAACCTCGGCTCTCCCGAGGACTGGCGCGAAATGCTTACCTTTATCGAAACCGGCCAGCATATCGGCCGCGATGAACTCCTGCTGCAGTTCATCAAGATACAATACGAGCGCAACGACTATGAATTCGTCCGCGGCAGGATCCGGGTGAGGGGGGACGTGGTTGAGATCTTCCCCTCCTATAAAGAGAAGGCCTTGCGCATCGAAATGCTCGGCGACGTGATCGAAAAGATCTGGGAGTTCGACCCGGTCTCCGGCCAAACCCTCGCCCGGCTCGACAAGGTCGCGGTGTATCCTGCCAAGCACTTCCTGGTATCCGGCGACCGCATCGACACCGCCTTAAAAAATATCGAAGAGGAGCTGCAGCAGCAGGTGGAGTCCTTGAAACACCACAACAAACTCCTGGAAGCGCAGCGGCTTGCCTCGCGCACCCGTTACGACATGGAGATGCTCAAAGAGATCGGCTATTGCCACGGCATCGAAAATTATTCCCGCATCCTTTCCGGCAGGCCGCCGGGATCCCGGCCGTATTGCCTTATCGATTATTTCCCCGGCAAGTTCCTGACGATTATCGACGAATCGCACGCAACCGTCCCGCAGATCCGCGGCATGTACGAAGGCGACCGGGCCCGCAAAGAAGTGCTGGTGGAATACGGCTTTCGGCTGCCCTCCTGCCTGGATAACCGGCCGCTGAAATTCCCCGAGTTCGAGGAGCTGACCGGCCAAACGGTCTTTGTCTCGGCCACCCCCGGCGATTACGAAGCCAAGAAGAGCCGCGGAGTCACTATCGAGCAGATCATCCGGCCGACCGGCTTGATCGACCCGGAGATCATCATCCGGCCCACCGAAGGACAGATCGACGACCTGATCGCCGAGATAACCAAGCGCAGCATGCGCAACGAGCGGGTGCTGGTGACCACCCTGACCAAACGCATGGCCGAGGACCTTACTACGTATTTACAAGACAAGAAACTCAAGGTAAAATATCTCCATTCGGAGATCGAGACCATCGAACGTTCCCGCATCCTTCGGGAGCTGCGGCAGCGGCAGTTCGACTGCCTGGTAGGGATAAATCTTTTGCGCGAAGGGCTCGATCTTCCGGAGGTGTCGCTGGTGGCCATACTTGACGCGGATAAGGAGGGTTTCCTGCGCTCGACGACTTCGCTTATCCAGGTGGCCGGCCGCGCCGCGCGCAACATAAACGGCGCGGTGATCATGTACGCGGATACGGTGACCGGCTCCATGCAGCAGGCGATCTCCGAAAGCAGCCGCCGCCGCAAGATCCAGCTGGAGTTTAACAAGAAAAACAGCATTACTCCCCGCTCGATCCAAAAAGCGATCAAAGAGGGGATCGAAGACCTTCAGGAGGCCCAGGAATACGTCTGGGAGCTCACCGGCCAGGAAAAGGACGAATTCGAAATGAAACAGTATATCGCGGAGTTGGAGTATGAAATGGAGCTGGCCGCCAGGAACCTGCACTTCGAAAAGGCCGCCCAGATCCGCGATGAGATAAAAAAACTCAAAAAAACATGCTCTTAGCCGTTGATATCGGAAACACTACCATCACTTTCGGCGTATTCAAGCAAAAAAGGCTGCTGCGCAGGTTCTCGCTGCAAACCTGCCGCCGCGGTTCTGCCGCTTTGCAAAAAAAGCTGCGCGCATTGGCCTTGGATGCAGTTATTGTCTCCAGCGTCGTCCCCGGCGCAACTGCCGCGTTGAAAAAAGACCTTAAGAAAATATTCCCCGGCCTGGCCCCTCTGGTGCTGGGCCGTAACATCAAAGCCCCGATCAAAAATCTCTATCGCGATCCCGCGCAGGTGGGGCAGGACCGCCTGGCCAACGCCTACGCCGCATTCAGCCGCTATGCGCGCGCTGCCGTAGTCGTTGACTTCGGTACCGCCGTTACCTTCGATGTGATCTCGCCTAAAGGCGCATATCTGGGCGGGATGATCCTGCCGGGTCTGGGCATCTGCCTGGACGCGCTGGCTGTCCGTACCGCGCTCCTGCCGAAGGTTGCCTTGAGCCTTCCTGCGGAATTCATCGGCAGGGATACGCGCAACAGCATGCTTAGCGGCGTAGTTCATGGTTTTGCCGCGCTCACGGATGAGCTGGCCAAGCGCATCAAGAAAAAGATCGGCCCACGCGCAAAAGTCATCGGGACCGGCGGGAATATCGGCTTGATCGCCAGGTATTGCCGGGCATTCGACCTCATTGACCCGGACCTGACCCTCAAAGGGCTCAACCTGATATATAATAAGGTAAAGCAAAATAAGCCTTGACCTCATCGGCCCTGCGGAGCTATACTGAAGTATAGCCACACTAGAGTGGCGGATGCGGTTAAAAATCAAAAAGCAACGCCCCTCTCAGGTGCGTTGCTTTTTGATTTTTTAGGCACAGGCATGCAAAAAGGAGGCAGAAATGGCAGAATGCCCTGCGGAATTTGACTTGCGCATCGCCCTCGGCTCCATGCGTTGTCGCACCTGTGGTTTTCAGTGCTTGCTGAGTTTCCTCTTTAAAGAAATAGAAAACCTCAAAAAAGAGGTCGCCAAATTCAAAACAGGGAGTTAGACGTCTTGCAATTAGCCTTCCAATCAGGTATATTTGATATAGGAGGCTAATGTGGACGGGCTAACCAAGCTTTCGATAGGTATTGGGATTTTTTTTGTCCTGGCCCTGATCGTGTACCATTTCCTGGGCGTCTGCGGCAAACTTACCCGGCCGGTGAAAGTCATATTCAAGTGTAGCATGGCCGCGGTGATCTGCATTGCTTATTTGTGTAAATTCTGCGAGACATTCGGCTCGCCTACGCAGTTGACCTTTCTGGGCGGCATGATCTACGTTGAAGTTTTTCTCATGGTCTTCTCCGGTTTGACATTCCTCGTCGGCCTTGTCCTCGACGGCGAACAGCTCCTGATGGTCTAAACACCCACCCTTTAAAAAAAATCCTTAAAAAAATTCTTGACAAATTTTTTTTTCTATTTATAATTAGCACTCTTGGAAATAGAGTGCTAAAAACTAACCGATCTATTAACCATATACAGGAGGTGGGTAATGAAGATTCAACCGTTAGGTGACCGTGTAGTCGTCAGGCCTTTAGAGGCGGAGACAAAGACCAAGGGCGGGATCGTCCTGCCTGATACCGCGAAAGAGAAGCCCCAGGAGGGCGAGATCGTTGCGGTCGGCAAGGGCAAGGTCTTAGACAGCGGCACGGTGCAGGCGATGGAAGTAAAGGTCGGAGACAAGGTATTATACGGCAAGTATTCCGGCAACGAGATCACCACCAAGGACGGCGAAGAGCTGTTGATCATGCGCGAGGAAGACATTCTCGCCATTATAAAATAACAGAAAGGGAGGAGTGGTATGGCAAAGCAATTACTTTTTCGAGACGAAGCGCGCCGCAAGCTCTTAAGCGGTGTGGAGCAGCTGGCGGCTGCGGTCAAGGTCACTCTCGGCCCCAAAGGCCGTAACGTGGTCCTGGACAAAAAATTCGGTTCACCTACTATCACCAAGGACGGTGTTACCGTCGCCAAAGAGATCGACCTGGAAGACCCCTTTGAAAATATGGGCGCCCAGATGGTAAAAGAAGTCGCCGAGAAGACCTCGGATAACGCCGGTGACGGCACCACGACCGCTACGGTCCTGGCTGAGGCGATCTATCGCGAAGGGTTAAAGAACGTGACTGCCGGAGCCAATCCCATGGCTTTGAAGCGCGGGATCGAGAAGGCGGTAGACCGGGTTATCGAAGAGCTGCAGAAGCTCTCGACCCCGATCAAGGACAAGAAAGAAGTTGCCCAGGTTGCTTCTGTTGCCGCAAACGGCGACACCAAGATCGGCGACCTGATCGCAGAGGCAATGGATAAAGTCGGCAAGGACGGCGTCATTACCGTCGAAGAGGCAAAATCAACCGCTACCACCCTGGAAGTAGTCGAAGGCATGCAATTCGACCAGGGGTATCTTTCCCCGTACTTCGTGACCGACGCGGAAAGGATGGAGGTTTTGCTGGAAGAGCCGTATATCCTGATCCATGAAAAGAAAATATCTTCGTTAAAGGACCTTTTGCCTTTACTGGAAAAGATCGCCCGCACCGGAAAACCCCTTTTGATCATTGCCGAAGAGGTTGAGGGCGAGGCATTGGCGACTTTGGTCGTCAACAAGATCCGCGGGACTTTCAGTGCCTGCGCGGTGAAGGCTCCCGGATACGGCGACAGGCGTAAGGCCATGCTTGAGGACATTGCCGTGCTTACCGGCGGCAAGGCCGTTACCGAGGACCTAGGCATTAAGCTGGAGAACGTGGATATCGAGGACCTTGGCCGGGCAAAGAGGGTCAAAGTGGACAAGGACAACACCACCGTCGTTGAAGGCGCAGGAAAGACCAACGCCATCAACGCCCGCATCGCCCAGATCAAGAATCAGATCGAGTCCACCGATTCCGATTACGATAAGGAAAAGCTGCAGGAAAGGCTTGCAAAGCTGGCCGGCGGCGTAGCCGTTATCAACGTCGGTGCTGCCACCGAAACCGAAATGAAGGAGAAGAAGGCCAGAGTCGAAGATGCGCTTCATGCGACCAGGGCAGCGGTTGAAGAGGGCATCATCCCCGGCGGCGGCGTCGGGCTCATCAGGGCCATACCTTCGGTCGAGAAGATGAAGCTTGAAGGCGACGAGAAGATCGGCGCGGACATTATCCGCCGTTCTTTGGAAGAGCCGATCAGGCAGATCGTCGAGAATGCCGGCCTTGAAGGTTCGGTTGTCGTGCAGCGCGTAAAGAGCGAGAAGACCAACATCGGTTACGATGCGCTTCAGGAAGATTACGTCGACATGATCGATGCCGGCGTTATCGATCCTACCAAAGTAGCCCGCTCGGCACTGCAGAACGCTTCCAGTATCGCGGCACTTCTGTTGACCACGGAAGCCGTAGTTACTGACAAGCCGGAAAAGGAAAAAGCTATGCCACCTATGCCACCGGGAGGCGGTATGGGAGGTATGGGCGGGATGTATTAAACAACCGTCTGCATGTTTTTAAAAAAAAGGGAACGCTTCTGGGCTTCTATTCCGAATAAGCCCAGAAGCGTTCCCTTTTTTTAGCCGGAAAAAATACATTGACAAGCAAGCAATACAGGTGTAAAATTTGGCATTCATTTCTAAACCTTCTGCGCATACGGCATAAATCCTATAACCAATTGAAAAATAATAAGTTAGGCGTAGGTTACCGAAAGGGGTTGGAGCATGGGTGAATGGATAGGTATGAACCGGCGTGCGCGCCGTTGCTACGGTTTTGACGAAGTCGCATTGGTCCCCGGAGACAAAACCATCAATCCGGCGGAGGTAGATATCAGCTTCCAGATCAACGGCAAGAAGTTCTCCGTGCCTATCCTGGCTGCGGCCATGGACGGCGTGGTGGATGTGAAGTTTGCCGTGGCCATGTCCAAGCTGGGCGGTATCGCGGTATTGAACCTTGACGGCGTGCAGACCCGCTATGAAAATCCCGGCGCGGTCCTGGAAGACATCGCCAACGCTACCCCGCAAAAGGCCACCGAGCTCATTCAGAACGTCTATACCCGCCCCATAAAAGAAAAACTGGTAGGAGAGAGGGTCAGCCAGATCAAGCGCCAGAAAGGCACGGCGGTGGTCAGCTGTATCCCGGCCCATGCGGAAAAGTTCTCCAAGCTTGCGGTTGAGGCAGGCGCGGACATCTTCGTGGTGCAATCTACCGTCACGACCATCAAGCATGTCGCCAAGGCCTACAAGAGCCTTGACCTGTTCAAACTCTGCAAATCCGTAAAGATCCCCGTCATCTTAGGTAACTGCGTTACGTATGAGACGACCCTCGACCTTTTGAGCACCGGCGCCGCAGGCCTGCTCATCGGCGTCGGCCCGGGCGCTGCCTGCACGACCCGCGGCGTTCTGGGGCTGGGCGTGCCGCAGGTCACCGCGACGGTCGATGCGGCCGCAGCCAGGGATTTTTATTACAAACGCACCGGCAAGTATATTCCGATGATCACCGATGGCGGCATGAACCGCGGCGGCGATATCTGCAAGGCCTTTGCCTCCGGAGCGGACGCGGTAATGATCGGCTCAAGCTTTGCCCGGGCGCAAGAGGCTCCCGGGCGCGGCTATCATTGGGGCATGGCTACTTCGCATGTCAACCTGCCCCGCGGAACGCGTATTTTCGTCGGCACCACCGGCAGCCTGAAAGAGTTATTGTATGGCCCGGCCAAGACCGACGACGGCTCCCAGAACCTGTTGGGGGCGCTGGCTACTTCCATGGGTTCTTTAGGCGCGGCTAACCTCAAGCAGATGCACGATGTCGAGATAATCATCGCGCCTTCAATTCAAACCGAAGGCAAAATCTTCCAGTCCTCCCAGAGGGTCGGGATGGGCAAATAAGCTAAAGGGGCATCTATGACCAGACAGACTATACTCATTCTTGATTTCGGCTCGCAGTACACGCAGCTTATCGCCCGCAGAGTAAGGGAAAACCGGGTTTTTTCCCGGATCCTGCCCTTTAACACTCCGGCCAAAGAGATCGCCGCTTTGCAGCCCAAAGGCCTGATACTTTCCGGAAGCCCTTCATCGGTCACCGACAAGAAGAGTCCTTATCCGGATAAAGGCATTTTCAAACTGGGCGTGCCGATCCTGGGGATCTGCTACGGCATGCAAGTCATCGGCGAGATGCTCGGCGGCAAGGTAAGGCATACCAAGGACCGCGAATTCGGCAAGGTCGAGCTGTTTTTAGACGATACGCGCGACCTCTTCAGCCAGGTCCCGGGGAACTTTACCTGCTGGGCCAGCCACGGCGATTACCTGACGAAGGTCCCGCCGGGCTTCCATATCAGCTGCCACACCATGAATTCGCCCATTGCCGGCATCGTCAACCGCCAGCGCAAGATCTACGGCGTACAGTTCCATCCGGAAGTGACTCACACCGAAAAGGGCAGTCAGATAATCAGCAATTTCGTCTTCAAGGTCTGCGGCTGCCTTGGCCGCTGGACCATGCAGTCGTTCATCAACGAAAGCGTCGAGCTGACCAAAAAGCTGGTCGGCAAGGACAAGGTGGTCCTGGGGTTAAGCGGCGGGGTGGATTCATCCGTGGCCGCGCTCCTTATCCACCGGGTGATCGGCAAGAACCTGCGCTGTATCTTTATCGACAACGGCCTGCTGCGCAAGGACGAGCCCGCCGAGGTCAAGCGGGTCTTTGGCACGACGTACCATCTTAATCTCGATTATGTGGACCGCAGCAAACGTTTCCTCGACCGGCTCAAGGGAGTTACCGACCCCGAGGCAAAGCGCAAGATCATTGGCGAGGAATTCGTCCGGGTCTTCGAGGAAGAAGCCGCTAAATTCAAGGGAGTAAAATTTTTGGGCCAGGGGACGCTGTATCCCGATGTCATCGAGTCGATTTCTCCGACCGGAGCGCCTTCCAGCCGCATTAAGAGCCATCACAACGTCGGCGGCCTTCCGCAGCACATGAAGCTTAAGCTCATCGAGCCACTGCGGGACCTGTTTAAGGATGAAGTGCGCCAGATCGGCCGCGTCCTCGGCCTGCCGGACACCATCGTCAACCGCCAGCCTTTCCCCGGGCCTGGCCTGGCAGTGCGCATCATCGGAGAGATCACCCAAGAGCGCCTGGACCTGCTGCGCGAAGTCGACGAACGCGTGATCGATGAGATCCGCAAGGCCAACCTCTACGACCAGATCTGGCAGTCTTTTGCGGTGTTGCTGCCGGTAAAAAGCGTGGGGGTCATGGGCGACGAGCGCACCTATGAGAATGTGGCAGCCCTGCGCTGCGTGACCAGCGTCGACGGTATGACCGCGGATTGGGTTAAGCTTCCCTACGAAGTCATGGAGCGGATCTCCAACCGCATTATCAACGAGGTCAAAGGCATTAATCGCGTCGTGTACGATATTAGTTCTAAACCTCCCGCCACCATCGAGTGGGAATAACCTAACGAGAGAACGCTTCTCCCCTACAGAAGCGTTCTGGTGGGGAGAAGCGTTCTCAATATATAGATGCCGCACTCGGATTTCGTCCACCTACACCTGCACACCCAATACAGCCTCCTTGACGGCGCCTGCCGCATACCGGAGCTCCTGAACCTGGCTAAACAGCACAAAATGGACTGCCTGGCGGTTACCGACCACGGCAGTATGTTCGGGGCCATAGAATTCTACCTGGAAGCCCAGAAAGCCGGGATCAAGCCGATCGTCGGCTGCGAAGTCTATATCGCTCCCGGCAGCCGCCTGGAGAGAGGCAATACCAGCATCGATGAGGCGGCATACCACTTCATACTCCTGGCAAAAGACGAAACCGGTTACCAGAACCTGATGAAATTGGTTTCTATCGGCTACCTCGAAGGTTTCTATTATCGGCCGCGCATCGACAAAGAGATGCTCAGCAAATACCACGCCGGCCTCATCGGCACGACCGCCTGCCTCCAGGGAGAGGTATCGGTATGCCTGAAGCAGCGCCGGTTCAACGACGCGCTCAAGGCCGCGGATGAATACCGCTCGATCCTGGGCAAAGACAACTTTTTCCTGGAGATCCAGGAAAACCTCATCCCCGAGCAGCGCCTCTCCAACGAAGGGATGCTCAGGATCTCCAAAGAGCTGGGGATCCCGCTAGTCGCCACCAATGACGTCCACTACCTGCACAAAGAAAACGCCGCCGCCCACGAGGCGCTGTTGTGCATCCAGACGCAGACGACCTTGAACGACCCCAACCGCATGCGCCTGCAAACCGACGAATTTTATTTTAAATCCCCCCAGGAGATGAAAAAGCTTTTTGACTACTGCCCGGAGGCAGTGGCCAACACCGTCGAGATCGCCGGCCGCTGCAACCTGGAGCTGGATTTTTCCAAGATCCACCTGCCCAAATACGACCCACCCACCGGCGAACCCAAAGAGGATTTCCTGCGCAACCTCTGCGAGGAGGGGGCAAAGAAAAAATTCAGCGAGATCACCCCGGAGATAAAAGACCGGCTTGAGCATGAGCTCAAGATCATCAAGCATCTCGGTTTTACCAGCTACTTTTTGATCGTCTGGGATTTCGTGCGTTATGCCAAGGACCACCACATCCCCGTCGGCCCCGGCCGCGGGAGCGCTGCCGGCAGCATCGTCAGCTACCTGCTGGACATTACCGACATAAACCCCCTTCGCTACGGCCTGCTGTTCGAGCGCTTCCTGAACCCCGAACGCCTCGGCCTGCCGGATATCGACATCGATTTTTGTTACGAAAGAAGGCAGGAGGTCATCGATTACGTTACCAAA
>DATJPV010000031.1:0-31430 GCA_035506195.1 Patescibacteria group bacterium | reverse complement strand
CCGAAATAATGGATCCTGGCTTTCTGCAAGATCTTCTGTAGCACCATAAGCGCCGCAATGCCGCTTATAAAACTGAAGAGGAAACCCACCGCCAAATTGAGCGCCTCTGCCTTGAGGCTTACATCGATATGCCTGGCTTCCAACAAGGCCGCACCCAAGACCGCCGGAATGCAAGCCAGAAAAGAAAAACGAAAAGAGGTTTCTTTATCCAGCCCCTTGAACAAAAGCGTCGAAATCGTGGTAGCCGAACGGGAGATGCCCGGAATAATCGCTATCCCCTGCACCAGGCCCAACAGGACCGCATCGCTTGTTTTCAAGGTGCCCCGGAGGCCATTTTGGAACCTGGCGGCCGCAAGCAGAATAGCAGCCGTACACAGGAGCGCTGCGCCTACCAGCTTCACGGAACTGAACAATTGCTCGAAGAAATCCTTTCCCGCAACTCCGATTGCGCCGGTAATAACCGTAACGATGAGGATAAACCACAGCAGCCGCCTGTTGCATAGCGCAGCCCGGATGTCCTTAAAAAAGAAGACCAGCAGGGCCAGGATCGTCCCCACATGGAGTATTACCGAAACTGCCAGTTCCTGGCCGCGTACGCCTAAGAGCTTCTGAAAGATCACCAGGTGCGCGGAGCTGCTTACCGGCAGAAATTCGGTGAACCCTTGCACAATCCCTAATAGTATGTACTTTATCATCGCTTACGGATGTTTTTCCAAGAACGCACCGAGGTCCGCCGGAAGGTCCAGCCGCAGGCAAACGTGCGCCTGCGTAACCGGATGCGCGAAGGCCAGCTCCTGCGCGTGCAGGCATAACCGTTTGGCCTTCAGGGCGAAATCGCGGCGAAAGGCGTACTTGGTGTCTCCGACGACCGGATGGCCGATGTGTTTGAAGTGTATCCTGATCTGATTCGTCCGGCCGGTCAGGGGCTTGGCTTCTACAATAACAAAATCTTTCCTTTTTTCAACTACTTTGTATTCGGTAACGGCAGCCTGGTCTTCGATGGGCTGGCGGATTACCCCTTGCGCAGGCGCAGGATGGCCATGCACAAAAGCAATGTAGCGCTTATGGACCTTTCTTGCCCTGAACAGGTCCGTCATTTTTTCTTGCACCGCCTTTCCCTTCGCATAGATAATGAGCCCGGAGGTCTCCCGGTCCAGGCGATGGCAAGGGTGGAAACGATGGCTTATCCCTCTTTGCCTGGCGTCATCATTAAGGATGCCGGTCAGGGTCCGTCTTTGGCGGCCGGGCGCAGAGACGGTCAACAGCCCCGCGGGCTTATTAAGCACCAACAGCCAATCATCCTCATAGACAATGGGGATATTCATGCCAAGCCGTCATACTATATCTAACATCTTATCTATCGCTTTTTTTGCCTTCTTCCTGACATCCTCGGGGACCCTAACCTCTTCCTGCAGGGTCTCCAGGGCCCAAAGGACCTTTTCCTGGGTCGTGCGCTTCATGTTCGGGCAGACCGCCGCTTCCGATGCCGGATAGAATTCCTTGGTGGGGTTGTCTTTTTTAAGGCGATAGATGATGCCGACTTCCGTGCCTACGATAATTTCTTTGGCGGTTGTCTCTTTGGCGAACTGGCACATCTTACTGGTCGAAACCACCACATCGGCCATGGCCAGGACCTCGGGCAGGCACTCCGGATGCGCCATGACTTTGGCATGGGGATGGAATTTTTTCTCCCTCCGGATATCTTCGGGGAGGATCTTGATATGCGTAGGGCAGAACCCGTGCCACCAGATAAGTTTTCTGGCGGTCTGGCGGCAGGCGTAATCCGCCAGGTATTTATCGGGGACGAAAATAACCTTTTCTTTATCCGCCAGCGAGTTGATCACGCTTACGGCATTGGTCGAGGTACAACAGACGTCCAGTTCCGCCTTAACCTGCGCAGAGGTATTCACATAACCGACCACGACCGAGCCGGGATGTTTCTGGCGCAACTGCCTGACATCGGCGGCGGTGATCATGCTGGCCATGGGGCAGCCGGCGTTGATATCTGGGACGATCACCTTTTTATCCGGAGACAGGATGGCGGCGGTCTCGGCCATAAAATGCACCCCGCAAAAAACAATGACTTTGGCTTCGGTCTTGGCGGCAATACGGCTTAGCTCCAAAGAATCTCCCTGAAAATCCGCCACGTCCTGGACCTCGGGCAGCTGATAATTATGCGCCAGGATCACTGCCTGGCGCTTCTTCTTAAGCGCCCTGATCTTTTCTTCTAATTCATGCAACTCTCTTTTAACCATCTAAGTAATTACCTCGTCGATGATCCCGCCGCCGAGCACCTGGTCGCGCTGATAAAATACTGCCGACTGCCCGGGAGTCACGGCAAATTGAGGCTGGGAAAAAACGACTTTGA
This sequence comes from Patescibacteria group bacterium, assembly GCA_035506195.1. Taxonomy (GTDB): domain Bacteria; phylum Omnitrophota; class Gorgyraeia; order Gygaellales; family Profunditerraquicolaceae; genus DATJPV01. The sequence continues at coordinate 29,062 of DATJPV010000031.1, read as the reverse complement.
TGCGCGTGCCGGCAGGCGCAATGCGTGCGGACGATTCTGTGTGATTATAGCGTATTTTCACTTTCAGGACAACTTTCTTTTTCTGCGGGCCGATAAAAGAGGCGTCCTTGACCAGGAACTGCCTGGCGCAGGCATCGCCCCTGGCGCCGACGGTGATCGTATTCTTCGCAAAGTCTATCCTGGTCACATAGACAGGATAACCCGCGGCTATGCCCAGCCCCTCGCGCTGGCCGATGGTATAGAACGCCGCTCCCCGGTGCTCACCCAGAATTTTGCCGCGGCTATCGACCAGGGGGCCGGGCCGCAGGGTTTTATGCGTCCGGCCGGTGCCTGCCGAAACTCGATCCCGCAAAAAACGGCGGTAGTCCACCTGCGGCAAAAAACATATTTCCTGGCTATCCATTTTGTCGGCCACAGCCAAAGAAAATTCCCCGGCTAGTTTCCGAATCTCGGTCTTAAGATACTCCCCCACGGGGAAACACAGATACTTAAGTTGTTCTTGAGTAAGCCGATACAGAAAATAGGATTGGTCCTTAGCCGGATCCTTGGCCTTGCGTAATTGGTAGCACCCGTTGCGGTCGACGATCCGGGCATAGTGGCCGGTAGCAAGGTAGCGGCCGCCTAAAGCCAGCGTTTTTTTTAATAATACGTCGAACTTGAGGAACTGGTTACACCTGACGCAGGGATTCGGGGTCCTGCCTTGCAGGTATTCCGTGCAGAAATCCCGGATGACGCGTTCCTCCAGGTGCTTCTGCATGTTGACAACGTAGTGCCTGATCTCCAGGGCATCGGCAACCCGCCGGGCGTCATCGATCCCCTGCCTGCCGCAACAGGATGGCCTCTTGCCGGCTCCGTCGGCCAGATTAAAACACATGGTGATACCGATGACCTCAAAACCCCGCTGCTTCAGAAGAGCGGCGGCTACGGATGAATCCACCCCGCCGCTCATCGCCACTACCACGCGCCTGTTCATCTTAGTGCGTATGACTATACTCCCGCATCAGGAGCGAATATCCCAGGCCCGCGGCCCCCTTGATCTTAACGGGTATACGCGTCCCATCGGCGGTGATCCAGATCTCGAAACGCTTCGGTTCGCTTTCGAAGCGGTAACATTTGAACTTGCCTGCAGGCACCTTGACGTCTTCTATGCCGCCGAGCTTGATAATAAAGAACTGCGTGGGCAATTGCGCCTGCATGCCCCAGCCGGGGGCAAGGTTTGCGATATCTCTTACATAAAACGGCAACATGATAGCGTTGTGTATGGGGGTTTCCTTTTTGATGAGCTGTTCCCGGGTCGTCTTGCCGACGACCTTGGTAATGACCAGCACATGCTTTTTCTGGTCATACGCCTCGGTGATCTTTTCCCTTCCGGACATGCCGTTGATATCGCGCTCGATCCTGACCGGAAGATAGCTGTGCGGGTCGCTGTAGATCTTCTCGGTATCCTGAAACCCGGTCACCCGCGTTTCAAACGTCACCAGGTTCACGGCCTCTTTACCCAGCACGGTTTTTCCCTTCTGAGTAAAGATCGCGGTCCCTACATTTACTCCTTTGAGCCTTACGGTGTAGACGATCCTCTCCCCTGTGCGCACCACAGGCTTCTCAGCGGCGCTGCCGGAGCTTATCCCTGCGCACAGGACAAAGATACCCAGAAATATGAGTGTTTTGCGCATAATGGTTTATCATTATACCACACCAAGAAGCATCTTACCACCGCAGTTTAAGCCCTGCCTCAACCCATCTTCCCGGCTGGGGGATCCCTACTATCTCCTGGAATTCTACGTTGAGCGCATTGGTCAGGTTGCAGAAAAGCAGGGCATGGGTATTGAGATTGCGGGTCAGGCCGATGTTCATCAGGAACCAGCCCCTGCGCGAGGGCCTTTTCTTGTACGTCAACTCCGCCGTCTGCACGCCAAAAGGCAGGTCCCAGCTCAGCAGGGCATTCCAGAGGTGCCGGGCGTAGTTCGGGCCGTATTTATACAATAGCCCCTGCTCATGGATACGCCGGTTGACATACGTATAATTGGAATACATGGTGAGGTGCGGATCAAGTTTTGCCTGTGCGTATGCCTGGAGCCCCGCAACCTGGCTGGCAGTGATGTTTTCTGCCTGCCATTTTGCCTGGTCTGGCTGATGTTTGACATAGTCGATGAAGTCGTGTTCCCTGCGGCCAAACAATGCTCCTCCCACCGACCAGCTGCGCCTGCGGTAATCACAGCCGAACTGATAATTGAGGGACTGCTCCGCCGACAGGCCGGGATCCCCCAGGGTGACCGGATCATTGTAGTACAGGTCGGTAAAAGACGGCACGCGGATGTTCCTTGCTGCGCCTGCATACACCTCAATGCCCCGGGCAAGCTCGTAGCGCATATCCAGGGAGCCGGTGGTGACCGCGCCGAAACCGGCGTAGTCATCCCGGCGCACGGAGGCAGCCGTACAAAGGCCGGGTAAAAAATGCAGCGTCGTATCCGCATATACGCTTTTCTGGTCGCGGCGGTGCCCGCCGAGGTTGGCAGAGGCAATCTCCTCCTGCCGGTATTCTAAACCGAATCCTGCCCGCGCAGAAGCGCTGAATTGATTTTCAAGATACACATTCGGCGAATAGATATCCGTACGGTGATGGTTAAGGTAGAGGCTACGCTGCAGCGTCTTATCCAAAAGAAAAGTATCGTAATGCCTGCGCCAGAAAAAATCGGGATGGATGCTCCAGGAGCCCGGGGTTAATGTGAGGCCGCTTGCGCACAGGTAGGTCCGGGTCTGTTCCTGCGAAGGGAACCCGCTTCCGGGGGTATAGAAATCGAAAGCCCCGAATTGCTTCTGCTGGTACCCCATGTTCACGTAAAGCTGGCCGTCGGGAAGGTCAAGGCGCGAATCGGCGGTGGCGGTATATTTCTTAAAATCCGTGTCGTAACGGAAACCCGCGGATTGGTCGGCCTCGGAGGAGACCCGGAAAGAAAGATCCCCCTTTTTATCGCCGACGCTCACCAGCCCCCTGCCGGAGCGATGAGAACCGATAGTTGCCTCGGCGATGCGCTGTTTTTCCCCCGGCTCCTTGCGCACAAACGCAAGCGCGCCTCCGATGGCATCCGGCCCGAACCGTGCGGAAGCGGCCTGCGGAAGGACTTCGATCCGTTCGATATCTGCGGCCGTCAAGGGAATGTCGGAATTATGATGCGCGGTCTGAGGGTCGTTGAGCCGGCGGCCGTCAACCAGCACCAGCACCCCGGAGGGCCCTGAACCGCGCAGGGAAAAATCCGTCTGGATGCTTGCCCGCAACGAGCGCGACTGCAAGTCAACCGGCAATGACGCAAGCTCCTCGACAAAAGAGCCGGCGAAAGTGTCTTGCGTTTCCGCCGTTTCGAGCGTATAGGGATGCGCGAGGGGAGCCCTGGAGACAACGATGGGGGGAAGTTCGCGGGGGGCATCTTGAGCCCCGAGACCGCCAGGATATGAAAAGATAACAACGATGCCGATAACGCCGCAGCGGGAGCGCCTCAACATGCAGCTATTATAAGGGCAGAGCGGCTTTATTGTCAACCATATTTTTATTCAAGGTTGACGGTATCAACGGCAGTGCACGACATCGCCGGCAGTGACCTTGACGGTCAGCCCCGAGTCTTTACGCAGCAGAAGACCGCCGTCTTTATCGATATCCACGGCAAGGCCTTCGAGATGGCGGTGCTGGTACATCACTTTTACGCGACGACCCAGAGTAACCCCCCAGGCATGCCACTTTTCGATGATCGGGCCTGCCCCCTTTGCCTTAAAGAGCAGGTAGTTCGCTTCTATCTTGCGTAGCAGTTCCTGGCATAGCGCGACGCGGTCAACATCGTCTTTTCTTTGCGCCTTAAGGCAGGTAGCGCCTTCTACCAGCGACTTTTCGTCATTGTTAACGTTCAGGCCGATGCCCACGACCACGAAACGCACGGCGTCGGTCTCCGCACTCATCTCCGTCAGGATCCCGCCGGCTTTCTTGCCGTGGATGAGGATATCGTTGGGCCATTTGATCCTGGCTTCGATCCCGGTGACGTCCTTGATCCCCTCGCAGATGCTCACTGCCGCAAGCAGGGACAGGATCGAGGACTGCGAAGGCAGGATATCGGGTTTCAAGATCACCGACGCGTATATCCCTTTGTACTTGGGAGAAAACCAACTGCGGCCAAGCCTGCCCCGGCCTTTTGTCTGGGCCTCGGCCAGGACGACGGTCCCTTCCTGTGCGCCCTCCAGCCCCAGCTGCACGGCTATATCCATGGTCGAGGAAACCGCATCAAGGTAATACAGCTTCCTGCCGATATACTTGGTATTGAGGGCGCGGCTGACTTCGAAAGGAAAAAGCCTGTCGGGAGAGGATACGAGCTGATACCCCAGGTGCGGTACGGCCACGATATCGTAACCGGCATCCCGCAGGTCCTGGATATGTTTCCAGAGCCCCTGACGGCTTATCTTCAGGTGGCTGCTGATCTGTTCTCCGGAAACATACCCGCCGGCGCGTTTCAGGAGCTCAAGGATTTTAGCTTGCATGGCCTACTTTTTTTCGTAGAGAGGGGACATCGCCCGCAGGTTCTCGACGGTCTTCGGAAGGTGCTCTAGGAGATAATCGACATCGTCCTGCGTGGTCCATCTGCCCAGGGTGATGCGTATAGAACCGTGGGCGACTTCGGCGGGCAAACCGATAGCCAGTAATACGTGAGACGGCTCAAGCGACTCCGAGGTGCAGGCGGAGCCGGTGGATACGGCGATCCCCAACATATCTAGGCTCAGCAGGATCGACTCCCCCTCGATATACTTTATGACAAAATTGACGTTGTTGGGCAGCCGCTGGGTGGGATGGCCGTTCAAGGCTACCTCGGGGATCCTCTTGGGGATCTCCTGGATGATCCGGTCGCGCAGCGCGGTCTGGAACACCGCTTCCTCCTGCATCTTCCGGCTGCACAACTCCAGGGCCTTGCTCAGCCCTACGATACCCGGGGTGTTGTGCGTAGAAGCGCGTTTGCCTTTCTCCTGGCCGCCGCCGCGTAAAAAAGTCTCGATGCGCGTGCCCTTGCGGACATACAGACAGCCTACCCCTTTAGGGCCGTAAAATTTATGCCCGGAAAGCGACAGGAGGTCGACGTTCAGGTCATTGACGTTTACCGGGATGTGGCCGACGGTTTGTACTGCGTCGGTATGAAAGTATATCCCTTTCTCGCGCGCCAGCTTCCCGATTTCGGCGATCGGCTCGATGACGCCGATCTCGTTATTGGCATGCATAATCGAGATCAGGATCGTCTTATCGGTGATCGCTTTCTTGATATCCCCGGGGTCAACCATGCCGTACTTATCCACTTTTACTACCGTGACCTTAAGGCCCCTTTTCTCCAAGGCGCCGGCAGGCTCACCGACCGCGTGGTGCTCGATGGCGCTGATAATAAGGTGGTTGCCTTTGGCCTGAAGGGCAGAAGCCACTCCCGCAAGCGCAAAGTTGTCCGACTCCGTGCCTCCGGAAGTAAAAATGATCTCTTCCGGCTTTGAGGCGCCCAGAAAAGCAGCGACATTCTGCCGGGCATCCTCGATCGCCTTCCTGGCCTCCTGGCCGAAGGAGTGCACGCTTGAAGGATTGCCGAAGGCATCAAAAAAATAAGGCTCCATCGCCTTAAGGACCTCCGGGTCCGTAGGCGTGGTGGCAGCGTAATCTAAATATATTCTCTTCATGGCCGTCTCCTAGCTTTCTTGATTCGCAAAACTTCGTTCATGCTGCCGCAGCGGTACCCTTGCAGGTCGACCGTAACATACCGGTACCCCAGGGCCTTTAAACGGCGAGTGATGCGATCGCGTTGAGCGACCGCGGCAGCGATATCTTTTTCGGCAACTTCGATGCGGCAAAGACCGTTATAGTGCCGCAGCCTTACGTGTAAAAAACCCAGCCCCCGCAAAAATTTTTCCGCCTTGTCGATCCGGTCAAGTAGTGCCGGGGTGATCGCCGTACCGTAAGGGATACGGGAGGCAAGACAGGCAAGGCTGGGTTTATCCCAGGTGGCCAATTTCATTTTGCGGCTGGCCCGGCGGATATCTTCTTTGGTAAAACCCGCCTCCTCCAGGGGCGAACGCACACCCGCTAGCCGCTTTGCTTGAGCGCCCGGACGATAATCGTGCCTGTCCGAGGCATTGCTGGCGTCGATTACAAAATTCAGCTTTTTTGCCTTTGCCAGGGATTTCAATGCGCCGAACAGTTCAGATTTACAATAGTAACAACGCCGGGGGTTATTGACGGTGAATCGCCTGTCCGTCAACTCGCCGGTTTTAATGACCAGATGCCGGCTGCCGATAGCCCTGACTGTCTTCCTGGCAAGAAGCAACTCTTGCGCAGGATAGGTGGCGGAGCTTGCCGTCACGGCCAAAACGTTATCTCCGAGCGCCTGAAAGCAGACTTTCAAAAGGAAGGTACTGTCGACGCCTCCGGAATACGCCACCAGCACCGAACCCATATCTTTAAGGATGGATTTTAATTTCTTTACTTTATCCATCTAGAATCGCACCTCCATGGCCCGAGGGGGACATGCCTTGACGCACAGCTCGCAGGCAATGCATTTGTTATCATAAAAATGCACCTTGCGCGTGAGGTGGTCGATTGCCAGCGCCCCGGTCGGGCAGATCGGCACGCAGACCCCGCAATCAGTGCATTTGCTTTCGTTGCGGATGACATCCTGGCTTAAAGGCTGGATCTTGACTCCGCACGACTCCAGGTATGCGGTGGCCTTATTGAAATTATCATCGCTGCCGGTCAGCTCCAGGACCATCAACCCTTCCTCTTGAGGCGTCACATAGGCCTTGAGAATGTTAAACTGCAGGTCGTACTCCTTGACCAGTTTATACACAATGGGTTTATCCACCAAGCGATGGGGAAAATGCAATACTATTCTTTTGGAAACCATCCGTAAGGCGCCTCCTTGCGATTAACTAAAAGGCCTTTCGTTGAGCGGCTTGGGCGCATAGCCCGATTCCGGCCCGGGGAGAGCTGCCACCGGCTCGGTCAACAGGAACTGGCCCTTCCTGATCCAACTCTTGAGTTCCTCGGCAATCTCGCGGGCCTTGGAATAACTGGATAAATTACCGGTGGGGATCTCTCTGCCCTGCACGGCGATCTTACCGGTCTTTAATTGCGCATAGCTGACCTTCCCCAAATTGCCGGACAGCATCTGTGGATACGCAGCGCTGTAATCGACGATCTGGGCGTACATCTGCTCATCTTTGGCTGCGGCATACCCGATGATCTCTTCATTCAATACCGGTATAGGCACGCCTATCCCTACGATCAAAGTAACCCCGTAGCCCAACATGCTGGTGCCGACCAGCCAGTTCGGCTGCATCTGTTTCAGGTCGCCGATGACCGCCAGTGTCCCGGCAGGCACGCTCGGTATCCCGCCCTCGCTTCTGGGGACGCTGGGATTATGCTGTGTGCCGTGCCAAGCCACATAGCCTATGCCGCCCCCTAAGAAGATCCGGGTGCCGACACCGATGGTCTTATAGCAGGGGTCTTTTAAAAGAGGGGAAAGCTGGCCCGCAGAGCAATAATTGGCATTACCCAGATGCGGCTTCAGGGTGCCCATATACGTATAGATAATCTTATCCGAAAGGTTGACTGCCACATTGTAGTTCTGATAGCAGTTGCGCATATTGAAAAGGACCGCCTCATTCATATCCTTGAGGCTGATGAGGGTCTCCAATTTCTTGCGCGGGTAACAGTCGGTGCCATAGGCGGCCGCCTCCAGGCGCACGTCCTTGCCTGCCGTCAGCTCCTGGATCACATGCGCGCCTCCGTATCTGAATTCTCCGGGGAAGACCTTGTTGTGCGGATCGTCGGCAGGCAGGCTCGTTGCGCCGAGATATACATCCACCGCCGCGAAACCGCAGTAGGCAGGCACATCGTTAAGCGTACAGGTCCCTCCCCCTATCTTAATCCGCGGCTTGGTGTGCCCGATGTTAAAATACGCCCCCGAGGAACACATCGGGCCGAAGGTGCCGGTGGTAACCACATCCACTTCCTGGGCGACCTTCTTCGGGCCTTTCTTGTCAACCAGGTCGATGACCTCTTCGGCGGTAACCACCACCACCTGGCCTTTTTTGATCTTTTCGTTTATCTGTTGTATCGTTTTCAAATTGCCAGCACCTCTTTTATCTGGGGCACTTCCTGCTTCAGTATCCTCTCGATGCCCATCTTCAGGGTCATCTGGCTCATCGGACAGCAGCCGCAGGTCCCGGTCAGTTTGAGCTTTACCACGCCGTCAGCGCTGACATCGATGAGCGTCACGTTGCCGCCGTCAGCCTGAAGCATGGGCCTGACCTTCTCTAACGCCTTTTCCACGAGCTCTTTCATTGGGGACTCCTTTCGTGTTCCGTTAATCTGTGTTGAAGGAACTGCCGGAATTCCGCAGGGAACTCGATCTTGGCCCTGCCTGCGGAACAGGTATCAAGACTGGCCATGATCGCCGGTATCTTGCGATACGGGATACTTATCAGCAGTTTGTCCTTTTCTACGTTACACATTTTCCGCGCGGTATAATCGTAAAATGAGAGGTTCACCTCGCCTGTGACCAGCGGATAGATGACGCTCAGCCTGCAGGTCGGGCCGCCGATCTTGATCTTGGGCATGCGGCCGTCAAGGAACGTTACCAAGGTCAAGAGCCGGCATGCCGCTTCGGCGTGAACAATGAAAATGACCAGTTCCGGTTCAAATTCCGCCTGCTCCATCGGCGCCAGGGCAAAGTAGGCATTGCTGTTATCCGGCGGTTCTTCCATCTGGGCCATGAGCGTATCCAGGGCCGGGTATGAACAAAAAAGCTTTTCGCCCTCGACGACAAACTTCCTGACCATCTCAAGCACCTTGGGGTCCTTGATCTTATGGAAACCCAGATGCCAGCTGGCGCCGAAACAGGCGTTATTGGCTTTATCCAGCTGCAACGCCTGGCCCTTGCCTGCATCCAGGATGGCCCGGCAGATGCGTATCTTTTTACCGGTCTTGGGCGGCAACGGCTCCTGGCGGCAGGATAGCGCAACGGGGCTATATTCCAGGCCGAGAAGCTCTTTTAATATCTGTGCATATGATTGCCATTGACGGTCACGCATTGGTCTTTCCTCGGTATGCCCAGATAATTGTAGAACAGCTTTACCCCAAACACAAGGTATTTTTGAGTTTTACGGCCGGGGAGACTTTGAGAGGACGAAAATCGCATTCAGCGCGAATAGGTTGGGCAAGACAGACACCCGGCGGCCCAAACCTACGTAGCGGGCATCCAAGATCCTGATCCGCTTATCCCTGCAGTATTCCTTGAAATCGTTGATGCTCAAAAAACGCAGGTTCGGGGTATCGTACCAGCGGTAAGGCAAAGAAGGGGTCATCGGCGCGCGGCCCCGGAAACACAGCATCAGCCGCGCCTTCCAATAAGCGAAATTCGGTATGCCTACGATAACCCTGCCCCCTACGCGCAGCGCCTCCTGGATCACGAAATCGATCCTCTTTACCTGCTGCATGGTCTGGTTTAAGATCACGTAGTCGAAAGAAGAGTCGGGGTATTCGCTCAGGCCCGAATCGATATCGCTGTGGAAGACGCTTAACCCCTTGGCCACGCATTTATAGATGGCCTCTTCGCTTAACTCGATGCCCTGGACTTTGGCATTTTTTTCTTTGGCCAAAAGGAAAATAAGGTCTCCGTCGCCGCAGCCAAGGTCAAGGACCTTGGCTGCCGGCTCAACGATTTCAAGTATCGTCCGGTAATCGAAACGGGTTTGATTAGATTTCATAGCTCCTGACGACGTCGTATCCGTGGAACGTCTTATTCAGAAAATGCGTGATCAAATGCGTCTGCTCTTCGATCTCCAGCAAGAACGCGTCGTGGCCGTACGTAGATTTTATCTCGCAATAGGTCACATCCGCAAAGCGCATCTTCAGCTGCCTGGCGATCTCGCTTGACTGATACGCCGGATAAAGCCAGTCGGATTTAAAAGCGATCACGAGGAACCTGGCTGTCAAGGGCTTCTCAAGGGACGACAGGCGCTGCCCGGAAAGGTCGAAATAATCCATGGCCTTGGTGATGTATAAATATGAGTTGGCGTCAAAACGCTTGACGAAATTGTCCCCGCGGTAACGCAGGTACCCTTCTACCTCGAAATCCGTGGTGAATTTGAAGCTATAATAATCGTCCTTGAGGCGCCGGGAAAATTTTTCCTCCATGGACTGATCGCTCATATACGTAATGTGCCCGACCATCCTGGCGATGGCGAGGCCGCGCTCCGGCTGGCTTGACCCGTAGTAATTGCCCTGGCGCCAGTCGGAATCCGCCATAACCGCCTGCCTGCCGACCTCATCAAAGGCGATCTGCTGGGGAGAGTGCTTCAAGGTGGTGGCAATGGGGATGACGCCGCGGGTGCGCTCGGGATACGCCGCAACCCATTGCAGGGCCTGCATCCCGCCCATTGAACCGCCGACGACGCAAAGCAGCTTCTCGATGCCCAGATGGTCGACCAAGTAGCGCTGGGCATTCACCATGTCGGCGATGGTAATGATCGGGAAATCCAGGGCATAAGGCTTGCCCGTAGCCGGGTTTACCGAAGAAGGCCCGGTGCTTCCTTTGCAGCCGCCGATCACATTCGAACAGATAATAAAGTATTTACCGGTATCAAAGGCCTTACCCGGCCCGATCATATTATCCCACCAGCCGGGGTCCTTGTCGCCCTCATGGAAACCGGCGGCATGGGCGTCGCCGGAGAGGGCGTGCAATATCAGGATGGCATTGCTTTTGTCCTTATTAAGCTGGCCATAGGCCTCATATGCCAGCGTAATCGGCCCCAGGCTTTTGCCCGATTCCAGCCGCAGCGCGTGCGGGGGATGGGCAAAGGTAAAATACTGGGTCTTGACGATACCGAGCCCTGCTTCTTTCATGAGAGGAACTCCTGATAGAGCCACGTCGACAGATACCGTTCTCCGCAGCTGGGAAATATGACCACGATGGTCTTGCCCTCCGATTCCTTGCGCCTGGCAACTTCAAGCGCTGCCCACATGGCTGCGCCGCTGGAGATGCCCACCAGGAGCCCTTCCTGACGGCTCAATTGTTTTGCCAGGTCTCCCGCGTCTTCGGCGGAAACGGTGATGATCTCATCGATGATCTGGCGATTCAGGATCTTGGGTACGAAACCCGCGCCTATCCCCTGGATCTTATGCGGGCCGGGCTTGCCTCCCGATAGAACGGGAGAATCCTTAGGCTCAAGGCCGATGATCTTTACCGAGGGCTTGCGCTGCTTCAATACCTCGCCCACGCCGGTGATGGTGCCGCCGGTACCGATACCGGCAATAAAAATATCCACGGCCCCTGCGGTGTCTTTCCAGATCTCTTCGGCGGTAGTGCGACGATGGATCTCGGGGTTTGCAGGGTTATTGAATTGCTGCGGCATAAAACTGTGCGGGGTATTTTTAGCCAGCTCTTCCGCCTTCTCGATGGCGCCCTTCATCCCCTTGGCCCCCTCGGTCAACACAAGCTCTGCCCCCAGGATCTTCAAAAGCTGCCTGCGCTCAATGCTCATGGTGTCGGGCATGGTCAGGATCAATTTGTAACCCTTGGCCGCAGCCACAAAAGCAAGCGCAATGCCGGTATTGCCGCTGGTAGGCTCGATGATCACCGAATCCGGCTTAAGCAAGCCGTCCCTTTCTGCCGCTTCGATCATGGCCGTGCCGATCCTGTCCTTGACGCTGGAGAGGGGATTGAAAAATTCAAGCTTGGCCAGGACCGTCGCCTTAAGCCCTCTTGTCAACCTGTTGATCTTCACCAGGGGGGTGTTGCCGATGGTGCCGGTAATATCTTGGAATATGCCTGACATAGCGCCTCCTTCTTGGCGGGATCCTTTAACCGGTTTTCGCCAGGGCCTGCTCTATATCGGCGATGATATCATCGATATGTTCCAGGCCGACGGAAAGACGGATAAAATCCTGAGTAACTCCGGTTGCCAATTGTTCTTCGGGGCGAAGCTGCTGGTGCGTGGTGGTCGCCGGATGTATCGCCAGCGTCTTTGCGTCGCCGATATTCGCCAGGTGCGATATCAACTGCAGGGAATCAATGAATTTCTTCCCCGCCTCCAGCCCTCCCTTGATGCCAAAACCGATGATCGCGCCGCAGCCTCGGGGCAAATATTTCTTTACCCTCGGCTTTTCGGGGCTGGAATCAAGGCCCGGATAGTTGACCCAGAGGACTTTCTCGTGGGCTTCCAGGTGCCTGGCCACTGCCAAGGCATTGTCGGAATGCCGGGGCATCCTTAAATGCAGGGTTTCCAGCCCTTGCAGGAACAGAAACGCATTAAACGGCGACATTGCCGGGCCCATGTCGCGTAAAAGCGTAACCCTGGCCTTGATGATGTAGGCAATATTGCCCAGGGGTTTTAACGCCTCCACGAAATTGATGCCGTGATAACTCGGGTCGGGATCGGCGATCAGAGGAAATTTCCCGTTGGTCCAGTCGAATGTGCCCGCATCCACAATCAGCCCGCCCAGAGAGGTACCATGGCCGCCGATAAACTTAGTCGCAGAATACACAACGATATCCACTCCAAAATCTATGGGCCTGAGCAGATACGGAGAGACGGTATTATCCAGCACAAGAGGGATCCCGTTCTTGTGCGCCACCTTTGCCAGGCCTTCAAGATCCGAGACGTCCAGTTTCGGGTTGCCGATGGACTCGGCATACAACGCCTTGGTCCTGGGGGTGATCGCCTTCTGGAATGCAGCCAGGTCGTTTGATTTCACGAAGTTGACTTTCACTCCCAGGCGCGGAAATGTATAATGGAAAAGGTTGTAAGTGCCGCCGTAAAGGTTGTCCGCCGAAACTATTTCATCTGAGGCCTGCGCGATATTCAGCAGCGCCAAGGTAATGGCGGATTGTCCGCTGGCAACAGCCAGCGCCCCTACCCCGCCGTCCAAGAGCGCAACTCTTTTTTCCAGGACATCGGTAGTCGGGTTCATCAGCCGGGTATAGATATTGCCGAACTCCTTCAATCCGAAAAGATTGGCGGCATGCTCGGTGCTTTTGAATTGATAGGAAGTGGTCTGGTATATCGGCACGGCCCTTGCCCCCGTGGCAGGATCCGGCTCCTGGCCTCCGTGTAGTACTAGGGATTCTATTTTTAACTGATTGTCGATCTTGCTCATCGGTTATCTCCTTTTGCCGTTACGCACGTTTTTAGATTGAATACACCAGGGACTGTTGCGCGGAGGCGACCTGAGAAACCAGGTCTTCGAAGGTAATGTGGTCAATGATGTCGGAAGTTGCCTGCGCAACATCCTGCCACACCTTCCTGAACGCGCACTTATACACATCCGTACAGCCGGAGTACCCCTGGGCCACACAGGCGATCGGCTCTACCGGGCCGTCAATAAACCTTACTACTTCCCCTACCTTTATATTCTTCGGCGGCCGGGACAAAAGATAACCCCCAATTTTACCGCGCCGGCTCTCCACAAAACCGCCGCGCTTCAAATCCAAGAGTACCTGCTCCAGGAATTTTATCGGCGCGTCTATGCGTTCGGCTAAATCGTGTATCGTTACCAAGCCTCCGTCGTAATGCAGCGCCAGATCTAAAACAGCCTTTAATGCATAGTCTCCCTTAAAGGTAATGCGCATATTCAAACCCTTTCTCTATTAAATCTATCAACATAGTAGAGTATACATGAAAAAATAAAAATGTCAAGTCTTTTTTATAGCCCCAGCCTCTTTTTATTTTTTTGGTACTCCTCCTCCCCCAATATCTTTCTGGCCATGGCGTCTTTATCCTGGCCGTTATCAAAGTCATATTCCAGGATAGCTACGATCTGCAACACCTGCTCGAATGGAAGATTCAACATGTCCGGCGTTTGCGCAGCCATGCCGTCGATCATGCCTCTGTAATGCAGCGCCGGCTTATTGATCTTGATGCCCTTATCCTTGTCTTCGGTGATAAAATAATACACCACCATCTCGCGTTTCTTGGGATCGGCGATCTGGAGCCACCCTTTACTGGAAGTCTTCATGCCATTAATAATCCTGATCAGGTCGACATTGGCGTCTTCCCCTGCTGGCGGGATGGCCTGCTGCGGTATGGGCGGCATGCCCGCGGCAGAAAAATCTACATTAGGGAGCGTAATGCTTTCTGTCCCTGCCTGCCGACTCTGGCTTTGGCCAGCCTTGTCATCGGATACCTGCTCATTCTGCTGGGTGGCGGCTTTACGCATACGCATGAGGCGCGGGTCAGCCGCAGCCGGATATGCCACGGCTACCGGAAACGCCAGCCCTGCGGCCGCGATGCACATAACACCAACATATATCCTTGATATACGCATAGACACGGTTCTCTAACGGCTCAAGGCCTTTTTAGGACAGGCCATGACGCACAGATTGCATTTAAGGCAATCCCTCTCTCTGACGATCTCGACAGAATCTTTTTTAAAGGTATACGGCGAAAGCTGTATAGGGCAGACTTTATGGCAAACCTTGCACTCCACGCATTCCTGGGAATCGATCCGCAAAGGAAGCCTCCCGCCTCCTACCCAATGCGCAAGCGAACCGATAGGACAGAAGCTGCACCAGGTACGCTGATGCACGAATAGCGCCAGGCCTATACCGATAGTAGTAGTAACGGTAAGCAGGCCTACAAAAAGCAGGCCGATCCTGTACGGGTTCGGCCAGCGCAAAGACAGATTGATCCCCATGACCGTCATAAGCAAGACAAGCGCAATGATACGGAAAGGCTCGCTTTTAAAAAAGCGGGGGATCTGTTTTTTGGCGCTTATTGGCTTGATAAGGGCGTCATAAAAACTGCCCCGGGGGCAGGCCCAGTCGCACCACTTCCTGCCTTTGAAGAAAGCGATCCCTACGCCTAACAGCATACACAGGGGGATAAAATACCCCAACAAAGGATACACCCATCCTAACGAAATGACGGCAACAAAAACAACGGCGGAAACAAGCTGCTGCAACTTGCGCCTGCTCTCTGCTATAGCATATGCATTGTGCATGGGGTCCTTCATATATTCCGGGCCGGCTAAGAGTACTACGAAAAAGTGTGCTGCGCCATATACCTGAATACGCTCAGCGCCGCCTTGGCTCCTTCTCCGGCGGCGATGATGATCTGTTTTTCCGGCACATCCGTCACGTCGCCGGCGGCAAAGATCCCGGGGATATTGGTTTCGTTGCGGTTGTTCACTTTTATCTCGCCCAACTCATTCTTTTCCAGCTCCGGGGCAAACTCGGAATTGGGAGTAAGGCCGATCTCCACAAACACGCCCCGCACACCCAGGGACTGCTCTTTACCGGCCTGATCAACAGTAATGCTATCAAGCATCCTGCTGCCGTCAACCGCAACCACGCGGGCATTATGCAGGACAGTTACGTTTCCGGCGGCCTTGATCTTTTCCTGCATGACGGGGTCGCCGGTAAACCGTGAAGTAAGGTTAATGACGTACACGCGCCTGGCGATGCGTATCAGCTGCATGGCGGCATCCAAAGCAGAGTTCCCTCCGCCGACGACCGCCACGTCTTTGCCTGCGAAAAGCGGTCCGTCGCAGGTCGCGCAATACGTAAGGCCCTTGTTCTTGAATTGCGTCTCTCCGGGCACGCCAAGCTGGCGCGATCTTTTTCCCGAAGCGATAATCGCCGTCCTTGCCTCATATACGGCGCGGTCGGTCTTGACCCGGACCATTTCGCCAACCTTGCGCAGTTCGACGGCCTGCTCTCCTTCCCGCAGCATAATGCCGAACTTACGCATATGTTCTTCGAATTTAGCGGCTAGCTCCGGGCCGGTAATAAACTGGTAACCGGTGTAGTTCTCGACATCGCCGCTCCAGGCAGCCTGGCCGCCGACCTGAGGACTGATCACTACCAACTCCATTTTTTTGCGCGCCGCATAGACCCCCGCGGTAATCCCCGCGGGCCCGGCGCCTATAATAATTAAATCAAGCATACCTTAAAGCCCCAGTACCTGCGTGATCTTTGCCTTGTCAAATCCTACGATGATTTCTCCGTCAATATCCAACACCGGCACGCCCATCTGGCCCGATTTCTGGATCATCACCTCTGCGGCCTGGTCGTTGGCGGCGACGTCGATATCCTCAAAAGGTACATTCTGCTCCCGCAAAAACTGTTTAACGCGGATGCAATACGGGCAGGTCGGCGTACTGTACACCGTTATTTTCTTATCCATAACGCTCCTCCTTAAAGCTGCTCTTTAAGAACAACCAGCTGCCTAAGGTGCCCTTGCTCCTGCACAATAAGCTCATTTACCGCTTTATGGTCATACTCCGGGACGGCCTTCTTCATCCCTTCGTAGAAAACGATCGAGTCCTTCTCAAGCTGTATGCCGATCTGGACCGCCTCGGCGTCACTGGCTGCCTTCTTGGCGACTGCTTCGCCTTGATGCTCCTGCGTAAAGACGTGTTCGCCGGCCAGGGCCTTCATATAGGCAACGTAATCATCCGCATACGCCTGCGGAGGCTCGTATGCGTCCAATTTCTCAAGCATCTTCTGGAACACCGCGATGTGCTTCTCTTCTTCCTTCGCTAAATACGTGAAGATACCGACGGCTTTCTGGTTTTTAGAACGGGAGGCCAGCGCATTGTAAAAATCCCTGCCGTTTTTTTCGATCTGCACTCCCAGCTCCACTATTTCGCTTCCCGCAAATATGTTGCCCATGGTTCACCTCGCAGTGTTGTATAGGTTCGATTATGTGCCTGGCGTCCGGAGATGGTGCGGCGTAAGGTCGATGATCTCGTGTATCTGTGCCGCAATCATATAGGCCGGCTTAGGCAGCTGCGCCTCGGGATGCCGCGGATGCCCTCCGGACTGGGTGATATTGCGGATCACCCGTTGGGTTATGCGACTGGTAATTTTATCTTCCCACGCCTTGATGGTGTGCGGCTTGAGCGCTTCTGCCGGCATGATGGCCGCCGTACCGATGCACGAATACCCCCTGAATTTATGCTCATCTACCGCGGTAATGCTAATGTGGGGGTTGCGCACAAGATTCTGGTAGGTGCGCCCCCGGTAGAGATCAAGCAGATAGACGGTCCCGTTCTGGTCTATCTCTACGAGCCCCTTGCATGCCGCATGAAGATCGCCGTTTTGATCGACCGTTGACACGATAAGATAGTTCTGATTCTGCAAGAAATGAACGATTTCAGACGGCAGGTTTTTCACGGTTATATCTTTTCGAACATGTCCTTGCTCACGCCGCATTCGGGGCACACCCAGTCGTCGGGAAGGCTTTCGAATGCCGTGCCGGGCTTGACCCCGTTGTCGGGATCGCCCTTTGCCGGGTCATATATGTAACCGCACACCGTACAACGATATTTTGCCATCACCTGCTCCTTTTTTTGTAAGGCATAGGTAGCATATCAGTTTTACAGGAATTCCGCAAGCGTTTTGCGTATATCGACATCGCCGATGTCCTGCTCGGCAAGAGGCTTTTCCTTGATCTGGGGTACCTCATCCTCATAGGTAGCCCTTGATTCTTGATAAAAGATACCGATAGGAAGTTTGTCCGACTGTTCAACCGCCTTAGCCAAAGCTGCGGCTTTGTCTGCGGGGTCATACCCCTTATCCTCTTCCAGCTTATATACCCGCTGTTGATACCACTGGTAGGTGTTGCGGTAATTAAAGGTCACGCAGGGCTGGAAAATATCCACCAGCGCGAACCCTTTGTGCCGGACCGCCTTCACCATGATCTCTTTCATGTGGTCGAATTCGCCGACAAAGGCCCGGGCAACAAACGTTCCTCCGGCGGCAATGGCCAGGGCCAGGGGATTGAACGGCTGTTCGATGACTCCGCTCGGAGTGGATTTCGTGGCAAACCCCTTATCGCTGGTCGGGGATGTCTGGCCGGTAGTCAGCCCGTAGATCTGGTTGTCGTGTATAAAATAGGTGATATCGATATTCCTGCGCAAGGCATGCACAAAATGGCCGGCGCCGATACCGTAGGCATCGCCGTCCCCGGCGCAACCGATGACCTTGAGCGCGTGGTTCGCTAGCCTCATGCCGGTGGCCAGAGGAAGCACCCTGCCGTGGATCCCCTCGAACCCGTAGGTCTTGACAAAATGCGGGTCCTTTCCGGAGCAGCCGATCCCCGAGACCACTACCGTCATGCGCGGGTCAAGACCCGCCGCAGAGATAGCCTGCCATATGCCGTTGAGTATCCCGTAGTTCCCGCAGCCGGGACACCAGCTTGGCTTATAGGCGCTCTTCAATTCAAGCGGGGTGGTCATGCCAAAAGCTCCTTTACTTTCGTATAAATATCAACGGGGTAAAAAGGCTGGCCGTTATACTGAAGGAATGCATGGTCCAATCCAAGGCCTGTCTGCTCTTTGATCAGGCCGATCATCTGGCCGGTCTTATTGCCCTCTATACCGACGGTGGCCTTGGCGCCTTTGAGGACCTTTGCAACTGCCTCCGAGGGGAAAGGCCAAAGGTAAACCAGGTGCAGAAAGTTAACGCGTATCTTGTCTGCCTGAAGCATCTGCATGGCCTCCAACACCGGCCCCTTGGTCGACCCCCAGGCGACAATGGTGATATCGGCCTGCGCAGGGCCCCAGAGCTCCGGCCGTTTCAATGCTGCCTTGATCGCCGCAAGTTTCCGGAAGCGCTTGTCCATCATCTTCGTAACGCCTACCGGGTCTTCCTGATAATAACCGTATTCGTCGTGCTCATAACTGGTAGCAAGATGCAGGCCGTTTTTTTGGCCGGGGATGGACCGAGGAGAAATGCCGTCATCGGTAAAGGCGTAACGCCGGTAATCCGATACGGCATCCAACTGTCCCTGCGTAAGCAACTTACCCCGCCGGATCTGCGGGCCTTCGAGGCTAAGCGCGTCGCGGCTGACGTAGCTTTCTGCCAGATATTTATCCGTCAGGATAAGTACGGGAACCTGGAATTGCTCTGCCAGATTGAAGGCGTGAAAGGTTTCGCGGAAACAGTCGTCTACATCGCCCGGCGCGATCAGGATACGGGGAAATTCTCCTTGTGAGGCATGCAGCAGGAATCTCAGGTCGCCCTGGGAGGTGTGCGTAGGCTGGCCCGTACTAGGGCCGGGCCTTTGCCCGACCACAACTACCAGCGGCGTCTCTGACTGAGCAGCCATACCCAGCGCTTCCGTCATCAACGCAAATCCTCCTCCCGAGGTACAGGTCATCGCCCTGACCCCGGCGTAGTTGGCGCCGATAGCCATGTGGATGGCCGCAATCTCATCTTCGGTATGCTTGACCACAATATTGTAATCTTTCTCTTTGGAGGCAAGGTAGTGCATGATCGGCGAAGACGGCGTCATCGGGTACGCAGACAAAAACTTGCAGCCGGCTTTTATCGCCGCAAGGGATAACGCCTCATTGCCGTTAATGAACATTTTTGGTTTTGTGCCCGGCGGCTTAAGGCGGCGGGCCTTTACGGAAGGCGGGTTGTCCGCTATGTGCTTGAATCCCGCCTCGATGGCGCCGATATTCTGCCGTACTACTTCGCCGCCCTTCCTGCCGAATTGCTCTTCCAGAATATCTTCCATAGCCTTGATATCATAATCGATCAAAGCCAACAACGCGCCGACGGCTACGGTGTTTCTTAATAAGGGGGAAAGTTTAAGCTGGTCGACGATCCTGGTAAGCGGGACCGAAACATAGGTAAGCCCGCGGATCTTTTCTTCCTCTTTAAGCGCAATGCTGTCGGCATCGTAAAGCAGGAAGCCGCCGGGGTTAATCACCTCTGGCTGCCGCTTCAGGATCGCTTCTTTATTGAGGGCAACCAGGATGTCCACGCGGTGCGCTTGGGCACACACCTCAGTATCGCTTACCGTCAGGCTGCACCAGTTGTGTTCCAGTTTTATGGAATTGGGGTTTTCGGTGAGTAAAAAGGCGTGAAACCCTTTGCGGGTAAACGCTTTTGCCAGGGTAAGCGCAGATACGTTGATGCCCTGGCCGGCTTCTCCGGCGATCTTAAAGCACACTGTCTGAGCCGTCATCGCTATTTTATTTTAGAAGCAAAGGCCCGGCCGAATTCATAGCACTGGAGAAGCTCGTCGCTTGAGGGAACATACTGAACCGCAAGGGGGCTCTGTGCAATCTCGATACCGGCCTGTATCAAATTTTCTTCTATCTCTTTGGCCGCGCCGCCGGCCCAGCCATAAGAGCCGAAGGCACAGGCGATCCTGTTCTTGGGCTTAAGGCCTTTTAAAAAATGCAAAAACGCCGCCACGGTAGTCAACATGCTGTTGTCGTGGGTCGAGGAGCCAAAAATAAAACCCTTGGCATCCAGCATCTCGGTAAGGACTTCCGTACGGTCGGACAATGCGGTATCGCACAGCTTGACTTCGATGCCGGAATCGGCGATGCCTTGGACGATCTTCCTGGCCATCTTTTCGGTTGAGCCCCACATCGACTCATAAGCGACGATGACCTTCGGCTTGGTCTGATTCTGCGCCCAGCCCTGATACGCCGAAACGATCTTTCCCGGGTCCTTGCGCCAGATGACGCCGTGGCTGGGAGCGATCATGTCGATGGCCAAGTTTAACTTTTGGATATCCTGGATCTTCCTGGAGATGACCGAACTTAAGGGCCAAAGGATATTGGCATAGTATTTTGCCGCCTCCTCCATCAGGACCGGCTGCGGCACTTCGTCGTCGAACCTTTTGCTCGTCGCGTAATGCTGGCCGAAGGCATCGTTGGGCAGCAGGAGTTTTTCTTCCGGGCAGTAGGTGAACATGCTGTCCGGCCAGTGGATCATCGGCGCCTCGATGAACTGCAAAGTCCTTTTACCCAGCTTGAGGGTGTCGCCGGTCTTAACCACCTGAAAGTCCCAGTTGCCGTAGTAATGCTTCGCCAGGCCCTCCTTGCATTTTTGGGTGCCGAAAATCTTGGCCTTGGGCAGGCAAGTAAGCAGCCCCGGCAAAGCGCCGGAATGGTCGACCTCGACGTGGTTAGCAACGATATAATCGATCTTTTCAAGGGGAACAATCTGCCTTATTCTTTCCGCCATTTCCGCAAGAAACGGGCCGTGGACGGTATCCACCAGGGTGATCTTGTCATCGATAATCAAGTAGGCATTATAGGTTGTGCCCCGTTTTGTGGTATAGGTATGGCCGTGGAAGGTACGGATATTCCAATCCACTGCGCCAACCCAGAATATATTTTTCTTAATCTCGACCGTCTCCATATGCCGCCTCCCGGTTTCCCGCCTGCCTTGTTACTGACGATCTATTATCGCATAAGCAAAAAACCTTATCAACGGTTTTTGTCCTGCGAACCAACCACCTATACCGCCACGACCTCTTTTACCTGGGGGACCTCCTGCTTGATGATCCGTTCAACCCCCATCTTCAGGGTCATCTGGCTCATCGGGCAGCAGCCGCAGGAACCTTGCAGCTTTACTTTTACCACTCCGTCAGCGCTCACCTCTACCAGTTGCACGTCCCCTCCGTCAGCTTGAAGCGACGGGCGTATCTTCTTTAATGCGGCCTCTACTTTCTCTTTCATGGCATGCCTTTCTGTGGTTGAGTTTCACTTCTTCAGGATATCCGCCAAGTCTTGTTCTGGCGTGGTAATCAGTTTCAAATCAAAATTATCCTGCAGCACCTTGAATACGTTGGGGCTGATAAAAGCCGGCGGCGTGGGCCCGACCCGGATACCTTTGACCCCTAGCGATAACAAGGTCAAAAGGATCGCCACAGCCTTCTGTTCAAACCAGGATAATACCAGCGACAACGGCAGCTCGTTGACCCCGCAGTTAAAAGCCTTCGCCAGGGCCAAGGCCACCTGGATGGCGGAGTAGGAATTGTTGCACTGCCCCACATCAAGCAGCCTGGGTATTCCGTCGATGCTGCCGAAATCAAGCTTATTGAAACGGTACTTCCCGCAGGCAACCGTCAGGATCACGCAGTCCTTAGGGACCCTTTCGGCAAACTCGGTGTAATAATTCCTTCCCGGTTTCGCGCCGTCGCAGCCGCCGATAAGGAAGAAATGCCTGATCTTTCCGGCCTTGACCGCCGCGATGACCTTGTCCGCAAGGCCCAGGATCGCCGTATGATGGAAACCGGTCGTTATCTTCTTGCCCGGAGCTTCCGGCAAGGGCGGCGAGGATTTGGCTTTTTTGATAAGCAGAGAGAAATCCCTGCCGGGCAGGTGCGTGGCTCCGGCTACGCCCGTGATCCCTACGGTAAACAACCGCTCAAGGTACGTATTGGGCGGCGGGATCAACACGCAGTTGGTGGTGGCAAGCAGGGCACCGCTAAATTCACTGAATTCTTTTTTCTGCTCCTGCCAGGCGCCGCCGTAATTGCCTGCCAGATGCTTGAATTTCCTTAATTCCGGATACGCATGCGCAGGCAGCATCTCGCTATGGGTATAGACATTGACCCCGGTGCCTTCGCTCTGCTTCAATAGTTCATACAGGTCAAGCAGGTCATGGCCGGTCACCAGGATCCCCGGCCCCTTACGGGT
This sequence comes from Patescibacteria group bacterium, assembly GCA_035506195.1. Taxonomy (GTDB): domain Bacteria; phylum Omnitrophota; class Gorgyraeia; order Gygaellales; family Profunditerraquicolaceae; genus DATJPV01. The sequence goes on along the minus strand of DATJPV010000031.1, from coordinate 6,600 downwards.
ACCGGTATCGACCTCCACGGGCGTAGGGTTGCCGAACCTGGCGGTGTGCGCCTTATCCAGAAGCTCCATGGTGCGCAAGTTCATCTGGCCGCATTTCAACACCAGCGCAACATACTGGCTCAAATCGAAACTGACGTTGGTAACGGTTTTGAACAGCGCCTCATGCATAAACGCATCCACTTCTTCGTCCCGGGCGCCTAACTCTCGCGCATGAAAGGCATAAGCCGCCATTCCCTTTAACCCGTAAAGCAGGATATCCTGAAGGCTCTGGATATCTTCATTCTTTCCGCATACGCCGATTTTTGTGCAACCGCTGCCGCCTGCTGTCTGCTCGCACTGATAACAAAACATGACCCTTCCTCCTTTTAACGACCGAGGCACTCCTTGGCTGCACTGCACCATTGCGCGCAGGAAGGAAGCGCCTGCCGAGAGACTACCCCCCGGCATGATGGACACCTGATCCTGGTTTCATCCGAAAATATTTCCACGCTATAGCCGCAACAAGGGCAGCCGAGCGTCTCAGCCTTGATATTCCGGGAGTCGCGCCCCGGGCATTTAAAGTTCATCTATCTTTTCCCCTTGTATGCTGATGGTGATTTTCTTAAAAGACAACTTCTTTCCCGATCTTTCCAACGCCGATTCGATGGCCGGGATAAACCCGGAACAACAAGGCACTTCCATGTGCGCATAGGTGACGGACCTGATAGTATTATCCTTGAAGATCTGACTGAGTTTCTCCCGGTAGATTTCCATGTTATCCAATTTAGGACAGCCTACCAACAGGATCTTGCCCTTAAGCAGGTCCCCATGGAAATCCGCATAGGCAAAGCTGACGCAATCAGCCGCGATCAAAAGGTCTGCGTCGTTAAAATACGGGGCATGCGGCGGGACCAGCATGATCTGGATGGGCCATTGCCTCAAGGCCGATACGGGCGCGGCTGCGGCCGCTAGAACCCGGGGTTTTTGCGCATGGCGCAGGTCCATCATCCGCGAGCCGGGACAGCCTGAATGAGCCGCTTCCTGAAGGGGATCGACAATCTTCTGTTCTTTCAGATACTCTAAGGCTTGCGCAAGGTACCTCTGTTCGCCGTGGCCCTTAAGGTGTTCCAGGTGCGCCTTGATGACGTTTTTTCCTTGCCTGACGATGTTGGCCATAACCTTCTTTTCGTCATACGGCTCGGCCTCCCGCTCTTCGATGGCAATGGCCCCCTGCGGACAGTGCCCAAGGCAGGCGCCCAAACCGTCGCAGAAAAGGTCGCTGATCAAGCGCGCCTTAGCGTCAATGATCTGAATGGCGCCTTCGGGGCAATTAGGGATGCAAAGGCCACAACCGTTGCACTTGTCTTCGTCAATGCGTATTATCTTGCGCGTGGCCATCGGCTTCCTCCGTTTGATAAAGACATAATGGTAACATCTTTTAACTGCTTGATCGCGAACTCTTCTATCCGGCCTATTTCCCTGCGCAACGCGCAGGTACTGCGTTCAGGGCAGATCTTTTTTCTGAAAAGGCATTCGGTTATCTCAAGGGGCCCCTGGAATACCCCGATAAGATCCACCACGGATATCTTATGCGAAGGCCGCGCCAGGGAAAATCCGCCACCCTGGCCTTTGTATGATACCAGGATCCCGTTGCGGTTAAGCTGCTGCAGTATCTTGCGCAAAAAGGGCCTCGGGGTCTTTAAGTCTTTCACGAGTTCCGTGACGGATACGATCTGGTTTTTCGACCGGCTGATGCGGACCAGGGCCCTGACCGCATAATCCGTGTCTCTGGTGAGAAGCTTCATACGTTCCTTTCTGGAATAATGATACCATAATAGTATCATTTGTCAAGAAAAAAAATTTCCCTTTTAGCGGGGATGAAACCCGGGACGGAAAACCCAGAAACGGTCTGGGTTTTCCGTCCTAGTTTTTATTCGGCGACTTTGATCTCTTTCTTAAGCTTCCCGCTGATGCTGCAGTAACCTTCGACGGACAAGGTATCCCCCGGTGCGGCGTCCGGGATAAAGTAGGTAACGGTCTGGGTGGCGTTGTTGTCCTGACGGGAAATATGATGTTCGATGATCTCCCTGCCGTTGCGGCCTACATCAACTTTGGCAATATAGTGGTTGGCGGGATTGCTTACGTTATGCAGAATAACCGCGGTGAGCATTTTAGTCTTGGTGTCATAGGTAATCGTGATGTCCTGCGGCGGATGCGCATAGGCCACAGAACACAGAGCAATAAGAAAAACGGCCGGCAGTAGTAAAAGTATCCTTTTCATCGCTGTCTCCTTTTGTTTAACAAAGGTACACACGCATTCAACACCAACAACGCGCAGAGTTCCGCGTCGAACCTGACGCCCATTTCCGTGAAGGCAAAAATCAAGGCTGCGACTGCCGCCCCGAACAACGCCTTTCCCAAGGGCTTAACCGGCGTGGTCTTGGGTTCGATCAGCATGATAAAAATGAAGAAATAGCTCAGATAGCCGAAGATGTTGTGCAGCGGAACATGCTGGATGAAAGCCTGGCTACCGAATAATAACAGGGTAACTGCGGCATAGCTGGCAAGAAGCTCAAGCTTACGTATCTTGTAGACGATATACGCGCCTGCCGGCACCAGGACATACCAGGCATACGTGCCCTTCCATTGCGTAGAGGCGCCGAAAATCAGCGTGGATACGAATATGCCGAAAGCCGCCGGGTTAAACAGGTGCCGCCCCTGGAACCGGATAAAGAACTTAGAGGAGATCGCCAATGCCGAAGCAAGCACGATAAGCCACAACGGCTGGTCGCTGGCAAGCACAAATCCGATAATCAGGCCGGAGATAACCGCGCTTGCAGACAGCCTGACCCGCCTTACCTTAATATAGAAAAGGAGCGATTCCGTAGCTACTGCGCCGGCAACCGCGACTGCGGTACTGAGCAAAAACCCCGGGTCTTTATCCGTAAAACCAAGATAAGCGGCAAAAAGGCATAAAAAAACAATCATTTGCGCTTTAATCGAAAGTGTCTTCATATTATCTAAAAAGAATGTTGCTCAAGTAACCTAACAACAGGACCTGCGGCACCGTCACCACCGGCAGCCATAATGCGGTGCGCCTGCCTACATTCGCCCATAAAAGGCCTATCTCGGTATAATCCGTCACGACCCCGGCCATCAAGAATACGAAGCTATTGCCGAAAGCGCCTGTCTGACGGTATATCTCAAAAGCAAGCGGGGAAGACCCTTCGGAGCATACTTCGATAACGGTGGCCAAGGCTAAAGTCACTACCAAACCAAGCAGTGTCGGCCCCATGAACTGATGAAAGAAATGCACCGGGATGTAGGTTGCGGCAACGCTGGCGATACACAGGCCCAGGAGTATCCACCACAGCACCATATCCGCAAGCGCCCAGGTGCCTTTCAGGACCCCTGCCAGGTCGACCGCAAGAGAGCCCCAGCTGAACCGGTATGCCGACATCCGTGCACGCATATCGCGCGCAATGGAAAAATCCGGCGTGACAGCGAGACTATTTGTATTCTTTTCGATCCAGCCCTTCTGCTGAAGCCACATAAAAATAAGGCCGGTGTTAATGGCAATGAGTACCGCCCCCAGGATTATCCAGAACGCCTTGGGCCCAAAAAAGGCCAATAACATGACCGTCACCGTCATATTCGCCCAGGGGCTGGCTAAAAGAAAACTGACCACTGCCGGATTTGAGGCGCCTTTCTTATGCAGCTGAATGGATAATGCCAGGATCCCGTGGCTGCAGGCGCTCATAAGAAACCCTAAGAATACCGCATTCACTATCGTCTGCGGCCGGTCGCGGGAAAGGGTTTTTGAAATATACTCCCGGGGTATATAGTAGTCGATAATGCCGCCCAAAAACAAGCCCGCAAGCACAGCCCACCAGATGGATTTCAGATACATCACAAGGGCGCTGCGCAAGGGCACCAAAAAAGAGAATACATAGGAAGCCAGGATCAGCAGAACGATGGCAGAAGCTATGAGCACCAACTTGTTCTGCGTGATCGGCCTGCGGCTGCACGCGGCACATGGCGCCTCGGCATCAACCGGGCCGCCTTGCGCGGTAAATGCGTCCCGGCAATGACGTGAGCAAAAAAAGTATTCCTGTCCTGCCCTGGCTACCTTCAGGCTGACGGACGGATCAACTTTCATTCCGCATACCGGATCTGTTGCCATAAGCGTATCCTCGATATAAAAGAGGGACAGCCCTGACAACAGGGCCGCCCCCTGGCTTTCCCGGTATTACTTGGTCGCAGCTGCAGGTTCGTTCGCCGCAGGAGTAGCAGCGGTGGCAGCAGCAGCTTCTGCCTTTAATTCGTCCTCCACTTTTTTAACGTACGTCTGCGGATCTTTGTTAAAAGCTGCCATACAGGCCGAAGAACAAAGATTGTACTCCTTGCCCTCATAGGTGACCTTGGTGACACCATCGACCTTGGCGCCTGAGACCGGACAGATCTTGTTGCCTACATTATTGGCCGGCGTAGAGGTGGTGCTAGAGACGGCTGGCTGGCTAGCGGACATAGACATCCCCGCATCGCCGCAACTTTCTGCTGCCCACACGATACCGGCTATCGCTAACATGCTTATCGTCAACAAAATTGCGTTTTTCATTATCAACTCCCCTTTCAGGTTAATATATAAGCTGCTGCCGTAAGACGCGAAGCCTGACGGAGGCGCCCTACGGCAAAGTTAACAGCCTTCTTTGCAATGAACCACTGGCCTGATCAACCACCGGATGCTGTTTCTTGCCATGGGTGTACCCTCCTTTCTTATTATCGACCCCACACAAACCATATAAAAAGATACGCCGCGCTTACCGCTACCAGCGTAAAGGGCAGGCCGATCCTGGCGAAGTCGCCGAAGCGCACCGGATAGCCTTCTTTTTTCAATAAACTGCAGGCGACGATATTGGCGGAGGCGCCGATAGGAGTGATATTGCCGCCGAGACTGGTACCGATAAGCAAGCCAAAAAGGAAAAGCGACGGGTGAATGTGCAGCTTTTCCGACATGGAAATGGCTACCGGCAACATCGCCGCCAGGAACGGCACGTTATCGATGAAGGCGGAAAGGAATACCGACACAAATACCACCAAGGTATAGCCTATGAAGATATTGCTGCCGACAAGGCCGGAGAGAGAACTTGCGATTACTTCTATCCAGCCGGTCACGGTAATGCTGCCAACAAGGATAAATACGCCGGCCAGGAACAAAGTCGTTTCCCAGTCCAACGACCTGATCCCTTTTATGACCGAGCCCTTGTTGACCAACTTCTCCCAGAGTATCGCGATAGCGCCGAATGCCATGCAGATGATGCCGGCGGCATAAGAAAAACCGGTGTCAAAAAATGACGATAACGCCAATAAAACGATCAACGTTACCAGAAGCACGGTAGGCACCCATGATTTTACTTTTTCCACCGGCAGGAACTGGGGTTTTTCTTTCTGTTTCCGGAAAATAAGGTACAGGACCGAAAAAGACGCCAGCGCCCCTAATTCCACGGCAAAGAAGATACTCGGCCTTCCTTTATAGAAAAAGAAATCCATAAAGTTCATCCTGGCAAACCCTCCCAAGAGCATGCTCGGCGGATCTCCGATCAAGGTCGCAGTCCCCTGCAGATTGCTTGACACCGCGATCGCAATCATCATCTTGGTAGGGTCGATCTTCAATTTTTTGGCCAGGGCCAGGGCTATCGGTGCCACGATCAAAACCGTAGCCACGTTTTCCACGAAGGCGGAGATGAGCCCCGTCAACAGACAGATAAGCAGTATCGACCAGGCGGTGTTCTTTGCTTTGTCAACGATGATCTCGGCAATATACGCCGGCACACGGCTGGCCATGAACACATCGGCCATCACCAGCGTGCCTACGAATATCCCCATGACGTTCCAGTTGACGGCGTAAAAAGCCTGGCGGATAGAGACGACGCCGCAGATGATAAGCAAGGCTGCGCCGGCAAGCGCCACATGAGTGCGCTTATGAGGCAGAAATACGAAAGCAAAATAAGCACTTATGAAGATTATTAACGATATAATCTGGGTGTTCATTATCACTGCCCTTTTACCTAAAGATTATACACGCAATCCCTTTTTCTTCCAGAGAAAATAGATTGCCGGGTACACCAACAACTCCATCAGGAAGGAAGTAAAGATGCCTCCTACCATGGGCGCGGCGATCCTCTTGGTCACATCCGCGCCGAGCTCATATGACTGCGCCCACATGATCGGCAACAACCCAACGAAGGTAGTGCCGACAGTCATCATCTTGGGCCTGATCCGCTTTACCGCGCCGTGCTGCGGAATTTCTCGATTACTTCCATAACTTCTTTGATCTTGTGTTCCTTTTCGCTACGCGACCTGCCGCTTAAGGCATGCACCACGCAACCCTCGATGTGCTTCTTGAGTATCTGGCGCTCGACCCGGGAAAGCGCCCCCAGTACGGAGTGGATCTGCGTAATGATATCCACGCAGTAGCGTTCCTCCTGGATCATCTTCTGGACCCCCCGGACCTGCCCTTCGATCTTTCTTAAAAACTCCAGCTGCTCTTGGTGGGTAGTAAGCTGTTCCATCTTGTCCTTCTCCTTTCCACCCAGGGTATACCATACCCCCCTACCCTAT
>DATJPV010000030.1:0-90818 GCA_035506195.1 Patescibacteria group bacterium | reverse complement strand
CTAACGGCGGCCTCGTGCGTATCGGTTCCGCAAGCCCAATGGGAAGCCCTCTCTCGTATCAACTGGACCTTCAGTGCGCAAACAGCGCTTCCTGCCTGGGCGGCAAGCTAGACGGCGCCAATGTCGGGCGAGTCGAGTTTGAGTGGTGCGCGGGGGGCTCTAGCTGTTCTGCGGCTGCTTATTACGGTTGGGCGGTGTTTGATTAAAGGCAAGACGATGACAAAACAACAGGCCGGTTTTTTTCTATGGATCGCCCTGGTCCTTTATTGCGCTCCTGCGTTCGCCCAGGAGGAGCTCCATATCAATACCTACTACCCTTCCCCTTCGGGCAATTATCAGGACCTCAGGACAGACAGGATGTCTGCGGGCAGCGCGTATCATAATCCCGCTACCACTGCTCTGGCCGACGGCGTGCTGATGGTTTCCGGCAGGCTGGGGGTGGGCACTCCTGTTCCGCTGCGGCCTTTGGAGGTCAAGGGCGACACCAGCGGTCAGCATACCGCTATCCTCGCATCAAGCAATAACTGCGGAGTGGCGCTGGGCGGTTATAAGAGCGGTTCCAACCAGTATGCATTGGGCAGTATCCAGTCTTTTTGCGGGGCCGCAAACGCGCCCCTTTTACTTAACGGCACTGCCGGGCTATCCGCTAACGTCCGCGTGGGGGCAAGCGCATCTGTTGCTCCCGCGTATCAATTGGATATCGAGTGTACCAGCGGTACCTGCGGCCTGGGCGGCAAGTTAGACGGCTCCAACACGGGCGTCCTCTATGTGGAATGGTGCTCCGGCGGGTCGAACTGTTCGGCAGCGGGCTATTATGCGCATGCGGTGTACAGGCCATAAACAACAGAAGACAAGCTATAGCGCGATGAGAAAACTGATTATTATTGCCGGTATCGCAGCAGTGCTGCCTGCCTGCGCTTATGCCCAGGTAACCGAACGGTTGCGTATCGTCACCTATTATCCGGCTCCTTACGGTTCATACCGTCAACTCAGGACAGATACCTTGATCGTAGGCTCTGCGTACCGAAACCTGGCATCAAGTTCGATTACCGACGGCGATGCGTTTGTGTCCGGCAGGGTCAATGTCGGCACCGGCGGCCCGGAGTCTGACGCTTTGTCGGTTGTCGGCAGCCCCGTCGGTTATCACACCGCCGCCTTCCGCAACACCAATGATTTTGGGGTTGCCGTGGGAGGGCTTGACCTGGGGGCAGGGCCTCTTTCCGCCGGTCTGCTCCGCGCATATATGCATGCCGGCGCAAATGATAATGCCGGAGGAGCTCAACCGTTGGTCATCAATAACGTCTTAGGCGGCAACGTCCGCATCGGAGGAACCATTGCCGATCCCCTGCCGCCATACCAGCTGACGCTGTATTGTCCGGATGTGAGCAGCTGCCTGGGGGGAAGATTCAATAGCGTTAATATAGGAGTAGTGCGCATGGCCTGGAGCGCCGGTGCGCCGCCGGGGTATTATTTTAAAGCGATTTATGACTCGACAGGTTCAGTCGGCTCTCCCTGGACCGACAACCCTTTAAACGCCGGCACTGCCATTAAAGCCCAGCACATTAACGAGTTAAGGGCTCTCGTAGACCAGAAACGCCTTGCCTGCGGTTTATCCCCGATACCCTGGCCCTGGACCAACGACCCTGTTGTTGCCGGTGTTACCTCGGTCAAGGCAGTGCATTTTAGCCAAATAGCAGCAGCGATCCAGCAGATCTATACGTTTAAAGGCCTGGGCAGTACCGGTATCACATCGCCGGCAGCCGGAGACGTCATATTGGTACATCACATTACGGATCTTCGTAACGCCATTACAGCCGTAAGTTGCCCTTAAAGTAATATCTTGACTTACCATCCGTCTGGTTATAAACTATAATTCGCTTTTTCCCGGTAAAAAAGTGTAATATCGCACAACAAGGGGGATTCTATGAAAATTCTGGTAAGCGATCCTTTAAGCGAAGAAGGTTTAAAGATCCTGAAAGAGGTAAAGGAATTTCAGGTAGAGGTTAAGACCGATCTTAAACCGGATAGCCTGATGGAGAGTATTAAGGAATACGACGCGCTGCTGGTAAGGAGCGCTACCAAGGTCACGCGCGATGTGATCGCGCGCGCCGACAAGCTTAAGGTCATCGGCCGCGCCGGGGTCGGCCTTGACAACGTTGACCTGGAAGCAGCTACGGAAAAAGGCATCATTGTCATGAATACCCCCGCAGGTAACACCATCTCTACCGCAGAGCATACCTTCAGCATGATCCTGGCGTTATCGAGGAATATCCCGCAGGCAAACAGCTCTACCAAGAAGGGGGAATGGAAGCGCTCGAAGTTCATGGGCGTCGAGCTCTACGGCAAGGCCCTGGGGGTTGTCGGTTTAGGCAGGATAGGCACCGAAGTAGCCAAGCGGGCGCTCTCCTTCGGGATGAAGATACTGGCGTTTGACCCGTTTTTGTCCCGGCAGGTCGCCGAAAACCTGGGCGTTGAAGTGGTGGAGCTCAAGGAGTTATTTGAACGCTCCGATTACATCACCCTGCATACCCCTCTTACCGAAGAGACCAGGCATTTGATTTCCACTAAAGAGCTTGCGCTCATGAAAAAGGGCGTGCGCCTGATCAACTGCGCGCGCGGGGGTATTATCGACGAAGCAGCCCTTGTCCAGGCAGTCAAGGAGGGCAAGGTTGCCGGCGCGGCGATAGACGTATTCGAGCAGGAGCCCCTTTCGGCCGACAGCGAACTCCTGAAGCTGGATAATATCATTACCACTCCGCACCTGGGCGCATCGACCGAAGAGGCGCAGGTCAATGTAGCAATCGAAGTTGCCGAGATCGTACGCGATGCCCTGCTTGGCCGGGGTATACGTAATGCCGCCAACTATCCCTGTATCGAAGGCGAGGTGTGCAAGATGCTGGAGCCTTACATTAACCTTGCCGAGCGGCTGGGTGCTTTCTCGAGCGAGCTGGTGGGCGGCAGGATCGAGGAGATCAGTATCAGTTATTTCGGCGAGATCACCCAGTACGACGTCAGCCCTCTGACCATGGCGGTGGTCAAGGGGACGCTGGCCCCCATACTCAAGGAAACGGTTAATTTCATCAACGCGACGAGCCTTGCCAAACAGCGGGGCATACGCATAAGAGAGGCCAAATCTTCGAAAGAAGCCGAATTTGTCACGCTTATTCAGGTGGAGTTAAAGACCGATAACGAAACCAAAAGGATCGCCGGCACCTTGTCTCCCAATAAAAAGCCGCGCATCGTAAAGATAGACGATTATTACGTCGAAGCTACCCCCGAAGGCAACATGGTCGTCATCCAGAACTGGGATAAGCCCGGCATCATCGGCAACCTCGGCTCGATCTTCGGTGCGCACAATATCAATATCGCTGCGATGACCTTCGGCCGGCAGCAGCCGGGCGGCATGGCTACGTCTGTGCTTAATGTTGACAGCCCTGTTTCCGCCGAAGTGGTCAAAAAGATACAGCACACCGAGAATATTTTATCCGTCAAGGTAATAAGGCTTTAACCGTATGTCGAGAATGATCATTTTCTTTCTCTGTTTCCTGCTGAGCGCGGCACCTGTCTTGGCAGAAGAGCTCACCGTCATTTATACGGGCGAGACCCATGCCATGGTCTATCCCTGCCGTTGCCCCAAGGAGCCGGACGGCGGCATTGCCCGCAGGGCATCCTTGGTCAAAAAGCTGCGCAAGGAGCACCCTGCCGTGTTGGTGCTTGATTCCGGCAGATTTTTTTCCGGAGGGGCCACCGACGAATATGCGCAGAATGCCCAGCTTGACAGCCAGCGCGCCCTGGTGAACCTTAAGGCAATGGGGCTGATGCGCTATGATGCCGCAGCCATCTCAGACGATGAATTCAATTTTGGCCGGGAATTTTTAGAGGCGCACATCGAAGGCCTAGGCGTGGCGTTTGTTTCCTGCAACGCGAGATCGCAAAAGATACTGCCGTACGTCATCAAAGAGGCCGCCGGCCTGAAGGTCGGGATTACCGGGGTAACCCCGCTTTCCGCGAAAGAAAAGGCAGGGAACCTGGAGATCGCCGAGCCCTTGACCTCGGTCCGGGATGCCGTAGCGGCGCTCAGGCAGCAGGGTAGCGATATCGTCGTGCTGCTTAGTTCATTAGGCCCCGGCCAGGATGCGGAGCTGGCGCAAAAGGTGCCGGGTATCGACATTATCATTGCCGGCCACAAGCTTACCGGCGAACAGCCGGCCGCCAAGGTCGGCGCTACCTTGATTGCCAAGACGTCATGGCAGGGCCGCAGGCTCTGTTACGTGTCGGTGACGGTCAAGAATAAAAAGATCATCGATAGCAAGGTCGAAGACCTGCGTCTATCCGACGCCGTGGAGAACGACCCCGACGCAACGGCGATTTTGCCGCGTTGTTTTTCCGATCTCAACTGCGGGAAGGAAGGGCTTGTCGGCATCTGCCAGGATGCCGGCAGCATCAAGGCAAGCTGCCAGTTCATCGAGCCTACCAAGGTCGGCTTGACCATCATCAAACCCAGGGGCTGCATGGTGTGCGAGACGGAAGGCATGATCAATTTCTTGAGGTCGCGTTTTCCGGGCCTGGTTATTTCGTACCTTACCTATCCGGATGCGCAGGCCCTCAAGCTGGTAAAAGATTTCGGCATCCAGGGGCTGCCGGCGTACTTGCTGGGCAAAGAGGTTGTGAAAGAGAAGACGTTCGACCTGATGCAGGAGAACCTGGAGATAAAAGGAGACTATTATATGGTTAAGCCGCAGCTTGCCGGTATCGCCTATTTCCTGGAGCGGCCCAAGCGCAAGGGCGCCATAGACCTGTTCATAAATTTATTCGCCAAAGATTCCCAGGCGCTGTTGAGCGCGATACGGGAGCTTGAGCCGACCGTGCACTTCCTGGCCCTGGAAGACAAGGGTGTTTTTGACGCCGCAGGCGGCAACCTTGAGGTTGAAGAATACCTGCGTTCTGTCTGCGTGCAGAAATATTACCCGTCACGTTTCTGGGATTATATTATCTGCCGGGCCAAAAATAACACCAGCTCCTGGTGGCAGGATTGCGCCTCAGAGATGGACGAAGCCAAGATCAAAACCTGCGCCAGAGGGCCGGAGGGCGCGCAGCTACTACGGGAAAATACCGCTTTGAATAAGGAATTAAAGATCCTGTTCGGGCCGACATACCTTGCGGACAATCAGGAGGTATTCTCTTCGCAGGGGGTACCCAGCAAGGAAGAGCTTAAAAAAATATTCAAACATTAAAAGGAGAACGTCAAAGACATGGCTAAGACCAATACGATTTATCTGCTCGATGTTACTAACCGCGACGGTGTGCAGACTTCGCGGATTTGTCTTTCGAAGCTTCAAAAAACCATGATCAATATGTACCTCAACGAGATGGGGGTCTTTCAGACCGAATTTGGTTTTCCGGTTACCCGGCATGAGACCAACTATCTCAATGCCAACCTGGAATTGGTCGCCAAGGGCGGGCTTTCCCCGATAAGGCCGGGAGGCTGGCTGCGGGCGATACGGGAAGACGTCAAGACCGCCTTTACTCTGGTGCCTCAGATAAAGCACGTCAACCTTTCCATCTCGACCTCAGACCAGATGATCGTCCATAAGTTCAAAGGCAAGCTTGATTACTCTTCTATTATCGCGGAGATGGTTGAGTCGGTCAAGGATGCGCGCAAGGCCGGGGCCGAGTCCATCGGCGTCAACGCCGAGGATGCCTCCCGCACGCGGATGGAATATCTTGTCGAATTCGCGCAGGCAGCCAGAGCCGCCGGCGCAGACAGGCTCCGTTATTGCGATACCTTAGGTTGTGATACCCCGTTTACGATCTACGAACGCATCGCAAAGCTCGCCGCCGCGGTCAAGATGCCGGTAGAGGTCCATTGCCATAACGACCTGGGGCTGGTGATCGCAAACTCCATCGCCGGGGCAAAGGCTGCCATTGATAACGGGCAGGATGCCTATATCAATACCTGCGTCAACGGAATGGGCGAGCGCGCGGGTAACGCGGACCTGGTCTCTGTTATCCTGGCCATAAAATACGGCAGCGGTATGCAGGATTATCTCCTTGACGAACGGGTAAACCTGAAGACTGCCTGGAAGATCTGCAAGTATGCCTCGTATGCGTTCGGCGTGCCCATACCGATCAATCAGCCGGGCGTGGGCGCCAATGCCTTTGCGCATGAATCGGGGATCCATGCCGACGGCGCGTTGAAAGATAGGCGTAATTACGAGCTCTATGATTATGAAGAGTTGGGCAGGGGAGAGCCCGAGATCATCGAAACCGGCCGTAAGATCACCGCCGGAGAATACTCCGGGATCAAGGGGTTCAGGAACGTATACGAAAAGCTGGAAGTTGAATTCAAGAACGACCAGGAGGCTACCCAGGTACTGGAGCTGGTCAGGTATGCCAATGTCCATAACCAGAAACCGCTGGTCGATGACGAGCTGAAGTTCATTGCCACATATCCGGAGATCGCCCGCAAGATCTTCACCATGAGCCCTTAACCTTCAGGGCAGAGGAAGCACACATGAATATCGTATTAGTTGGCACACAGTGGGGAGACGAAGGCAAGGGCAAGATTATCGATATCTTATCCGGCAAAGTCGACTACATCGTGCGCTACCAGGGGGGCAACAACGCCGGGCATACCGTTATCGTCGACGGCAAGGAATTCATTTTTCACCTGCTGCCTTCGGGGGTTTTGCATCCGGGCAAGATCTGTTGTATCGGCAACGGCGTAGTCGTTGACCCGGCCGTGCTCATGCAGGAGATCGATTCTCTCTCCAGGGCCGGGATCCGCGTTGAGGGCAGATTGAAGATCTCCCATATCGCCCACGTGATCATGCCGTATCACAGGATACTGGACCAGTTGCGCGAAAGCAAGCGGTCAAACAAGATCGGCACTACGGGGCGCGGCATCGGCCCTTGCTATGCCGACAAGATCAGCCGCTGCGGGATCAGGATGATCGACCTGCTAAACCCGCGCGTGCTGGAAGATAAGCTGAAAGACAATCTGAAGGAAAAGAACGAGATCTTTAAAAAAGTATATCGCCACCCCGGGTTTGACTTTAAAGGGATATATAAGGAATACCTGCGTTACGGCAGTCAGCTGCGCAACCACCTCTGCGATACGGCTCGATTATTGAATGCCGCATCGACGAGCCGCAAAGACATCCTTTTCGAAGGGGCGCAGGGGTCTTTTCTGGACGTCGATTTCGGAACATACCCTTTTGTCACTTCCTCTTCGGCGACCAGCGGCGGCGCCTGTATCGGCACGGGCGTACCGCCGGTCAAGATCGATAAGGTGATCGGCGTAGCCAAGGCGTATACGACCCGGGTCGGGGAAGGGCCTTTCCCCACGGAATTCGACCCCGCCTTCAATAAGCTTATCCGCACTAAGGGGCATGAGTTCGGCGCGACCACCGGCAGACCCCGGCGTTGCGGTTGGTTCGACGGTGTCATGGTCAAAGAAGCGGTATTGTTAAACGGCATATCGGAAATGGCGATCATGAAGCTGGATATACTTGAGGGGCTTAAGACCATTAAGGTATGTACCGGCTATACCTATAAAGGAAAGACGTTTAAAGAAGTCCCCTATGATGCGGAGGTCCTGGAAAAGGCCCGGCCCGTCTATCGCCAGCTTCCCGGCTGGCAGGGGCCCTTGCAGTGCGTCCGCACCTGGGCAGACTTGCCGGCTAACGCCAAGGGCTATTTAGCGTACCTGGAAGATATTCTGGGGGTTGAGATTTCGGTGGTCTCTGTCGGTTCTTCCCGCAACGAGACCATCTTTGTCTAAGCGATCATCCCATAAAAAATATTGACTAAAGTATTTGATTGTGTTATAGTTAAGTTCCGTCCTAAAAATAGGAGGGTGCCGGTATGAAACGCATATCCGTTTATCTTTTTGTATTCATCGTCAGCCTAGTATCCGCCAGTTTTCTTTTGTCGGGCTGCACTTTTATTTTCCAGAAAGGCAGGCGTTCCGATACGGAAAAGATCGAACAGCTCAACCGCCAACTGGATGACCTGAAACAGACCCAGGCCTTGCTCCAGGACCGGTTGGCTCAAGAAATAAAAGACAAGCAGGTGCGCCTGGCAATGATGGAAAAGGGGCTGGTGATCACTTTTGTGGCCGACGTCCTGTTTGATTCCGGCAAGGCCAAGATAAAACCCGAGGCGTATCCGACCCTCGATAAAGTCGCTACCGTATTGCGCGAGAACGTGCCGGAGTTTTCCGTCGGTATCGAAGGACATACCGATAATCAACCGATCAAATTTTCCGGATGGAAGTCGAACTGGGAGCTTTCCGCTGCCAGGGCCTTAAGCGTGCTGCATTACCTGGCCGACGCAGGTAAACTTTCCGGGGATCGGCTTTCGGCGATTGGCTACGGTGAGTACCGGCCGGTTGCCACCAATGATACCAAGGAAGGCCGCCAACTCAATCGTCGCGTTGAGGTCGTCATTTTGCCTCGCGTGACCAAGGTTAAGAATAACGCAGACAAAACGGTATCCGTTCCTGCGTCTCCTGCGGCGGCAGGGGTTTCCGAACCGCAAGAGAACCTTAAATAAAAGCGTAACAAATCAACATGGAAGAAGTTATTAAAACCCGCGTCATTATTATATTATCGGTCATAGCAGTCATATTTTTTCTGCTCTCCGTCAGCTCCTGCCTGGGCGCGCGAAACCAGAAGCTGGCCCTGGACAGGGAAAGAGCCGCCAGCTGGGACAGCGAACAAAGGATGTCGAAATTCCTCCAGGAAAAAAAGGCGCTGGATGTCAAGCTTGACGGTCTGACTAAGGACCTGGAGGCCGAGAAGGCAGGGCACGAGGCAACCAAAAAGACGCTCATTCAGGAACAAATGATAAACAACAGCCTCAAGGAAGAGCTTCAGAAAATTACCAAGCTTAAGGAGGCCCTCGAGGAAGATTTGAAAGAGGCCTTGATGGCTGCCAAGTCGGCGAAAGCTAAATAAATGTAAAAGGGGGCGGGTCAGACGAGCATCTGCGCGTATATGAAGAGGGGAGCATATCCCCTTTTTTATTCTTAAAGGAGGTGGGTGTGATGGTTATATTGCGTAAGATCAAAGAAAAAATCACCAAGATCATACGGAAGAAAAAGGCGCCTAAGATTCTTAAAGAGATACCGAGCCGCTTCAGGAGAAAGAGGGCCGCCAGGATAGAGAAAGAGCTTATCGGCACACAGGAGGTGGCTGTAGAGAAGGCGAAATACTTTACTCCCGAACCGGTCAGGGCGCATCGTCAGATGCCTCATGAATTACCCGGCGAATATGGCAAAGACAGGATCGTTCTGCAGACGCGCGACCCCTGGTGGTTGCATGCGTATTGGGAAATCATGCCCCACACCTTCGACAGGCTGCGCGGGGAGTTGGGCGAGGCGTTCCATCAGGCCAAGAGGATGCTGAGGGTTTATGACGTGACCACCGTTATTTTCAACGGCAGCAATGCGAACCGGTTCTTCGATATCGAGGTCAATCCGATGTCGAATAGCTGGTATATCGATACCGGGGGGCCGGGTAGGTCCTGGTGCGTTGACTTAGGGCTGCTTTTGCCCGACGGCAGATTCATTACTATCGTGCGTTCAAATACGGCCTATACCCCCCTGGAAGGGCCCTCTTGGATTACCGACGAAGAGTGGATGGTGCCGGATGAGATGTTCGCCCGGCTCTACGGTATGGGATTCGGATTCGGCAGGAGTTCACCCGTAGGCAAGGCATGGCAAGAGAGGATGCGCAGGGCGTTGTTCTCCGGGATACTTTCTTCTCCGGGCCTGTCGTCGCCGACCAGTCCGGCCAAAAGGATCCCCAAAGAAAGAAAATTCTGGCTGGTGGTCAACACCGAGCTTATTGTCTATGGAGCCACCGAACCGGATGCCAAGGTCAAGGTCCAGGGCCGCGAGATAAAACTAAGGCCGGATGGGACGTTCAGTTTACGCTTTGCGCTTCCCGACGGCAAGCAGGTTATCCCGGTGCACGCAACTTCCTCTGACGGGATCGATGAGAGGACTATTACGCCTATCGTCACGCGAGAGACGAAGTAATCAGCCGCGGCACGTCGCCCGCCGTCAGGTTTTTTTACGACATTCATATTCAGCAAAGGAAACCAGAGAAAAATGAATAAAGGGTATTTGTGTATCGTGCTCCACGGGCACCTGCCTTTCGTGCGGCATCCCGAATGCGAAGATTTCCTGGAAGAAGATTGGTTTTACGAAGCGATCACCGAGACGTATATCCCGCTCATCAACGTCTTTGAGCGGCTCATCCATGACCGGGTCGATTTCCGTCTTACCATGACCCTGTCTCCGACCCTGCTTTCGATGCTTGAGGACGGGCTCCTGCAGGAGCGCTACCTGCGGCATATCAACAAGCTTATTGAGCTGTCGCATAAAGAGGTGGAAAGGACCCGTTGGCAGCCGGAATTCAACAGCCTGGCCAACATGTACCTGGGGAAATTCTACGAATCCAGGAATACCTTTGAACGCTATCACCGCAACCTCGTGCTTGCCTTCCGGGCATTCCAGGATGCGGGAAAACTCGAGGTCATCACCTGCGGGGCTACGCACGGCTTCCTGCCCCTGATGGATGTGGTCAAACCGTCGGTAAGGGCTCAAGTAAGGGTGGCGGTCAGCCATTACGAAAAGGTCTTCGGAAGAAAGCCCAAGGGCATATGGCTTCCGGAGTGCGGTTTCAATCCCGGAGACGATGAGGTCCTTAAGGAAACGGGCATTAAATATTTCTTCAGCGATGCGCACGGCGTCCTCCACGGTACCCCGCGCCCGAAATACGGCGTCTTTGCCCCCGTCTATTGCAAGTCCGGCGTGGCCTGTTTCGGAAGGGACCTGGAATCTTCCAAACAGGTGTGGTCCTCTATAGAAGGCTACCCCGGTGATTACCTCTACCGTGAATTTTACCGTGATATCGGTTTTGACCTGGACTACGAATATATCAAACCGTACATCCATCCGGACGGCATACGCATCAACACGGGCATCAAATATTACCGCATTACCGGCAGCGAAGAGAAGGCCGCGTATAACGCATACTGGGCCCAGGAAAAAGCCGCGGAGCATGCGGGGAATTTCCTGTTTAACCGCGAAAAACAGGTTGAGTATCTCTATGATTTCATGCAGAGAAAACCTATCATTGTTTCTCCGTACGATGCGGAACTATTCGGGCACTGGTGGTACGAAGGCCCGATGTGGATCGATTTCCTCATGCGTAAAACCTATTTTGATCAGAAGACCATCCGAATGATCACGCCATCCGAATACCTGCAGGAGAGCCCCCGCAACCAGGTGGTCACTCCCTCAATGTCCAGCTGGGGCTGGAAAGGGTACAGCGAAATGTGGCTTCAAGGGCCGAATGACTGGGTGTATCGCCACCTTCATTCTGCCTCTGAGCGGATGACGGAGCTGGCTAAGAATTATCCGAACGTCAACGGCTTGATGGGCAGGGCATTGAATCAGGCGCTGCGCGAGTTGCTTCTGGCGCAGAGTTCCGACTGGGCCTTCATCATGGGCACCGGGACCCACGTAAGCTATGCCGTGAAGCGCACCAAGGATCACCTCCTTAGATTTACACGCCTGTACGAGGATATCAAGTCGAATTCGATTGACGAAAGCTGGCTTACGGAGATCGAATACAAAGATAATATTTTCCCCGATATAGATTATCGGTTGCATCAGTAGTAACCCTGCGCTCTCAGGTCATAGGTGGATTGATATGGCCGATGCTCGGGGTTGTTTTTTATTGTCAACTTACAGGCGCGATCCGGATGAACAAAGGAAATCTTCCCAGGCACGTAGCGATTATCATGGACGGCAACGGCCGCTGGGCCCAGGCCCGCGGTCTGCCGCGTCTCCAGGGGCACCGAGAAGGAGTAAAGCGGGTCAAAGAGGTTATCAGGGCCGCTTCCCAGCTCGGGATCGAGGTGGTGACGCTGTTTGCCTTCTCCACCGAGAACTGGTCCCGGCCGAGGCAGGAAGTCCAAATGCTCATGCGCCTGCTGATCCACTTCTTAAAAAACGAGATCCGTGAATTACGCAAGAACAATGTGCGGTTCCTGGTGATCGGAAGGCAGCAGCCCCTGCCGGATTATGTCTTGCGGGGCCTGCGGCAGGCCGAAGAGGACACCAAGGACAACACCGGCTTAAAACTTGTCCTGGCCTTGAATTACGGCTCACGCCAGGAGATCGTGGATGCGGCCAAAAAATTTGCGCGGCAAGCCCTCCAGGGCGCCGTCGATCCCGAGGCGCTGGATACAGAGACGTTCGGCGCTTATTTTTATACCGCAGAGCTTCCTGACCCTGACCTTTTGATCCGCACCAGCGGTGAAATGCGGATAAGCAACTTTCTCCTTTGGCAGCTGTCGTACGCTGAGCTGTATTTTCAGAAAGTATGCTGGCCCGAGTTCGGCGGGGAAGCGTTCAAGAAAGCGGTACAGGCATATCAAAAGCGCCAACGCAGGTTCGGCCGGCTTGAAACGGGGTAAGAGGAAATGTTTTTACATCGCGCCTTCAGTTCGGTAGTGCTTATCGGCCTGGTGTCGCTGGCTATTTTTTCGGAGCAGGCGGTCGGCGTTACGGTAACCCTGCTGATCATCGGCGGCCTGTATGAGTTTTTCCTGATGCTGGAGAAGAAGGGTATCAGCATGTATAAATATCTCGGCATCGGGATAGGCGCGATCATCCCGCTATCCATCACGTTCCATTTTGAATCGACGAAGAAGTGGGAGCTGCTCTTTATGCTCCTGGCGCTGCTGTTCCTTATCCTGATGCAGTTCAAGCGCCGTAAGAATACCGGGGCGATCGTAGCGATCTCCACCACTATTTTCGGCATCCTGTATATTTCCTGGTTCTTGAGCTTCTTGATCAAGATCCGGTTCCTCGATGACGGTTTTGGCCTGCTGGTCCTGGTGCTGGTCGCCACCAAGCTGTGCGATATGGGCTCTTATCTGGTCGGGTCCCGTTTCGGCCGGACGCCTTTAATGCCGAGGATCAGCCCCAAGAAAACGGTCGAAGGGGCGATAGGGGGGCTTGTCTGTAGCATCGCAGGCGCACTTTTATGCCACCCTTTGCTCAATTTTGATTACGCGCGGCTTTTGTCCCTGGGTTTCGGGTTGGGGCTGCTGGCCGAGATAGGGGACCTTTCGGAATCCCTGATGAAGCGTGATTGCGAGGTAAAGGATTCCGGCAGCATCTTCCCCGGCATGGGGGGCGTCTTGGACCTGGTAGACAGCCTGCTTTTTACCGCACCGGCTTTCTATTTTTATATCAGCATCATACCCAGGTAATCTTGCAGTTAACAGCGATGAAGCGTATTGTTGTCTTTGGCTCTACCGGTTCGATAGGCAAAAACGTCCTTGAGATAGCAAGGAGTTTTCCTTCGCGTTTTAAGGTGGCAGGGCTGACTACGAACGCCCGGGTGGACGTATTATACCGCCAGATACGCCTGCATAATCCCGATTTCGTCTGCGTCAAGAACATCGCTGCCGGGCTTGCCTTAAAGGCAAAGCTGGGAAACCGCAGGAAGGTCAGGGTTTTTCTGGGCGAAGAGGGCCTGATCGAGGCCGCAGGGCGCAAGGGCCCGGATATGGCGGTAATGGCGATAAGCGGATCGGCGGCGCTGGCGCCCTTATTGCAGGCCATTGAAAGCGGCAAGGATATTGCCTTGGCCAACAAAGAGGCGCTGGTAGTGGCGGGTTCCATCGTTACGCGGCGCTGCAAGGAAAAAAAGATACGCCTCATCCCCATCGACAGCGAGCAGTCGGCGATATGGCAGTGTTTGGAGGGCAGGCACAGGCAGGAGCTGCAAAATATTTACCTGACCGCCTCGGGCGGCCCTTTCTACCGGACGCGTTCTAGCGCCCTCGCCCACGTCTCCAGGGCCCAGGTCCTGGCGCATCCGCGATGGAAGATGGGGGAAAAAATTACGGTTGATTCTGCGACGCTCATGAACAAAGGGCTGGAGGTACTGGAGGCGATGTGGTTGTTCGGGGTACAGCCTTCCCGCATCAAGACCGTCATTCACCCGCAGGCGATCATCCATTCGATGGTCGAATTCATCGACGGGGTTATCATGGCGCAACTGTCGGTTACCGATATGCGTATCCCGATACAATACGCCCTTTCGTATCCCCGGCGGCTGGCGTCGAAGCTGCCATGCCTGGACTTTTACGCGCTTAAGTCCCTTGATTTTTTCAAGCCGGATTTTAAAAAGTTTCCCTGTTTGGGATTGGCGTATCGCGTCGCCGAGCAGGGCGGTACCGCCCCCGCGGTCATGAATGCCGCCAATGAAGCGGGAGTTGAGGCGTTTTTAAATAACAGCATGCGTTTCGTAAAGATACCGCAGGTCATCGAGCGGGTGCTCAGCCAGCACCGCCATCTTGAAAACCCCGGCCTGAATGATATCCTTGAAGCGCAGGAGTGGGCTCGGCAAAAGGCCTTGTCCCTCATTAACCGGATAGGATCATAACTATGCTTTCCTTATTTGTGTTTCTTTTGGTTCTGGGTATATTGATTCTCGTCCACGAATTCGGCCATTTTATCGCCGCCAAGCGCATCGGGGTCATCGTCGAGATTTTTTCTCTGGGGTTCGGCCCTAAGCTTGTTTCCCGCAAAAAGGGGCAGACCGAATACAACCTGGCTGCCGTCCCTTTCGGCGGCTACGTCAAAATGGCCGGGGACAACCTTGAAGAGTATAAAGGCACGCCCGGGGAATACTTGTCGAAGAAGCCTGGGCAGCGCGCGCAGATAATTTTCTGCGGGCCGTTGCTTAACTACGTGCTTGGCTTTTTGTGTTTCTGGCTCATATTTTTTGCCGGTTACCCTACGCTGACCAACAAGGTCGGCGGCCTGCTGGACGGCTTCGGGGCCAAAGAGGCAGGCATCCAGGCCGGAGACAGGATCGTTTCGGTGCAAGATAAGAGCGTCGGCAGCTGGGAAGAACTGCAGGCCGCTATCCAGGAGAATAAAGGCGCTGCTTCGGTTAAAGTGGCCCTGCTCAGGGGGAATGAAAAACTCCTGCGGGAAGTCAGCCTCAGAGAAAAGCAGGTCAGCGACATATTCGGCAAAAAACAGAGCGTCGGCCTTTTGGGCATCACGCCCAGCGAAGAAACGGTGATCGTGCGGCACGGCCTGGGGGAATCGCTGTTGCTGGGGGCGCGCAAGACCTGGGATTTGACCGTAGTCACGTATAAGGCTTTCGGGATGCTCATTACCGGCAGGCTTTCGATGCGCGAATCCGTGACCGGACCCCTGGGTATTTTTTATATCACGCACCAGGCAACAAACCTGGGGGCGATACCGGTGGTGCACCTCATCGCGGTCTTGAGCATAAGCCTGGCGATCTTTAATCTGCTGCCGTTACCGGTTTTGGACGGCGGGCATATTTTTTTGTTGATCATAGAAAAAATCCGGGGCAAGGGATTAAGCCTTAAGACGGAACGCATTATCACCCGGATAGGGCTGACCCTGATCCTGACATTGGCGTTGGTGGTGACCTATAACGATATTTTGAAGTTCGGCAGCAAGATCGCCAAGTGGTTCGTCAAATAAGATGGGTGCATTCAGGCATAAAACCAGGACCGTCAAGATAGGCAGCGTATATATCGGCGCAAGGCATCCGATTGCCATCCAGTCGATGTCTAAGGCTAAAACTTCCGACGTCCGGGCAACCATCAATCAGATTGCCGCGCTTACCCGGGCAGGCTGCGAGATCGTGCGCGTGGCAGTCAAGGACCGCCAGGATGCCCTGGCCATACGTAAGATCAGGGCAGGCATCCGCATCCCGCTGGTTGCGGATATACATTTTGACTGGCGCCTGGCCCTGGAGGCAATAGATAGCGGCGCAGATAAAATACGCCTTAATCCCGGCAATATCTACAAGCCGGCCCAGGTCAGGGAGGTTGTCAGTGCCTTGAAGCTGGCGAAGATACCGCTGCGGATAGGCGTTAATTCCGGTTCCGTAAAAGGGGCAGTCTCCCGCAAGGCAGCCTTGTCTGACCGGCTGGTAGCCTCGGCGCAGGCGTATATACGGATGGTCGAAAAACTGCATTTTTATGACATGGTCATTTCCTTAAAGGCCTCGAATGTGCGCGATACCGTAGAGGCGTACCGCAAAATGGCCGCAGTATGCGACTACCCGCTGCATCTGGGCCTGACGGCAACGGGTTTTCCCCTGCAGGGCCAGGTCAAGTCCAGCATCGCAATTGGAGCTTTGCTATTGGAGGGAATTGGTGATACAATAAGAATATCGCTTACCGACCAGCCGGAGGAAGAAATACGGGTGGCCAAAGCAGTGCTTGAGGCATTGAGCCTGCGCCACTTCGGTGTCCAGATGATCAGCTGCCCTACCTGCGGCAGGTGCGAAGTCGACCTTATACAAGTGGTTAGGAGCCTGGAGAAAGAACTTGCCGGCAGGACCCTGCGCCCAGGCGGCAAACCGATAACGCTTGCGGTGATGGGTTGTGTGGTCAACGGCCCCGGAGAAGCAAAGGAAGCGGATGTGGGGGTGGCTTTCGGGAAAAAGGAAGGGCTCCTGTTCAAAGAAGGCAAAGTCGTTAAAAAAATCCCCTTTCATAACTGCGTGACGGCATTATTGCAACAAATAGATGCGCGCAAGAGAAACTAATCATGCTTTGGTCAAAGACGTTCATACCTACGCTTAAAGAAACGCCTCAGGAATCGGAATCCGTCAGCCATCAGCTGATGTTGCGGGCCGGGCTTATCCGGATGCTCATGGCCGGGGTATACTCATATCTTCCCTTGGGCCTGAAAGTATTGAATAATATCCAGAAGATCATCCGCCAAGAAATGCAGGCCTGCGGCGCGGCAGAGCTGCTGCTGCCGGCATTGCAGCCTCGGGAGCTATGGGTTAAATCGGGCCGCGATGAGGTTATGGGAGAGGTCATGATCCGGTTCATCGACCGCAGGAAACGCAACGTCTGCCTTGGCCCCACCCACGAAGAGGTCATTACGGACCTGGTCAAAAGTCAGGTTTCTTCATACCGCCAACTGCCCACGGTATTGTATCAGATCCAGACTAAGTTCCGCGATGAGATCAGGCCCCGTTTCGGGGTGGTCAGGGCCTGCGAATTCATCATGAAAGACGCCTATAGCTTCGACAGGGATGAGGCGGGCCTGGACAAGAACTATCAAGCCATGCACAAGGCCTACCACGCTATTTTCAAGAGGTGCGGCTTGGATTTCATCGGCATCGAGGCAGACTCCGGGGTCATGGGCGGAAGCCTATCCCATGAATTCATGGTGCCGGCCTCAAGCGGAGAAGACATTATCTGGCGTTGCCCAAAATGCAAGCAGGCAAAGCCTTTCAAAGAAGACAGGAAAGAAAACTGCCCGGAGTGCGGCACGGAATTGGCCAAGACCAATACTATCGAGATAGGGCATATTTTTAAATTGGGCACGAAATACAGCGATACGCTGGGCGCGAATTTCCTGGATGCCGACGGCAAGCTCAAGCCCATGATCATGGGCTGTTACGGCATAGGGGTCTCAAGGCTGGTGGCAGCGGTTATCGAACAGCATCATGATGACTTCGGGATCGTCTGGCCGCAGGAGATCAGCCCTTACCGGGCGATTATTCTGCCCCTGGATGTCACCGACGAAAAGATTATGGGCAGCGCCCGCGCCATGCACGAGGAACTGAGCGCCTGCGGGATAGAGGTTTTGCTTGATGACCGCGACGAACGGGCGGGGGTCAAATTCAAGGACGCCGACCTTTTGGGCATTACGGCGCAGGTCATCATCGGTAAAGAGTATGTGAAGCAGAATAACGTAGAACTGAAAGTGCGCCGCACCCAGCAAAAGACGATCGACAAAGAAGAGGCGGTCATCGCGCAGCTAAAGAGGATCAACGATGCTTAGAGACGAGGTTCTCCTGCAGCTTTCTGAATTACTTGAGGCCCTGCTGGCAGCCCGAGGACTGGAATTGGTCGAGCTTACGCACCGCTACGAGGGCAGTAATCTGTACCTGCGTATCCTGGTGGACCATCCCGAAGGCGGCATTACCATGGATGAATGCGCACGCCTGAATTATGAGCTAGGCATGGTGCTGGATGAAAAGGACCTCATTCAGCAGCGATACACCCTGGAGGTTTCTTCTCCCGGAACGGACCGGCCCTTAAAACTGGAGAAGGATTTTTTGCGTTGCCTGCAGAGGACCGCAAGGTTCTTTTTCAGCGAGCCGATCGAAGGCAAGTGGGAGACAGAGGGGAAGATACTCACCGTGGAAAACGGTTCGGTATATGTAGAGGTAGAAGACAAAGCCGTGGCGATACCTCTGTCAAAGATTAACCGGGCAAAACAAACGACAACCATGAAATAAACAGGACGGAGTGTACCATGAGTCAGGAATTACTAGCGATACTTGAACAGATAGAAAGAGAAAAAGGCATAAAAAAGGAAGTACTCATCGAGGCGGTCGAAAGCGCCCTCTTGAGTGCGGCCCGTAAAGTCATCGATATCAAACCGGATGAAGAATTGCGGGTGGAGCTGAACCGCCAGACCGGCAAGATCCGCGCGTTCAGGAATACCGAAGAGATCACCTCGATCGATTTCGGCCGCATTGCCGCTTCTACCGCGCGCCAGGTGATCATCCAGAAGATACGCGAGGCAGAAAAAGAGGTGGTATTCAACGATTTTCAGGGCAGGGTCGGAGAGATCGTCTCCGGTACGGTGTACCGTTTTGACCGGGGCAATATCGTGGTCGACCTTCTCGGCAAGGCTGAGGGGCTCCTGTTGAAACGCGAACAGTCCCCTGCCGAAGAGTTCAAACAGGGGCAGCGTATCCGGGCGTATGTCGCGGAAGTCAAAAAAGACATCAAGGGCCTGCAGATCATCCTTTCGCGCGCGCATCCGAATTTGGTGAAAAAATTATTTGAATTGGAAGTCCCCGAGATCTACGAGGGCATCGTTGAGATAAAGTCCATCGCCCGCCAGGCCGGGGAACGGACCAAGATCGCGGTTTGGTCGAAGAATGACAAGGTTGATTCCGTAGGCGCCTGCGTAGGTATGCGCGGCAATCGCGTCAGGAACATCGTCAATGAGGTGCAGGGAGAGAAGATCGATATCGTCCGTTATAACGAAGATATCCGGGAATACATAAGGGCCGCGTTGTCCCCGGCAAAGATCGCGGAGATCAAGCTGAATAAGGAAAACGTAAAGGCAGAGGTTATCGTCGACGATGACCAGCTTTCCCTGGCCATCGGTAAGCACGGCCAGAACGTAAGGCTTGCTTCCCGCCTGATCGGATGGGAGCTCGATATACGCACCAAGACCACCGCTGCCGCTGCGCTCTTCCAGAAGGTGGAGCAGGCAGCGCCGCAGCCGGCCGCAGAAGTGCAACCCGCTGCGGAAGCAGCGCCGGCAAAAGCAGCCAAGAAAGAAAAGAAGGCCAAGAAAGAAAAGAAGGTCAAGATCTCCCTTGAAGAGCTGCCGGGCGTCGGAGAAAAAACCCTGGAGAGCCTTAAGGAGGCCGGTTTTAAATCGGCGGACGACATCCTCAAAGCAGGCGTAGAGGGCCTGGTAGAGGTCAAAGGCATAGGCCAGAAAAAGGCAGAAAAGTTGATCGCAGAGCTCAAGAAGTCAACCGGCAAATAAACTATGATAAAAACAAAAAAAGAGAAAACCGTTACCAAGAAGAAAACCGAAGTAAAAGCCAAAGTTAAAACAACCAAGCCTGCCGCTGCCGCGCGGGTCAAAAAAGCTAAACCCGTCGCCAGCGCTGCCGCGGCAAAGATAAAGAAACCCGTAACGCTCAAGCACAAGGCGGCGGTCAAGAAGGAAAGCCCGGCCTTGGCAGTTCATCCGCATCCCGTGGCCGAACAGAAGGCTGCCGTTACCGCGGCACCCCTTGAGTCCAAGCCGCCGGTCCTTGCGAAAGAAATGCCGGTCCTTGCGCCAAAACAAGTTATCGCGCCGGCGCCCAGGGAGATCAAAAAACCAGAGCCGGTCCCTGCGCTAACGCCCGCTGCCGTGCCTGCGGCCGCGCCTGCCGGTAAAGAGGTCGAGATAGAATTGCCCATCGTCCTGAAGGACCTGGCGGTAAGGCTTCAGCAGAAACCGTCGGTCATTATCAAGACATTGATGGGGATGGGTATTATGGCCGGCATCAATCAGCTGTTAGACGAATCGCTGGTGACTGCGGTGTGCGAGAAATTCGCCTGCCGGATCAAGAAAGCCCCGGGAGAAGAAGAGCTGGCACTGCGCGTGCATACCGAAACGGATACCCCGGAAAAATTGAAACCGCGTTCCCCCATCGTCACGTTCATGGGGCACGTCGATCATGGCAAGACCTCTTTGCTGGACGCTATCCGGCAGACCAAGGTCGCCGAGTCGGAACACGGGGGCATTACCCAGCACATCGGCGCCTACCGGGTCGTGCTTCCCAAGGGAGAGATCACTTTTCTTGACACCCCGGGCCACGAGGCCTTTACCGCCATGCGCGCACGGGGCGCCAGTATCACGGATATCGTCGTACTGGTGGTGGCGGCTGATGACGGGGTCATGCCTCAGACCAGCGAAGCCATCGACCACGCACGGGCCGCGGGAGTCAGCATTATCGTAGCGATCAATAAAATCGATAAGCCGCAGGCTAATATCGACAGGGTCAAAAAGCAGCTCGCCGAGCTTGACCTGACCGCCGAGGATTGGGGAGGCAAGACCATCACCGTCGGCGTCTCCGCCAAGACCGGGGCGGGCATCGATGACCTGCTGGAAATGATTTTGCTGGAGGCTGAAATACTGGAATTGAAAGCCAATCCTGCCAAGCCTGCCAAGGGGATAGTGCTGGAAGCAAAGATCAGCAAGGGCAGGGGCCCGGTAGCTACGCTTTTGGTCCGCGACGGCTCCTTACGGCTCAATCAAAATATCATTGTCGGCAGTTTCTATGGCAAGATCCGCGCGATGTTCGACCATCGGGGCCACGCCGTTACGGAAGCGCCCCCCTCCTGGCCGGTGGAGGCGCTGGGTTTAAGCGGCGTGCCTCAGGCAGGAGAACAGTTCTTCGTCATCGAAGATGACAAGACCGCAAAAGACCTGGCCCTGGCCAGACAGGAAAAAGCCAGGCAACAGCAGATCAAGGCGGTAAAACGGATAAGCCTTGATGACCTGCATGCCCAGATCAAGGAAGGCAAGCTCAAGGAGCTTAAGCTTATCCTTAAGTCTGACGTGCAGGGTTCGCTCGGAGCGATCAAGGATACCTTGATGAAGCTTGACGTGACCGAAGTAAAGATGGTTTTCATTCATGAAGGCGTAGGCAACATCAACAGCTCCGACGTCATCCTGGCAGTAGCTTCGGACGCCCTGATCCTGGGCTTCCATGTCGAGCCCGATGATCTTGCCAAGGAGCTGATCGCCAAAGAAGGCGTTGACGTAAGGACCTATAACATCATTTACGAGCTGGCCAATGATATCAAGGCAGCCGTGGAAGGGATGCTGGAGCCGAAGCTCAAGAAGGTCTTCCTGGGAAGGGTAGAAATCAGGAAAGTCTTTAAGACCTCCCGCAGCGGCGCTGTTGCGGGCTGTTTCGTTTCCAAGGGGCAGGTCAACCGTAACGCTAAGGTTACCATCTTGCGCAACGGAGAGCCGGTCTTCGAGGGCAGCATCGCTTCGCTTAAACGCTTCAAGGATGATGTGCGTGAAGTTGCCGAGGGATTCGAATGCGGCATAACCATAGGCGGCTTTGAACAGATACAAGAGGGCGACACCATCGAGGCCTACGAGATAGAGAAGATCGCCAGAAAATTATGAAAAAGCGGATATTAAGCGGGATGCGGCCTACCGGCAGGCTGCATTTGGGCCATCTGGTAGGGGCCCTGGAAAACTGGGTAAAGCTCCAGGAAGAGTACGATTGCTTTTTTATGGTTGCGGATTGGCACGCCCTGATGTCGGAATACGAAAGGACCGAAGCCCTCAGGGACAATATCGTCGATAACGTCATCGATTGGCTTGCCTGCGGGATTTCTCCCGAGAAATCGACTGTCTTTGTCCAATCGCAAGTTAAAGAACATCTTGAGTTGTATATGGTGTTCTCGGTTTTGACGCCGCTGGGCTGGCTTGAACGATGCCCTACCTATAAAGAACAGCTGCGCGAGATAGCCAACCGCGACTTGAGCACTTACGGTTTTCTGGGGTACCCGGTGCTGCAGGCCGCCGACATCCTGCTGTACAAGGCCAACGCCGTTCCCGTCGGAGAGGACCAGCTTCCGCATTTGGAATTGACGCGGGAGATCGGCCGCAGGTTCAACAGTCTTTATAAAAAAAACATCTTCCCCGACCCCGAGGCGCTCCTGACGCAGCTGCCCCGCCTGCTCGGCCTTGACGGCCGCAAGATGAGCAAGAGCTACAATAATTTTATCGGCCTTTCCGATACCCCGGAGGATATCCGCACCAAAGTCCAGGCGATGTTCACGGACCCCGCCAGGGTCAAGCGTTCCGACGCCGGCCATCCGGAGGTATGCAACGTCCATAGCTATTACCGGCTATTTGCGCCTGGCCGGGCAGAGGAAGTCGCTCAGGCCTGCCGCCAGGCCCAGATCGGCTGCACCGAGTGCAAGAAGGAACTGGCCGGGATCCTGATCGCGTTTTTGGCGCCGATACAGGAAAAGCGCAACGCCCTGGCGAAGAACAAAGGGCAGGTATCGGATATGCTTGCGCAGGGCAGGCAAAAGGCTGCGGCAGTTGCGCAAGAAACCATGGCGGAAGTAAAAGGCCTGATTAATTTATAATATGAGCTACAAGATAAAATTACAGGTATTCGAAGGGCCGCTGGACCTGCTCTTGTATCTGGTGAAGAAGGACCACCTCAACATATACGACATACCGATCAGCCAGGTAACCGAGCAGTATCTGGCCTACCTTGAGCTGATGAAATTACTGGACTTAAACATCGCCGGAGAGTTCCTGGTGATGGCCGCTACCCTCATGCAGATAAAATCAAAGATGTTATTGCCGGCGGAGCCGTCTGCGCAGGAGGAGGCCGAACAAGAGGACCCGCGCGCAGAGCTGGTCAGGCGCCTGCTTGAGTACGAGAAGTTCAAAGAGATCGCCGAGAACCTGCGCCAGCGGGAGACGGGACAGAAGGAAGTCTTTAAACGGCCGAAGCTGCCGGAGCAAGAGGCACCCGGAGCAAGCCAGGCAGGCGAGGTGTATTTTGAAGCCAGCCTCTTTGACCTGATCAGCGCGTTTTCTAAGGCCTTAGAAGGCGTGCCCAGGGAGTTGTTTTATGAGGTCATCAAGGATGAGTTCACCGTTGAGGACAAGGTTCACCACATCCTCCATCTGCTTCTGGTGCAGTCGACTATCCGTATCTCCGAGCTTTTTGCGCAGGCCAAGAGCAAGCTTGAAACCATCGTTATTTTTCTGGCGATACTGGAATTGATCCGGATGAAGGAAGTCGTCGCCCTGCAAAAAGGGCCTTTTGAAGAGATCGAGATCGTCAGGAATAAAGAGAATATCATTCCGTATGAAAAAAGAAACCAGGCAGAAATTAATTAGGGGTAGTGATCCCGAGGTGCTGGCAGAACATATCCCGGACCCGGAAGGGCAGCGCCTGGCCGTCTTGCACAGCCAGATGCTCAAAAACGAGCAAGACAGCGAAGAAGATGCCGTCTTGAATATCTCTCTGCGCCCGAGCCGCCTTTCGGAATTCGTCGGCCAGAAAGAGCTCATCGACAACCTGAAGGTCTGCCTGACCGCCGCCACGCAAAGAAAAGAGCCCTTGGAGCACGTGCTTTTTTCCGGGCCTCCCGGCCTGGGCAAAACCTCGCTTGCCCACATCATCGCCCATGAGATGTCCGCTAAGATCACCGCGACTTCCGGCCCGGCGATAGAAAGGGCAGGGGACCTCATCGGTATCCTTACCAACCTTGAGAAAGGGGATATCCTTTTTATCGACGAGATACACCGGCTCTCGAAAGTAGTGGAAGAGTTTCTTTATCCGGCCATGGAGAATTTTCAGATCGATTTTGTCATCGACAAAGGGCCGTATGCAAAAACCATAAAGTTCAACCTTAAGCCTTTTACCCTGGTGGGGGCGACAACCCGGTCGGGCCTGCTGTCTGCGCCGCTGAGGGGCAGGTTCGGGATGTTCTATCACCTTGATTTTTACGCCCCGCAAGACCTTGCCCGGATCATCCGGCATTCCGCCAAGATCCTCGGGATCGAGATCGATGAAGAGGCGGCGGAGGAAGTCGCCCGCCGGGCCCGCGGCACTCCCCGGATCGCCAACCGTCTTTTGCGCAGAGTAAGGGATTATGCCCAGGTCGCCAAAGTGGAAAAGATCAATCTCCCCATCGCTTCCAAGACGCTCGACGACCTTGGTATCGATAAGGCCGGCCTTGACGAGATGGACCGCAAATTCATGAAGCTGTTGCTTGTATCCTACAACGGCGGGCCTGCGGGGGTAGAATCCTTGGCTGCAAGCCTGAGCGAAGAGGTGGATACCATCGTGGACACCGTTGAGCCGTATTTGCTGACGGCGGGATACCTGAGACGGACTCCCCGCGGTAGGCTGGCGACCAAGCTTGCCTACGACCACTTCGGCATCAAGTACAACAAGGAAAAACAAGAGGAGTTGTTTTAGCATTCCCTTGCTGTTGCCATGAAGCTATTACTCCACACCTGTTGTGCGCCGTGCCTGATATATCCCCTGGAGCGGTTGAGGCAGGAAGGCTTTACGGCCACCGGGTTCTTCTACAACCCCAATATTCATCCCTTTGGCGAATACACGAGCCGCAAAAAAGCCGTTGAGGCCTTAAGCGAGGCTGCCGGGATCAAGGTTTCGTATCCGGCGTATGCGCCGGCTGATTTTTTTCAAGCGGTGAATTTAAAAGAACAGGCCCCCGCCAGATGCCAAGCCTGCTGGAGGCTTCGGCTCAGTAAGACCGCCAGCTACGCCAAGGAACAGGGTTTCGATTATTTTTCGACTACCCTGCTGGTGAGCCCCTATCAGGATCAGGAATCGCTAAAAACGATCGGGCTTGAGGTTGCGGCCCTGGAAGGGGTTACGTTCTATTGCGAGGATTTCCGTCCCGGCTTCCGGCAGGCGCACGAACAAGCCAGGGCGCAGGGGATATATTGCCAGAAGTATTGCGGCTGTCTGTATTCGGAGATAGAGCGATGCAGCAAATCGCAAAAACCCTGATTGCCTGCGGTGCCGTATTGCTCGGCACGGGGCTCTTGCTTTTATTTTTTCACAAGGTACCGTTTCTAGGGAAATTGCCCGGAGACATTTACATCCAGAAAAAAAATGCGACGTTCTATTTTCCTTTGATGACGTCGTTTCTGGTCAGCGTCATCCTGTCTCTGTTCTTTTGGCTGATATCCCGCCGGTAACATCATCCGTATGCAAAAAAAACACCTGCTTTTCTTAACGATGGCGGCAGTTTTCGGTTTTTGCCCCTTGTTGCTCGGAGGCAATCCCGATTCCCAGCCGGAGGTCAGGGTTGCCATAGCCCAGGACGTCGGTTCCCTGGGCATCCGGATCTCGGGGGCATACGAGGTAGTTGATCCCGCGGATCAAAAAGTGTTGTCGCGCGGAAGGAGCCTGAAAGTCACCGCTACCGTTTCTCAGACCGCCATTCTCCTGGGCAAAGAGGCTTTTAACCAGCGCTCCGTGTTCATCAAGACCGGCGATTCCATGATCCTGGTCGATGACCGCGCATTCGCCGGCGGGATCCAGCTGAGCCGTAAAGATAACGGCAAGCTTCTGGTCGTTAACCGCATCGGCTTGGAAGATTATGTCAGAGGGATCCTGTACCACGAGGTTTCGCATTACTGGCCTATGGAGGTGCTCAAGGCCCAGGCGATTGTCTGCCGGACGTATGCCGTATATCAAATTCAGGAGAACAGGCGCAAGGAATACGACGTGACCAGCGACACGTATTCGCAGGTATACGGCGGCAGGACTTCGGAGCGGTACCGTACCACCAAGGCCGTGGACCAGACCCGGGGGCAGGTGCTCATGTATCAGGACAGGGTATTGCCGGCGTATTTTCATGCGGTCTGCGGCGGCCGCACGGAGGATGCATCCGTGCTCTGGAATACGGAATTGCCGCCCCTGCGAGGGGTTGCCTGCCCTTATTGCAAAGAGGCCCCGCATTATCAGTGGCATGCGGTATTGTCGCTTTCCGAGATCGCGGAGAAGCTTCAGGCCGCCGGGTATCCTGCCTATGCGCACATCAAGGATATCCGCATGCTCCAGCGGGATCCTTCGGGCCGGCTGGTCAATCTGAAGATCATAACCGATACGAAGGAAACGCAGATCCCGACCAAGGATTTTCGCAATGCGGTCGGCTCTAATGTCATCCGCAGCGCCAATTTTACCGTGCGTCTGGCCGATCAGGACGCGGTATTCGAAGGGTTCGGCTGGGGGCACGGGGTAGGGATGTGCCAGTGGGGGGCCTATTTCATGGCCAAACAAGGCAGCACCTACAGGCAGATCCTCCTTTTTTATTATCCCAAGACAGATGTTAAGGCTCTCGGATTTTGATTACGACCTGCCCAAGGAGTTGATCGCCCAGTACCCCTTGCGGCAGCGGCAGGATGCCAGGCTTCTGGTGGTACGGCGCAAAGAAGGCCTGATAGAGGATTCGGTATTTAAACGCCTCGCCGAGTATCTGGGCAAAGACGACGCGCTGGTACTTAATGATACCAGGGTTGTCCCTTCGCGTGTCACCGGCAGAAGGGAAACGGGAGGCAAGGTCGAATTCCTGCTCTTGCACCGCAAGAGCGGCTTGACGTTCGCATCCCTGATCAAGCCGGCCAGGATCAAGCTTGGCGAAAAGATCGCATGTAACGGCGGCAAGGTTTATGCTGCCGTGACCGGAAAGAACGAAGTTACTTTTCATGCGGATTCCGCGGAGCAGGTCTATGCGCACGGCAGCATGCCCCTTCCGCCGTATATAAAAAGGCAGCCGGAAGAGCTCGACCGCCTTTATTATCAAACCGTCTATGCCCGGCAAGACGGCTCAGTGGCTGCGCCTACCGCGGGCCTGCATTTTACCGAGGATATGCTCAAGGAGATAGCGCTTTTAGGCGTGCGTATTGCCTATGTGACGCTGCATATAGGCTATGCTACCTTTAAACCGGTGAAATCAGAAGATATCAAGCAGCATCGGATGGAGCCGGAGCATTTTTTCGTACCGCCGCAGGTACCGCAGATAATCCAGCAGGTCCGCAGCCGCAAGGGCCGCGTTATCGCCGTAGGGACGACGAGCCTGCGGGCCCTGGAAAGTTATTATGCGGGGATACAGGGGGGCAGCACCGACCTGTTTATCTATCCCGGCTACGAATGTAAGGCAGTAGATTGCCTTTTGACAAATTTCCATCTTCCCCGTACGACCTTATTCATGCTGGTTTGTGCGCTGGCAGGCACAGACCTTATGCGCAAGGCCTACCGCCATGCGGTAGAATCCAGGTACAGGTTTTACAGTTACGGGGACGCAATGTTGATCCTTTAACGGTAAGGACGCCGGATGTTTGAAACGATCGTACAGGATACAAAATGCAGCGCTCGGTACGGCCGCCTGAGGACCCCTCACGGCCAGATCGATACGCCCTGCTTCATGAGTGTCGGTACTCAGGGGACGGTCAAGACGCTTTCTCCGCGAGAACTGCAGGAGGCAGGCGCACAGATCGTTCTTTCGAATGCCTACCACCTTTTTTTACGGCCGGGCATCGAAGTTATTAAAAAAGCCGGAGGCCTGCATGCGTTCATGGCTTGGCCCGGGCCCATACTGACCGACAGCGGCGGTTATCAGATCTTTAGCCTGGCACTTTTGCGCAAGCTTAGCGACAAAGGCGTAGAATTTCAATCGCACATCGACGGGTTCAAGCATTTTTTGACCCCGGAAGACGTCATCCAGATCCAGCGGGACCTAGGCAGCGACATCATGATGCCGCTGGACGAATGTGTCCATTACCCCTGCGCCCGGGACCAGGCCAGGCGCGCGATGGAGCGGACCCTGGATTGGGCGCTGCGATCCAAGAAGGCCGCCGCGCAGGGCGAGATCCTCTTCGGCATCGTCCAGGGCGCCACCTATGAAGACCTGCGCAAGGAATGCGCCCAGCGGCTCCTGAGCCTTGATTTCAACGGATATGCGATCGGAGGCGTGTCGGTGGGCGAGCCTCAAGAGATGATCTATCGCACCATCGAGATGGTTGTGCCTTTCCTGCCGCAAGAAAAACCGCGCTATCTTATGGGCGTGGGGATGCCGGAAGATATCCTGGAGGCGGTGGAGCGCGGCATCGATATGTTCGATTGCGTGATCCCTACCCGCTACGGCAGAAACGGCACTGCCTTTACCAGTAAGGGGAAGCTGACGGTACGTAACGCCCCTTTTGCCGAAGACTTCCGGCCCCTCGATGAGCATTGCGCCTGCTACACCTGCAAGAATTTCAGCCGGGCGTACCTGCGGCATCTTTTCAACACGTATGAAATGCTGGGTTTGCGCCTGGTGTCGGTGCATAATGTTTATTTCTATCTGTCGCTTGCCCGCGGCATGCGCGAGGCGATACAACAGGCAAGGTTCCCGGAGTTTAAAAAAGATTTTCTGGAACGCTATACCGGTTCCGGAGACCGTTAATCAGGAGAAGGCGTATGCGTATCGATATCATCACCATATTCCCCAGGATGTTTGAGCCGGTTTTAGGCGAATCGATCGTCAAGCGCGCGCAGGAAAAGGGCAAGATCAAGATATGCGTGCATGACCTCAGGAATTATAGCGACGATAAACACCGCAAGGTCGACGACCGCCCGTTCGGGGGCGGCGCCGGGATGGTTATGCGGCCGGAACCCCTGTTCAAGGCGGTAAAGGCGCTGACCGGCAGGGGCAAGGTTATCCTGCTAAGCCCTCAGGGCAGGAGGCTTGACCAGACATTGGCCAGGAAGCTTAGTGCCTGCGCGCATCTGGTCCTTGTCTGCGGCCATTACGAAGGGATCGATGAGCGGGTCAGAGAGGAGCTTGTCGATGAAGAGATTTCCATCGGCGACTATGTCTTGACCGGAGGGGAGCTGCCGGCAATGGTGCTGGTCGACTGCCTCGTGCGCCTTATCCCGGGAGTGCTGGGCGATAAAAATTCCTTGAATTTTGAGTCATTCGAAGGTAATCTATTAGAATATCCGCACTATACACGGCCTGCCGATTTCAAGGGCCTTAAGGTACCTGCGGTCCTTGTCAGCGGAAACCATACCAAGATCGAAGCCTGGAGGAAACAACAGGCACTGCGGATTACGAAAAAGAAAAGGCCGGATTTATTACGCCGCAGCTGAACTACTATTAATCTTGAAAGGAGCATTTCGTCATGGACAAAATGAAACTTATCGCAAGCGCGCAACCCAAGAAAGACCTTCCCAAATTCAACGTCGGAGATACGGTCAGGGTCCTGGTCAAGATCCCCGAAGGGCAGGATAAGATCAGGCTGCATCCGTTTGAGGGGGTAGTGATCGCCAAGAAGGGCAGCGGCGTAAGCGAGAACTTTACCGTCAGAAAGGTCTCTTACGGCGAAGGCATCGAACGCGTGTTCCCTCTGCAGTCGCCCAGTATCGAGCGTATCGAGCTGGTCCGTTCCGGCAAGGTCAAGAGGGCGAAGTTGTATTATCTCAGAAGCAAGATCGGTAAGCGCGCCACCAAGATCGAGAGTCAGGAAGAAACCGCGGATAAACCCGCCTAGACTGCCATTTTTTCACGCGCGTGCTCTATTACGAACGCAAGTTCAGGAAGATCGGGTACACCAAGATTATCGGGGTCGATGAAGTCGGCCGGGGGTGCCTGGCCGGCCCCGTGGTAGCCGGGGCGGTTTTGCTTAAGAGCACTTCTTTCGCGCAGCGCATCGACGATTCCAAGAAATTAACCCCCTTACAAAGAGAGCGGGCGTTTTTCGAGATCATCGAGAAGTCGTTTTTTGGCATAGGCATTATCAACGAGCAGATCATCGACCGGGTGAACATTTTGCAGGCGACATGCCTGGCAATGGAACAGGCGGTCTACCTGCTTTTGCGTAAACTTAAAAGTGCCGATGCGACAAATACCTGCCTTTTGGTGGATGGCAACGTCCGTTTTCGTTCGCAGCTGCCGGTTATCAATATTATAGCCGGAGACTCCAAGTCTAAAAGCATTGCCTGCGCCTCCATCCTGGCCAAAGTGATCCGCGACCGTATTATGCGCATCTATGACCGGGTGTTTCCCGAATACGGGTTCCTGGAGCATAAAGGTTACGGCACGGTAAAGCACCGCAGGGCATTAAAGAAATTCGGTCCGTCATTGATCCACCGGAGCAGTTTTTGCGGAGTGACCGGTTAAGAAGCCATGTCCAACGCGCACGTCATATTCGGCAAGCTCGGGGAGAACAGCGCCGTGGGGCTGCTGAAGGCACAAGGATACAAGATCCTCGCAGAAAATTACCGCACCCCCCTGGGGGAGATAGACGTCGTCGCGCAGGACGGGGATACGTTCTGCTTTATCGAAGTAAAGAGCAGGCATTCTTCGCGAAAGGGGCTGCCTCAGGAGGCGGTATCAAGGCAGAAGCAAAGGCAGATCTCCAAGAATGCCCTCTTTTATCTTAAGGCGCATAAGTTAATGGATAAAAGGGCCCGCTTCGATGTGGTCAGCGTCATGGATAACGGGGGCTCTTTGAAGCTGGACTTGATCAAGAGCGCTTTTGAATTAAGCCGGGAATTTACCTATTAACATGCTATCCGACATCAAAATAGCCCAGGCCGCAAAGAAGAAACCTATTGCGCGGATCGCGGCTATGCTCGGCATCCCCAAAAGATACCTTATTCCCTACGGCGACTACATCGCCAAGATCGACCTTTCCCTCCTGGGCGGGCTTGCGCATAAGCGTGGCGGTAAATATGTACTGGTGACCGCAATTACCCCTACGCCTCTGGGGGAAGGAAAGACCGTTACCACGATTGGGCTCTCCATGGCCCTGCACAGGCTTGGAAAAGTTACTTCGACATGCCTGCGCCAGCCTTCTCTCGGCCCGGTCTTCGGCATCAAGGGCAGCGCCGGGGGAGGGGGGTATTCTCAGGTGTTGCCCCGTGAAGATTTCGACCTGCATTTTACCGGAGATGCCCACGCGGTAGGCCTGGCCCATAACATAGCCGCGGCATTCCTGGATAACTGCTTGTTCCGCAAGAACAAATGCCAGATCGATATCAATAAGATCTATTGGCGCCGCTGCGTGGATATCGGAGACAGGTTCTTGCGTAACGTCAGGATCGGGTTGGGTACCGACCAGGACGGCATTGCCCGGGACAGCGGTTTTGACATCACCGCTGCCTCGGAAATAATGGCAGTGCTGGCGTTAAGCAGCGACCGCAAAGACCTGCGCCGGCGTCTGGGCCGTATCGTACTGGCGGAAAGCGACCTCGGCCAGCCGGTTACGACCGAAGACATCAAGGTCGCCGGCCTCATGGCCGTGTTGCTCAAGGATGCGATAGAGCCGAACCTGATCCAGACCATAGAGAACACGCCGTGTTTTGTGCATACCGGGCCCTTCGCGAATATCGCCCACGGCAACAGCTCTATTATCCAGGACAAGATCGCCCTGGCCCTCTCGGATTATGTCGTTACTGAAGCAGGATTCGGCGCAGATTGCGGCGCCGAGAAATTCTTCGATATTAAATGCCGCATTGCCGGTTTCAAGCCGGACGTAGCGGTACTGGTCTGTTCTGTGCGCGCGTTGAAAGCGCACGGAGATATCTGCAAAGTGGTCGCCGGCAGGCCCCTGGAGAAATGTCTCAGCCAGGAAAACCTGGATGCGCTGGAAAAAGGCATCTGTAACCTAGAGAAACAGATCGAGAACGTAAAGTTGTTCGGCGTGCCGGTGGTAGTGGCGATTAACCGGTTTGATTCCGACAGCGCAAAAGAGATCGCGCTGCTTAAAAAGCGAGCGCATGCGGCAGGGGCGGATGACTGCCAGGTAAGCGAAGTCTGGGCAAAAGGGTCAAAAGGCGGCCTGGAGCTGGCTAAGAGCGTTATCAAGCTGACGCAGGGGCCCAAGAAAATGAGCTTTCTTTATCCCCCGGAGGCGCCGATCAAGGAAAAGATCGAGCGTATCGCGACCCGGGTCTACGGGGCCGGTTCAGTCGAATATTCGGAGGCGGCAGAAGCCAAGATCGCGCTGTATACCCGGCGCGGCTGGGATAGGCTTCCTATCTGCATGGCAAAAACCCCCCTGTCCTTATCGGCCGATCCGCAGCTTAAAGGGCGGCCGCGCGATTTTGTCTTGCCGATCCGGGATATCCGCGCGTTTATCGGCGCGGGGTTCCTTTCGCCTTTGTGCGGCGCGATACAGACCATGCCGGGACTGCCTACGCATCCGCGCGGAGAGAATATCGATATCGATACGAAGGGGAATATCGTAGGGTTATCTTAACCGTAACTTTAACCTAAAGAGAGTCCAATGACGACATATCAGAATGAATCGTTGAAGAAGTACGCCGACGACCTGGCAGCAAAGCTGCCTGCTCCCGGCGGAGGTTCTGCGGCCGCGCTTGTCGCCTGCATGGGGGTTTCGCTTATCAGTATGGTGGTCAATTTTACTTTGGGCAAACCTAAATACCAGAAGTACCAGGCGCAACTATGCGGGATCCTGGAAGAATCCGAGAAGCTGCGCGGCGACTTCCTTAACCTGGTGGATCTGGATGTGGTGGCGTATCAGAGCAAAAATATGCGCCAGGCCCTGGACGTGCCCCTGATGCTTTCCCGGCTCTGTTTTGAGGCGATCAAGTTATGCCCTGCCCTCATTACCAAAGGCAACCGTAACCTCATCAGCGATGTGGCAGTAGCGGCGGTGCTTCTTGAGTCTGCGTTCGTCAGCGGTTATTTTAACGTCGAAATAAATCTGAGGTCATTAGGGGACCAAAAGCTTGCCCGTGCCGTCAGGAAGGAATTGACACGCAAAGAAAAAGCGATAAAAAGGATACGACTACAGACAGAGGAGAGGGTTGATGAAATTATTAGAGGGTAAGCCCGTTGCCGAGAAGATCAAAGAACAGATAAGGCAGAGGATCAAGTCATTGGACCGCGCGCCGGTATTGGCCAGCGTCATGGTGGGCGAGAATGCCGGAGCAGCCGCCTATGTAAAATCGCAGCAGAAAACCGCCGAAGGCCTGGGGATCGAATATCGCCTGCATACGCTGCCTCAGGAAACAACCGAAGACCGGCTGACCGCCTTTATCCGCGACCTTAATGCGGATGCCCGCGTCAACGGTATCATCATCCAAATGCCCCTGCCGGGCCACATCGATTACAAAAAGATAAGCCAGTTTATCAGCCCCGAGAAGGACATCGAGGGCATGCATCCGGCGAATATGGGCAAGATCGTCTTCGGCAAGGCCGCGATGTTGCCTTGTACGCCCGCGGCGGTCATGGAGCTGCTTAAGGAAACGGGCATAGACGTATACGGCAAGGAAGTCGTAGTAGTCGGCCACAGCGAAATCGTAGGCAAGCCTCTGGCGCTGTTGTTGCTGGAGAAGCTCGCCACGGTCACCGTCTGCCATATCGGTACCTCCAAGGCCCAGAAATTGGAGGAACACGTCGCCAGGGCCGAGGTCCTTATCGTCGCCGTAGGCAAGGCAGGCCTCATTAAAGGCACCTTGATCAAGGAGGGCGCGGTCGTTATCGACGTCGGTATCAACCGCGTGGGAGATAAAATAGTCGGAGACGTGGAATTTGAAGAGGCAGCCAAACGCGCCTCCTGGATCACCCCGGTGCCGGGCGGGGTCGGCCCTTTAACGGTCACTATGCTCATGCGTAACGTCGTAGAGGCAGCGGTTTCGCAGCGATGAAGACGGTCGCCCTCTTGCTCGTATCCAATATCTTCATGACCGTCGCCTGGTACGGGCACCTTAAGTACAAGAGTTCGCCTTTGTGGATCGCGATCCTGGTAAGCTGGATGATCGCTTCCGTCGAGTATTGTTTTCAGGTCCCGGCAAACCGTATCGGGCATTACCAGTTTTCCGCCGCCCAGCTAAAGACTATTCAGGAAGTCATTACCCTGGCGGTTTTTTCCGTTTTTTCGGTAGTGTATCTGAAAGAGAGCCTGCGTTGGAATTATATCGCAGGTTTTGCGCTGATCGTCGTTGCAGTCTTCCTCATCTTTAAAAAATAACCGGAGCTTGCGCACATGACTTTCAAAGAAAAGATCCAAGCAGGAAAATTTTTGGTAACTTCGGAGATTGGCCCGCCGAAAGGCATCGAGACTAAACAGCTCCTGGAGGACGCCGAGCTTATCCGCAGCCGCGTGGATGCGATCAACGTGACGGACCTGCAGAGTTCGGTGATGCGCCTGGGGTCGCTGGCGGTGTGCAGCCTCTTGAAGCAAAACGGTTTTGAGCCCATATTCCAGGTCACCTGCCGCGACAGGAACCGGCTGGCATTGCAATCCGACATACTATCGGCCGCTGCCCTGGGCATCGAGAACCTTCTCATCCTGACCGGGGATCATCCGGTCCTGGGAGACCATCCCGATGCCAAACCCGTGTTTGACCTTGATTCCGTGCAGCTGCTGGAAGTCGTCGGGAAATTGCAGCAGGGGCAGGATATGAACGGCAACAAGCTGACAGGAGCCCTGCCGAAATACTGCATGGGAGCAGTGGTCAACCCCGGCGCGGACCCCCTTGAACCTCAATTATTGAAGATGGAGAAAAAAATCGCCGCAGGCGCGGAGTTCTTCCAGACCCAAGCGGTCTATGACGTTAAGGCCTTTGAAAACTTCGTACAAAAGACAAGGCACTTCAAAGTCCCCGTGATGGCCGGCATCGTATTATTGAAATCCGCAGGCATGGCCAAGTATATGAACAAGAACGTCGCCGGCGTCTTTGTCCCGGATAACCTCATCAAAGAGATGGAAGAGACCAAAGACAAGGTCGCTCAATCCGTAGAGATCGCCAGCCGCCTGATCAAAGAGTTAAAACCGCTTTGCCAAGGCATCCACATCATGCCCATAGGTTGGGATAAGATAGTACCCCGCGTATTAGACGCAAGCGCGCTTTAATTATGGCAAAAGTCGTCATTATCGGAAATTCGGCTGCAGGTTTTTCTGCCTGTCAGGCATTAGCCGCCAGTGCTGTTTCCCCGGAGATAACGGTTGTTTCCAACGAATCATACCCCGCCTATAATCGCAATGCGTTAACCGACTTTTTTCTCGGCAACATCAAAGAGAAGGAACTTTTTTTATGCCAGGAAGGGTTTTACCGCGATAAGGGAATTACTTTTGCCGCCGGCGCCGGAGTATCGCGGCTGGATACCAAGAAACAGAGGCTGGTGCTGAAAAATAACGATAAGGTAACTTACGATTACCTGATCATCGCTTCGGGGAGCAGGCCGGCCTTGCCGGATGTGCCCGGCAAGGGCAAGGACGGCGTCTTGTCCTTCTATTGCCTTGAGGATATACGGCGCATCAAGGAAAGGCTGATGATCTCTCAGGTTGCCTGCGTCATCGCAGGCCGGCCGCTTTGCGCCAAGCTTGCCCAGGCCATTGCCTCCAAGGGCAAGGAAGTTAAAGTCATCAGCCGGCAGCCGTTTGATTGCGCGCAAGACCAGAGCATAGAGCTGATTGCCGGCGTGCAGGTCAAAGAGTTTATCGGGGAAGGGGAGCTCCAAGCCGTTAAGCTGGATAACGGCAAGATCATCGGGGCTTCGCTTGCCGTTTTTGCGGGAGACAACGCCCCCGCTACGGATTTTTTGCGCGAGACGGAGATCGCGACTTCGGCAGGATACGTGGTCGTGGACGACGCCATGCGTACTAATCTAGAGAATGTATTTGCCTGCGGTTCGGTATGCGTCAGGCAGGCTCAAGGCCCCTGCGACAAGGGCTGGGATCAGGCCTGCGCAGAGGGGACCCTGGTTGCCCAAAACATACTTACACTCATTGAGAAAGGAAGGGCCACATGTCAGAGTTGTTAGTCAAGCTAGGTACTCAAGGCGCCGATGCCGTATTAAAGATCACTCGCCAGGCCATAGACGAGGCGATCAAGGAGAAGGGGGCATCGCAGGCAATCGGCTTCGGCCAGACCAACTATTATCTGCCGCTTATCAACGCCTTGTTAAAAGTGGAAGCCAAGACCCTGGGCGATTGCGCCCTGGTCTTGAAAGAGATCGAGAAGATCAGCCTGAATAAAGCTGCTGCAAGCGGCCTGAAGATCGATTCCCTGGGGGGGATCCTTAACCGCGGCTTGGCAACGCTTTTGTGCGAAGAGATACTGGCCGCGCTTAAGTATCTGCATAACGAACACCCGCAGGCCGGTTACGCAGGTTTTTTGTCGGATACGCTGCTGCGTTCTTTGGGGATACAGCTGGTTGACGGAAGGATCGTGGGCATTGCGGTCATCCTGGGGCCGGCCAAGGACGAAGACGCCGCGGTCCAGCTGATCCGGGACCTGCAGAGCAAGAGCATCGTAAGCATACTGGTAGGCAACGTCAACGGCAATTCATTGCGTAAGCAACTGGAGAATAAAAAAGTAGAGATGGGCCTTGAAGATTACATCGTGCCGCTGGGAGACGATTATTTATCGGCAATCTACGCGGTCAACTGGGCGGTCCGTGCGCCTTTAATGTACGGCGGTTACAAGAGCGGCCAGTGGCAGGAGATATTGAGCTATACGAAGGAAAAGGTCCCGGCATTTGTGGTGCTGCTGGGGCATGTTGACGAGGTATTGGTCGCTACCGGTCTGGGCGTCTTGGCCATGGGATTCCCCATTATCACGGACCTGGAAGTCCCGCAGCTGCCCAAGATCGACACGACCCTTTACGAGGCCCTCGTTACCGAAAAAGACTATAAGAAATTGGCCGCTACTTGCATTCAGACGCGCGGCCTGAAAGTGAAAGTGACCAATATCGATATACCGGTCCCTTATGCAGCGGCGTTTGAGGGAGAGCGCGTCCGTAAGGAGAACCTTTACGTCGAGTTCGGAGGCAAGGGCGGATGCGCATTCGAATACTTGACCACAAAACCCGGCGATCAGGTCGAGGACGGCAAGACCGAGATCATCGGCAACGATATCGACCGGCTCGAGAAAGGCAAGAAGTCGATGCCGCTGGCGATCGTCGTCGAAGTCGCCGGCCGGAAGATGCAGAAAGATTTTGAGCCGATCCTTGAACGCCAGATCCACCGTTTCGTCAATTACGCGATGGGTATCATGCATGTCGGCCAGCGCGATATGAACTGGATCAGGATCTCCAAAGACACCTTTGAAAAAGGGTTCCGCCTTAAGGATATCGGCGTGATCCTTCATGCCATGTTGCACCAGGAGTACAGCGCAATCGTTGATAAGGTCCAGATCAAGTTCTATACGGTACAGGCGGACGTGGAGCGCTTGCTCAAAGAAGCCCAAAAGACCTATGATGCGCGCGATGAGCGCATCAGCGGAATGACCGATGAAAACGTGGATACCTTTTACTCCTGCCTTTTGTGCCAGTCGTTTGCGCCCAATCATGTCTGTATCATTACGCCGGAACGCCTGGGCCTGTGCGGCGCGTATTCCTGGCTTGACGCCAAGGCCTCCTACGAGATCGTCCCTACCGGCCCTAATCAGCCCATCCTGAAAGGCCAAACCCTCGACGCGCGCTTAGGCCAGTGGCAAAACGTCAATGATTTTCTCTACGGCAAATCGAACAAGACCATCGAGAAGGTAAGCATGTACTCCCTGATGGATTCTCCGCAGTCATCCTGTGGCTGTTTTGAGTGCATAGTGGCCATCGTGCCGGAGGCAGGCGGCGTGATGGTGGTGCATCGCGATTA
This sequence comes from Patescibacteria group bacterium, assembly GCA_035506195.1. GTDB lineage: Bacteria > Omnitrophota > Gorgyraeia > Gygaellales > Profunditerraquicolaceae > DATJPV01. The sequence continues at coordinate 53,044 of DATJPV010000030.1, read as the reverse complement.
CACGGGGATGACGCCCTGCGGGATGAATTTTACTACACTGGCCGGCTCTGTGGGCGGCGGCGTACAGACCCCCGGTTTCTTGGGGGTAGGCAAGCTTTACGTCGTCAGCAAAAAGTTCATCGCTGCCGAGGGGGGCTTGCGGCGGCTGGTTTGGATGCCCAAGGAACTCAAAGAACTTCTCCACGATAAAATATGCAAGGTCGCCGGCGACATAGGCGAACCGGATCTTCTGGATAAGATCGCGGATGAAACGCAGGCTACCAGCTCCGAAGAGCTGCTGGCCTTTTTGCAGAAAGTAGACCATCCGGCATTGCATATGGACCCACTAGTCTAGAGGCCGACAATGACGGGCCGCAGGCGTCTGGTGATTTCCGGTATGGGACTGGCTGTGGTCGTATGCCTGGGCTTCCTGTTGCGGGTGCATGCGCTGATCGCCGTCCCCGAAGAGGGCAACTTCGGTCTGGGCACCTTTGTCGATTCCTTCCTCTATAATACTTTGGCCTGCAATATGTACGCAGGCAAAGGCTTTGCGGTAGACCAATACGACCGGCTCAAGGGTACGGTCGCGTATACGCCTGCTTTCAGCCGTGGCCCGGCATATCCGTTTTTTATGGCAGCGGTCTTTGCGCTCTTTCATAATCCGTCGGATAGCCTCTCGGTCTATACCTGGCACCGGATGTGGGATAAGGTCCGCCTGGCGCAGTGTTTTCTTGATACGGCCTGCTGTGTGCTGGTATTTTTTATCGTCAGGGTCATCTATCCGGGGTCGCTGATAATGCCCCTGATTTCTGCGGGGCTCTACAGCATCTGCCCCTACAGCATCTACTTCACCCGGGTCTTGCTGTCGGAGATACTGACCACATTCCTGCTTTCTGCCTTTGTCCTCTTTGCGGTGGCCGGTATGCGCAAAAGGGACAGCCGCTGGTTTTTTGGCTCCGGCGTTCTCTTCGGGCTGGTGCTGCTGTCCCGGCCGGAATACGTGCTTTTTGTGTTCGTATTCGTGGGGTTTTTGCTATGCAGCGCCAGGAGCGATATCAAGGTTGCACTGCGCTGGGCGGCAACCTATGCCCTGGGCGTGGCGCTGCTTGTGCTGCCCTGGTCGGCGAGGAATTACCTGATCTTTAAAAGGCCCGTGCTTATTTCGACCGGAGGCATCGGAGAAAGCCTGTATTTCGGCACCTGTATCGACGCTGCCCATTGGCGCGGGTGGAACCGCATCCCCGAGATGATCGAATATATAGACGAAGCAGACAGGCAGGGGTTCGTTGCCTTACGCCGCGTCCATCTGAAGATGCTGGAAAGCGGCACCATCGACGAGATGGCCTCCGTAGACCGCCGGTATGCGCACCTGGCATTGCGCAGGCTTTTGAGGAGGCCTCAGGAGACTCTAAAGCTTTGGATCCTCAAGGTTCCCCGCCTGTGGTATCAAAACCGCATACCCATGTACCGGGATCCGGAACCTTCCGGCGTATTGATGCTGGTGTATTGCGCGACTGCGCTGTGTGCTTACGTGTTTGGCCGCAAGGGCCGCCGCGCCTACCTGATGGCTCCGGTTGCGCTCCTGTGCGCCTACCTGACCGTTGTCTTTCTGCCGCTGCATGTGGAACCGCGCTACAGCGTTCCGGTCTTACCGGCGTTGATCAGCCTGTCCGGTATCGGCATCGTTGGATTGGCTCGTTTTTTCGCGCGGCTGCGACTCCGGCGCAGCCGGAGTTGATTTTTTTCTTGACGTTGTAAATTTAAGAAGTATAATATATTACACAAATGGTAATTACCTCCCACCTGAAACATATATTCCGCACCGCGTTCTTTGTTCTCGGAATTATGAGTGGAGTTTTTGCCCAACAAACCGCTGCAAAAAATCCTGCAGTTGCGGCTTCAGGGGAACAATTGACTCCTTTGCAGCAACAAGCCAGGACATATCGCGCCCAAGGGGCGCAATTTCAGCGTATCGGTAAATTGGATGAAGCAATGGTTTTTTACCAGAAGGCCCTCGAGGTCGATCCGGTATACGCCGTTGCCTATAATGACTTGGGAGTGATCTACGAAGCCAAGGGCCTGACCGACCGCGCCGAACAGTGCTACTTGAGGGCCACGCAGATCGACCCGATGTACGCAAGCCCTTACGCGAATCTGGCCTTGTTGTGCGAGGGCAAGCGCGATTTGGTGATGGCGGCGTTCTATTGGGGCAAGAGGGCGGCATTGGGGGATCCTGCCGATCCATGGACGGCTAAGGCCAAGCAGCGCTTCGAAGACGTCCGGATGGTGTTAGGAGACAGCGGGTTGAACAGGCATGAGCAGGAAGTCCTTGATTTTATGAGCCAGACCACTGCCCGCAAAACCGCCATTAAAGAGGCGGAGTATGAAAAAGTCACCCGGTCAAAACCCGCGATCGTCAAGAAAGATCCTACTCTTCAGCGAGCTAAAGATTTGTTCTGGCAGGCGCATGTCGAGTACGAGGCGGGCAACTACGAAGAGGCCCTGAAGAAAGCGGTCGACGCCTCTTTGCTGGACCCCGAGAATAAGAACATTACCGATTTTATAGACAAACTGCAGACGATGTTGCTGTTGAAGTAATCCCCTTCCACACATTGAATCCCATGTCTAATTAGAGCAACGCATGAGTGAGAAGCGCTTATATTTAATAGATGCCACTGCGTTTTGTTACAGGGCATTCTATGCGTTACCGGGGCTGGCGACTTCATCCGGCCAACCCACCAACGCCATATACGGTTTTACGGTCATGCTCAACAAGCTCCTGAAAGAGCAGCATCCGGAGTATCTGGGGGTCTGTTTCGACGTGTCCCGCCAGACCTTCCGGCAAAAAAAGTTTACGGAATACAAGATCAACCGTCCGCCTATGCCCGAGGGGCTCACCGGGCAGATTCCTTTGATCAAGCAGGTCGTCAGCGCCTACGGCATACCCATTTTTGAGAAGGCCGGTTATGAAGCGGATGACCTCATCGCCGCGATGAACAAGAAGGCCGGCTCGGAGGGGTTTCAGGTGACCATTGTCAGTTCGGATAAAGATATGCTGCAACTCGTCGGCGCCCGGACCGTGGTTTTCAGCCCCTACAAGGATGACGGGGTGGTCTATGATGCGCAAAAGGTGCGGGAACGTTTCGGGACGGGGCCCGAGCAGATTACCGACATCCTGGCTTTGATGGGCGATGCCGTCGATAATATCCCCGGGGTGCCCGGTATCGGCGAAAAAACGGCAGTCGGTTTGATCAAACAATTCGGGTCGCTTGAAAAATTATTATCCGGCCTTGATCAGGTCAAACAGGATAAACTGCGGGCTTCTTTGGAGGAGTGCCGCGACCGGGTCAAGCTCAACAAGGAACTTACGATGCTGGATGCGGATGCGGCGGTGGATTTTGACCCCGACGCGCTAAAACTGGCCGAGCCCGATTATGCGGCATTGTTCAAGTTATTCAAGACATTTGAATTCAAGAAGCTGCTTAAGGAGCTGCCGATGGAGGCCGTCGAGGGGGCCCCTGCGTCAACGCATCTTGCATGCGTCGCCGATGAGGGTCTACCGGATATGTGCTCTTCGTCCAGGGAGATGGTTTTATACGGGCAGGATGCGCAGGACCTTGCCTTTCATGCAGGCGATGCATTCTTTGCCCTGAAAAACCTGGGCACCCAGGCACAGCGTATATTAGCCGACCCGCGGATAAAAAAAGTCGGCCACGATCTCAAAAAGCTCAAGGTGCGGCTTGCCAGGAAAGACATTATGCTGGCCGGCCTTGATTTTGACGTGATGATCGCCGACTACCTGGTACATTCTTCCCGGCCGGGCTATGGCCTTGGCGATATCGCCTGGGAGCACCTGGGAGAAGTGGCTTCCGGCACGGCCATAGAAAGCCGCCGTGCCCTGGAGCTGATCCTGAAGCTGAAGCCAAAGTTAGAGGAACAGCTGCGCGAAAGGTCGCTGACGGAGTTGTTTGGCGATGTCGAGATGCCCTTAGTCGAGGTATTGGCGGAAATGGAGCTTAATGGCATATGCCTGGATACCAAACTGCTTGCCCGCCTTTCGGCGGAGGTAGAGGAGCGGCTGGGGCAGCTTATTCAGCAGATCTACGGCCTCAGCGGCTGCGAGTTCAATATCAATTCGCCCAAACAGCTCCGCGAGGTCCTCTTTGAAAAACTGAAGCTGCCGGTGATCAAAAGGACCAAGACCGGGCCCTCTACCGATGAAGAGGTGCTGCATGCCCTTGCCGGCAGGCATGCCTTACCGGCACTCCTTTTGGAATACCGCCAGCTGATGAAGCTCAAAAATACCTATATCGATGCATTGCCTGCCCTGGTAGATCCCGGCACCGGTCGAGTCCATACCTGTTTTAATCAGACGGCGACCGAGACCGGCAGGCTTAGCTCTACCAATCCGAACCTGCAGAACATACCCGTCAAGACCGATATCGGCAGGAAGATCCGGCAGGCTATTATCGTATCCCGGCCCCAGGATTATCTTTTAGCCTGCGACTATTCGCAGATTGAATTAAGGGTCTTGGCGCATTTTTCCGAAGACCCCGCGCTTATCGCGGCGTTTGAGGCAGATAAGGACATCCATAAGGCCACCGCGGCCCTGATCTATGGGGTAGAAGAAAAAGCCGTTACCGACGCTATGCGCGAAGTCGCCAAGCGGGTAAATTTCGGGATCAGTTACGGCCTTACGCCTTTTGGCCTTTCCCGTGACCTGGGGATACCGGTGGAGCAGGCCGGTGAATTCATCGACGCCTATTTCTTGCGCTATCCGGGGGTAAAAGAGTATATGCAAACCCAGGTCGCCAGGGCGGAAAAAGACGGTTTTGTAACTACCATATCCGGCAGGAGGAGATATCTGCCTGATATCAACAACAAGAATCAGGCAATACGCCAGTTTGCGCAGCGCCAGGCCATTAATACCCCCATACAAGGTTCTGCCAGCGACCTGATAAAGATGGCGATGGTCCGCCTGCACCGGCAAATCAAAGAGAAGGGACTACCGGCCCGGATGATCCTACAGATCCACGATGAGCTGGTTTTCGATGTGGCTGCGGACAGCGCAGACGAATGCACGGAATTGATCCGTCAAGGCATGGAGACCGTATTGGTCTTGCGCGTGCCGATCAAGGTGAGCATAAAAAAAGGCAAGAATTGGCTGGAGATGGCGGAAGTATCTCCGACTCGCAACCTGTCCTGAAATTCCCTACGGTCCCCTTACGGGGACGGGCAATTTCAGGACGCTCGTCGGAGTTTCGCTAAACCAAAACTTAAGGTGCTCAAGGAGGGCAGATGAGAATAGCGATGTGCGCTTCGGAGGTGGTGCCTTTTGCGAAGACCGGCGGCTTGGCAGACGTGACCGGCGCTTTACCGCTGGCCCTGGCAGAGTTGGGCCAGGAAGTGATCGTAGTGATGCCCGGTTATAAGTCGGTACAGAACGCGAAAACGAAAATTACGCGGTTGCAAGAAGGCGTTTCTTGCGCGGTAATCGGCAAAGGCGTAAAGGTCTATTTTATCGAGAATGAAAAATATTTTAACCGGGATAACTTATACGGGGATAAAACCGGGGATTACCCGGATAACCTTGACCGTTTCTCCTTTTATTGTCGCAAGACCCTGGGCCTGCTTAAAGACATCAATTTTAAACCCGATATCATACATGTGCACGATTGGCAGGCATCGTTGATCCCGATATACCTGAAGGCGCTCTATGCCGGCAAGGGTTTTTACAAGGATATCAAGACCGTCCTGACTATCCATAACATCGGTTATCAAGGCTTGTTTGCGAAGGATGAATTTGCCAAGTTGGGGCTCGACTGGAGTATCTTCAATATGGAAATGCTGGAATTCTTCGGGAGGGTAAACCTGTTGAAGGGCGGGATCGTGTTTTCTGATGTCATCAATACCGTCAGCCGCACCTATAGCCAGGAGATCCAGACCAAGGAATTCGGTTTTGGGCTGGAGGGGGCGTTGATCAAGCGCCGGGACGCGTTATTCGGTATATTAAACGGCCTGGATTATTCCATTTGGAATCCGGAGACCGACGCCTGTATCGCCAAGAACTTTTCGCTGCGCACCGTTGCCAACAAGGCCGGCAACAAGGAGGACCTTCAGAAGCTCTGTAAGCTTCCCCTGGAAAGAGAGGTCCCGCTGCTGGGCATCGTATCGCGGCTTGCCGAGCAAAAGGGGTTCGATATCCTTGCCGAGGCCATGCCGTCTTTGTGCAGGATGGACGTGCAGCTGGTGATCCTGGGCACCGGTGACCTCAAATACCACACGCTCCTAGAAGGCCTTGCCAAAAAATACCCCCGGAAGCTCTCGTTACACCTGAAATTCGACGACACGCTGGCGCATAAGATCTACGCCGGCTCGGACGTATTCCTCATGCCTTCCAAATACGAGCCATGCGGCCTGGGGCAGATGATCAGCCTGCGTTACGCGACGCTGCCGCTGGTGTTTAAGACCGGCGGCTTGGCCGATACGGTAACCGCGGATAACGGTTACGTATTCGACCGTTACACCAGAGATGAGCTCATGAGCACTATTAAGAAGGCAATCGCGGGGTTCAAGGATAAGAAAAGGTGGCTTGCGCTGCAGCAGAAAGCCATGCAGTGTAACTTTTCCTGGAAGGAATCAGGGGCGCAGTATATCGATCTTTATAAGAAAGCGGGTTCTTTGCAGTAGCATGAGCGCAAGGGCAGGCAAGAAAAGAAAGTTAGTGATCGGGATTACGGGCAGTTTCGGCAGCGGTAAGACCACCGTTGCCGGGGTATTCCGTGCTGCAGGGGCCCGGGTCATCGATGCCGATAGGATCGCGCATGGCCTGCTTAGGCCCGGCACTCCGACGTATGCCCGGGTACTGCGTGTCTTCGGCGCGCGCCTCCTGCAAAAGGATCGCCAGATCGACCGTGGCGCATTAGCCGGGATCGTTTTCGGCAACAAAGCCCTGTTGCGCCGGCTTAACGGCATTATTCATCCTGAAGTGATCCGCAGGATCAGAAAAGAAATAAAGGAATCCCGGCGCAGGGAGATTGTTCTTGATGTGCCTTTGCTCATTGAAGCCGGCGCCGCAAGCCTTGTTGACGCCGTGGTAGTTGTCTGCGCCAGCCGCAAGCTCCAGGTGGCCAGGCTTACGAAAAAGACTGGCCTGAGCAGGGCGGATATCCTCAGGCGCATAAGGGCCCAGATGCCCCTGGCCAATAAAGTCCGTATGGCGGATTTTGTAATAGATAACAACGGCAGTATCAATCAAACGAAGAAACAGGTATATGCAATAAGGAGGAAGTTGTGGAAAAGCTCGATATAAGAAATCTAAAGGAAATGAAGATCACCGAGTTAAACAAGCTGGCCAAGGAGTTGACCGTCAACGGCTTCAGCGCCCTGAAGAAGCAGGACCTCATTTTTAAGATACTGCAGGCGCAGGCGGAGAAGGAGGGCCTGATGTTCGGGGAGGGGATCCTGGAGATACTGCCGGAAGGATTCGGGTTCTTGCGGTCCCCGAATTATAATTACCTGCCTTGCCCCGACGACATTTACATCTCGCCGTCGCAGATAAGGAAGTTTGACCTGCGTACCGGCGATACGGTCTCCGGAGAGATCCGGCCTCCCAAAGAAGGCGAAAAATATTTCGCGTTGCTGAAGGTAGAGGCGGTAAACTTCGAGAACCCGGAGCAGGCGAAAGAAAAGGTGCTGTTTGATAACCTCACGCCCGTCTATCCCCGGGAGCACTTCGTCCTGGAATACGACCAGGGGGATGTTTCGATGCGCATCATGGACCTCTTGGCGCCGATAGGCAAGGGGCAGCGCGGTTTGATCGTTGCCCAGCCCTATAGCGGTAAAACCGTGCTTCTGCAGAAGATCGCCAATGCCATCATGGCCAACCATCCGGATGTCATTTTGATCGTCCTGCTTATTGACGAGCGCCCGGAAGAGGTCACGGATATGCAACGGCACGTCAAAGGGGAGGTTATTTCTTCGACCTTTGATGAGCCTCCGGAGAGGCACGTCCAGATCGCCGAGATCGTCCTGGAAAAAGCCAAGAGGCTGGTTGAGCACAAGAAGGACGTCGTTGTTCTTTTAGACAGCATCACGCGCCTGGCCCGCGCCTACAACTCGGTAGTGCCTCATAGCGGCAAGGTGCTTTCCGGCGGCATAGACTCCAATGCCCTGCAGAAACCCAAGCGCTTTTTCGGCGCAGCCCGGGCCATCGAAGAAGGCGGGAGCCTTACCATCATTGCGACTGCCCTGGTTGATACCGGCAGCCGCATGGATGAAGTCATCTTTGAAGAATTCAAGGGCACCGGTAACATGGAATTGCAGCTGGACCGCAACCTGTTCCAGAGAAGGATATATCCGGCGATCGACATCAAGCGTTCCAATACCAGGCACGAAGAGCTGCTCTTGAAGCAGGAAATATTGCAAAGGGCCTGGATCCTCAGGAAGGTGCTCAATGAATTGAGCAACGTCGAGGCCATGGAGCTTCTGATCGAAAAGTTATCCAAGACCAAGAATAACGAAGAGTTTCTCAAGAGCATGAACCAGTAAACTAACGTCATAACAGGAGAGGAAGAAATGAAAGACAAGATCCATCCAAAATACCAGGAGTGCGTGATAGTCTGCGCCTGCGGTAATACCATACACACCCGTTCGACTAAACCGAACATCCGCGTTGAAGTCTGTTCCAGGTGCCATCCGTTTTTTACCGGTAAACAAAAATTCGTAGATTCCGCCGGCCGGGTGGATAAGTTCATGAAGAAATACGCGAAGAAATAACCCGACATGTTTGAGCAACTGCAAAAACTGGAAAAACGCTATTCCGAGCTGGAGCATTTTCTGGCTTCTCCCGAGATCGTCTCCAGCAAAGAACAGTATAATCAGTACGCCAAAGAGCTCGCCGGCATTACGGATGTAGTGTCTCTTTACCGCGAGCATAAAAGGGTCTCTAAAGAGCTTCACGACCTAACACAGGTACTTAAGGAAAAACATGACCGGGAGTTCATGGAATTAGCCAAAAAAGAGCTCCAGGACCTGGAGTCTAAGAGGGCGGGCATAGAAGAGCGGTTGGCCAGGCTCCTTAAAGGGGAAGACAAGGACCTGAACAAGGATGTGATTGTCGAGATCCGTCCGGGGACCGGGGGCCTTGAGGCGGGATTGTTTGCCGCCGATCTATACCGGATGTATGTGAAGTACGCCGCGAAAAAGAACTGGGCTGTCGAATCCATGTCTGCGCACGATACCGACCTGGGCGGCTTTAAAGAAATAGTTTTCAGCGTTCGCGGGAAAGAAGCCTATAAACGCCTGAAGTTTGAAAGCGGGGTGCACCGCGTCCAGCGGGTCCCGGCAACCGAAGCGCAGGGGCGCATCCATACCTCCACGGCAACGGTGGCGGTATTAATGGAGCCGCAAGAGGTTGATTTTTCCATCGATGCCAAGGACTTAAAGATCGATACCTATCGGTCTTCCGGCGCCGGAGGCCAGAACGTGCAAAAGACCGACTCTGCGGTGCGGATCACCCATCTGCCTACAGGCACCGTAGTGACCTGCCAGGATGAGCGCTCTCAGTTGAAGAATAAGAATAAGGCAATGAGGATCTTACGGGCAAGGCTCCTGGACACAAAGAAACAGGAGGAGGCAAAAAAGATCACCGAGGCCAGAAAATCCCAGATCGGCTCAGGCGACCGCAGCGAAAAAATACGCACCTATAATTTCCCCGACCGCAGAATTACCGATCACCGTATTAATTTTACCGTGCATCAACTGGAGTCGGTGCTGGAAGGCAATATGGATGAGCTATCCGATGCGTTGATCAAGGCATCGGAAGAAAAGGCCCGTAGCGTAGATGAGGACAAGGCATAACAGCATATGAACGAAGCGGAATTGGTATTGACCGAGCTATTGCAGTGCGACAGGCTTTCTTTGTATATGCACAAACACAGGCGCCTGGATGCGCAAAGGGCAGGGGTGCTTGCGGGCATCCTTAAAAGGCGCCTGAGCGGCCAGCCGCTGCAGTATATTCTGGGCAAAAGCGAATTCATGGGGCTGGAATTCAAAGTGACCGAGAACGTCCTGGTGCCTCGCCCGGAAACCGAGATATTGGTTGAGACGGCGGCGGGGCTGGTCAAAGGGCTTGACGTTAGCGCCAGGCCCGTGCGTATCATGGACATGGGTACGGGTTCCGGCTGTATTGCGGTGTCGCTGGCTGAGCTTTTGCCGGGCGCATACATCTTGGCCGCGGACGTATCGGCGCAGGCGCTTGCGGTAGCCGAAGAGAATGCCAGGCTTCATAACGTGTCGATCGATTTTCGGCAGGGCGATATGTACGCTGTCTGCGGGCTCGGGGAAGAAAGTTTTGACCTTATCGTCAGTAATCCTCCTTATATCCGGTCGGAGGATATCGGAGGGCTTGAGCCGGAAGCCAGGGTACAGCCGCGGATCAGCTTAGATGGCGGCAAAGACGGCCTTGATTATTATCGCAGGCTTAGCGCGGAGTCTTGGCGATACCTGAAGGCCGGGGGACTGCTGGCAATGGAGATGGGTCTTGGCCAGGCATGCCCAATTAAAAAAATTTTTCTAAAATCGGGGAAATTTGAGATAATAGATATCGTTAAAGATTACAACGGAATTGACAGGATCATCATAACGAAGAGAAATAAAAACCATGGATAAACTTGTCGTAGAAGGTAATGCCCGGCTTAAGGGCGAGGTGGTCATTTCAGGGGCAAAGAATGCAGTCCTGCCTATTTTGGCGGCAACGCTGCTGACGGATGAACCGTGTACTATCAGGGGAGTGCCGAACCTGCGGGATGTCAATACCATGCTCAAGATCCTGCGCCAGCTGGGCAAGGCCGCGGAGTTTGACAAGGGGTTGGTGAAGGTGGTCTCTGCGGGTGCGGTTAGCTGCGTAGCCGATTATAAACTTGTTTCTACGATGCGGGCGTCTTTCTGCGTATTGGGGCCGCTTTTAGGCCGGTTTAAAAAGGCCAAGGTTTCTCTGCCCGGCGGCTGCATTATCGGCGTGCGGCCGGTGGACTTGCACCTTAAGGGGATCAAAGCCCTGGGCGCGGAGGTCAACATCGAATCCGGATATGTGATTGCTCAGGCGAAGCGCCTGAAAGGCAGCCATATGTATTTAGGCGGGGTCTATGGGTCTTCGGTCCTGGCGACGGATAACGTCATGATGTCGGCGGTAATGGCCAGGGGTAAGACCGTCATCGAAGCAGCGGCCTGCGAGCCGGAGGTGGCTGACCTGGCGGAGTTCCTGAATAAGATGGGCGCCAAGATTAAGGGCCACGGCACTCCCGTCATCGAGATAGAAGGAGTTAAGGCCCTACACGGGGCCGATCACCGGATCATCCCCGACAGGATCGAAGCCGGCACCTTTCTTGTCGCTGCCCTGATTACCAGGGGGGATATTACCGTGAAAAACGTGCTGCCTCACCATATCGGTGCAGTGATCGATAAGCTTCAGGAGGCCGGGGCCGTGATCGACCGGACCGACGGCGCGCTGCGGGTAAAGGTCAGGCGGCAGTTGACCCCCATCAACGTGACAACCTTGCCGTACCCGGGATTTCCTACCGATATGCAGGCGCAGGTGATGAGCCTGATGACCGTTACCCCGGGCATCAGCGTTATTACCGAAAAAATTTATCCGGACAGATTTATGCACGTGGCCGAGCTTAACCGTATGGGCGCGCATATCCAGCGGGAAGGTCCCCATGCCATTGTCGAGGGCGTCAAGTGTCTCTCGGGCGCTCCGGTGATGGCTTCCGACCTGCGCGCTTCGGCTTCGCTTGTGCTGGCCGGCCTGGTCGCCAAAGGCAAAACCGCCATATCCAGGATCTATCATCTGGAACGCGGTTATGAAAACATCGAAGAGAAACTGGAAATGCTGGGTGCGCGCATCTGGAGAGAAAAAGAATGATCATCATGATCGACAACTATGACTCTTTTACCTATAACCTGGTGCAGTATTTCGGAGAGCTGGGCCAGCGCATCCGGGTATTCAGGAACGACAAGATCACCCTAGAGGCGATTAAAAAACTAAAGCCTTCCAGGATCGTCATTTCCCCCGGGCCCGGAGGCCCGCAGGATGCCGGTATTTCCTGCGACGTGATCAGGGAATTCGGCGGGAAGATCCCCCTCTTGGGGGTCTGCCTCGGGCATCAGTGCATCGGCTATGTCTATGGAGGGTGCGTCGTCGGCGCCCGGCGCCTCATGCACGGAAAGACCTCGTTGATATATCACAACGGTAAAGAGCTTTTTAAAGGGCTGCCGAATCCGTTCGAGGCTACGCGTTACCACTCATTGCTGGTGGAAAAAAAGAGCCTGCCGGATTGTCTTCAGATAACCGCCTGGACCAAAGAAGACGAGATTATGGGGCTGCGGCATAAAAAATACCGGGTCTGGGGCGTACAGTTCCATCCCGAATCTATCTTAACGCGCGCCGGAAAAGAGCTGCTCGGCAATTTTCTTACACAATGATTAAAGAAGCCATTCAAAAGCTGATTCGCAAAGAAAACCTTGATGACGCGCAAATGCAGGCGGTTATGTACGAGATCCTGGGCGGCGTCACCGATATAGCGGACCTGATCGCGTTCCTGACGCTGCTTAACGATAAAGGGGAAACCGTAGAAGAGCTGACTGCCGCGGTCCGCGTGATGCTCAAGTTCGTCGACCCGATCATCGTTGACCGGCCGAACATACTCGATACCTGCGGGACCGGCGGAGATAAAAAAGGCACCTTCAACATCTCTACGGTCACCGCCCTGGTTTCCAGCGGCGCAGGCGTTACCGTTGCCAAACACGGCAATCGTTCCATTTCCAGCGCCTGCGGTAGCGCTGATGTCCTGGAGGCCTTGGGAGTCGATATCAATATGGACAAAGAGACGATAAAGCGCTGCCTTCAGGAGATCGGTATCGCGTTCCTCTTTGCGCCGAACCTGCACCCGGCGATGAAGCACGTCATGCCTGCACGAAAACAGATCGCCAGAAAAACCATGTTTAATATCCTCGGCCCCCTGATCAACCCCGCCAGGGCGACCAACCAGTTGATCGGCGTCTACAGCCGCGAATGGACCGCTCCCCTGGCAAAGGTGCTGCATAACCTGGGCACAGAGCACGTGTTGGTCGTCCACGGCCAGGACGGGCTCGATGAAATTACTACTACCGGAAAAACCCATATTGCCGAAGCAAACGCCGGAAGCTTTAGCGAATACGAGATCGCGCCCGAAGACTACGGCCTGGCAAGGGCGCACTTGGAAGACCTGCAGTGTTCGGTCATGTCGGATAACGTGCGGATCGTCATGGATGTGCTTGTGGGTAAAGAGGGGCCCCATCGCGACATCGTGGCGCTGAATGCGGGCTGTGCTATCTACGCGGCCAACAAGGCAGGGACCATTATGGAGGGGATACACATGGCCATTGCCTCCATAGATTCCGGCGCAGCGCTTGAAAAATTACAGCTTCTTAAGGAGTATTCACGCAGATGAGCGCGCCAAACGCTTTGAAGGAGATCGTGCAAAAAAAGAAAGAAAGGATCGCGCAGGCCAAGCTTGCCTTGCCGCAAGAGGAATTAAAGGCCAGGGTAGAGGGGATGCCGGCGACCCGGCCTTTCCTGGAGGCTATCAGTAAGCCGCGCACCATATCGCTGATCGCCGAGATAAAAAAGGCGTCTCCTTCGGGTGGCGTCATCCGCCAGGATTTCGACCACACGGACATTGCCAGGGCGTACGAAGAGGCGCAAGTACAGGCGATCTCCGTATTGACCGAGGAAGATCATTTTCTCGGTAGCGCCGCGTTCATCAACGACGTCAAGGCCGTCACCACCGTCCCCGTTTTGAGAAAAGACTTTATACTGGAGAACTACCAGGTGCTGGAATCGAGATTCTACGGAGCCGACGCGATATTGCTTATTGCTGACCTGCTTTCGAAGGATGCGATTGCCGAAATGTCCGAAACGGCCGCCGGGCTGGGGATGGATTGCCTGGTAGAGGTGCACAATGAGAAAGAATTAAAAAAGATCCTGAATATGAAGATATCTCTTATCGGTATCAATAACCGGGACCTGCATACGCTGGAGGTCGACCTCAAGACCACTGAAAGGCTTTTTCCCCTGATCCCCAAAGGCAATACCGTGGTCGTGGAGAGCGGCATAAAAAGCAGCCAGGACGTCCTCTTCTTGAGGATTTTAGGGGCCAGTGCGGTCCTGATCGGACAGGCTTTCATGGAGGCGGCGGATATCCGCAGGAAAGTCGAAGAATTGATGGGATGGTGAAGATCAAGATTTGCGGAATAACCAGCCTCCAGGACGCACAGGATGCCGTCAGGGCAGGTTGCGATGCGTTGGGGTTTGTATTCTATAAAAAGAGCCCCCGCTACATAGCGCCTGCACGGGCCAGAAGCATCATTTCCCGGCTTCCCCGGCGCATCGCCAAGGTCGGCGTTTTTGTCAATAGCCGGGAAGCCTCGGTGAAGCGGATCGCCCGGGCCTGCAGGCTGGATATGCTGCAGTTTCACGGCGACGAGAGCCCCCGGTTCTGCAGCCGGTTTAAAGACCGCCGGGTGATCAAGGCGTTCAGGGTAAAGGCAAGCCTGGATTTCAAGCGGCTGGCGTCGTATAATGCATATGCGTATCTTTTTGACGCCTGCCCAAAATCAGGATTCGGCGGCAGCGGCCGGCAATTCGATTGGCGGTTGTTGAAGAGCCGCCGCGGCTTGCCGGGAGAGGTATTCCTGTCGGGCGGTTTGGGCGCGGCTAACGTCAAGAAAGCGATAAGGATTGTTGCTCCGGATTGGGTAGACGTTTCCAGTTCCGTGGAGGCCTCTGCCGGCAAAAAGGAGTACCGTAAAATGGCACAATTCGTCCAGGCAGTCAAACGCCATCTTATCCTTTGCATTGCGATTCTGGCGTGCGCAGCGCAGCCGGTATTCGCCGATGCGATATATCTCAAAGATGGCCGCAAGATCAGCGGCAAGATCGTTGAGCAGACGATGCAAGAAGTAAAGATCAAGGTAATGGATAACGAGTTCACCTTCAACACCGCCGAGATCGAATCGATCGAGACCGGGGGAGAGGAACCGGTGCAGGTTACCTTGAGCGTCGAAAAGCCTCCGGCGGTAAAGGCTGCGCCGGCAGCGCCTCAGGAACAACCCCAGGATAACGTTACGTCCGCAAGCCCCGAAAACCTGATACGCCTGGTCTTGGAGCTGTCGGGCATTGAACGCCGCGTCAAAGAAATACCGTCGTATGTCACGGCAGAGCTGTTGCGTAATAAAGACACGCTGGAGCCGGAAATATACGAATCGGCCGCCAAGCTCATCAGCGCCTGCTACCAGCCGGACAATATGTACCAGGCACTGGTGACCAGGCTCAACAGCAAAGGGGACAAAGAACAGTTTCGCCGCATCCTGGAAAAGCTGCGTACGCCGACGCTAAAGAAAGTTTTCCAGGCCCAGGAAGATGCGCGCAAGCCGGAGGCCGCCCAGGCAAGAACCGACTTTATCGCGCACATAGAGCTTTATCAACCTACGCAGGAACGGGTCAACCTGCTGCAGAAGCTGGACCTTGAAACCGCCGTTTCCGAACTTGAGATCAAGATGCAGCTGTTGGCATTTCGCGATTGCCTTAGCGCGGTGAGCCTCTGTTATCCTGCCGAGCGGCGTACTCCTCCGGAGGCCATTGATGCATCCGTCAATGCCACGCGCCTCAAATTACTGGCGGTTTCGCATAACAGCGTTTTGATCAACTCTCTTTTTGCCTATAAAGATGTTTCCGATGAGGAATTGAAAGAGTATCTTGCGTTCTATGAATCCGCACTCGGCAAGTGGTTCTTGAAGAGCATGGAAGAATTCTTGCTCTATTGCTGGGGGTTGGCAGAGACGAAAATGGCCCATGCGGTTGTCCCTTAAATATGGCCGTTCGCAAAAGAAAGGGGTTGTAGTGTTACCGGATAAAAAAGGACATTTTGGCATCTTCGGGGGTCGCTTCGTCCCGGAGACGCTTTTCTATGCGCTGGATGAATTGGAGCGCCAATACCGCAAGGCCCAGGCCGATGGGCAGTTCCGGCAACAGTTGGCGCATTACCTGCACGACTATGCGGGCCGGCCTACTCCGCTGTATCTGGCGCAGAACCTCAGCCGCCACCTGGGCATCCGTAAGGTATACCTGAAGCGCGAAGACCTTCTCCACACCGGCTCGCATAAGATCAATAATACCCTTGGCCAGATCCTGCTTGCCCTGCGCATGAAAAAGAGCCGGATTATCGCGGAGACCGGAGCCGGCCAGCACGGCGTTGCTACCGCAACGGTCGCCGCGCGTTTCGGTTTATCCTGCGACGTCTATATGGGCACAGAGGATATCGAGCGCCAGAAACTGAATGTCTTGCGCATGCGCCTGCTGGGCGCGCGCGTTATACCGGTTGCCAGCGGTTCGCGCACCCTCAAGGACGCCATGACCGAGGCGTTGAGGGACTGGGTGACCAATGTGCGTACGACGCATTATATTATCGGAAGCGTTGCCGGCCCCCATCCGTATCCGATGCTGGTCCGCGATTTTCAATCCGTTATCGGCCGCGAAGCCAGGAGGCAGGTCCTGCAAAAGGAAAGACGCCTTCCGGATTACCTGGTTGCCTGCGTAGGCGGCGGCAGCAACGCCATGGGGTTATTCTATCCGTTCTTTGCCGATGAGGCCGTGCGTTTTTTCGGAGTAGAAGCGGCCGGGCGGGGCCTTGGCTCCGGCGCACACGCCGCTACCCTGGTAAAAGGCAAGGTGGGGGTTTTGCATGGTTCGAAATCCGGGCTCCTGGAGGACGACTCCGGCCAGGTGCAGATAGCCCATTCCATTGCGGCAGGCCTTGATTATCCGGGCACCGGGCCGGAACACGCCTATTTTAAATCCATCGGCAGGGCTACGTATACGGCGGTGACCGATAAAGAAGCAGTAGAAGGCTTCCGGATGCTTTCGGAAATAGAAGGGATCATCCCTGCGCTTGAGTCCGCGCATGCCATCGCCTATTTAAGGAAGATGAAGCGTAACATACGCAAGGATTCCGTAGTGATCGTATGCCTTTCGGGCAGGGGAGACAAGGACACTTCTTCCATTTCGGGGGTCTTGGCATGACGAACCGCATTGACCGTATATTCAGGCAGCTGCGCACAAAAAGAAAGAAGGCCTTTATTGCCTTTATTACCGCAGGATACCCGGATTTAAAAACTACGGCGGAACTGGTCCTCGCATTTTCCCGCGCGGGGGTAGATATCATTGAATTAGGGGTTCCTTTTTCCGACCCTATGGCCGACGGCCCGATCATCCAGGAGGCCTCACAACAGGCCCTTAAGAAAAAAGTCACTCTCGGGGCGATCCTGAGGATGGTTGAGGCTTTAAGAAAAAAGACCGGGATACCGATCTGCCTGATGACGTATTACAACCCGATATTCTGTTTTAATGAAGCGCGTTTCGTAAAGGCGGCGGTTGCCTGCGGCGTAGACGGGGTGATCGTGCCTGACCTGCCCCCTGAGGAGGCGGGCGATTTTCGCAGGCTGGCTGCCAAGATGAACCTGGCGACGGTGTTATTTATTGCGCCGACGACTACCGCTTCCCGCGCGCGGCTGATTGCGCGCATGAGCCGGGGTTTCATCTATTACGTATCGCTGACCGGCGTCACCGGGCCCCGGCAGGCCCTGCCTGCGGACTTAAAGGCCCATGTAAGGGCGATCAAGAAAATTACCGATAAACCCGTATGCGTGGGGTTCGGGATATCTACCCCGCAGCAGGTGGCGCAGATCCAGAAAATCAGCGACGGGGCGATCGTCGGCAGTGCGATCGTCGGCAAGATCAAAAAGAACCTGGGCAGGCCCGACCTGGTCAAGAGGGTCTCGGATTTTGTGAGGGTATTATGTACAGGAAAGAAAAACTAACCAACGGGATTAAGCTGGTTACGCATGCGATGCCCGCCAGGCGTTCGGTGGCATTGGGCATCTGGATCAATGTCGGCGGACGCTACGAGAGCCCCCGCCTGAAAGGCGCGGCACATTTCCTTGAGCACCTTCTTTTCAAAGGGAGCAGGAAATATTCCTGCCGCCGGATCAAAGAGAGCATCGAAGGCGTAGGCGGTTCCCTGAACGGCTTTACGTCGGAAGAGCTGACCTGCTATCTGGTCAAATTACCTGCGGTATATCTGGAGGCGGCCTTCGATGTGTTGTCGGATATGGTCCTGCAACCGCTACTGCGCGCCAGCGATGTGCAGAAAGAAAAGACGGTTATCCTGGAAGAGATAAAGATGTATAAGGACCTTCCGCAGAGCTATGTTCACGAGCTGCTGGATGAACTGCTTTGGCCGGATCAGCCTTTGGGGATGAGTATTGCCGGCAGCCTTGAATCTGTCAGCCGGCTGGGGCAGGATAGCCTGCGGGCATTCAGCAGGCGGTATTATACGGCCGCCAATATCGTCGTGAGCGCCGCCGGTTCCCTGACGCATTCCCGCCTGGCATCCCGCATCGCCAAGACTTTTTCTTCCTGCGGCAGGGCAGAGGAGAATGTTTTTTTACAGGCCCGGCAGCAGCAGCGCAAGCCCTGCCTGAAGATCCTTGCCAAAGACACGGAACAGACGCATCTGGCCCTGGGGTTCCACGGTTTTAAGCGCGACCATCCGCTAAGGCATGCCTTGTCGCTATTGCATATTATCCTCGGGGCCAATATGTCCAGCCGCCTCTTCAATGAGATCCGGGAAAAACGTGGGCTGGCGTATGAGATCGGTACGCAGGTCAAGCGTTTCCATGATACCGGCGCTTTTATCGTGCATGCCGGCATAGATAACCGAAAGGTCGGGCCTACGGTCAGCCTGATCATGAAAGAACTCGGCAAGCTTAGGCGGCGATGCGTCAGTCGGGACGAATTCAGGCGCGCCAGAGATTTTTATATCGGCCAGCTTTCCCTGGCGCTTGAGGATACCCTGGACCACATGCTTTGGATCGGCGAAACTACCGCGACGCTGGATAAGGTATATTCGTTGGAAGACCTGATCAAGGAAATACGCAAGACAACGATCGCGGACGTCCAAGAGGCGGGCCGCCAGATATTCACGGAAGAAGCAATGAGCCTTGCGCTTATCGGCCCGCTTGCGCGAAGCCAAAAAGACATAGCCGCAAGGCTGCACGTATCTTCGGGATAAACTCATACCATGCATTCGCTGCTTTTCATATCTATTATTAGCGCGCTCTTAGCCGTGCTGGCATGCGTGTCTTTTTTCCTTTCCGCCTGCGAAACGTCCATTATAGGCTTAAGCAAGATACGACTGCGCAATATGCTCGCCAAGGGCAGCAAGCGCGCGCAGAGCATCCATCGCCTCCTGTCCAAATCCGACAAGTTCATCGCTACGATCCTCATCGGCAATAATTTCGTCAACATCGCCATATCCTCGATCGTCACGGCCATCTTCGTAAGGGTTTTCGGCTATAATCTGGGCGTTATCGCCTCGACGTTCGCCTCGACCTTCTTCGTATTGGTGGCCTGCGAGATCACTCCGAAGATCCTGGCCACCAAGCATACGGAGAAAATGGCGTTGTTCACCGCTCCGATCATGGAAACGATCGTCGCCTTTTTCCGGCCCATTACGCCGTTTTTCATCGGCATAAGCAATTCGATCCTGCGGCTCATACGGATCCAGCCGTCTAAGCGCTCCCCGCTTATTACCGAAGAGGAGCTGCGCCTGATGATCGAGATAGGCAAGGAAGAGGGGGTTTTAAGCGAAGAGGAAAGAAAAATGCTCCACCGGATTTTCGAATTCGGAGACACCAAGATACAGGACGTCATGGTGCCCAAGGACAAGATCATCGCGGTCAGCGTAAGCTCTACTCCGGATGAGCTTCTGGAATTCTTTTTTGAACAAGGGCATGCGCGGTTGCCGGTCTACAAAGGCTCCCTGGACAATATCATCGGCATCGTCTACACCCGCGACCTGCTGTACCTGCTCAGGCACAAGGGCCTGTTTATACTGCAGGACCTGATCCGTAACGCCTATTTTGTTCCCGCGAACCTGAAGGTCAGCGACCTCTTAAGGAGGTTCCAAATGAACAGGATCCAGATCGCCGTTGTCGTTGATGACCGCAAGAACGTCATCGGGCTGGTTACGTTGGAGGACCTGCTGGAAGAGATCGTCGGCGAGCTGGAGGAGGATACCGACAAGCAGCATAAGGTAAGAATTGTTTGACAGTACCAACAAGCTGTGGTAATATTGGACAATACTATACATCTAGCAAAGGAGGATTTCAAATGGCAGAAAAGGGATATTGCGTGAAATGCAAGGCTTCCAAAGAAATGAAAGACACCCAGCAGGTCACCATGAAGAACAAGCGTCAGGCAATGAAAGGCAAATGCCCCGATTGCGGGACCGGCATGTATAAAATCTTAGGAAAAAAATAATACCTCTTTAGGAGGTAGGCACTTATAGAACCGAAAAAAGTTGCACTCCGTATTGCGGCGATCGCCAAAAACAAGAAGGCCCAGGGCGTGGTTGTCCTGGATATGCAGAAGGTTTCCAATCTCTGCTCTTATTTTGTCATCTTAAGCGGCACTTCCCTGCGACAGATAAGCGCGCTTGCCCAGGCGATAGAAGAAGACCTAGCCAAAGACAGAATAAAACCTCTCTCGAAGGTCAATCCCAACGATGAATCCGGTTGGGTAGTGCTGGATTTTGCCAGCGTGGTGGTCCATCTATTCCACAAACCGATGAGAGAGTTTTATTCTTTAGAGCGCCTGTGGTCTGACGCCAAGCGGGTCAGAATCCCCCGCCTTTTGACCGACTGATTGCCCAGCCGCCGCCTCCGTACACTACGATGTCAAAAAACATAAAAGACACCTTGACCGAAACGATAGGACGCCTGCTTGAAGACCTTGGCTGCGCGCCGGGCTGCCAAGATAAGGCTTATCTTGATTTCCCCAGTGATCCGCGTTTTGGGGACCTGTCTACCAACGTCGCTCTGCAATTAAGCAAACAGCTTAAAAAAAATCCCGCCTCGATCGCGGCCGAGCTTTCCGGCCGCCTGAAACGGTCGCTGCAGGATGACCAGGCCCTGGCAGGCAGCGTGCACGACGTAAAAGTCGAAGGCGCCGGGTTCATCAACTTCTACCTGAGCAACGGGTATTTTTATAGGTACCTGGCCGATCTTGTTTCCGGGGGGCAGGCAACGCTGCGGACCGGCATCGGCAAAGGGAGGTCCGTCTTGATCGAATTTGTCAGCGCCAATCCCACCGGGCCTCTT
Source organism: Patescibacteria group bacterium (assembly GCA_035506195.1). Classification (GTDB taxonomy): domain Bacteria; phylum Omnitrophota; class Gorgyraeia; order Gygaellales; family Profunditerraquicolaceae; genus DATJPV01. Next base: position 31,804 of record DATJPV010000030.1, on the reverse strand, counting down.
TCGGTCGCGCATGCCCGGCAGGCGGCAGTCGGGGACGTACTGGCAAGCATCTTCAATTTTATGGGTTTTAAGGCCCGGCGGGAGTACTATCTTAACGACGAAGGCAACCAGATCAACATCCTGGGCAGGTCTATTGCCCTGCGAATGAAAGAACTGCAGGGGGAGAAAATAGAATTTCCCGAAGACCACTACCAGGGAGACTACATTTACGATATCGCCAAGGTCGCCCTTGCGCGGAAGATGGAGGCAACCGACTGCGCCCAGTTCGGGGCCGACTATATCCTGGATATCATCAAGAAAGAGCTCGACGATTTCGGAGTGACGTTTGATTCCTGGTTCAGCCAGAAAGCTCTCGGGGCAAGCGGAAAGATCGAGCAGGCCTTCGCGTCTTTGAAGCAGAAAGGGTTCCTCTATGAGAGCGAGGGCGCCTTGTGGTTTAAATCCACCGCCTTTGGGGACGACAAAGACAGGGTGGTCATTAAAAGCGACGGTTCCTATACCTACCTTGCCCCCGATATTGCCTATCATCAGGATAAATACAGCCGCGATTTTCAATGGCTGATCAACCTGTGGGGGCCGGATCATCACGGCTATATCAACCGGCTCAAGGCATCGGTAGAGGCCTTTGGCCACGCCTCCCAGACGCTTTCGATCATCATCGTGCAGCTGGCTACTATCTTCCGGCAGGGCAAGCCGGTACAGATGTCCACCCGCAGAGGGCAATATATCACGCTGCGGGAAGTTCTGGATGAGGTAGGGCGCGATGCGGCGCGTTTCTTTTTCCTGATGCGCCGGACCTCCAGCCACCTTGATTTCGACTTGGAGGTCGCCAAAAAGCAGACCAGCGAAAACCCGGTGTATTACGTCCAATACGCCCATGCCAGGATCTGCAGCATCTTGAGCAATTCTCCCAAGAAGATGCCGCCTGTCCCCGAGATCGATTTTAGCTTGTTGAAGGAAAAAGAGGAGATATCCCTGATTAAGAAGCTCTGGCAGTTCCCCAACACCCTGGAGGCCTGCATAGGGACCCTGGACCCCTACCTGATCACCGTCTACCTCCAGGAAGTTGCCGAACATTTCCATAAGTTTTACGATCAGCACCGGGTGTTGGGCCAGGAAGATGCGTTGACATTCGCGCGCCTGGGGCTTCTGGGGGCAACCAAGATCGTCATCGCCACGGGGCTCGGCCTGTTGGGCGTTGCCAGCCCTGAAAAGATGTAGTAATGCGTTCTCATAAGATACTGAACATCACTCCCGCCAATAGCGCTCTCCAGAATCTTTTTTCCAAAGAACTGTCTGTTTCCAGGATCCTGGCCCAAATACTTATCAACCGCGGGGTCACCGGCGCCGGGGAAGCGGAAAAATTCCTAAAGACCGATCTCGGCGACCTGCATGACCCGTATCAGTTCTCGGACATGCAAGAGGCCGTCAACCAGATCAGGCAGGCCGCCAAGGCCAAGCAGCGGGTCATGATCTTCGGGGATTATGACGTCGACGGTATTACCGCGCTGACCCTCCTTAAAAATACATTGGCAAAGCTGGGCATTCAGGCCCTGCACCACCTGCCGCACCGGCTCAAGGAAGGTTACGGCTTGAACAAAAATACGCTGCAGATCGCCCGGGCCAAGGGGATAAAACTGCTGGTCACCGTTGACTGCGGTACCAACAGCATCGAAGAAATCAGGCAGCTGCGGCGCCATGGCATCGAAGTCGTTATTACCGACCATCACGAACCGTCAAGCCACGACCTTCCGCCTGCTTCGGCAATCATTAACCCCAAGGTTGGTTCCTGCGGATACCCCTACAGGGAACTGGCAGGAGTGGGGGTAGCGTACAAGCTTTGCCAGGCGCTTACCGGCACGCCTTTGACCGAAGACCTGGATCTGGTCGCCCTGGGGACCATCGCGGATGTCGTGCCCCTTACCGGGGAAAACCGCATCATCGCCAAGGAGGGGCTCTTACAACTGGGGAGGACGGAAAAGATCGGGCTTCAGGCGCTCATGGAAACCAGCGGCATCCGCAACAAAAAGATGACCGCTACTTTCGTAAGTTACATTCTGGGTCCGCGGATCAACGCCAGCGGCAGGATGGCTACTGCCGAAGTGGCTTTGAACCTGTTATTGAGCGAAGCTAGGCAGGAAGCAGAAGGGTTTGCCAAGATAATCGAGGCGTATAACCGCCAGCGCCAGAAAATAGAAGGCCAGATCATGGAGGAGGCCCAGGAATTGATCGATCAAGAGATTAATTTCAAGGAGCATAAGGTCATCGTGATCGCCAAGGAGGGCTGGCATCAGGGCGTATTAGGGGTAGTGGCTTCAAAGCTGGCGGATAGATTTTACCGTCCGACCATCCTGATATCGTTGACCGAAGACCTCTGTAAGGGGTCAGGCAGGTCGATCAAGAATTTCCATTTATTTCATACCCTGTCGGAATGCAAAGACTTGTTGACCACCTTCGGCGGGCACAGCCATGCCGTAGGCCTGGTGATTGCCAGAGGCAGCGTGGCAGATTTCAAAGCCAAGATCAATGATCTGGCCAGGGAAAAATTGCGTTTTGAAGACCTACTGCCGAGCCTTGATATCGATATTGAGGCGGGCCTGGGAGAGATAACCGAAAAAGTCATCGCAGAAATAGAGCTCTTGGAGCCGTTTGGGGCGGGTAATCCGGAGCCGCTTTTTCTCACCCGCAACCTTAAACTTAAAGGCGAGCCTTTACAGCTATCTCGGGAGACGTTGAAATTCTGGGTCACTGACGGCAGGATTACGCATCAGGCCATAGGGTTCGGCATGGCAAGCCTCCGGGAAAGCCTGATCAACGCCGATTACCTTGATCTGGTATATACGCCGCAGCTGGATAATTGGAATGGTCAGGCGAGCGTGATATTAGAAGCCAGGGATATTTTTTTCCGGTAGGATCAGGCCCTGTTGATAGTGCCTTTTTTGATGCATTTGGCGCAGACATAGACTCTGCGGGGATGGCCTTCAATAAGGATGCGCATCTTCTGAAGATTAGGCAGAAACTTACGCATGCTCACACGGGCGATCTTGCTGCCTGTACCGCCTTTTTTCTTATATTGACCTTTCCTGACTACGAGTTTTCCCGCTAAGGGTCTTTTTCCGCATAACGCACAGACTTTATACATGATTTCTAAGCTCCTTTGGACTCTTAAGTATACTTGAAAATCAAGTCTTGTCAAGGTAAAATGTAGTAAAATATCAGCATGGAACCCATATTAGAAGGTCTCAATCCGCTGCAGCGACAGGCAGTTACCCACCCTCAGGGCCCGCTCCTTATTATTGCAGGAGCCGGCACCGGTAAGACTACCGTCATCACCCGCCGGATCGCCTGGCTGTTGTCCGAAGGCCTGTGCAAACCCAATGAGATCTTAGCGCTTACTTTTACCGACAAGGCTGCCCGCCAGATGCTTGAGCGGGTCGATATCCTGATGCCCTACGGCTATACCGACATCTGGGTCTCGACATTTCATGCCTTCGGCGATCGGCTCTTGCGGGAAAATGCCCTCATCGCCGGCCTCAACCCTGATTTCAAGGTTCTGACCCGGCCGGAGAGCGCAGTGTTCTTCCGCGAACACCTCTTTGAATTCGATCTTGCGTATTACCGGCCGTTGGCAGACCCTACGCGCTTTATTGAGGCTTTGCTGTCTTTGTTCAGCCGGGCCAAGGATGAGGATGTATCGCCTCAGGAATATATGAAACTGGCCCAAGACGCGGTGGCGCGCTCCAAAGATAACCCCGAAGACAAGGCCTTGCAAGAAGAGGCTGTGCAGCAAGAGGAGGTTAGCCGGGCCTATGCCCGGTACCAGGAATTACTGGCCAAAGAAGGGCTTGTTGATTTCGGGAATCAATTTTATTTGGCCCTGCAGCTTTTGCGCCAGCACCCGCTGGTATTAAAAAGGTACCAGGAGCAGTTCAAGTATATCCTGATTGACGAATTCCAGGATACCAATTTCACGCAGTATCAGCTGGCGAAACTGCTTGCCGGCGACAGGCGCAACATTACCGTTACCGGGGACGACGATCAGTGTATCTATCGTTTCCGAGGGGCGGCATACTCGAATCTCCTGAATTTCATCGATGATTTTCCCGATGCCCGGAAGGTAAGCATCGTTCAAAACTACCGCTCCACCCAGCAGATCCTCGATAGCGCTTACCGGCTTATCCAGCATAATAATCCCGAGCGTTTTGAGGTCAAGGCGCACATCGATAAGCGGCTCCTGGGCCTGCATAAGGAAGCAAGTCTGCCGCAGCACCTGCATTTTGACACCAGCTCCACCGAAGCCGACCGCGTTGCCGCGATCATCAAGGAAAAAGTCGCTGCGGGAACTTTCAAGTACCGCGACTTTGCGATCCTGGTGCGTTCGAATTCCGACGCCCAGGCGTTCCTGCAGGCCCTGAACATGCAGGGCATCCCATGGCAGTTCAGCGGTAATCAGGGCCTCTATGCGCGCCAGGAAGTCAAGCTGTGCATCAATTTTTTGAGGCTGATGGCTAATCTGTCGGATTCCCTGAGCCTGTATTATCTGGTGAGTTCCGAGATATACGGTTTGGATCTGGCCGTGTTAAGCCTCTGTAATCATTATGCCAAGCGCCGGAACAGATCGCTGCATTCGGTCCTTGCGGCCCTTGACGGCATCCCGGAGCTGGAGCAGGTCAGCCAGGAGGACCGGGAAAAGATCAAGCGTTTCCTGGATGAGACGGAGAAATTCCTGAAGGTCTCCCGTGACCAGACAACCGGCAAGCTTCTCTACGGTTTCTTGACCGAAACGGGTTTTTTGAAGAAACTCGTGCATCAGGCAAGTGCCGAGAATGAAGAAAAGATCCAGAATCTGGCAAAGTTCTTTGCCATTGTGCGTAATTTCGAGCTGGTCGCCAAAGAAGACCGGGTGATCAGCTTTGTCAATTATCTCGACCTGCTCATCGAAGCCGGAGACGACCCCTCTACGGTGGAAGCGGATGTGGATACCGACGCCGTCAATGTCTTGACCATCCATAAGGCCAAGGGGCTGGAATTCCGGGTGGTATTCCTGGTGACCCTGGTAAGCGGCCGTTTTCCCTGGCCGCGCCGCAGCCAGCCTATCGAGCTGCCGGATGCCCTGATCAAGGAGATCCTGCCGGAGGGGGATTTTCATATCCAGGAGGAGCGCAGGCTTTTTTATGTGGGTATGACGCGCTCCAAAGAGGAGTTATATTTTACCAGCGCTTCCGATTACGGCGGCAGCCGTATGCGCCGCGTCAGCCAGTTTGTGGCAGAGGCCCTGGGGCAGGAGTCTGCGCAGCCGCAAAAGCAGGCATCGAGCGCCCTGGAGGCTATCGAACGTTTTGCGCCGCAAAAAGGCTCGTCCCCGGCGGCAATTGAAGAGATGCCCGCGGATAAGCTGTTGACGTTGAGCTATTACCAGATCGACGATTACCTGACGTGCCCTCTGAAATACAAGTATGTCAATATCCTGCGCGTGCCGATCATGGAACACCACACCGTTATTTACGGCCGGGCAATGCATGAGGCGGTAAGCAGCTATTTTCAGCACAAGTGCGCGGGTGAAAAGCCGTCCCTGGCGGATCTCCTGCAGGCGTTCCGTAACAGTTTCGACCCCGAAGGATTCCTTGACGCGAAACACCAGCAGGAGCGGCTACGGGTCGGCCAAGAAGCCCTGGTCAGGTTCTTTAATGAAGAACAGGCGCGGGATTCCCGCCCGCAGTTCATTGAGAAGGATTTTTCGTTTGTGTTTGAGCATACCAGGATCACCGGCCGGTTCGATAGGGTTGACCAGGAAGAAGACGGCACAGTGATCATGGATTTTAAGACCTCGGAAATCAAGGAGCAGAAGGATGCGGATAAGCGGGTCAAGGAGAGCCTTCAGCTTGCCTTATATGCGCTGGCGTATGAAAGCATCTTCGGGGTCCTGCCGAAACGCGTCGGGCTGTATTTTCTGGAATCCGGCATCATCGGCAACCACGACATACAGGCAAAGGACCTGGAGAAGGCACGGGAGAGCATTCGTGAAGTTGCCGCCGGCATCAGACAAAGGGATTTCTCCGCAGCGCCTGCCTATATGGCCTGCAGGTACTGCGCCTACAACCAGATATGCCCTTTTGCGATCATCCGGTAACGGTATTGTATGCTGCGGGATGCCTCGTTTTTATTATTGTTGAAGCCATAAACCGGCAGTATAATACGTGTAGGATGGTGCCAGATGGAACGCAAACTCGTAGAAGAAGTCGCCTTGCTGCAGGAACGTATCACAAAGCTGGAGAAGTCAGAGGCAAGGCACAAGCATACCGAAGCGGCGCTGCGCAGAAGCCAGCTTCATCAGCAGGCGATACTGAACAATATCCCGGATATCGCCTGGCTGAAGGATAAAGAGAGCAGGTTCATTGCCGTCAATGATGCCTTTGGCCGGTCTTGCGGGGTCAAGCCTGAAGACCTGACAGGTAAAACCGATTTGGATATTTGGCCGCACGAACTGGCAGAGCGTTATCGCTTTGATGACCGCGAGGTCATGGAATCAGGGCAGCGCAAACAGGTCGAAGAGCCGCTGGCAGACAAGGAAGGAAAGGTCAGGTGGATTGAAACCGTCAAGACGCCCATTTTTAACGAGAAAAGCGAAGTGATCGGCACAACCGGTATTGCCAGGGATATCACCGAACGCAAAAAGGTGGAAGAGGTCCTGCGTAATTCTCGCGCGGAGCTGGCGATACGCGTAAAGGTCAGGACCGCGGAGCTTGCGAAAGCCAATGAAGAGCTATGGAAAGAAATAGGGGAGCGCAAGAAGACCGAGCAGGCCCTGCGGGAAAGCGAGGCCCATTGCCGGCAAAGCATAGAGAAATTAAGCGTGGAAATAGCGAACCTTAAGAAAAAATTGAAGGTAAGAACCAAATAGCAGGTTGTTAAAAGAAGGAGGATAGGCAACGATGCAAGCAACATTACAGACGTTGTACGGCTACGCGATCCAATATGGGCTTAATATTCTGGCCGCGGTACTGATCTTTATTATCGGTAGATGGATAGCACGGCTCGTCGCCCGTCTCTGCGAAAAGGCGATGCTCAAATCAAAGGTGAACAAGACCCTGGCGGTCTTTACGAAAAATATCGTATATTTCGCGATCGTGGCGTTTGCGGGGGTGGCGGCTTTAGACAAGTTGGGCGTGCAGACAACCTCGTTTATCGCTATTTTGGGCGCCGCAGGCCTGGCAGTCGGCCTTGCCCTGCAGGGGTCTCTGGCGAATTTTGCCGCCGGTGTCCTGATCATCCTTTTTCAACCCTTTAAGGTAGGAGATATAGTGGAGGTAGGCGGTGCCTTGGGGACGGTGCATGAGATCCAGATCTTCAGTACCATCTTGATCAGCCCGGAGAAAAAAACCGTGATCATGCCAAATTCAAAGATCACCGCCGATAAGATCGTTATCCACAAGCAATGAGGGTATGGGGCTCTTTTTCCTGCATAGTATCCCTGGTACTTCTGTCCGGATGCGTAACGGTATATAATCCCGCCACCGAAAAGCAGGAATTCATCTTCATCAATAGCGCCACGGAATCCTTGATCGGCAAAAACGTCTCCGCCGGGATGCTCCAGCAGCATCCTGCCGTAGACGACCCCCGCCTCCAGGAGCGGATCAAGCGGATAGGCAGCCGTATCGCGCAGGTCTGCGACCGGCAGGATATCGGCTACACGTTTACCGTCGTAACCGACAAAGAGCTCAACGCCGTCACCCTGCCGGGCGGTTTCATCTATATCAACAAAGGCCTGGTAGATATCCTTAGTGACGATGAGATTGCGTATGTCTTGGGGCATGAGGCAGCTCATATGGCCGCACGGCACATCGTCAAAAAGCTCCAGGCAAATATGGCATATCAGGTGCTTATGACGCTTGCGTTTACGGGCATGGGCAATCGGGCCGGGGACAGCGCCGGGGTTATCGCGCAAGGCGCACATACGGTGTATAACCTGGTGCAGTTGAAATACAGCCGGGATGACGAATATGCGGCCGATACGTTAGGCGTTAAGTATGCGTGGAAGGCGGGTTTCGACCCGAATGCCGCGTTATCCGCCCTCCAGAAACTTAAGCAAAGCGAAAGCGAACAAAAGCAGGGCCTGAGCTATTTTCGGACGCATCCTTATGTAGATGACCGCATCAAAGCCATCCGGGGCTATATCCCCGCGTTGAACCAGGCTCAAGACAGGCATTGACAAGGCAATATAGAGTGGTATAATAAAGTAACCTTTCCGCGGTTCTTCCCGCCATTGCGTCCGCAGTATCCCGGGTGTAGACTGGAACGGGTTTCATTACTCATACGAATATATTGACTTGCGGTGTAAAGTAGCGTATAATACTTGTTTAAAGAAAGAAGAGGAGGTGAAGAAGTTGGTTATCGTCAAAGAAAAGAAAAAAGATCTTATTGATACGTTCAAAGTGCACTCCCGAGATACGGGGTCAGCTGAAGTTCAAATTGCGCTTCTCACTGGCAGGATCAACGCCCTGGGAGACCATTTTAAGGCCCATAAGAAGGATCATCATTCCCGTCGCGGGCTGCTGACTCTTGTAGGTAGGCGGCGCAGGCTGTTGAGCTATCTCAAGAAAAAAGACATTAAAAAATACGAAGAAGTATTAGAGAAGCTTAACTTGAGAAAGTAAGGCCTTCTTCGTCTACAAAAGGTGGATATATGCAAAGTTGTTCGATGAAAACAAAATTCGGAAAAGAAGATTTGGTATTTGAGACCGGCAAGATTGCCAGGCAGGCGAATGGCTCGGTTACCATCCAATACGGAGGGACCGTTGTCCTGGTGACCGCCTGTATGTCCAAGGAACCGCGGGAAGGGCAGGGTTTTTTCCCTTTGACCGTCGAGTACCAGGAAAAAACGTATGCGGCAGGAAGGATCCCCGGCGGCTTCTTCAAGAGGGAAGGCAGGCCTTCCGAGAGCGAGATCTTGACCGCGCGTCTTATTGACAGGCCTATCCGTCCCCTGTTCCCCAAGGGGCTTTTTAATGAAGTCCAGGTTATGGCGATCGTACTCTCCAGCGACGGAGAGAACGACCCGGATATCCTGGCGGTTAACGGAGCGTCAGCGGCTTTATCCATTTCGGATATCCCGTTCAACGGGCCACTGGTCTGTTGCCGGGTCGGATATGTGGATAAACAGCTTGTGTTAAACCCGACGTACGCGCAACTGGAAAAAAGCGACCTTGACCTGGTCGTCGTCGCCAATGCCAACGGCGTGGTGATGCTGGAATCAAAAGTCAAGGAGCTCTCCGAGGAAGTTTATATGGAGGCGGTCACGTTCGGCGTAGATCAGTTGAAAGTGATCAAACGGCTGCAGGAAGAGTTTATCAAGGCGTACGGCAAAGAAAAAGCCCAGGTTTCCTATAAGGTCATCGACCCGGTGCTGCAGGAAAAAGTCGATAAACTCTCGAAAGAGAGGCTCAAGGAAGTCTATGCGTTGAGCAAGAAAGAAGAACGCGAGGAGGCGGTCGACCTTTTGTCCAAAGAGCTTGAGACAACGCTGACTTCGGAGGGGTATGAACCGACAGATGTCAAAATGGCGTTGGTTGAGGTAGAGCAAAAGCAGGTACGCCGGATCATCACCGAGGAGGGCAAGCGTATCGACGGCAGGGGTTTCAAGGAGATCCGCCCGATCGCCTGCGATGTGTCGGTTTTGCCCCGCACCCACGGTTCCAGCCTTTTTACCCGCGGCCAGACCCAAAGCCTAGCCGTTACCACTCTCGGTACGGGCGAAGACGAACAGCAGATAGAGGCCTTGGAGGGCGAGAAGTTCAAGACCTTTATGCTGCATTACAGTTTCCCGCCTTTTAGCGTGGGAGAGACCGGCCCGGTGCGCGGCCCCGGCCGCAGAGAAATCGGCCATGGCGCATTGGCGGAAAGAGCGCTTCTGGCGGTTATTCCTTCAAAAGACAAATTCCCTTATACGGTCAGGGTCGTATCGGAGATCCTGGAATCCAATGGTTCCTCGAGCATGGCGACGGTCTGCGCCGCTACGCTTTCGCTCATGGATGCCGGCGTGCCGATCAAAGAGGCGGTAGCCGGAGTGGCCCTGGGGTTGATCAAAGAGGCGCATAAGGCGATCGTCCTGACGGACATCACGGGCCTTGAAGACCATTTTGGCGACATGGATTTCAAGGTCGCCGGGACCAAAAACGGCGTTACTGCGGTGCAGTTGGATTTGAAGATCGACGGCATCAGCGTTGAGTTGTTAAGTCAGTGCCTGGCGCAGGCCAGAGAGGCGCGTTTCTTCATCCTGGACAAGATGCAGCACGCCCTGGCTAATCCGCGTCAGGAGCTGTCAACGTATGCCCCGCGTATCGAGATAGTCCGGGTCAAGACGGAAAAAATAGGAGAGCTTATCGGGCCGGGAGGCAAGACCATAAAGAAGATCATTGCTGCTACCGGTGCGGGTATCGATATTAACGATGACGGCACGGTGCTGGTTTCTTCTACCGATGCGGCCAAGCAGGAAGAGGCGATCAAGATGATCCGGGCGATCACCGACGATGTCGAGGTCGGCCGTATCTATGTGGGCAAGGTAAAGCGCATCATGGCATTCGGCGCCTTCTGCGAGATCGCCCCCGGCAAAGAAGGGCTGGTGCACGTTTCTGAGCTGGCCGACCATTTCGTCAAGGACGTAGACAGCGTCGTGAAGTTAGGCGACGAATTCAAGGTAAAAGTTGTCGGTATCGATGAATTAGGCCGGATCAATTTAAGCAAAAAGCAGGCTGAAAAGCCTAGTGCTTGATAGATATCGAAAGTGAAAGAAAGAAGAATAAATGAGATCAAGGCCGTTATACTGGTTGCCGCCAGCCTCATCATTCTGGCCAGCCTGATCTCGTTTACGCCTTACGATCTTGCGTTTTACACCTCGCATCCCAACAACCCCCCAAAGAACCTCATCCGGGCTTTCGGCGCCTACCTTGCAGGGGCGCTGCTATTCCTTTTCGGATGGGCCGGCTACATCATTCCTTTGTTTATTTTTTATCTGGGAGTGCGGCTTTTCCGCCAGCAGATCCCGGACCTGCGCCTGCCGCGGATAATCGGCATCCTGGTTTTGCTGCTGTCGGCCAGTTCCGTCATCGGGATATTCGGTTTGGGCAACGACGGTCTGTCTTTTTCGCACGGCGGTTTTCTGGGATTTATCCTGGCTAAATTTGTCGTCACCTATTTCGGCAAGCTGGGCGGGTACATACTCTTTGGGACACTGATGCTGCTTTCCTTTGCGTTGGTGACCGAGGTCCTCATCTCCACGTTCCTGGTTTCCCTTACCGAAAAGTTCAGGTCGCTTTTTAAACCGGTCCTGGCGTTCCATTTTAAACCTAAAGTAAAAAGCCCCGCGGCCAATAATAACAAGCCCCCCGTGGTTAAGCCCAAGATCAATATACCGGAGCCCGCCGCAGCCGTAGAGCCTCCCAAGGCTCTTACGACTTCTGAGCCCAAGATCCAGATAAAAGCCAAATCCTCGGAGCCTGCACCGGCAAAGACCCGGCCCAAGGAAGTACAGATAGGCGATTACCATCTGCCCACGCTGGATTTATTGGATTCCCCTCCGCCGATCGAGGCGCGGCAGATCAAAGAGGACCTTACCCACAACGCACGCATCCTTGAGGAAACCCTGGATGACTTCGGCATTTCGGTCAAAGTGACCGATATCGAGCGCGGGCCGGTCATTACCCGTTATGAGCTCGAACCTGCCCCGGGCGTTAAATTGAACCGCATCGTTACTTTGAGCGACGATATCTCGCTGGCAATGAAGGCCCAGTCTATCCGCATCGTTGCCCCCATCCCGGGCAAGGCCAGGGTGGGCGTGGAGATCCCCAACATCCAAAGCAGCCTGGTGTACCTGAAAGACGTTTTGGAGTCTAAGGATTTCCAGGAGGCCGAATCCAAGTTAACACTGGCCCTGGGCAAAGATATTGCCGGCCATTCCGTCGTTACCGACCTAGGCGAGATGCCGCACCTGTTGATCGCCGGGACGACCGGTTCGGGAAAGACCGTCTGCGTCAACAGCCTTATCCTTTCCATGCTCTTCCGGGCTTCACCCAATGACTTGAAATTCCTGATGGTCGACCCGAAAATGGTGGAGCTAGCGCCTTTCAACGGCCTGCCGCACCTTCTGTGCCCCGTAGTTACCGATGCGAAAAAAGCAGCGGTGGCCCTGGGCTGGGTAGTTATAGAAATGGAAGAGCGCTATCAGCTCCTGGCTAAGGCTGGGGCACGCAACATCGAAGCGTATAACAAAAAAGAAGAAGAAGGCAAGATGCCGTATATCGTTGTCATTATAGATGAGTTGGCGGATTTGATGATCGTGGCCCGCGACCAGATCGAGTCGGCGATTACGCGCCTGGCGCAGTTGTCGCGCGCGGTAGGGATACATTTGATCATGGCTACCCAGAGGCCGTCGGTAGACGTGGTGACCGGCGTTATCAAGGCCAATTTTCCGGCGCGTATCTCTTTTAAGGTCGCCTCAAAGGTAGACTCGCGTACCGTCCTTGATTTAAACGGCGCAGACAAGCTTTTGGGGAAAGGCGATATGCTTTTCTTAAGGCCGGGAGAGGCAAAACTTATCCGCGCCCAGGGGACGCTGGTCAGCGACAAAGAGATCGAAAAGGTGGTAGATTTTATTAAAGAACAGGCGGAGCCGGTATATAACGAACAGATCCTTCAGGAGCAACAGAAATCGGCGTTAGCCAAAAACGGCGAAAAAGACGAACTGTACGACGAAGCGGTCAGGGTCGTCATGGAGACCAACCAGGCTTCGGTGTCCATTTTGCAGAGGCGCATGCGCCTGGGGTATACGCGTGCGGCACGCATCATCGACATGATGGAGCTAGACGGCCTTGTCGGCCCGTTCGAGGGCAGCAAGGCGCGCAGGATACTGGTTGACCGCGAAGCCTGGCTTAAGAAAGACATGGCTATCCCGCAGGAGGAAAACTAAACTATATGGAATCCGTCGGCGCACGACTTAAAAAAATACGCCTGGAAAAAGGCCTTACTATGGACGACGTCCATAAAAAGACCAAGATCCATCTCAATGTCCTTAAGGCTATCGAAGAGGACCGGTTGATCAACGTGAGCCCCGTTTACGTAAAGGGCTTCCTGAAAATTTATTGCCAGTTCCTTGAAGTGGACCCGAAAGATTTTATTCCCGACTATAAGGAGGCTAGCCAGGTCCTCGTGGCGGCATCGGCGGGCAAGCTTGATTCCGGCAACGACCCCGGCGGCCCGCTCTTAAAGGCTATGCCGCTTAAGCCGTTTTTTCACAAGCTTCCCATAAAACCGAGAGCCGTCGCCGCGATAATCCTGGCGGTAGTGTGTGTGCTTGTAGTATTCAGCATAGGCAAATTCATTTTTTCCCGGCATTCTCAACTGCCCCGCAGATCAAGGCCGCCAGCCGTCGCTGTCCCCCGGATGGCCAAGAGGCCCGTTGCGGCCAAGGCCCACAAACCGCCTTCCGGCCCGTCACTTCAGGCCTCGCCTGCGGCAGTAGCCGTACAGCCTGAGCCCGCGCATGTCCAGGAACTTTCCAAGGAAATCGCCACCGGTATACGCTTGGCTGTTCTTGCAAAAGAGGACTGCTGGATCAACTTGAAGAGCGACGGCAAGGTTGTCTTTCATGGCAGCCTCAAAAAAGGCAGGACCGAGACCTGGCAGGCAAAGGAAAGACTGGAACTGTCCGTTAATAACGCCGGAGTCCTGAACCTGGAAGTAAACGGAAAACTCATCACCAATCTCGGCAGAAGAGGCCAGGCCCTGAAGAACATCGTTATTACCAGGGAAGGCATGACCATCGGGCAATAGCGATGAAGCGCGCTTTGAAGGTCGGGATGCTCAGCCTGGGCTGCCCGAGGAACCTGACGGATTCAGAGGTTATCCTGGGTCAGCTCCGCGCGAAAGGCTGCGCGGTGGTTGATATTGACAAGGCAGAAGTAGGGATTGTCAACACCTGCTCTTTTATAAAAGACGCCAAGGCCGAATCGATAGAGGCCATTCTTGATTTGATCGAGCTCAAAAAAGAAGGCCGGCTTAAAAAGATCATTGTCGCCGGTTGCCTGACGCAGCGTTATGGCGATACCTTGCGCAGGGAGTTGCCGGAAGTCGATGCCTTTGTGGGCAAGTTTGCCCTGGGCCCCGGCGGAGCAAAACGATTTGCGATCACGCCCGGGCACTACGCGTACCTGAAGATCTGCGAAGGCTGCGTCAATAACTGCAGCTTTTGTATCATCCCCAGGATCAAGGGCAGGTTCGTCAGCCTCGGCCCGGAGCATATTTTACGAGAAGCCCGCCGGCTTGACGCCCAGAGGATCGCGGAGCTCAATGTCATCGGTCAGGATATCTGCGGGTGGGGTCTGGATCTGTATAAAACGCGGAAACTCCCCGTCCTTTTGCAAAGACTGGCAGCCGGCCTGCGGCATACCCGGTGGATACGGCTCCTGTATTTATACCCGCATCCGGTAATAAAAGAGGTCTTAATCGTCATGCAGGATGAACCGAAATTCTGCAGGTATATCGACCTGCCTATCCAGCATGTGAATGATCGCATCCTGCGGTTGATGAACCGCCGGACCTCCAAGGCCGATATACTACGCCTGATCCAGGCAGTGCGCAAAAAGATCCCCGACGCGGCGATACGCACCTGCCTTATCGTGGGGTTTCCTTCCGAAACAGACAGGCAGTTTCGCGAACTGCTGGAATTTGTCAAGGAGGCGCGTTTCGAGCGCCTGGGTGTATTCATGTATTCGCGCGAAGAAGGGACTCCGGCATACCGTTTCAAGCCGCAGGTTCCCGATTCGCGCAAGGCAGAGCGTTTCAATATGATCATGGCCGAGCAGCAGAAAATTTCTCAACAGCTTAATGCCCGTTGGTTGGGCAGGGAGCTGGAAGTGTTGATAGACGAAGCAAGGACGGATGCGTATCTGGCTCGCAGCCAGTATGATGCGCCGGAAGTAGACGGCAACGTATATGTGCATTCGAAAAGAAAATTAAAAGCCGGTGATTTTGTGAAAGTCAAGATCACCGATACCCTGGAATACGATCTGGTGGGGGAGGCCTGCTGATGAATATTGCCAACAAATTGACGGTAGCGCGCATCGTCGCGACATTCGTCTTCATGTTCTTTTTATTCTGCCACGGCCTCTGGGCCAAGGCGATCAGCCTTGCCATCTTTATCTTTGCCGCCCTTTCCGACTTTCTTGACGGCAGGATCGCGCACAAAAGGAACATGGTTACGGATTTCGGCAAACTGATGGATCCCATCGCCGATAAGATCCTGGTCCTGGCGGCATTTGCCGCATTTGTGCAGATGCAGCTGATCGATGCCTGGATGTTTGTGATCATTATCTTCCGCGAGATATTCATCACTTCGCTGCGCCTGTTTGCCAGGAATAAGGGGAAAATATTGTCCGCATCCAAAGCCGGCAAGCACAAAACCGCTTCGCAGATGGTGGTGATATTCCTTATATTGTTGTTTATTACTTCGAAAGAGGTGATGCTGACTTTTTTCACCTGGAACCCCGCCTGGGAAAGCCTGTTCCGCCAAGGGATATACGTGCTTATGCTGATCACCGTCGGCCTTACCTTGTATTCGGGGCTTTCGTACCTCTGGGAAAACCGCGACGTCCTCTCAAGGCTCTAACCTGCCCATGCGCGTCCTTACATCGCCATACGTTATCGTAAGCACATTCTTCGGCATCGGTTACCTACCGTTTGTCCCCGGCACCTTCGGGAGCATCGCCGGAGTTCTCCTGTTTTTTTTGATGCGGGATATACGGGTATATGCGGCGATCACCGCCGTGATACTCATTGCCGGTTTCCTGACAGCAGGAAAAACAGAAAGGGCCTTGGCCAAGAAGGACCCTTCATGCGTAGTCATCGATGAGGTGGCCGGAATGCTCTTGACCCTGGCATGCGTGCCGCCCCGGATCGATTTTGCCGTTATCGCCTTTTTTCTCTTTCGGCTGCTCGATACTGTCAAGCCGTATCCGGCAGACAGGCTTCAGCTGTTAAAAGGAAGCGCCGGGATCATGGTCGATGACATTATCGCCGCGGTGTATGCCAATGTTGTGCTTCAGGTGGTTATGAGGCTTGCTTCGGTGAGGGGTTCGTAGACAGGGCCCGTTGGCGCCAGGGTGCTTTTGAAGAGCGTAAGCTTCGTAACCGGAAATTCCTGATCAGGTTGCTGCGCTGTTTCCGTTAAGATCTTTACCAATCTATGCAGGTTCGCAGAAGACCGCACCCTTCCCAGGGTGAGGTGGCACGTAAAAGGCCGGTCTTCGGGCGGCACTCCCAGGATGCCGCTTTTCTCTTCCAACTCTTTTGCAATCCGGATAAGATCTTCCTTACCTTTATTAATGCCTGACCATATTACCCGCGGGGCGGTCATGCGGGGAAACGCCCCCAGGCCGCTCATGCTTGCCGTAAAACAAGCCTTGTCTTTTACGGTATCCTGCAGCATCGCGGTGATCTGTCCCAGCTTTTGTTCTTCGATCTCCCCCAAGAACTTCAGCGTTACATGAATATTGTGCGGCTGGACCCATTTCACATCCGCAGCGCTGCGTTTTAACTGCTCTTGTAAAAGCCCTAATTGTTGTTTGATGCCTTGCGGCAGGCTAACGGCGATAAATGTGCGCATCTTAAAGAAGGCCTTTGAGCATATACAGGGCGCCTAGCGCCGACTTCTTCCTGACGGTGTTGCGGTTGCCGGTAAAATTCATGCGGGTGCACGTAAGACGCTTGCCTGAGGATACGGCTATATATACGGTGCCTAAGGGTTTAGCCGGCCTTGCGCCTGTTGGGCCGGCTATGCCGGTAATTCCGATGCCCAGGTCCGCAGCGGCTATTTTTCTGACCGAGGCAGCCATAGCTGAGGCGACTTCCGGAGAAACCGCTCCTTTTGCTTTGATGAGCCGCTGCGGTATTTTCAGAAGCTTTTCCTTGGCCTTGTTGCTATACGCAACTATCCCCAGAAGAAAGTACCCCGAACTCCCGGGGCTGGAGGTCATAAGGCAGGAGAGCAGGCCTCCGGTGCACGATTCCGCTACGGCCACGGTCTTTTTATTTTGCAGGAGAAGCCGATGTAGTTGTTTTATAATGGGTTCCATGTCCATCATTATAGATGTTTTTAAATGTGTTGACAAGGCTGTTTTTTCTGATACAATTATGCTACTTAATCTTCAGGGCAAGGTGAGAATCCTGACCGGCGGTAAAGCCCGCGAGTCCCTGTGCTTAACAGGGACAGATCTGGTGAAACTCCAGGGCCGATGGTGTGCGTCTGCTGCTGCGACGCCCAAACCTATAGGATGGTTTGGCGTGCGCCTGCTGCTGCGACACCCAAACCTATAGGATGGTTTGGCGTGCGCCTGCTGCGCAAAGTCCAGAGAAGAGAAGATTAAAATTATACTGCCCGAAGATTGCCTTCGGGCTATTTATTTATACCAACGCTTATGTTTAACTCAATTCCGGAAATAATCGAAGACCTCAAGAACGGCTTGATGGTGATCGTCGTGGATGACGAAGGCCGCGAGAATGAAGGCGACTTGGTCATGGCCGCCTCATCCATCGCGCCCAAGGATATCAACTTCATGGCTAAGTTCGGCCGCGGGCTTATCTGTGTGCCGATGGAGGAGGAGCGGCTTATACAGCTTGACCTTCACCCCATGCTCAACGAGAGGGGTAGGCTGGGCCAAAAGGACCCATTCTCCACTGCCTGGATGATATCGGTAGATGCGGCTGCCGGCGTTACTACCGGGATCTCGGCGTATGACCGTAGCCGGACCATCGAAGTGCTTATCAATCCCAATACCAAGGCAGAGGACCTCATCAGGCCGGGCCATATCTTTCCGCTTAAGGCGCGCAACGGAGGCGTCTTGGTCAGGGCAGGCCATACCGAGGCAACCGTGGATTTGATGCGCCTGGCCGACTTGTACCCGGCAGGGGCCATCTGTGAGATCATGAACGATGACGGCACCATGGCCCGCCTGCCGCAATTGGTCGAGTTTGCCAAGGAGCACAAGCTTAAAATCTGCTCTATCACCAGCCTTATTGAATACCGCCGCCGGTCAGAAAAAATGATCGAACGGCTATCGGAAACAAAGTTACCTACCGAATTCGGTACCTATACCTTGATTCTGTACCGTGACCGTATCAATAATCAGGTTCACGTAGCCCTTACGATGGGTGCCTGGCACAAAGAGCCGGTATTGGTGCGCGTGCATTCGGAGTGCCTGACCGGGGATGTGTTTGGGTCTTTGCGCTGCGATTGCGGCCGTCAACTTAAAAAGGCAATGCAGATTATCCAGCGAGAACAAAAAGGCGTCATCCTTTATATGAATCAGGAAGGTCGGGGGATAGGTCTGGTGGATAAGATCCGCGCGTATAACCTGCAGGATAAGGGCATGGATACCGTCGAGGCAAATGAGGCGCTCGGCTATCAGCCGGATTTGCGCGATTACGGCATCGGCGCCCAGATCCTGGTCGATCTGGGGCTTAAGGACATACGGCTTTTGACTAACAATCCGCGCAAGATCGTAGGGCTCCAGGGGTATGGCCTGCGGGTGGTAGAGCGGGTGCCGGTAAGCATAGAGCCGAATCCGGTCAACTACAGGTATCTTAAAACCAAAAAGGAAAAGCTGGGACACAAACTGGATTTGTAAAAGGAGGGGCAGATGACAAAGGTAATTGAAGGTAGTTTGATCGCAAAAGGCAAGAAGTTCGGCGTAGTCGCTTCGCGTTTCAATGATTTCATCACGAAAGGGCTGGTTTCCGGATGCCTGGATGCTTTGGTCAGGCACGGCGCGGACGATAAGGATATCGCGGTTGCCTGGACGCCGGGGGCATTCGAGATCCCCACAGTCGCCCAAAAGATGGCCAAGTCCAAAGACTATGATGCCGTTATTTGCCTGGGTACGCTGATCCGCGGATCGACCCCGCATTTCGATTATATTGCCGCCGAGGTTGCCAAAGGGATTGCCAAGATCTCGCAGAATACGGGTTTACCGGTCATTTTTGGCGTGATTACCGCGGATACTATCGAACAGGCGATCGAGCGGGCCGGGACCAAGGAAGGCAATAAAGGCGCGGATGCCGCGGTTTCCGCCATTGAGATGGCAAACGTAATGGCCCAGATCAAATAACCCGGTATATCTTATGCGTAAACGCACCCGGGCCAGAGAGCTGGCCCTGCAGGTCCTTTATCAAATCGATATCACTCAGGATAATTGCGACGCATCCCTGGAAAACTTCTGGAAAACCCAGGAGGACCCGGTAGGAGAAGAAATAAAAGACTTTACCGCCAGGCTTGTCAAGGGCGTCGTCGAAAACCTGCAGCCTATCGATGATAAGATCTCCGGGTATGCTACCAATTGGCAGCTTGAGCGCATGGCCGTGGTAGACAGGAACATCATGCGCATGGCTGGTTTTGAGTTGATCTTCCGTGACGACATTCCTCCCAAAGTAGCCATCAACGAGGCGGTAGAGCTTGCCAAAAAATATTCCGGAGTCGAAGCCGCCAGGTTCGTCAACGGCATACTGGACAAGATAAAATTGGAAACTGGCAAATGAAATGTGCGGACTTGCACGTACATACGAATTTCTCCGACGGCACTATGAGTCCGCCAGAGGTAGTCGCTGAAGCGCTCAGGCAGAACGTTGACGCTGTCGCCGTAACCGACCACGATACCGTCTTGGGCCTGGATTCTTCGTTTGAAGAAGGAGGGCGCAAGGGCATCGAAATCATTGCCGGCATAGAATTGACTGCCGAATACGAAGGCATCGAGATCCATCTGCTCGGGTATCTGCTGGACCATCGCAACCAGGCCCTGGTTCGCAGGCTTCAGGAGCTCAAGCAGAACCGGGTAGAGCGCATTTATAAGATTATCGACAAGCTCGAAGGTATCGGTGTCCATCTTGCGCCGCAGGCTGTGTTTGAGCTTGCACAAAACGGGACTGTCGGCAGGCTCCATGTCGCCCGGGCCATGGTAAAGGCAAAGATCGTCGGTTCGGTGCCGGAAGCGTTTCAGAAATATATCGGCGACACCTGCCCCGGCTATGTCTGCGGTTTCCGCCTGTCCCCTGCGGAGGCGATTGCGCTTATCAGGAGCGCCGGAGGAGTGGCGGTATTGGCGCACCCATATACCCTCAGGCGCGATGACTTGATACCGTATTTTGTCGAGCTTGGGCTGCAAGGGCTTGAGGCGTATTATCCGGAACATGCCCAGGCGGTGGTGAATTTTTACCTTGGCCTGGCAAAAAAATACAAACTCCTTGTCACCGGCGGGTCGGATTTTCACGGCAGCGCAAAACCGGACGTAAAACTAGGCGCGGTCAGGCTGCCGTATGAACTGGTGGAGAGATTAAAAGAAAGAAAATGAACGCACGCGAGAAATATATGCATATGGCGTTGCGCCTTGCCTTGAGGGCAAAAGGAAAGACCAGCCCCAACCCCATGGTAGGAGCGCTGGTAGTCAAGAACGGCAAGGTTATCGGCCGGGGATATCATCAAAAAGCGGGCCTGCCCCACGCCGAAGTCGTCGCGCTCAATGAAGCCGGCCCTGCCGCGCAGGAGGCAACTTTGTACGTGACCCTTGAGCCGTGCGCGCACTTCGGCCGTACCCCGCCGTGCGTCAACCGGATTATGAAGAGCGGCATCAAAAAGGTCATCATCGGCATGGTCGACCCTAACCCGTTGAATAACGGCCGGGGGATCAAGATACTCCAGGCCCACGGGATCGATATCGAAGCTGGGGTCCTGGAAGATAAGCTCAAAAAGATCAACGAGGTTTTTTTAAAGTATATCACCACGCGTACGCCTTTTGTCACGGTCAAGGTCGCCGAATCCCTGGACGGAAAGATCGCCACCAAAACCGGCGATTCCAAATGGATCACCTCCGATAAATCCCGCGCCTTGGCGCACCGCCTGCGCCGGAATTACGATGCGATCATGGTGGGCGTGAATACCATCCTGCGCGATAACCCCAGGCTTGACCCCTGGTTTTCCAAAAAAAAGCTGGCCAAGATCGTCGTAGACAGTAACCTTAGCACCTCTGAGGATGCGACCATCTTTTCGACGCCGGGCGAGGTTATTATCGTCACTTTGCCTTCTCCTCCCGGACAGGAGACCGAAAATAGGAAGATCCTTTCTCAAAAGGCAAGGATCATTGATGTCAAAGAAAAAGACGGCCAGGTTAATTTGAAGGACATGATGAAAAAACTCGCCCAGCTTGAGATAACCAATATCATTGTCGAGGGCGGCGGCACGCTTATCGGCGCGCTGTTTGACGAGGGCCTGGTAGACAAGGTCTTGTTTTTTATCAGCCCTAAGATCGTCGGCGGCAAAGACGCCCTCGGCCCGGTAATGGGCAAGGGCGTGAGCCGTATCGACCGGGCCCTCAAGCTGAAGGAAGTCACCACCAGGCGTATTGGTGATGATATTTTGGTCGAAGGCCATGTTTAGCGGGATCATCGAAGAACTGGGGAAGGTCAAGAAAATATCCAGGCGCGGCAAGGTAGCTTTGCTGGAAGTCGGCGCAACCAAAGTACCGCAGGATCAGAAAATCGGCGACAGCATCTCGGTAAACGGCGCCTGCCTTACGGTCGTAGGCAAAACAGCCGGCAGCGTCATTTTTGAAGTGATGCCCGAGACGTTTGAGGTTACCAACTTAGGGTGCCTGCGTATTGCCGATAAGGTCAACCTGGAACGGGCGCTTAAGGCGGGGGACAGGATCTCGGGTCACTTTGTCAGCGGTCACGTCGATTGCGTCGGCATTATCCGTAGGAAAACGTATGTGCATGAGAACCTCGCTTTTGAGATCGCCTTCCCGCCGGAGTTTGCGAAGTATCTTCTACCGAAAGGCTCCATTGCCGTAGACGGGATCAGCTTGACGATCATGGGAAAAAAACGCGGAAACTTCAGCGTATATATCATCCCGCATACGCTTGCGCAGACGACTTTGAGTTTTAAAGGGCCGTCCGATAAACTGAACCTTGAATTCGATATCCTCGCAAAGAGAGGGTTTCCCGCCGTCTAATTATGTTAACTTCAAATTCTTGTCAAATCCCCCAATTTCTGTTATACTGATTCACGTTACAAAAATTTTTTATTTTTACACGGGGCGTGGTTAGGAGCAGGCGGCAGCTTGCCTGCGACATGCCATCCTATAGCTTTACACGGGGCGTGGCTCAGCTTGGCTAGAGCGCTTGGTTCGGGACCAAGAGGTCGACAGTTCAAATCTGTCCGCCCCGACCAATCTTTCCCTCTCCTCGCCATGAAAAAACAACTCCACGTCTATTTCAGCGGTACGGTACAAGGAGTGGGTTTCAGGTTTACCGCCCGCGAAATCGCGGAGGAGCTCGGCGTCTGCGGCTGGGTCAGGAATCTAGGCGACGGCAGGGTCGAGGTTTTGGCAGAGGCTGGCGAGAATGACCTGCAGGGTTTTCTTGACCGGCTCAACGGCTACTTCGGAAGATACATTACCGGCACGGACGTTTCCTGGTTTCCGGCAAGCGGCGAATTCAAGGATTTTTCGATCACATTGTAATGCGTTACGGCATTTTTTCTGATGTCCATTCGAATCTGGAAGCCTTGGATGCGGTCCTTGACGCATACGAAAATGAGCATATCGATGCCTATCTGTGCGTGGGGGACATCGTCGGCTACGCCGCCAACCCCAACGAATGCATCGAAAAGGTAAGGGCGCTGGCAGAGGTGACGGTTGCCGGCAACCACGATTGGGCAAGTGTAGGCCTGTTTTCCGAAGACTATTTCAATCCTTATGCGAAAGAGGCGATATACTGGACGCGGGGGAATTTGTATGCCACCTCGAAGCAGTTCCTGGAATCGCTGCAGCTGGTGTATGAGAATCAGGACCTCACCCTGGTTCACGGCACTCTGGATGGCGCAGGGAACTTTGATTACATGATCGACGAATTTGTCGCCCGGGACAGCTTCCGCATATTGCATACCGATATTTGTTTTGTGGGGCACCTGCATACGACGGGGGTGTTTGCGAAAGACAAAAGCGGGGGGATCGTCTACGGAGAGCCCAATCAGCTCCAGCTTAAAGAGGGGGACCAGTATATCGTCAATGTCGGCAGCGTCGGCCAACCCCGAGACGGTAATCCCGATGCCGCCTATTGTATCTACGACACCGAAAAGAAAGAAGTCAGAATCAAGAGGGTCAGGTATGATACGGAGGCCGCCCGAACGAAGATTATCAAGGCCGGCATCCCGGTTAAGCTGGGGGATAGGCTTTTAGAGGGCAGGTAAGATGCCAGAGCATATCAAAAAAAGAATCGAGGCCCTGAGGGAGCAGCTGCGCAGGCATGATTATCTGTACTATGTCGAGTCCCAGCCGCAGATTTCGGATAGCGAGTATGATGCGCTCATGCGTCAGCTCGCCGAGCTGGAAGCAAGCCATCCCCTCTATAAAACCGATGATTCTCCGACCGTGCGCGTCGGCGGCGGCATCCTTGAAGGATTTCAGACGGTCAGGCACCGCCAAAAAATGCTCTCCTTGGACAACGCGTATTCCTTTGATGAACTGCGCGACTGGCAGCAGCGTCTATGCAAGGGGCTTGGCCCCGGCGAAAAGATCGAATACGTGGTTGAGCTTAAGATCGACGGCGTCAGCGCCAACCTGACCTATGCGCAAGGCAAGCTTGTTATCGGCGCCACGCGGGGAGACGGCGAAACCGGAGAAGATGTAACCGCCAATATCAAGACAATACGCGCCATCCCTTTGGCCTTGCGCAGTGAAGAGCCCCCCGAACTGGTTGAGATCCGCGGCGAGATATACATGGATACGAAAGAATTCAAAGCCTTAAACGGCCAGCGGAGGCGCCAGGACCTTGAGCTTTTTGCTAATCCGCGCAATGCCGCAAGCGGCTCGCTTAAGCTTCTGGATACCAATCTTGTTGCCAAAAGAAGGCTGAATTTCTTTGCGCATTCCCTGGGCGAATATAAAGGGGTAAGCCTTCCGACGCATTGGGAATATCTGGAGCGGCTGCGGGCTTGGGGCGTGCGTACCAATCCGGAGTCCAAGCTATGCAAAGACCTGGATGAGGTTTTGTCTTACTGCCAGGCATGGCAGGGTCAGCGCGAAGAACTTACCTATCAGATAGATGGGATCGTCGTCAAGGTCAACAGTATCGCCCAGCAGAAAAAGCTGGGGTTTACCTTAAAGAGCCCGCGCTGGGCCGCGGCCTACAAATTCCCCGCACACCAGGCGACTACCGAGGTCCTGGATATCCATTTTCAAGTAGGCAGGACCGGCGTCATCACTCCTACCGCCAAGCTCAAGCCGGTTGCCTGCGCCGGCGTAACTATACAGAATGCCACTCTGCATAATTTTGATGAAATCAAGCGTCTGAATCTTAAGAAAGGCGACCGGATTTTGATCGAAAGGGCAGGGGAGGTTATCCCCAAAGTGGTAAAGGTCACCAAGCACACAGGCAAAGAACCGGTTGTCATCCCCGCGCATTGCCCGGTATGCGGCGGCAAGGTCATAAAAGAAAAAGAGGAGGATGTGGCGTATCGCTGCATCAACCCTTCTTGCCCGGCTCAGCTTGAAAGAGGGCTCCTGCATTTTGCCTGCCGCCAAGCGATGGATATCGAAGGGATGGGGGAGTCCGTGGTCGGCCAGCTTGTGAAGCTGAAATTAGTCAAAAATTTCGCCGATATCTATACGCTTACCGAAGAGGATCTGCGCAGGCTCGAGCTTTTCAAGGATAAAAAGATACACAACCTGCTTCTGGCTATCGAGCACAGCAAGAAACAGCCGCTCTCCAGGCTTGTCTTTGCCCTGGGTATCCGGCACGTGGGAGAAAAAGCGGCCTTTGTGCTGGCTCAGTATTTCCGCACGCTTGAAAAACTGGCCTCGGCAACAAGGGAAAGCTTCGACGGCATCTATGAGGTGGGGCCGGTGATGACCGATTCGATCGTGGACTACTTTTCGCAATCCGAAACGAAAAAACTGATTACTGGACTTAAGAAGGCAGGCTTGAATTTCGTAGAAAAAGTTGCGCAGTCAGAAAAGACGACTTTATCCGGTAAGACCGTGGTATTTACCGGGGAATTAAAGGATTTTACGCGTCTCCGTGCGCAGGAGCTGGTCCGTAAGCTCGGAGGCAACGCCTCTTCGGTCGTCAGCAAGGGCACGGATTTCCTGGTTGCCGGAGAAAACCCCGGTTCAAAATACGATAAGGCGGTTAAGTTGGGAGTCCTGGTCATCGATGAGGCAAAATTCAAGGAGTTGGTCAAATGAGAGCGAGAAGAATATTTTTGTATGCGATGGTGTCGGCCATGATCATTGCGCTTACCGGATGCGAGGCTTTTGTGCGCAAATTTACGCGTAAACCCAAGAACGAGACGCCGGCAGAAGAGATGGTCCTTGTCCCGGAAGAATATAAAGGGCCGGGCATGACTAAAGAGCAGCTTTACCGGCAATATTTTGTATTCTGGAAGAGTTGGCAGGACGAACTGGTCGAGTCTCTGTCGTCCTCCAACCACAAGAAACAGCTGGATTGCGTCAAAGAGGCGATAAAGAATCTGCAACAAATGCGCAGCCTCCTGGTTGCGGATCAGCAGAAAAAGGTCGATGTCTACATCAACCAGCTTCAGGACCTTCGAGACTGTATTGACCGGGATGCCTACGGCCTCAACGCAAGGGGCAATATCTCGACTGCCGAACGCATAAAGCGCAATATTTTACGCGATCTTTCGTATCAAAAAGTAAAGAATATCCTGGCATGATCATCGAATCTGTTGAGGTAGGCGTTTTCCAGGCCAACTGTTACGTTATAGCCGAAAGGCCGTCTGGCCAGGCGATCATTATCGATCCTGGCGATCAGGAACGTAAAATAAGGAAAGTCCTTGATGCGCACAATTTAACCGGCGGCCTGGTGATAAATACGCACGGCCACATCGACCACATCCGCTGTAATGATGCGTTCGGCGTTCCGGTATATGTGCACCGTCTGGACCTGCCGATGCTCAAAGACTGCCGGCTTAATCTTTCCGGGATGTTCGGCGCGGAATACAGCACTGCTGCCGAAGCCAAGGCAGTCACAGACGGAGACACGATCAGCCTGGGGTCTTTGAAGCTTAAGGTCTTGCATATTCCCGGGCATACCCCCGGTGGCATAGCCCTGTTGCTGGAGAAGCCTTCACCCGGGGCCGTATTTACCGGCGATAGCCTTTTTTACCGCAGCATCGGAAGGACCGATTTCCCCGGCGCACATGAAGACGCGCTTTTGACGGCAATAAAGGATAAGCTGCTATCGCTGCCGGATGCGACCATCGTATATCCTGGGCACGGTATCCCGACGACCATCGGCGACGAGAAGCGCGAGAACCCGTTTTTACACGTATAGCGACATGCACGAACTAATCGAAACGTTTTTAAACTATCTTTCGGTAGAGCGGGGCCTGGCGCGCAACACCATCCTGTCTTACGGCGACGACCTGCATTACTATATGGATTTCATCCAGCAGCGCAAGATCGAGGCCCTGGCCAAGACCACCAAGAACGACGTGGTAGATTTCATGCTCTACGAAAAAGATAAGGGGCTTTCCGCGAATTCCGTGGCCCGGAGGCTGGCGGCAATAAAAACTTTTTACAGGTTCCTGGTGCGCGAGCATATTTTAAAAAACGACCCTACAAGCCTGGTTGAATCTCCCAAGCTCTGGAAAAAGATCCCCGATACGCTTTCGCTTAACGAAGTCGATGCTCTCCTGGCCCAGCCCGACCTCAGGGATGTGCAGGGCATAAGGGATAAGGCGATCATGGAAACCCTCTACGCTACGGGCATGCGGGTATCCGAAGCGGTCAATCTTAAGCTTGAAAACGTGAATCTGGATGTGGGTTTCCTGCGTTGTATCGGCAAGGGGAACAAGGAGCGGGTCATTCCGCTGGGCAAAAAGGCTATACACAGCCTGCACAGGTATCTGGAGGCAGGCCGGCCCGAGTTGCTGGGCAAAAAGGAAAGCGAGTTTTTGTTCATCAATCGTTTCGGCAAAAAGCTTTCCCGCCAGTCATTCTGGAAGCTTATCAAGCGTTACGCCAAGGTCGCCCGGATCAAAAAGACCATGAAACCGCACATCCTCAGGCACTCTTTTGCGACACATCTGTTGGAACACGGCGCGGATCTGCGTTCGGTACAGGAAATGCTCGGGCATGCCAACATTTCGACCACTCAGATCTATACGCACGTCAGCAAGGACAGGCTTAAGGCTATACACCGGACATATCACCCCAGGCCGTAACATATGAAAGCTTATTTACAGAGATTACCTGCCGAGATACAAGACCTGATACAGTTTGCTTCCGAGGTCGCCGTAACGCGCGGTGCCCGGGCATACCTGGTGGGAGGTTTTGTGCGCGACCTGCT
The DNA here is from genome assembly GCA_035506195.1 of Patescibacteria group bacterium. Taxonomy (GTDB): domain Bacteria; phylum Omnitrophota; class Gorgyraeia; order Gygaellales; family Profunditerraquicolaceae; genus DATJPV01. The sequence goes on along the minus strand of DATJPV010000030.1, from coordinate 4,399 downwards.
CTTGAAGGTCCCCAACCTTGACTTGGATATCACCGTCGAAGGAGACGGTATCGGCTATGCCGAAGAGCTGGGGCGCAGATTGAACGCCCGGATCATCCGTCACCGCAGATTCGGTACCGCGACGCTTACCTTGCGGCACCACCTCAAGATTGATATCGCCACGGTCAGGAAGGAGGCATACCCTAAACCAGCCTGTCTTCCCGAAGTCTCTGCCGGTACCCTCTGGGACGATCTGTCCAGGAGGGATTTTACGATCAATGCGATGGCAATCAGTTTACAGCGGTATGAGTTCGGTAAGCTCATTGATTTTTTTACCAGCAGGCAGGACCTCAAAGATAAAAAGATACGTGTACTGCATGAAAACAGCTTCATTGATGACCCGACTCGCATTACCAGGGCGGTCCGTTTTGAACAACGTTATAATTTTAAGATAGAACCCGCGACCCTTGCCTATATCAAAGAGGCAGTAGGCCGCAGGATGCTGGAAAAGGTCCAGCCGCAGCGCCTGCGCGATGAACTGATCCTGCTGTTGAAGGAGAAGGAGCCGATTAAACCCCTGCGGCGCATCGCATCCCTGGCTGGGTTCGGTTTTATCCATCCGCAGATCGTCCTGGACAAGGCAGCCTTGGACCTCTTGGAGGCGATTACCGGCCAGCTCAAGTGGTTTGCCTATGCCCACCTCCAGCGCCGCAAACTGGACGGCTGGCTCGTTTATTTCATGGGATTGATTGCGCCTTTGAAAACAGAAGAGACAAAGACGCTCTTGGCGCTGTTAGCCCTGCACCGGGGGGAGACCAAGCGGGTATTGTCCGTTAAGCAGATCAGCCAGGCCGACATCGCGCGGCTATGCCGCAAGGACACCAGGCCTGCAGAGCTTTTTTCCCGGTGTGAGCCTTTAAGTTACGAAGCGATCCTGTTCCTGAAGGCAAAATATCGCAACCGCGCTTTCAATAAAAACATCGAACTCTTTCTGAAGGCTTATAACGGCATGCGTATCCACGTAGGAGGAGATGACCTGCGCAGGATGGGCGTGTCCCCCGGACCGGAGTACCAGAAGATTTTTGGTCAGGTTTTGCATGCCAAGATCGAAGGCCGGCTTAAGAACAAGGAAGACGAGATGGCGTTTATCGAGCACCTGATACGGAATAAATGACCGTAGGCATTTTGAATCTGGCGATATTTATATGCGATGCGGATTCCCTGAAGGCCAAACGGATGGTCCTGCACAGCCTGAAGGCGCGGCTGAAAAATAATTTCAACGTCTCGATCGCGCAGGTAGGCGACGAAGACAAGTGGCAGAAGGCAACCTTGGCAGTGGTGGGTGTCGACGCAGACAGGGGTAACGTAAACCGCACCCTCTCGAATGTGGTGAATTTTCTGGAACGGTGCGATAACATTAACCTGATTGACTATACATTGGAGCTAATTTAAAAGAAACGGAGTAGACATGGCACGGCGAGAAAGGGTGGCGCAGGCGATCAAGGAAGAGGTCAGCACTATTATCCACGATGAGCTTAATGACCCGCGCATGGGATTCGTAACGATTACGCGGGTGGACCTGGCGTCGGACCTGCGTTACGCCAAGATCTTTTACAGCGTCTTGGGGAAAGAGGAGGACATGCAAAAAACCAGGGAGGCCCTTGCGTCCTCCCGGGGGTTCATCCAGAAGCTTCTGGCACAGCGGGTCAAGCTGCGCTTTGCCACCGAGATCGCGTTCAAAGAAGACAGGTCCTGCGAGTATAGCGTCAGGATACAGGAGATACTGCAGGAGATAAGGGAGGAGCATGGGCCTACAAAAAATAGTCGCGTACCTAAAAAGAAACAATAATTTCCTTATTACTACGCATACCAACCTTGAAGGCGATGCCCTCGGCTCGCAGATAGCGATGTGGCGCTTATTGCGGCGTCTGGGTAAACGCGCCAGCATGATGAATGACGATGCCGTGCCTTACGGGTACGATTTCCTCCCTTTTCTTGACCGCATCGCAAGGTTCAGCCATAAAGTCGCCGGCGTCAAATTCGATTGTCTCCTGATACTGGATTGTTCCGACCTGAGGCGCTGCGGGCAGGTTTCGACGCTGCCCCTGGAAGGCAAGACCGTCATCAATATCGACCATCACATCAGTAATTCCAGATTCGGCCACCTGAATTGGGTGGAGCCTGTTTCTTCCTCCTGTTCGGAGATGATCTATAAGTTGTATAAGGCGCTGGGTGTTCCTCTGGGCCGGCAGGAGGCCCTGTTGCTTTATGCCGGGATCGTGACCGATACGGGATCGTTCCGTTATCCTAACACCAACAAATGTACCCACCAGGTGGCAGCCGACCTTTTGAATTACGGCCTGAACGTGTCCGAGATCTACAAGAAAGTATACGAAGACCTTCCCCTCGTAGATGCCAAATTGTTGCTTAAGATCCTGCCCACTATCCGCCTCAGTCCCGACGGCAAGATCGCCTGGTTTCAAGTCAAGCGGGGCCTTTTCAAAGACCGCACGGTCTCCTGCGATTTGGGAGAACAGCTGCTGCATTTCGCCCGTTCGATAAAAGACGTAGAGGTTGCCCTTTTGTTCAAAGAAAACCTGAAAAGCAAAGGAGAGGTCAGGGTGAATTTCCGTTCACGCGGCAAGGTGGACGTCAACAAGATCGCCCGCTTCTTCGGCGGCGGAGGCCATAAGACCGCCAGCGGCTGCACTATCCGCGGCAACATCGACAGTATCCGCAGCAGGGTAGTAAAGAAGGTAAACCAATTCCTCGCATGAAAGTTTTTTTCAGCGTTCCCCGGCCGCACACTTTCAAGAATGCCGTGGTTGCCCTGGGCGTCTTTGACGGCGTCCATCGCGGCCACCGCCGCGTACTCGGGGCAGCGGTCGAAAAGGCGCGCCAGACCAAAGGCACAAGCCTCGTAGTCACTTTTCATCCTCATCCCCAAAAACAGGATAGCCTTTATTCTTTGGCGCACCGCTTGCGCCTGATCGCCGAATTGGGCGTAGATGCCTGCGTGGTTATGGCCTTCGACCGGAAGTTCTCGCGTACACCGGCGGAACTTTTCGTAAAGAATTTTCTCGTCGGGAGGCTCAATGCCCGATATGTATATGTCGGCGAGAATTTCAGGTTCGGTTACCTAGCGCGGGGAGATTTCGGGCTCTTGGAAAAAATGTCTGCGGTATACGGTTTCCGCGCCAAGTGTTTTAAAGTGGTCCGTATCGCAAGGCAGCCTGTCAGCAGCACACAGATCCGTCGGCTCATTGCCACAGGCCAGCTCAATAAAGCCAAGACCCTGCTTTGCCGCCCGGTGAGCGTTTACGGCGACGTCGTCAGGGGCAACGCCTTTGGCAAGAAACTGGGATTCCCTACCGCCAATATAAATCCGCACCATGAAGTGCTGCCTCCTTCGGGGGTGTACGCCGTCGAGGTGTTGTTCCGGGAAAGGAAGCTTGAGGGTCTTTGTTTCATCGGCCCGATTCCGAAATTTGTGCGCGTAAAAAGGATCCGGCGCAGCGCCGGAAATATCGAAGTGCACATTTTGAATTTCCGGCAGAACATTTATGGGCAGCATCTAGAAGTACAATTCCTCCGCAAGATCAGGCCTGTCAAAAAATTCTCCTGCCCCCGAGATCTGGTTGCCCAGATCAAAAAAGACATAAAACACGCAAGGCGCATCTTTTCCTCCCGGTAAACCACCACAACCTGTAGTTATCCACAGGCATTTTAACCACTATTTATTGTAATTACATAATTTAGGTACATTTTTTTCTTGACAAAAAGGAACTTTTTGCCTATACTGTGGTTCAAAGTGGATATAAGTGGAGTAAAGTGGAGAGTTGAATGTTCTACGGCGAATACATCCATTCCATAGACCGTAAGGGCCGCCTCATTCTGCCTGCCAAATTCCGTGAAGCAGCCAAAGGAAATTTCGTAGAAAAATTTTTTATTACCCGCGGCCTGGACAAATGCTTGTTTATGTTCTCCGAAGAAGAATGGAAGACGCAGGAGAATAAATTCAAGTCCGTCTCTTTTACCAGGCAGGAATCTCGCGTATTCAACCGCCTCTATTTTTCCGGCGCGGTGGAGGTGGTTCCCGACAAGCAGGGCAGGATCCTTGTTCCCCAGTACTTGAAAGATTTTGCCGAGATCAAACGGGACGTAGTCGTCGTAGGCGTGGCCAACCGGATAGAGATATGGGCGCAGGATAAATGGGCGGAATTTTACGGTAATTCCAAACAATCATTCGAACAAATAGCGGAGAAGCTGGTCGATATCTGATGCTGGATCTCGCCATACCACCAGAGAGCGTTATACAAGTGGAAGAAAAAATTCATATCCCGATCATGTGCGATGAGGTGATAGGCCACCTGAACTTGGGGCCCGGTCAAACCATTGTCGATGCGACTCTCGGTACCGG
>DATJPV010000029.1:0-29220 GCA_035506195.1 Patescibacteria group bacterium | reverse complement strand
AGAGAAAAAAAACAACACCCCCCTCAAAAACTCTTCATCCTGGCGCCGGCGGCGGCCATGGCATTAAGGGCCTTCTGCGAATCGCCGGGATGCACGTCAACCCCCTTGATCGCGTCCGCCAATACGCTGACCTTAAACCCTTTCTTCAAAGCATCCAGGACCGAAGCCTTCACGCAATAATCCGTAGCCAGGCCTGCGACATACAGCCGCCCTATGCCGAATGATCTCAAGAGGCGCAGAAAGCTCCTTCCGTCTGCGTCGTAGGCCTGGAACGCCGAATAGCTATCTTTGCGCGGATCCATGCCCTTATATAACAACACCGCATCCTGCGGCAATTTCAAGCCGGGATGAAAAGCAGCGCCTCTGGTCCCCTGCACGCAGTGGACGGGCCAGCTGCCTCCAAACCCCTTAAAATGCACGGTTTTTTTCGGATGCCAATCACGGCTGGCAAATACCGGCAGCTGCTTTTTTACGAACATACGGATATACGCATTCAATACAGGCACAACCTTATCCCCTCTGGGAACCGGCAAAGCGCCTCCCGGACAAAAATCATTTTGTACATCGACCACTAAAAGGGCTTTTCTGGGTCTCATGTGAATACCCCCGCAATAGGCTCATGGCAATACGCGCATCTTCCCTGCTCCAGGTGCTGTTGCCGTACCCCAAACCCTTGACGCAGGATCAACGGTTTTTTACAAGAGGGACAATGCGTATCATTCCCCCAACCGTGCACGTTGCCGATGTAAATATACGCAAGGCCGGCCTGGCGGCCGATTTCCTCTGCCTGCCTGAGGGTTTCTTCTGCAGTTACGGGATAGCCGGTAAAGCGGTAATCCGGGTGAAAACGCGAAATGTGCCAGGGCATATGCTTATCGACGCCGGCGATAAACTCCGCGATACCCTTAAGCTGCCGGGGAGAATCGTTTTCTCCGGGGACGACGAGCGTGGTCACTTCGACCCAGATGCCATACGCGCGCATCAGGCGGATAGATTCCAGGACGGGCTCAAGCGCCCCGCGGCAGATCTTTTTATACGCGGCGTCGTCAAAAAACTTAAGATCGACATTTGCGGCATCCAGATAGGGCCGTATCAAGCCGATGGCCTGGCTGGTCATATAGCCGTTGGTGACGAAATTATTCCGCAATCCTTTTGCTTTGGCCAGCCGCGCTATCTCAAGCGCATATTCAAAGAATATGGTGGGTTCTGTATAGGTATAAGAAATACTGGCGCACTTATTTTCAAGCGCATACGCAACGACCTGCTCGGCAGAAACCTCTCCTTCCGGCACGCCGGGGTCATCCTTCACCGAGGCCTGCGATATCTGCCAGTTCTGGCAGAAGCCGCAGCGAAAATTGCATCCGATGGTAGCTAAGGAAAAACTGCGCGAACCGGGTAGGAAATGGTACAACGGCTTTTTTTCGATCGGGTCTACGTGCATGGCTATCGGCCTGGCGTAGACCTGCGTATAGAGCGTTCCTCCGACGTTCTGCCGTACTGCGCAAAAGCCGAATGCGCCTTCGGCGATACGGCAGTGATGGTGACACAAGAAACAGTGCACAAGATTGCTGTCGATCTTCTCATACAACAGCGCTTCTTTCATGCCTATTCTCTCATGCCCGCCAATCTTGCCTCTTCCAAGGGCAACGCATATGCGGACTGCTCTTGCGGCTGGGGCAGGCGCCGGTAACGCACCTGTACGGCCTTGCCTGAGCGGCTATCATCGCAATACCGGGCGACTATCGAAGCGCACAACGCAATGAGGGGCTCGTTGAAGCGCCCCTTCCCTAAAGCAGTAGGCCCGGCTGCATTCTCTGCCGGCATAAACAGGGAATCTCCCTCCTGCGCAAGCTCCGCCAGTTGCTGGTTTTCTTTCTGGTTCCTGCCCACAAAAAGCCTGGCATCCTGGGCTACCCGAAAATATCTGCCTACCCGCAATACACGCACATCGCCAACGGCCAATGCGGAAAAATCCATGAAATCCCTGAGCCGCCGGCTGAACTCCGGGTCCGTCAAAAGACAACCACCTGCGGCATTCGGATACTCTTTGATTGCAAGATGCCGGGCCAGGGCCATCTGCGGCTTGCGGGTCCTGCCGCTGAACTGCAGAAGTTTCTGCCGGTCAACCCAGCCCTGTTTTTCGGCAATGGTCTGCGGAAGAAGACGGGCGGACAGAGGCCGCAACAAGAGTCCCTCCAGGCCGCTTTCCTTTTCTATGACTGCCAGCGCCTGCCTGTGTTGAGACATCGGCCGTTGTCCCAGGACTTCGCCGGTGATCACAAAGCTTGCCTCTGCCTGCCGCAGGAGCTCTGCGGCCTTGCGCAGCATCATGATCTTACAGTCAATGCAGGGATTCATATGCGAGCCGTAACCGTGATCGGGATTCTTAAGGAGCTGCAAGAACTCTTCGCCGATATCGATCGTCTTTAACTCTATCCCCAGGGCATCCGCAGCCTGGCGTACGCGGTTGCGGGGGTTGCCGTCCTTGGCTTCTGTGCCACAGCCAAAATGGGTATTAAAATGCAGGGCGATCACCTCGACCCCCTGATCCTTGATGAGCTTTGCCGCCAACAGGCTATCCAGTCCTCCGGACAACAACGCAAATGCCTTCATATGCCATGCCGCCTCGAATAAAGGGGGCGCTTCCTAAAGAAGCGCCCCTCGTGGTTCTAAAACTTAAATCGATGAAGCTAGCCTAAATTCGGTTTCCTGCCGTGGTTGGCCTTCTTTGAGCGCCAATTAAGCTTGCCTCTGCGTTTACGTTTTCCCATGTGTATGCTCCGTGTTAAAATTAATATTTATAGTAACCTACCGGAATAACCTGCGATATATAACGCACCGCTTCAATAATGCAGATACGTATGGCCTTTTCCATCGGGGTATTTGCGTAACCAACCAGCCCTTTCCCCAATCCCCAGCTGCCCGGGAACCCGGCCATAAAACCGCCGCTTACATCCGAAGCCTGCCCCTGCACATGCGTAGCGGCCAACGTTTCCGAGGTGGAGGCGTCGATCAGGCGGATGTCTAAAGCCATGTGCGCCTTGTTCAATGCCACCCCTAATAAACCACCCAGCGCGCCGCTGTTGACCCCGCCGCCGCCGCCGATACCGCCGCTACCGCCCGAAGCAACAGGCTCGAATTCCGTTATGGTTACCGCGACAATCACATCCGCAGCCTTGGCTTTGCGCGCTACCGAGGCGGCGTTGTTCTGTGCGGTGTCGGCAACAGCCGGCTCCTGGGCCGGCGTAACCGCAGCAGGAGCCTGATGTTCGATGACAGAAAAGCGGCTGCTGTTGACGAGGGCGGTTACCAGCATCTCGCGCAACCCTGAACCGATTTCAATGGTGGCTTTCGCGGCCTTTACCTCAAAATCCGCAACCGTAAGGCGCGCCTTCGGCCCCACATACGGAACCCCTCCGGCAGTATCAAGACGGGTCTTCGGCTGCCTGGTAGCACAACCGGCCAGCATGATGGAAAGGACCACGCAGAACAAGGCTCTTGTTTTCATATCTGCCCCTTACGCTATACGTCTGTAAGCGTAGTTATTGTATAGCAGAAAGCACCGATGGTCAAGCGTTTAAAGGAAACGGCGCAGATGTTCCAGTTTTGCGACAATACGCCAGGGCGCCTGCTTGGCAATATCCGCCCTTTTGCTCGAACCGCCTGTGACGATCGCGGTTCTTACCTTGGCGCGCCTGCCGGCCTGGGCGTCAATAGCCATGTCGCCTACATACAGCGTCTCCGAAGGAGAAAAGCAAAAACGCCGCATGATGCGCCGGAGGATCTCGGGATGAGGCTTGCCGTGCGGCAAGGTATCGGCGCAGAGCACATAAGAGAAATAACGTCCCACGTTAAGATGCCGGATGATGATACGGGAAAACCTGGTAGGGCGGTTGCTGGCAACGGCGACCGCATAGCCTCCAGACACAAGATGCTCAAGAAGGCGCCTGGCTCCGGGGACCAGGCGCGAGTCCTTACGCAGCGACTGCGCATGATGCCGGCGGTAGATCGAAAGCGCCCGGCTAAGTTCCTGCGGTTTTACAAACGGCTTAAGCAGATTTCTGTCTCCCCAGCCTACTGCCCTGCGGATGTACAACGCATCCTGCTGCGGATAACCAAGCCGTCTCATCGTATAGTTAAAACTGTTGGTTATCGCGGTGTAGGCATCGACCAAGGTGCCGTCTAAATCGAAAATAACCAGTTTTATATGAGGCATGGGCAAAAAGTTAAGGCAGGGGGTCACCCTGCCCTAACTAAATGTTGTACTGCTAAGAAAGCCTACTGCTGAGTCCCTGCTGCGGGAGGAGCCTGGCCGCTATCACCCGTGGCGGGAGCCTGGTTAGTGCCGCTGGCGGGAGCCTCTTCGGTCGCAGGGGAAGCCGTCTCATCGGCCGCCGGAGCCTGCTCTTCGGTTATGCTCTGCGCATCTTCCGGTTTTTCCACGTTGATGTTTTTTGCCAGGTTCTTTCCCTCTGCGCCGATCAGATAGTCGACGCTTACGGTGTCTTGCGGCTTGATCTCTTGAAAGTCCTTGACGTTCTCATACGTGGTCTTATCGTCCACGGTTATCGTCATCTCTTTTTCGGTATCGGTCTCGTAATCAAGGAACTTTATCTTGAAATTTTTACTCAGCGCATCCAGCGAAACTACTTCCCCCCAAACCCATTGCAGGTCATCTGTAACGGCAGCGGAAGGGGCGGCAGGGACCGCAGCAGGGGCAGAAGCGCTCTCTTGGCTCAACGCAAAGCTAACGGCCAATAGCGTGATACAGGCGCCTGCGGCCGAAAGAATGATCGTCCTAGTCAATCTCATCATCCACCTCCTTACAGTTGATACTAAAATATCTGCGTGGCCCGGGTTCGCAGCCGCGCGTACAGCAGCGCCGCCATCCAGGCCTTGAGCATATCCGCCGGGATAAACGGCAAGACCCCCCACAAGAAGGCTTTCTTGGGGCTTAAACCCAACAAAAGTTTTAACCACAGCGCGCCGCAACCTAAAAGAAGCAGGTCGCCGATACACAACAATGCAAAAAGCCTGGCTGTACTCTTGGCGCTGCCGGAGAATGTCCCGATCAAAAAGCTGGCAAGCACAAAACCCACAAGATAGCCAGCTGTAGGGCCGCAGAGGTAGCAGGTACCGGAACCAAAACCCGCGAAGAGGGATAATCCCGTAGCGCCCAGGAGTATGTACCCTAGCTGGCTGACCGCGCCCAATCCCGCGCCCAAGAAAGCGCCGGAAAGCAACACAAAAAAAGTCTGCAAGGTCACCGGTACCGGAGTAAAGGGCAGCGGGAGACGTATAAAAGCCCCCAATGCGGTAAGAAATACGAACAGCAATACGCCTATGAGCCGACAGAGCGTTTTATTAATAATGATTTCTTTCTTTAGGACCGCTTCCACGTTATTTCTCCTTACGGCATGAGCGCATCTGCCGGGAATCTCGCACAGAGTAGATGTATTATACCTAAAAATACCTGTCCGTCAAAGCAAAATAGGTAGGGACGCTCCCTGCGCAGAAGTATCCCTACCCTTTAGAGCATATCCGTAAAAAACAACCGGCTTGCCTAGTCTTTGGCTATCGCCAGGGTGATGATACCGGCAAGGATCAAAAAGCCTCCTACGCACCCTTTGATCACGGTAAGTAAATCCTGCCGCCACACAATAATCGCCCACACGCCAAATACCAGCAATGCCAGGCCCAAGATAACCTTGAAAATGGTAGAAAATACATTCTTGGAATCCGCCTGTTTGGTTTCTTCTGCCATTTCACGCACCTCCTTTTTCCGGGTTCGGCCTGCTTTTCCAGCGTCGGTGAATCCAACCCCATTCCGCCGGATAGAGACGTATATAATGCTCGATAATACCGGTAAGCCTCTGAATATTGAGGGCCACCGTTTCGCGGGAATCCTTGCCCTCCGTCAAGACGAGCGGCGGTTCAAAAAAGATCGCATGTGTATCATCCGGCTGCCTGACGATAAAACAGGGTAAAAGCGCAGCCCCGGTGCGCTGCGCAAGTACCACCGGCCCCGTAGCGGTCGCCGCCTTCCTGCCAAAAAAATCTACGAACACTCCGCCGGTACCAAAATTCTGGTCGATAGGAATAAAGATGATCTCGTTATTGCGCAGGGCGCGGATGGTCGTATCTACGCAGACATTGCGCGGCTGACTATAAATCGTCCTTATATTATACCTCTTACGCTGGGACAGGAACAGCTTTTCTACGCGCTGATCGCGCATCGGCCGCATAATCCCGCCGGAGGTATATCCTGCACGGCTCAGGCGCGCCAGCAGCAAGGGGAAATTTCCGAAGTGGGCGCTGACCAGAATGACGCCCTTGCCCCTGGCCAGGGCCTGGTCGAGATGCTGCTGCCCCAGGAACCGCATCCTCTTTTCCAGGAGGGCGGGCCTGGCGGTTAGAAATATCAGCTCCACTCCTGACTTAATCATATGGATAAAACAACCCTTGGCAATCTGCTTCATTTCGCGATCGCTTTTGCTGCTGCCAAAGGCGGTATGCAGGCTATCCAGGGCAATCTTTCTTTGCTTGGCGGCAAGCAGATATCCTAGGGCACCCAGATTCCTGGCAAAGCCATAAACGAAACGCCCGGGCATAGCCCTGATTATCAAAGAGCATACTACAATGCCCAACCACCCCAAGAAACGGAGGAACGCAACGCGTATCTTTTTAATATCCATGGTAGTAAGGTAAAATTATAGATAAAAAATGAAAGGAATTCAACAAGAAACTCTTTTGCGTTTAAAGCTTATAGCCGATTTTTCTCAGCAGCCCCCTGCGCCAGTTGATATCGTCTTGGGACTCTACCCCTTTGGTTTTTGACCCGTCGATCACGCCCATGATCCCCCGCCCCTGTTCGGTTTCCGCAATCACTACCTCTACGGGGTTGGCCGAAGCGCAATACAAGGCGCACACTTCGGGTATGGCTTTGACGGCGTTCAAGACGTTGATCGGATAGCAATCTTTAAGCATCACCAGGAAACTGTGGCCGCAGTTGATCGCCAGGGCGTTATCCTCCGCCATTTCTTTTAGCCCAGCATCGCTGCCCTCGGACCTGACCTTGCAGGCGCCGGAAGATTCGGCAAACGCCAAGCCGAATTTTATCCCCGGTACCGCGCCGACCAGCGCTTCGTAGAGGTCTTCAACGGTCTTGATAAAATGGCTCTGCCCCAGTATGAGATTAACGTCCTCCGGTTTCTTTATCTTTACGGTCTTAAATTCCAGCATCGCGCTATCCTCCTTAAGCACAATAAGTTTTTATCTAGCGAAACTCTGTCGAGTACACAAGAATTATCGAAGAGAATTCTTGTAGTGCTTACGAGACAGAGTATAAACCCTTATCCAGCGAAAAATTTACGCAGTGCCTGCGGTCAAGGGTTGAGCATGTAGTTTACGAGGCAGAGTACCTACTGCGTAAGCGTTATTTTCCTGAAACTGACGGCATTGACCGGCAAAACTCCCGCATACGTCTTAAGCGAAGCCAAGACGAAATCCGGGTTGCCCAGCAGCGCAAGGGGCACGCGGATGGTCAGTTCCTTTCTTTGCAATTCCAGCGCGACCCCGTCGGTGGGAAGTATCTTTTTGCCGTCGAATATTTTCAGCCGCGTATGCCGGGTAATAATGCGGATCTTGGGCATTTCCGCAAACGGTCGATGATGGCTATAGCCAAAAAGATAACAGGCGATACTGAACCGGCCGTGGATCTCCTGGTTCTTTTGTATGCGGATCAGAAAGGCTCCATCCTTGACCCCGTAACTAACCCGGCCCTGTTCATCGATGGCATTGCCGAAATCCCCCATTACGCCGATGGTCGAATCGGTAAACATGTTGGAGAAAACGGGGAGGAATGGCCCCTGATCCGCCGCGGGGGCAGCGGTTGCGGAAAAGTTGATCTGGGGACAATCTCCGAATAATTCATTTTTCCGGGCAAACGCCAACAGGTAAAACGCGCTTGACTGTGTTTGGCTTTTGTACGCCAGGACCGCCTGATGTTTTTTCTCCAGCTCCTGGGGGGTTAATACGTATTCCTGCCAAGCCACTTGAGAATCGATGAATTTTTCGGGAGGGATCAGGCTTAGCTCCGGATGATAACGTCTGGGCACGGGCCAGCCGACACAATGTACCAGATACGGATACACCTTGGGTTGCAGCAGATATGTGTCAAGGTCGGCCAGTGCGACCTGGAGGAACAAGTACAGCGTCTTATGGTCGGCGTTGACATCCGCCGGATGCGAGACAAAGATCTTGTTGGGCCGGTACCGGGTAAGAATGGCTTTCAGGTCCGCCAGGATGCTTTCCCCCGTGTAGGGCGCGCCATAAGAAAAGTCTTCTTTATACGGGACGGTAGAGATACGGGTCAGGATATCCTTGAACGGCCGGCCGGTCCTCCAAAACTCTCTAAAAATAGTAAACGTGCCGAAATCCGGATAGCCCAAAAAGATGAGCCTGTCTTCGCTTAACCCCAGTGATTTCATGGCGGCAATGGATTCCTGCCGCCGTACTTCGCCCATATGGATGAATTCACCCTGCCGCAAGGTAATGCGCTTTTCATACACGATAAACGCCAACTCGTTATGCTCGCCGTTGGTCAGATACGCAACACGGACATCTGCCCCTGCCGCCAGGGCCTGCTGAATGACCCCGGCGCACGCGATAGTCTCATCGTCAGGATGGGGTGCTAAGATAAGTACGCAGTCGGTCTTCTTGAACGGTTCAAGTGGGCTGATCTTGCCGTCGGCCGGCGGGGTCTGCGCCCCGGCGCAACCGACGCCCAGACAAAACAGGAATACGGCTATTTTCTTACACATAGTATGTTATGATATCATACAACCGGATGCAAATCAACAGACCCCCCTCTTTTTGTTTGCATTATGGGTTGCTACAATGTATAATTTTCCTATGCACGCCGATATGGTACAACATTACAACCGCATCAGGAATATACTCGTATGGGTCCTTGTCCTCAATTGGGCGGTGGCCGCGGCCAAGATTATCTATGGCCTGGTCAGCCGCTGCGTGAGCATGACTGCCGACGGGCTCCATTCCCTGTCCGATGGAACCTCCAACATCATCTGCCTGGTGGGCATCAAATTTGCCTGCCAGCCGAAAGACCAGGACCATCCGTACGGCCATAAAAAGTATGAAACCCTGTTTTCGCTGGTTATCGCCGGGCTCCTTTTTGTCGTAGCTTTTAACCTGTTCAAGGGAGGGCTCGGTCGCCTCCACAAGCCCAGCGCCCCTTCCGTAGATATTACAAGCTTTGCCGTAATGCTTACGACCCTGGCGGTCAATATATGGGTTATGCGCTACGAACACCGTAAAGGCCTGCTCCTGCAAAGCGATATCCTAATCTCGGATGCCATGCACACCAAGGCGGACATCTTTACCTCCTTATCGGTCATTGCGACGCTGATCGTCGTCAGATTAGGCTACCCCTTGGCCGATCCGATCGTCACCATGATCATCTCCCTGTTCATCGCCCATATGGGGTTCGAAATCGCAAAGCAAAGCTCGGATGTGCTCTGCGATACCGCGCCGATCGCCGATGTCCAGAAGATCTCCGATATAGTCCTGGGGGTAAAGGGAGTCAAGACCTGCCATAAAATACGCACCCGGGGAAGGCCCGATGATATCAACGTGGACCTGCATGTCCAGGTAAACCCGCAGATGCATATCGATGAAGCGCATAAGATAAGCTATGCGATCGAAGAAGCTATTGTGAGGAATATCCCTAATGTCACCGATGTCGTCGTGCATATGGAGCCGAAAGAAAAGGCCCGGCACAACGACTAGAGGTCTTTTAAGATCCGCCACAAGCCCAGGCTTGCCACGATGCCCATCACCCCGCCGAAGTAGAAAGGCGCGGCCGGCCCGGAAAACTTCCAAAGCAAACCCGCCAGCAAAGACGCAGGCAATAGGCCCGCCCCGACTAACGTCGCATGCAGCCCAATGGTGGTGGCGCGCAGATGAGCGGGCGCAACATCCGCAATAAGCGCCTTCTCTACGCCTTCGGTAAACCCCATATAGAGACCGTAGACCGCAAACAAAACCCAGCAGAACCGCGCAGAGGTATTCACCGCAAACCCCAGATACACCAGGCCGTAAAACAGGTACCCCCACGCCAACAGCCTTTTTCTGCCTATACTGTCGGACAGCCGCGCCGCCGGATAGCTGACCAGGGCATACGTAACGTTATAGATAAAATAAAAAAGAACCACTTGCGCCAGGGAATTGCCCAGGCCCTGGGCGCGTAACAGCAGGAATTGGTTTGAAGAATTCCCCAATGTAAAAAGAAAAGTAAAGACCAAAAACAGCTTCAGCCTCCGGTCAAGCCCCGACCATCTGAACACAAGCTTTTCTGCGGCAGGGCGCGCTTGAGGCCTTTTTTCTCTGACGAAGAACAAAAACACCACGCCTAAGAAAGCAGGGATCAACGAAAACAAAAATATATCCCGAAGCCGTCCCTGAAAATGTGCGATCAGAAAGTAAGCCCCTAATACCCCCACCGCCGCTCCCAGCGTATCCATCGCCCGGTGCAAGCCAAAAGCTGCGCCTTTCTTGTCCTTATCGGCGCTCTCGACGATAAGCGCGTCGCGGGGGGCGGTACGGATACCTTTGCCAAAACGGTCGATTACCCTTGCGATCAGCACGTGCGGCCAGGCAGACGCCAGAAAAAGGAAGGCTTTGCCTGCGGTAGAAGACACGTACCCCAGGATCGTGAAAGGTTTGCGCGCTTTTATCTTATCGGAAAAATAACCCGAGAACACCTTGAGCAAACTAGCCAGGCTTTCGGCGACGCCCTCGATGAATCCCAGGATCGCCGGGCTTGCCCCCAAGGTAGTTACCAGATAGGCAGGCAAGATAGGATAGACCATTTCGGTAGAAACATCGGTCAGAAAACTGGTTATGCCTAAGAGAATAATATTAAACATTTTTTCTGGAACGCATGAGTGCCGCGTATGCGGCAACAAATAAAAAACAGGCCCCTACAAAGGCGTCTGCCGTCAGCGTATATGCCGTCACGGCTGTTGCCCTGGCAGCATCGATGGTATATGCAGCGGAACCTTCGACATAGGTATCCTTGCCGGTGCTATTGCTGACCCGCGAAAGGATCCTGCCGGAAGGCGCAATGAAGCAGGATACACCGGTATTGGCAGCCCTAACCACATACAGGCGATTCTCTACTGCCCTGAACACCGAAGCCTGCAGGTGCTGATACGGCGCAGGGGTATCCTTGAACCAGGCGTCATTGGTAATATTGACCAGGAAGCCGGCACCGGCATTCACAAACCGCGGAGCCAGTTCCGGGAAGGTATCTTCAAAGCAGATCAAAACAGAAAACCCCGGTTTGGCCTTCAGGTGCGTGCAGACAGAGGGGAAAACCGTATACGCCTTTCCCGGAGTAAAATCGCCGATCGGGACCACGGTCTCCAGGAACCGCAAAATCCTGCGCAGGGGCACATACTCCCCGAAGGGAACCAGGTGAAGCTTGTCGTAGCGGATGATTGTTGGGCTTCCTGCCGGCACCAGGATTGCGCTGTTATAATAAGCCCCCTGACGCCGGGTTACCGCGCCCAAAAGCACAGGCACGCCCGAGGTTTTGACAAAGTCCTGTACCAGCGCAAAGAAGAACGGCTCTTCTTCAAGGACAACCGGCAGCGCCGCCTCCGGCCAGATAAGCAAGTCGGGCTTAAGACCGGCGGCCCCGGTGCTGATCCGCAGATACTGTCCGATAATTTCTTCCCTGGACTTGACATCCCACTTTAATTCCTGGGGGATGTTGCCCTGAATGACCGAAACGGTAAGGGGCGCAAGAAGACGCATGTTGCGCATCTGAGAAAGGCGATACCCGCCGTACACACAAACCGCCAGCACGGCCAGCGCTGCGGTCAGCGCCCGCAGACGGACGAGCCTGGAACGCTCAACACAGAGTTGCAGGCATACGAGGTTGACCGCCATGATCAAAAAAGAAACCCCCCAGACACCGGTTACATCCGCGATCTGAATAACGGCAAGATTGAGGTACTGGGAATACCCTAGAAGAGCCCAACCCAGGCCGGTCAAAAAATGGGTCCGGATATACTCAAGCATGACCCAGACCGCAGAAAACAACCACGGGGAACGCCAACCCCGCGCCCCCCAGGCGGCGTAGGCAGATCCGAACAGGCCAAAATAAAGCGCCAGATAAGAAACCACAAGCAGCATGCCGGGCAGGCTGACATGGATGAGCCAATAGCCGCTCGCCAGCCAGAACGTAAACCCTGTGCACCAGGCCAAGAAAAACGCCCGCGGAGCCGACTTGGCCCGCAGTGCCAGCAAGAGGGGGAAAAAACCAAACCAGGAAAAAATCCATAACGTCCCGTTGACAAACGGTAACGCCAGAACCGCGCCGGACAATAACGAAAGCAGGATGGTGCCTATTTGCCGCAGCATTTCTTATATTTTTTCCCTGAGCCGCAAGGACACGGATCGTTGCGTCCCACTTTTGATTGGGCGAGGCGCTGGGGGGCACGCTGCACGGCCTCTGACTCTTCCTGAGGCGGCTCAAACTGGGCGGCTTCGGGATGGATGAACTGTTGTGCCATTGAGCTAAAGACCCCCCGGAATTCTTTGGGCGGGGCTGGTTGCAGCTTGAAAATCAATTCGATCGCTTCTTCTTCGATGCTTTGCATCATCCGGCTGAACATATCGAATGCCTCGCGCTTATATTCGATGAGAGGGTCCCTTTGGCCGTACGCGCGCAAACCAATGCCCTCGCGCAGGCTGTCCATGGCATAGAGATGGTCTTTCCATTTGGCATCGATGATCTGCAGGAACACGGTGCGCTCCAGGTGGCGCATGAGCTGATCCGTAATGTTCTTCTCTTTTGTTTCGTACTCCCGTAGGAGCGCATCATACAGATCGTGTTGTATGGCATCTTTGCCGTAGCCTTCATAGAGGGACTCTTCGGTGTCCAGCCCGAATTTCAATTTAAGCGTACTGATCAACCCTGCGATATCCCACTCCTGACCGCTGGACCTGTCGCCAAGGTGTATCGCCAGCGTATCCGCAAGGATGCCGTCGATGATCTCCAGGATATCCGCCTTGAGAGAAACCCCTTCAAGGATGGCCTTGCGCCGGGCATAGATTATTTCCCTCTGCTTGTTCATGACGTTGTCGTATTCCAGGAGCTGTTTCCTTATTTCGAAATTATGCGTCTCCACCCTTCTTTGGGCGATCTCGATAGACTTGGTCACCCAGGAGTGCTCGATAACCTGGCCCCTTTCAAGACCCATCGTATCCATGAGCCCCACCAGGCGGTCAGAACCGAACAGCCGCATCAGCTCATCTCCCAGGGATACGTAAAAACGGGAGGAGCCCGGGTCCCCTTGCCTGCCGCAGCGACCGCGCAGCTGGTTATCGATACGCCGCGCTTCATGACGTTCGGTCCCCAGCACATGCAGCCCTCCGCCGGAAACGACCTTTTTATGCTCCTGGACCGTTTCTTGGCGGAACTTTTCCAACAGCGCCCTATACTCGGTTTCATAGGCAGGGTCTTCCGGAGCCAGTTTCTCCTTGATCACGCTTTTGGCGATGAAATCCGGATTGCCGCCCAACAGGATATCCGTTCCGCGTCCGGCCATATTGGTAGCGATAGTCACTGCCCCGAACCTGCCGGCCTGGGCAACGATCTGGGCTTCCTGTTCATGGTATTTGGCGTTGAGGACCTGATGCGTCACGCCCTTACGCCGGAGCATCTCGGAAAGCCGCTCCGACCTGTCGATAGAGATCGTGCCGACAAGCACGGGCCTGCCCGCCTTGTGCAGCTCGACGATCTCCTCTACCACCGCATCGAACTTCTCTTCTTCGGTCTTATAGACGCGGTCGGGATGATTGGTACGGATCAGGGGCTTGTTGGTAGGGATAACCACAACGTCAAGTTTATAGATCGCCTTGAACTCGTTGGCTTCGGTAAAGGCGGTTCCGGTCATGCCGGCTAATTTTTCATACATGCGGAAGTAATTCTGGAAGGTAACGGTCGCCAGCGTCTGATTTTCGCGCTCTATTTTCAAGCCTTCCTTTGCCTCCACTGCCTGGTGCAGGCCGTCAGACCAGCGCCTGCCCGGCATCATCCTGCCGGTGAATTCGTCGACAATGATCACGGCGCCGTCCTTGATAACGTAGTGCACGTCCTTCTGGTACAAATTGTGGGCGGAAAGGGCCTGGATGATATGGTGGCGCCACTCCATGGTCTCCATGTCATGCATATTGCCGATACCCAGCATCGTACACGCCTTGGCCTCCCCCTGCTCGGTAAGGTAGGCGGCGTGCGCTTTTTCATCGATGACATAATCATACCCTTTAGAAGGGTCTTCTCCGCGGTGCTTGGCCTCGATCTGTTCTTTCTCCAGTATCTTGCGGCCCTTGAGCTTGGGGATGACCCTGTCGGCGACATAATATTTATCGGTAGACTCTTCGGCCGGGCCGGAAATGATCAGCGGGGTGCGCGCCTCATCGATAAGGATAGAGTCGACTTCGTCAACGATCGCGTAATAAAAGGGCCTCTGCACCAGGTCCTTGAGGTCGTACTTCATGTTATCGCGCAGGTAATCGAACCCGAATTCGTTATTGGTGCCGTAGGTAATATCGCAGGCATAGGCCACCTGGCGCTGTTCGTCGGACATCTGGTGCTGGATAACCCCAACGCTTAATCCCAGGAACTCATAGACGGGCCCCATCCAGTCGCGGTCCCTGCGGGCCAGGTAATCGTTGACGGTAACCACATGCACGCCCTTGCCCAGGAGGGCATTCAGATAGGCGGGCAGCGTTGCCACCAGGGTCTTTCCTTCTCCGGTGGACATCTCGGCGATCTTGCCTTCATGCAGGATCAAGCCTCCGGCAATCTGGACATCAAAATGCCTTAAGCCTATGGTCCGCTTGGAGGCCTCGCGCACCAGCGCGAACGCCTCGGGGAGCACGTCTTCGAATATCGTATTGCGCAGCGATTTCAATTTGTCTTTAAGCCTCTCCTTTTCCTCCTGGATGGCTGCTTCCTCGATAGCCTGCCGCAGCTCCCGAAAATGCGCCTCGTGCCCCTCGCTCTTTTGGGCAATGCGCACCTTCAGCTCTTCGGTCTTGGTTTTGAATTCCTTGTCGGTAAGGCCTACCATCTTGCGCTCGAGCGCGTTGACCTTATGCACAATAGCGGATGCCTCTACCATCTTACCCAGCGAGGGGCTGGGCATGTCGGGATGCAAAACGATATTGACCAGGGGATACCTGTTTTTGATGGTGCCCTGTTTTTGCCGAAGTAACTGCTGCTTAATAAAACCCAGCATGCGTGCTATCCTTTGGTAACGTTCTGTTTTAGGTAGGCTTCGATAAAATCATCGAGCTTCCCATCCAAGACGCGCCCGGCATCGCCTGTTTCCTGTTCGGTGCGGTGGTCTTTGACCATGGTGTAAGGGTGCAGCACGTACGAACGTATCTGGCTGCCCCACTCGATCTTCTTTTTCTGCGTTCCGTACTGCTTGAATAATTCCTCTTCCTGCTTCTTGCGCTGGAATTCGTACAGGCGCGCCTTCAGGATCTTAAGCGCCGTTTGCTTGTTTTGGAACTGGGAGCGTTCATTCTGGCACTGCGCGACTATCCCGGTAGGGATGTGGGTCATGCGCACCGCCGAATCGGTGGTATTGACGCTCTGGCCGCCGGCGCCTTGCGAACGGAACACCTCGATGCGCAGGTCGTTCTCTTCTATTTTTATGTCGATCTCCTCTTCTACCTCCGGTATCACGTCCACCGAAGCAAAAGAAGTGTGGCGGCGCTTGTTCGCATCAAATGGCGAAATACGCACCAGGCGGTGCACCCCGCGCTCCGCTTTCAGATACCCGTAGGCGTATTCTCCTTCGACTAACGCGGTAATATTCTTGATCCCGGCTTCTTCCCCGGGCAGTACGTCGATCGTTTTGACGCCGTAACCCCTGCCCTCTGCCCAACGGCTATACATCCTGAAGAGCATCGACACCCAATCGCAAGATTCGGTGCCGCCGGCGCCGGCGTTAATGCTCAATATCGCACTGTTCTTATCGAGTTCCCCGGCAAGCAGGGTCTTGAATTCCAGATGCTCGATTTCGCCTTCGAGCGCATCGAGCCCCCGCCCCACATCGGCCAACATCTGCGTCTCGCCGTCCTTAAGGATGTCCGCCAACTCCTGCAATTCCTGGTATTTGGTAAACGCCGACTGCCAGGAGTCAACGCTCAGGCGCAAGCCTTTGAGTTGTTTGACCACTTTCGAAGAGGCGTCCTGGTTATCCCAAAAACCGGGAGAAGACATCCGCACAGACAGCTCTTCGATTACCTTCTTTTTATTATCTACATCAAAGATAACCCCGCAGTTGTTCGAGGTGGGCGTGCAACGACAAGAGCCTTGCTTTTGTATCTTCAAGCATATATCCTCCGATCCGAAATACGTTATGCCCTTTTGATGCCCCGCAGGGTCAATAAGAACTCTTCCTTATTGTCCGCAAAACCGATGGCCTGTTCTTCGGTGATCTTGCCTTCTCTGACCATGTTTATCAATGATTGGTTAAACGACTGCATCCCGAAGACCCCGCCCTCTTCGATATATTGAGGGATCTCCAGCACTTTTCCTTCGCGGATAAGACGGCTGATGGTAGGGGTCAACAGCATGATCTCATAGGCCGGCAGGCGGCCGGCGCCGTCTTTGACCGGCACCAACCGCAACGATATGACCCCCTTGAGCAGATACGACAGCTGGAGGCACACCTCCTGGTGCTGGTGCGGAGGGAAGAAATTGATAATGCGCTCCACGCTCTGTGAGGCATTAACGGTGTGCAGGGTGCTGAATACCAGCACCCCGGTTTCGGCGGCGGTAAGCGCAGCACTCATTGTTTCCTGATCGCGGATGTTGGCGATATAAATGACGTCGGGGCTTTGCAGGGTAAAGGCGCGCAGCGCTATCCCGTAAGAGGCAACATCTATATTGAGCTCTCTCTGGTTGATGATGGAATTCTTGTCTTTAAAGGTAAACTCGATAGGCTCCTCAACGGTAAGGATGTGTTTTTTGGCATTGACGTTGATGTACTCGATCATGCTGGCGATCGTGGTGGATTTACCGCTACCGGCGGCGCCGGTAAGCAAAATCAATCCCCGCATTTCCATGCATAATTTCTTGAGCGTCTCGGTCGGCAAAGCCAGGTCTTCGAAAGTCTGGGTGTCGGAACGGATGCTGCGTATGACCAGCGCCGGCCAGTTGCGCTGCATAAAGATGCTTACGCGAAAACGCCTGCCCATCTCGGGGATGAAGATGCCGAAATCCACATCGAGGTTCTTCTGGAAGAACTCGGTGATCTCGCTTGAGGTCAGTTCTTTAACCGCGTCCTTGACTTCGTCCAGACCGATAGTCCGGTCCTCTATCGGCACCACCTGGCCGTCAATGCGCATACGCACGTTGGCGCCGGCACGGTAGAACATGTCGGAAGCGTTTTTTTCCACCATCAGCTTCAAATATTTTTTTATGCTCATCGTTGCCTCCCGGCTTATTATACCATATTTTTACGGATCGCCTGCTCTAAATCTAACAGCACCGCTTTTGCCCTCCTGCCGCGGGCATAGCCTCCGATATCGCCGTCGCTGCGCACGACCCGGTGACAGGGAATCAGCAGCGGAAAAGGGTTGCGTTTCAAAATCTGGCCTACCGCGCGTACCGCCTTGGGGTTGCCGGCCTTTGCGGCTACCCACTTATAGGTACGCACCTGGCCCAGCGGAATACTGGCTGTTGCCCTATATACTCTTCTGGCAAAAGGGGTTACTTTCATGCTCCAAGCGTTTTCTTACGCCTCAGGATATGGTGATAGCTCAATGCGAACCGATGCGCCTCATCCCTGACCCGGCGGATCAGGTTGAGCGCCGGCTCATCATGGCCCAGGCGCAGGGGGCCCGGGGCATGCCTGGTATATATATGCTCTTTCTCTTTGGCAATGCTGGCCAGCGGCAGATCGATACCCAGCTTCGTAATCTCCTCCTGCGCCGCCGCCAGGTGAGCCTTGCCGCCGTCGATGAGTACCAGGTCAGGCAAAGGCAGGCGCTCCTCAAGCAGCCGGGTGTAGCGCCGATGGACCACTTCCCGGATCATGCCGTAATCATCAATAGCCTCGACGGTCCGAATACGGAAACGGCGGTAATTTTTTTTATCCGGCAGGCCCTGCCAAAAACTTACCATGGAGCCGCACGCCTGTTTCCCGGAAATATTGGAGATATCGAAGGCCTCGATCCTGCGCGGCAGGCGCTCCAATCGAAGCAAAAGCCTCAGGCCTTCCAGCGCATCGATGCCGTACGGCTGCTTTTTATCCTGCGTAAGGGCGCTTAAGGCATAGACCTGGTCCCTGATGCAGGCCGCTTCTTCAAACTGCTGCCGGCCGGCAAGTTCCCGCATCCGGCAGGAGAGCCTCTCCAGCAGCGTGTCGTATTGCGCATTCAGGATCAAAGTGATGTTCTTGATAATCTCTTTGTAATCGGCCGAGCCGATGCGGCCGACGCAGGGGGCCGGGCATAGATGGATCTTTCCGTAAAGGCAAGCGAATTTCGGCATGACCCGGCAGGAACGAAACCCCAGGATTCTGCGGATGATTTTGATAGCCTGGCGCAGGTAACCCGCATTGGTGTAGGGCCCGAAATATACCGCGGTATCGCCGGCCTGCGGTTTCTTCCTTCTACAGACAGACACCACGGGAAATTCCTCCCGGGTAATTCTAATCCAGGGGAAAGACTTGTCGTCTTTGAGGCTGATATTATAGGGAGGCTGCTTTTCCTTGATCAGCGCGGCCTCCAGCAACTGCGCCTGGCTCTCTGAAGAAGTAAGCCGGTATTCAAGATCCGCGATTTTGGCAACCATCGCCTGCGTCTTGGCGGAAAGCAGGCGGCTTAAGTATGACTGCACGCGCCTCTTTAAGGATTTAGCCTTGCCCACGTACAGGATCTGGCCGCGGCTGTCTTTAAACACGTAGACCCCGGGCGCATCGGGCAACTGCGCAATTTTATGTTTTAGCGTAGCGGACATGACGATGAAGGATACGTAACTACGAGCCGTAAGAAGACAGCGATACATACAGCCAGTAATATAAATAACAAGACCGGCCAAAGCTTGCTTACGCCTTCGCGTATAATCGGCCCTATCTTGCCATCCTTGAGCTGAAGCGACTTGCCGTCGAATTCCGCTGCCGGAGCCCTGGCCGCCAGCGTATTGAGCGCTGCGCTTAAGTCCCGGGGTTCGAACGGTTTAATATTGATCGCCAAGGGCTCCTGCGCAAACCGGCCGCGGTCGTAGATGTGCAGACGGTAATATCCCTTCTGATTCGCTCCGATGCTTATCTGGACTTTCGTAATGGCAGCGTACGCCACTTCTTTGCGGCAGAAAAGCGTGCGGTAGATAATCCGGTCGTCTTCAATGATGATCTCCAATCCCCAGAACCATAACCAGAATCCGACCAGCAGCCCAACGCTGATGCACAGCCCCGGCCAGCCCGCAGGGTTGGTGAGGGCGACCAGCCCCCATAAAATGACAATGGGCCCGCATAAAATAGTGAATATGGCAAACGATTTCCACCTCGCCCGTATGTGTTGCGTCATAGATTACCCCCTCCTGACTAACCACTGCCACAATTCTTTTAATTCTTTGACCCGGAACAACACGCAGAATATGCCATAGGATGCCAGCCCCGCGCCAATGGCCAGGACAAGATTCAGTACGCGGGTAGCGATATCATTACCCGGGAAGATATTGTGGCGGGAAAAATAGGAACAGACCAGGCCCATGCCGATGCTCGCAGCCAGGATGCGGCCAAACGCGGCGACGACCGGCCGCAGGTCGAACCCTTTTAACTTGCCGTCCAGCATAAACGCAAGGATCAAAAACGTGACAATCCCCGATATCGAAGTGGCAAGCGCCAACCCCGCCACCTTCATGGGAAACATCAACGCGGTATTTAACGCCACGTTCATCCCCAGGCTTATTACCGAAACCTTCGCGGGAGTAAGGCTGTCTTTGAGCGCGAAGAAGCAGGACTGCACAACTTTCGTGGCGCCATAAAAACACAGCCCCAGGCTGTAAAAAAGCAGGACGTTGGCCGTCGCCTCCACGGAGTAGGCGTCGAACTTCCCGCCTCCGAAGAGCGTGCGGACGATTGGCTGCGCCAGCGTCATGAAGCCTGCCGATGCGGGCAACATCACAAAAAAGACCGCCCTCAATCCGAAAGAAAGCGTACGCTTCAGGTCCTCCTGGCCGGGCTCCAGGGCCTGCGTGGAAAAGGTCGGCAGGATAGCCTGAGAAAGGGCGTTGCTGAATATCCCCAAAGGGAATTGAATGAGCCGGTAGGCAAAATACAGCACCGCTACCCCTCCCTCGCCTACCACAAAAGCCAGGGATCCGAAGATCGAATCGACGAAATTATTCAACTGGTAGATCCCGGAACTAAAAAGCCGGGGCAGCATCAGCCGGCTGATGCTCTTTAGCTCGGGGTGCCGCAGATCAATGGCGAGTTTCAGGCGGAAGCCCCTGCGGTAAAGGCTCGGTATTTGGACCGCAAGCTGCAAAACTCCTCCGGCAAGCACGCCCCACGCCAGGCCTTGCACCCCCTCCCCGAAGAGCAGCGCGCACACGATGATAGAAGCGTTCAAAAGGCATGGCGCAAACGCCGGAATGGTAAAATATTTCAACGAATTAAGCAGGGCCGTAGCATACACCGCCAGACTGATCAGCAGGATATACGGGAAAATAATGCGGTTTAAGGTGACGGTAGTGGCTAGTTTCTGCGGGTCAGAGATAAACCCAGGGGCGATAAGCCGAACGATCAGCGGAGAAAACGCAATCCCCAAGATGGTAATCGCCATCAAGATCACCACAAGGAGGTTTAAGACCACGCCGGCCAGCTGCCAGAACTCCTCTTTGCTGTGTTTTACCGAATACTCGCTGAAAACCGGGACAAAGGCAGCGTTAGCCGCTCCCTCGGCAACCAGGTCGCGAAAAAGATTCGGGATCTTGAAGGCAACGACAAACGCCTGGGCATACAGATACACCCCGAAAAGCCGGGCAATGACTATATCGCGGATAAAACCCAGCAGCCGGGAGCAAAGCGTAGCCACGCCGATAACCCCGGCAGAGCGAATGATGGATTTGTTTGTTGACATGGGCAATGAAGTATGCTAATATAGCCGCCTTAAAGGAGACACACTATGCCTAGACGCAAAAGTTCCATACAATGGCAGCGCGTAGCTAAAAAGAGGCACCTGAGGAACCTAAAGGTAAAACAGCAGCTCAAGAAATCTCTGAAAAAGTTCCAAACATTGCTATCGGGCAAAAATACCGGCGAAGCAAAACCTCTACTGCAAAAAATATTCTCCCAGCTGGATAAGGCGGCCAAAAAAGGGATCATCCGTTCCGGGACTGCCAGCCGAAAAAAATCGCGCTTAGCACTCGGGCTTGCCAGGGCCGGCGCTAAAAGCGCTTAACCGAAGCACACAGTTTTACTACGAGCCTTTCTAGCGCAAAATCCGGCCGCAGTTTTCCTGTCTTGATATCGGTGTCGCAGACAAGCAGCGCCTTAAGCCTTCTTCTGGCTTGAGGGCCGCTGACCCGTGCGGCTTCCACAGCGTGCCGTAACCCCCCAAGGATCCGTTCTGGTTTTTCCCCATTACTCAAAAGCTGATGCAGTGTGGCGAGGGCATACCCGGGCCTGCCCGCATCGATCTGGCGGCCGAGCATAAAAGCATCCAGGCGCCCAGATTCTTTGAAGCGGGACACCTGCGCATACGGCGCAATGCCGGCTGCAAAACTGTCTTTGGGGCTAAACCGTTCGATATCGACAATCAGGAGCACGGAAGGATAGGGCTTTTTTACGTATGCGGAAAGGAAATCCTTGATCTGCGGCTTAAGCTCATCCGCCTGCCTGATGATCACGATCCTGCGGGTTGCCTTAAGGGGGAGGGACAACAGCTTTTCCTGCAGGCCCTTCAGGTTGAGGTCCGGGCCATATAACACATCCAGGTTGAAATCTGCGGTATCGCTGGACAGGAATTCTTCTTTTATACCCTTGATTTTTACGTCTTTGGAGAGGCTGTCCTGGCCGATGAGTAGATAGACGGGATTTTGACTCTTTACCACTGCTCCACCGTACGCTCTACGATTCTGCGGGCAATGTCTTTTACGGCGTCACTGACGGCAACGTCATCCGATTTTACCGCTGCCCCTCTGGTAAAATAGGTGGTATCGCCGGTAAAGTTCTTTTCTTCCCAGACCACCTGCTGCTTGCGGTTATCAAAAAGGCTTAAGTTAACCACGATATTGATCCGGTATTCTTCTATCTCGTCGTTATCGGTATAGCGAAGCGGGTCACGGCGGAATTCTACCAGCTCGCCCTTCAAGGTCAAATCTGCTACAGCTTGTTCTGAGGGTTTCAGGTTGCCGTCAAAAAGGTATTTATCGGCGACCGCGCGGGTGATATCCGTTTCCAGGCCCGGTTTATAGATCTTGTATTTCGAGGCCGCGTTATTTTCCAGGGTGATGTCGATCTTGTTGACGAACGGCACCACATGGATAGTCCTGAACTCCTGAGCGATCATGGAGCGGGTGGTATAACCGCAGCCGGCCAATCCGCAACACATACACAACAACGCCGCCGCAACGGGCTTCATCACAAGGCTCTCCTAGCGCTTCTTCTCTTTGCGCTCCAGGATGTTCAGGCGCTCCATGGACTTTGCCGCCCAGGAGGTGCCTTTGTACCTGGTGATAACGTCATTATAATATATCTTGGCTGATTCCCAGTTCTTCTGCTTTTCGTAAAAGAACGCGATATCGTAACTGCTCTTGGCCTCTTTTTCGCTTAAGGCCCGGATGTTCTCTTGCGCTTTTTTAGACAACACCGCATCGGGATATTCCCGGACAAACGCTTCGAACTTCTCCTTAGCCTCTCTTGTGGCTCCGTAGTCATAATCAGACCCCTGGGATTCGGAGGCACGGCAAGAAGCCAGCTGGAACTTAGCCGGCTCCACCCATTCGCTCTCGGGGTAATTGGCGATGACCTTGTTGAACGCCTCCTCTGCCTCATAACTCCTGCCTACTTCCTTGAGCACCAGGCCCAGCTTATACTGGGCTTTGGGAGCCAGGGGGCCGTAGGTAGAGTTATCCACCACTTTGGTAAATATCTCGATCGCGGGGTTTTCGACCGGCAAGACAATCCCTAAGGCCTTGCGTTTTTCACCCGACGTAAAGGCCTCGCCGATCTTGTATTCTTGCTCGATAATCTGCTGTATCCGTTCGGAAAACGGGTATTTGTCGATAACCTTCTGGTAGGCCTTGAATGCCTCGTAGAGATCGCCCTGCGCTTCCTCGATAAGCCCTAGGTAATACTGGCTTTCTGCGGCCTCCGCAGCCTTGGGATAGACCTTGATCAGTTTTTTGAATTCCCTTTTGGCGTCTTCGTACTTCTTGGTCTCATAAAAGACCTTGGCGTACTCAAGCTGCTCCTGGGGGCTGGCCTTGGGGACGGTTTTAGGATTTATCCATTTACCGGTCTTAGGAGTCCAGATCCAGTACGCGTAGGCAGGGCTTATCGCCAAGCCGACAATAACGGCTGCGAGGATTAATTTTCGGTTTTTCATCAGTGTTTACTGTAACATACGCACCGAATTTTGTCAACCGAATTAAGGCCGGAGGCTTTCAGGCGAAGCGGAAAGAGGCGCCGGGAAGCGCCAACAGGAGCGCGTTGCACCACAAAAGGAGCTTCACGAACAGCTCAGCGCTTAATCCGAAGAGTCCGGCTAGGATTGGACAACAGAAGGCTGAGGCGATAAGGATAAAACCGCACAGGGTGATCACTGCGGCCAACGGCACGATAATAAGATTGGCCAATACGGTAACCGGGGAAAAGATCTTGAAATAGTAGGCGACCAGCCCTGCCGTAGCCAGCCAGGCAGAACAAGAGACAAGGCCTGCCTCAAGCAGATACCTCGCCCCCTTTATCTTAAGCCAGCCGGGCTTTATGCATGCCTTCAACTTGGGATATATACAGACAATAGCGAAGACGCTGGCAAAAGAAAGCTGGAATCCGATATCAAACAACTGGCCGGGATTAAAGCCAACGATAAGCAACCCTGCCAGGGCCATGGCGTTATATATATCAGGCTGACGCCGTACAAAGTAAGCGGATAGAAAAACAATGGCCATGACCGTTGCCCGGACAACCGGTGTGGAAGCGCCGGTGACCAGGCAATACAATACTAACAGCGGGATAAGCGCTGCAAACCGTATCCTTCTGGACAGGCGCATTGACTTCAGAAGCAGATTCAGCGCAAAACTAACGATGCCCACGTTGGAGCCGCTGACAACCAGGATATGCACGGTTCCGGTCTTAACCATACTCTCATAGATGAACCTGGACAGCCGGCTCTTGTCTCCCAGGATCATTGCCGCTACCAGGCCTGAGGCCGAGAATGAAACGCGTTCAAAGATGGCTTCCTGCATCTTGCGCTTCACCTGCAGGGCGAATTTTTTAACGCGGCTACCCTTGTTATCAGCCAAGCGCACCACGTCAGCCTCTGATTGAACGTTCAGGATATACCAGATGCCCTGGCGCCTCAGGTATTGCCCGTACCCGGCGCGCCTGAACCGGCCGGCGCCAAAGGGGGTATGCAGCCTGCCGCGCAACAGAAGCTGCTGGCCGTAATCAATATCTTTACCATCGCCGATACAAACAAGGAGCCTGCCGCTACAGGTGCGGGGGTAAACGCCATCACTTATTTGCTGGACGCGGAAACCAAAGGTCATCTTTGCGTCTGCGTTGGCCGGCTCGTCATCCACGAAACCTTTAACGGTGTAGGTTGCCTCGCGCATGATGATCTTTTGAGCGGACAGGTGGTGCCCCGGATATACCTGGCTGGCCTTACACCAGAGGCATCCGATAGAACAAATACACACACAGGCGCTTATGCCGAAGAGCAAGGGCCTGTTGCGCAGGCCGTACATGACTACCCAGCAGGCCAAGGCAAACAGGTATACGGCAAAAAAATGTGCCGGGAACCATTCGGCAGCGGCAACGCCCGCGCAAAACGCTGCCGCTAAAACCGACAGCGGCCGGTTAACGGGATGAGGTAATGAAAACCGCATCTTTTATCTTTTCGTATCGCCAGTTATATATGCCTTCGACGTTCTTTAGCTCTTCGGTAGAAGAGAAACCTCCCTGCTCTTGCCTATAGGCAACGATGCGTTCAGCGAGCTTGGCGCCAATACCTTTTACGCTCATGAGCGTATGCGTATCAGCCCGGTTAAGGTCGACCTTCCCCAGGCGTTCGTCGGCGCACCAAGCCGCAACGGCCCGGCTGTTTGTTTTTAAGACGACGCTGATAAGGGCGCCCAGAAGCGCGAAGGCGGTCACGCATAGGATGATGCGGCGTTCATCGCCGGTAAAATTAAACATAGCCGTGCTCCTCCTAGCTTAATTGACGCCGGGGAAGACGGAATCTAACAAAAAAAGACAGAACGCTTCTCTTAAGGAGAAGCGTTCTGTCTTTCTGCCCTAACGTACGCCTGGCCTTAGATAACTATATTGACCAGCTTCTTGGGAACAACGACGATGTGTTTGGCGGGCTTGCCCTGCATCCATTCCCTTACTTTTTCATCGGCAAGCACGCGCGCCTTAAGGGAATCTTCGGCGATATCCGCGTCTACGTCTATCTTCGAGCGCACCTTCCCGTTTATCTGTACCACAATAACAAGGGACCGCTCAACCAGCATGGCCGGATCATGCTGCGGCCAGGCGGCGTTACAGATACTCTCTTTATTCCCCAGTATCTGCCAGAGCTCTTCACAGAAGTGCGGCACAAAAGGGAACAACAGGAGCACCAGCTTTGAAAATACCTCTTTATCCGCGCCGGACTGGTATATGGCATTGACCAGCTCCATCAGCGCGGCGATCGCGGTATTGAATTTAAACTCCGCAATGTCTTCCGTGACGCGCTTGATCGCCTTGTGCAGGGCCCGCGTTAAGGACTCTTCTGACTTTTCAACCAGGTTTTCCTGGATGCGCCAGACCCGGTTTAGAAATTTAAACGCGCCCTCTATCCCCCGGTCGTCCCACTCCAGTTCGGTTTCCGGCGGCGCGGCAAACAGGATAAAGAGCCGCAGGGTATCCGTGCCGTATGCAGCGATGATGGAATCCGGATCAACGGTATTCCCGCGCGATTTCGACATGACCTCTCCATCCTTTAGCACCATGCCCTGCGTCAGGAGGCGCTGGAAAGGCTCCTCGAAATCAATCAGACCGAGATCCTTGAAAAATTTGGTGAAAAAGCGCGAATACAGAAGATGCAGGATCGCATGCTCTATCCCGCCGATGTATTGGTCGACCGGCATCCAGTATTTGGCTTCCTCCTTGCCGAAAGGTGCCGAATCCAGCCGCGGGGAACAAAATCGCAAGAAATACCAGGAGGAATCAAAAAAAGTCGCCATGGTATCGGTCTCCCGGCGGCCCGGCCCCTTGCACACAGGGCAAACTACGTCGACAAACTTCTTGACCTTACTTAAGGGGCTTCCCCCTTTGCCGGTAAACGGCGCATCCGCAGGCAGCTCAACCGGAAGGTCCGCATACGGCACGGGCACCACGCCGCAGGCGGGGCAATACATCATCGGAATGGGCGTACCCCAGTAACGCTGGCGGGAGATAAGCCAATCGCGCAGCCGCCAATGCGTCTGGATCTTGCCGATCCCTTCCTTTTCCATCCACTGGGCAATAGCAAGCTTTGCTTCCTGGTTCGGCAAGCCGTTGAATTGCCCGGAATTGACCTGGAAGCCGTCTCCTTCATAGGCCTCCTGCAGCGCCTGCGCCGAAACAGGCGTGTTCTCTTTGGGTGCAATGACTATGCGCAACGGCAAGCCGTGTTCTTTGGCGAATAAGAAATCGCGCTGGTCATGCGTAGGCACCGCCATTATCGCGCCCGTGCCGTACTCCATGAGCACATAATCCGCGATCCAGATCGGGATAGCTTCTTCGTTGACGGGGTTTACGGCGTAGGCGCCGGTAAAGACGCCTTCTTTCTTTACGTCGGAAGAAGAGCGTACGACCTTGCTCTCCTTGGCCGTTTTCTCGATGAATTCCAGAGCCTGCCTTTCCTGCGGTTTGCCTTTAATGATCTCTTTGACCAGCGGGTGTTCCGGCGCCAGGACAATATACGTTGCGCCGAAAATCGTATCCACGCGAGTGGTAAAAACCGGGATTATGGCACCGGAATCCTTAAGCCGGAAGTGGATCTCCACCCCCTGGCTTCTGCCGATCCAGTTGTTTTGCATGGCGATGACCCGCTCCGGCCACTGCCGCAACTGCCCCAGGTCTTCCAGGAGGCGCTGCCGGTATGCCGTAATTTTCAGATACCATTGCTCCAGCTCTTTCTGTTCCACTTTTGCGTGGCACCGCCAGCACCCGCCGTCGATAACTTCTTCGTTAGCCAGGGTCGTCTCGCAGGAAGGGCACCAGTTGACCGCAGAGGCCTTACGGTAGGCCAGGCCCTGCTCGAACATCTTCAGGAAGATCCACTGGTTCCATTTGTAATAGTCGCTGTCGCAGGTAGAAATTTCCCTGTCCCAATCGTAGGAAAAACCCATTTTTCTAAGCTCGATACGCATCCAATCGATACACTTATGCGTCCAGATGTCGGGCTTGGTCTTGTTTTTAATTGCGGCGTTCTCCGCAGGCTGCCCGAAGGCGTCGAACCCCATGGGGTGCAAAACGTTAAATCCCTGCAGCATCTTGAAACGCGCGGCTACGTCGGCAATCGTGTAGTTGCGCACATGGCCCATATGGATCTTGCCGGAAGGATAGGGAAACATCTCCAGGCAGTAGTATTTGGGCTTGTCCTTGCGCCAGGTGGCCTTAAAGACCCCTTCCGCCTGCCAGAACCTCTGCCATTTTTCTTCGATTTCCTTAAAAGGATACATACTATACTTTCCTCAGCCTTCTGACCGCACTCAAATTAAGCGCATCTGCCCGCTCTGAATCTTTCGGGGTTTCCAGGATCAGCGGGATATTCTTTAATCGCGGATGATTGATGATCCGGCGCATCCCTTCCGCGCCGATAGAGCCTTTGCCGATATGCTCATGCCGGTCATGGTGCGAGCCCAACTCGCCCTTGGCATCATTAAGGTGAATGAGCTTAATCTGGTCCAGGCCGACCAGCCGGTCTATTTCGCCGAGCATCTTTTCCAGCCCTTCTTCCGTGGCAATATCGTAGCCGGCCAGATACGCATGCGCGGTATCAAGGCATAGGCCGACCCGCTGGCGGGATTTTAAGCCTGCCAAGACCTTTTTTTGGTGTAAAAATTTATACCCCAGCCAGGAGCCCGAACCGGCGGTATTTTCCAGCAATATCCCGACCTGGGAAAGCGCGGTCTTTTGGAGGATCCGGTTCAAAGCCCGGGTCAGCCGCTTCAGGCCTGCCGATTCATAGGTGTCCTTATGGCTACCCATGTGCGTAACGATGTAATCGGCGCCGAGCGCCTGGGCCTCCAGGATATCTTCGACATAGGCCCTCACCGAGCCGTCGTAAAGCCTGCGGTCGGGAGAGGCAAGATTGATCAGATACGATATATGGATAAAAACCGGCTTTATATCGTATTTCTCCCGCTGCCGGTTGAATTCTTCAATCTCCGCAGGGTCAAGCTTGCTGTCCCGCCAGCGCTGGGGGCTGCGGGAAAAGAACTGCAGGGTATTGCACTTAAGCTGCGCGGCCCGGCTGAAAACCTCATAGACCTTACCGCCCGCCAAAGAAACATGCACACCCAGTCGCATAATGTATGGATTATACCATAAGGGGACGCTTCCCTCAAGAGAAGCGTCCCCTTTGCAGTGGTGGAGCTGAGGAGGATTGAACTCCTGACCCCTTGCATGCCATGCAAGTGCTCTCCCAGCTGAGCTACAGCCCCAAGCTTATAACCGATTATCGCCTTGGGGCGTCCCCCTTGCTTAGATTTCGAGGTCAGCTTCGTTGACCTCGAAATCTAGGGGGGACAGCCCCCCAAAAATTATCTGTTGACCGTTGCTATTTTAGAATATAAAATAGCTTGCGTCAATAAAATATATTGCCGAAGTGGTGGAATGGCATACACGTCGGTCTCAAAAACCGATGAGGGTAACCTCGTAAGGGTTCAACTCCCTTCTTCGGCAC
>DATJPV010000028.1:0-123169 GCA_035506195.1 Patescibacteria group bacterium | reverse complement strand
CTTGCTCCTCTTTGCGCAGGGCCTCTTCTTGCCGCAGGCGTTCTTCCTCCTGCTGACGGCGTATCTTGGTGACGATGTCATCAAGAAAGGCTTTATCGGGATGAAATGCAATAACGGCTTTCAGGTAAGGATAGGTGCCGGCGGAATAATACTCCTGCTGGCTATCGAATTGCAACTCCAGCACGCGCGAGGCCAGTTTAAAATCAGTGCTTTGGATAAGCAGGCGCGCCCGGTCTCTGTGCATGAGGTTCTTTAACGTAATGCCGGGGATCTGAGGCAAGGCAGCAGCCAGGCCCATAAATTCTGCGCCGTCCTGCGAGGTGTGCATCATCTGCCAGGCAGGCCCGAAAGAAGCAGGGAATGCGCCCTCCTGCGAGGGAAAGACCCAGCTTTCGTAGATCTTGGATAAGAACAGGGCGGCATCCATCCGATCTATGCGCAGGGGTTCCCGCAGGTGCATCTCTACATCCCAACTAAGCAGGCCTTCGGGTTTAAGCCGCAGGTGCCATATCTGGGTCAGGGGAAGCTTGTGGTGCGTCAACACCAACCGCATAGTATCCTCAGATGGCTTTTCTATCTGGCATTGCGCATCAAACGCACCATACCAGCTTCCTTCGGACAGCATCCCGGCCCGCAGACCCGCCTCTTTGGTAAGCTCCTGATCGTTATAATAGAAATGAAACCGGCTCTGATGATCAAAAAAGATGCGCAAGGGGCCTGCCTGGAGGGTGCGGAGCCTGAGATCTTCTTCCTGGCTTTTACGCTCTTGCTCCTCTTTACGCAGGGCCTCTTCCTGCCGCAGGCGTTCCTCCTCTTGTTGCTTGCGCAGGGCCTCTTCTTCCTGCCTCTTGCGCTCTTGCTCCTCCTTACGCAGGGCCTCTTCTTCCTGCCTCTTGCGCTCTTGCTTCTCCTTACGCAGGGCCTCTTCCTGCCGCAGGCGTTCCCGTACTACCTCCTGCCGCATGTGGTGAAGGATACCTCCTAAAATAGCCTTATCAGGATACACCTGAATAACAGTTTCTAGATAACGATGCGTGCCGGTTTGATAGTGTTCTTGTGCGCTCTCAAACTGAAGTGTCAATACACGGCAGGAGAGTTTAAGGTCGGAGTTAAAGATCCCGAGCTCTCCTTTTATGGTCTGTGAATTTTTAAGGATAACGCTCGGGCAGGCCGGATTCAACGACATGCAGCCGATGAAATCACGGCGCTGACCGGTCAAATCCAGAGGCTGCCAAACAGAACCGAACGCCTCCGGGAAAACCCCTTCCCTTAACGGTATCGTCCAGGAAGAATAGGCTTTCGATAGAAACACCCGCGCGTTCCCCGCATCGATACGCAAAGGTTCATCCAGCGCTACAGACACATCCCAGACGATCACCCCTTCGGGATCCAGGCGAACGTGCCAGACCTGCTTCATCGCTGCGTTCTGTGTTTTCCAGACAATCCTCATCTCTTGCGCAGAGATCTTTTCTACCTGTGCCTTGGCGTCAACGGAAGAATACCAGGCCCCTTCCGCCAGTATCGCTGCGCTCAATCCACAATATTTGGTCAGCTCGGTGTACTGATAGTACAGCCTTACCCTGCACTGGTCATCCACATAAAGGCTCAAGCCTTCCCTGCGGATAGTGCGGGATTCCCTCTTTTTCTGTGCGCGCGCAATCCTGAATTGTGCCCTTAACCCCATCGCTATCATTATATGCCTATCTTTATGCGGCCCGTAAAATAAGCCTGGTCCTTGCCGGCCGGTTCCAGCTCGTATTGAAGCAGGCGGGCCCGGAATAGATTATCGGTGTTCTCGATCGCGGAACAGCGCACACGGCAATGCTCGGGGCATGCAAACGTAACGGACGGCAGCCAGTATCTGCTCCAAAGCCTTTTTTGGACGCGGCATTTTTCCAAGCCGATCGGAAAAGCCCCGGTCTTATCCCATTGCCTGTCCCAAAAGGCGCCGTTGTGCTCCTTGAACCCCGCAGGGAACTGCTCCTGTCTTTGGCCGGGGACAACCCAGGCCCGATATGTATCAGAAAGCATGATATTAACCTGCTCCCTTTCCGGCAGGAAGTTGTCCCACGCGCGCCGCTCGATCTTCCATTCAATGGTTTCGGCATCGAGCAAACTGATCTCCCAGCGCTGCGTCATGGGTACCCAACACCAGTGACCGACTACCTTCAATCTATTCCTGTCTTGCTCAACGGGTTCCCAAAACGCCTGAGATGAATCGTACCACATACCTGCGGAAAATACGGAAGCGTACATCCCCAGCCCCTTGGTGAGCTCTGCCTTCTTCCAAAAGAATCTCCCTTTCCCGTGATCAAACGCAACGGACATTTTTTTCAGCCTCAGGTCAGGTGTGCGCAACTGCGGCCGGCCTGCCGGCTGGCCCATAGGATACTGAACGGATTGCCCTATCTGTATCTTACCTGCAAAATAGGCGCTGATGCCGGATGGGCTATACATACTCTCTTGCCGCGCCGCCTCCAGATATCGCAGCGCAGTGCTGGATTCCTGGTCTTGGCGCTTGGAAAAAAAAGAGGCGCGCGGCACCGCATCTTCCTGCGAGAACAGCACCGTCGGCAAAAAAGCAGCTTCCGATGAGCCGGCACACTTTACCCCCATATGCGTATTGATATATCTATTGAGGACAACGCCGGAGCCTTTCTTTTCCAGCATTTCAAAATCCCCCTGCTCCTCGGCCGTAAACCATCCTTCGTAACCGTCAGCCAGCACCAGCTCTACTTGTTTCTGCCTCAATTTTACCGGATTGGCGCTGCTGGTTTCGACCTGCCAAGAGACGGTATCGTCAGAAGGCAGTGACAACCTCCAGGTCTGCGCCAGGCAGGGGAGTTCATCCCAGGTAACGCGGATATCGATCTCTGTTTCGCTCTTCTTGGAGACATCCCATTTCGCCCACATGCCCGCATCGTAATCCCGGTCCTGGCATTTGAATTTCGTATTTAACCCCATTTCGCGGGTAAGCGGTATATCCTGCCAATACAAGTCAACGCGGTGGTCCCTGCAATAAAGCGCCAGGGGCCCCTTTCGGATAACGGCGGACTCCTGTCGCGAATGCGCCAGGCGCCCTAAATACTCTTGCACCTGATGTTCCTGTGCCGGATCAAAAAGCATTACCCTGGAGACAAAAGACGTGCAGGCGCCGTCGGCACAACCGGTATCCTGATCCGACAACGAAGGACGGTGCTGAATGAACCTACCGTGGATCTCCGAGCCGGTGTTGCCTGCCTGACACACGGTCCTGCCGTTGCTGCGCTGCTGCTCGAAGACAACCGTCGGCACGGTTCCAGCACCCCTGGCCCCTACCATGCCTCCCACCGAATCATCAATAATAGGGCAGTTGCCTTGCGTTATATGGAGAAAAACATCGGGAAAATCCTTTTCTTCCTGCAAGGTAAACCAGCTCTTGTAGGCATCCGCAAGAAAGGTGCGCACATCGATCTTCTCCAAGGGGACC
Organism: Patescibacteria group bacterium; assembly: GCA_035506195.1. Lineage (GTDB taxonomy): Bacteria > Omnitrophota > Gorgyraeia > Gygaellales > Profunditerraquicolaceae > DATJPV01. The sequence goes on along the minus strand of DATJPV010000028.1, from coordinate 119,700 downwards.
CGTTCCTGCGGTTGAACCGTAATATCCCACAAAAATTCTTTCTCGCTAAGAACGCGTATCTTCCACTGTTGCCGTACGGGGACATCCGGCCACCGCCCCACTGCGATGATATCGCCGCCAGGCCCGGCCTTCTGCACCTGCCATTCGGCAGCGGTTGACAGGTATTCCCGGCCTGCGATACGCATGCTGCTGTGCCCCCCTAAATTGCAGGTAATGGTTTGATTATTCCACCTCACGATAAGCTTCCCGTTGTTAAAGATCACGCCCAGGGGGTCCTTTTGCACGATACCGATACCCTCGCGGCTGCCTACGGTCTCCATATAATAACTGCAGACGGCGTCTATGGGGCCGTCTTTGATAATGACCCCTTCTCTTAAGAATACGCCCCGGGAACAAATCCTTTTCAGCATCTCCAGGTCTTGGAGCGCAAAAAGAATGGTCATCCCCTGGTCTTTCAATTCGAAGATCTTTTGTACGCATTTATGCTGCGCGTACACGTCCCCGACTACAAACATATCGTCCAGCAGGAGGATGTCGGGGTGCACGTGTATCGCAATCGCAAAGGCCAAACGCATGTACATGCCCTGAGAATAGATCTTCACGGGCGCATCGATAAACTTGCCTATCTCCGTGAAGCGTACGATATCCTCAAATCGTTCATCAACCTGCGCCTTCGTAAGGCCGAAAAGCGAAGACACCAGATATATGTTCTCCCGCCCGGTCAGGTCATGCTGCAGGCCGGCCCCTATCTCCATCAATGCCGACACGGTGCCGTTGACTTCCACGGACCCTTTGTCCGGAGCCAACATCCCCGCAACAAGTTTAAGCAGCGATGTCTTACCTGCCCCGTTTTCTCCTATGAGCCCGACAATCTGGCCCTTGCCGACTTCCAGATTGATACCCTTCAGAGCCCAGAAGTCTTCGGGAACGATTCGACCCTCCTGGCGAAATTCAACGCGGTATTTAAGCCACGCTTGGCGCAGGGATACTGCTTTTGTAGAGGCCAGAGGCGCGACCTTGTGTCTAAATATGCTTGAGGACAGCATGTTCTCCCTTCAGGAATACGAGATAGCCTCCCACGAGGCTTGCCGCTGCGAAACAAACCGCCAACAGCCAAAGGTCAAGCCTGCCTCCGTAGCCGTGATATAACAAATCCCGATAAATAAGCACGTAGCAGGAACTCGGATTGGTGAGGATAAGCCAATGGTAGCGCGCGGGGATCATCTCCAGAGAATAGAATATCGGCGTCAACCAGAACAAAAACATAATGCTGGTATTTAGCAGCTGCGGAAGGTCTTTAAAATAGACGGCGGCCACGCTCAACAGCAACGATACGCCCAGCGTAAAGATAAGGTGCAGGCAGATAATAACGGGCAGCAAGATAAGGACGCGGATGATGACGGGATTGCATATGATAAAAATGGGCATAACGACGGCGAAGCCGAATGTAAAATTGAGGAAATTAGCCGCTACGACGGACAGAGGGATTGCCTCTTTGAGCATTACGAATTGCCTTAAGACGCTGGCGTTGGCAACCATTGCGGTGGCGGATTCCGATATCGAATTGAGAAAGAAGGTCCACGGCAACAAGGCGCTCAAAACCATCAGCGAAAAATATCTCACTTCCGTCTTCATGATCTGACCGAAGACAAAGGTCACCGCCAGCATAATCAACAATGGGTTTATGATCGCCCAGGATACCCCCAGGGCGGAACCAACGTACTTATCGTGGATGTTCTTTACGGCGAGGCTCTTGATGATCTGCCTCTGGCCAACCAGTTTTTGAAGCCGCTCACCGAAGCTCATACTTCTTCACCGATCTTTTCCGCGACCGCTTTGCCGTCCAATATAACGTCTTCCATCGACATATAGCGCCATGACCCGTAACGGCCGACAGGCAGGATATCGTGGTGCCCAAGATACTTGACGATCTCGTTTCTGTTCTGCTGCCAGTGACGGTCATAGATAGGATAGGCGTATTTTATGTCGTTTATGTCTTCGCTGACGATACCGTCCCCTTGCGCAAGTATCCCTACTTTTTTGAGGTCTTCCTTAATATGAAAAATGATCTTTGTCTTATCTATGGGTTTCTCTTTAGAATAAGCCACTTCGATATATAGGGAGCTTTTTCCGGGAGGGGCACTGGTAGAGGAAAAATTATGAAAGCAGCCGACGCGGAAAAAGCTGAGCTCTTTTTCAGGAAAATACACCCAGTGCCTTCCCAAATAATCCTGTTTGTCCACGCCTATATTCAGGTTAAAAACCGAATTCCAGCGTAGACGTTTAAAGAAACCGGCAACTGCCTTCGGCATACCGGAAACCATATGGGGGATGTCCGGCAAGGGGATGCTTGAAATCAAAAGATCGTACCGTTCTTTACTGCCGGAGTCAAGGTGCACGCATTTGTTGCGGGTATCGATCCCCGTCACTTGGCAATTGGTATAAATATTTTTGATGCGGCTTGCCAATGCCGACACAAGCTCATTGATCCCGCCTTTTTTGGGATACCAGAAATGCGCATTATAACCGAACGATTTTCTGTTCTCCTGAATCGTGCCTTCGATAACCTGATGTAGCGACGGCACGGGAACAAACCCGTCAAGCCATTCACAGGTCATCTCTTCAGGGGGAATGGTCCAGAATTTCGTGTTGTAAGGGACCATGAAATGCCTGCTGATGCCGTTGCCGAATTTTTTGTGTATCCAGTCAAAAAAAGTAACCCGCCCTTGTTCCTGCTGTTCCCTGGCCGTTTCAATGAACCCCATGAGGCATTCTTTCACGATCGAAGAAGGGAGCCCGTAAAGGTTAGCCTGAAAAGGATAGCGGGTATATCTGCCGGAGGAATAAATCCAGGAGTTTCTACGATGCTCGCTCAGGTTATCGGCAAGGAAGTCTTTGACCAGTTCAAAGGTATAGCGATGCCGAAAGTGCAGGAGGTGACCGTCGTAGTCAAAAACAAAACCGCCGATCTTTTTTGACCGGCACAAGCCGCCGACATCAGGGGCCTTCTCAAAAACCAGGCAGTCGATTCCTTTCCTTTGCAGGTGCCAGGCGGCACTCAGTCCCGCCAGACCCGCCCCCAGAATGACGATTCTTTTCCTGTTAACCATGGATTTCAACTCTGCCCATTGCCAAGGAAATCCCGGCGCTCATCACCAGGACTGCGCTCACCAGGCCCGCTCCTATGATATTAGGGGACTGGCTTAACCCAACACCGGCACAGGCAAAAAGCAGGGCCAATCCCGACATAGAAGCCAGGGCTTTATTTTTGGAATAGCCTTTTTTCAGGAACCTCAAGGCCAAATGGTCGTTGCTTTTCTTAAAAACGGACCTTTCTTTTCGCATGCGTACGACAATAAGAAAAGCAGTATCGAACACGGGAAAGCCCACGATAAGCAAGGGGGTCAATAACGCCAACTTGCGGTCTGAAGAGGCATAGCTGATCATCACTGCTACCCCCGCCAGTACAAATCCTAAAAAGTGGCTTCCGGCATTACCCATGTATACCCTGGCCGGCGGAAGATTGTAAAAAAGAAAGCCGAACACGCCTGCCGACAGGGCCAGCGACAGGAATGCGGTTTCCATGTTCTTATTTAAAACTGATACCACAAAAAAAGCATGGCTTACGATAAGCGCGACGGTGCCGGCTAATCCGTCCATCACGTCAAGATGATTAAGGGCATTAATGATACCGATGACCCACACAAAGGTCAACAGCGTGTTAAGCGCGGGGCTCAAGAATACGATTTGTGTGCGGACACCGGAAAACACCAAAAGCGCAGTAGCAAAAATCTGCACCGCCAGCTTTGCGCCCACGGACATTTCCCGCCAATCATCGAATATCCCGAAAATGAGCATGATAAAGGAGCTGAAAATAAGGCTTTTGGACTGCGGGGAGAAGGCGCCGTAGATAAAAAGGCTGGCAAGGCCGATACACAGGAAGGAAATGCCTATGCCGATCCCTCCGGCCAAGGGAATGCCCGATGAAGAGAGTAAAAACCGGTATGCGGGGAGTATCTTCTTAAGCGCAAAAATCAGAAAAAAGCTGGCTAAAAATCCGCACAGAAGTATAGAAATATACGTGGTCAACATACTCGCTATTTGCGGCTTGCGGTCTACATCTTTACAGGAGACAAGCGACCGTTACGCGGGATTACTAGACGGATTAAACATCTTGATTTTATTGGTTGTTAGGAATAAGGCAGTAAAAAAAAGCGCTTATACCGACAGTATATTATAATCCTGCCGGCTCAAAAGCGCAAGGGGCTATTTTGCAGTTTTACGTCACCCCAAACCGCTAAATTTTCCCGGAAAATAACCACTATCCCGCGCACCCCCCGTATGAGGCGGCCCCTGGCTATAGCCTGCGGCAGGTCGGAGGAAGAATTGACCGTATTAGCTACGGCGGTCGCCGCGGCATCGGCTACTGAGGCGTTCTTCGCCAAAATGACCACCCCGTCTGCATCACCGAAACTCACGGAGTGGCCGAGCCGACCGGAGGAGGTGCATACGCCTAGGGGTGTCTGTCGCGGCTTTATGGCGATGGCGATCTTGTTCCAAAGCTGGTGTTTGCCGGCGTATATGCCGACCAGACGGGTACGCCTGCTCTTGATGAATATATCCCCTCCGTTTTCGATGATCACGTCCTTGTAGCCTTTGCGTAGCAAGTCTCTGCCTAAAAACTGGGCGATCGCGCCGGCGACCGAAGCCATCGGCCCCACCCCCGCCAGGCTGCCAGCCCGAGCCATCTGTTTGATGATCGGCGGCGCGGTCAATTCGACTGCGATAGGTTTCAAACTATGGAGGAATTTTCGGTCTTTAATGATATAGGCTTGGATTTGCCGACGGTACTGCCGGATCCTGGCTTCTACGAACCGCACATCGACAGGCCTGTCTGTACCAATCTGCAGGTCCGTCTCGCTGACCGCGATAGTGCGCGAATGAATGTCTTTATGGTGAATAAGGCCGCGGTAAAATCTCTTTTGAGGGGCGCTGGTTTTCATGCGCTCAGCATATCCTGGGCAGAGGCTCTCCGATCAACATCTCAATGATACGCCGGCTGCCAAGGCCCGTATGGAGGACTACGCGGCGGGGAGCCTCAGCGGCGACTGAACCTATAACCCTGGCACGTGCGCCGAGGGGGTGTCTGCGTAACAGCCGTACAACCTTCTCGGCGGCGTCTGCCGCCACAAACAAAACGGCCCTGCCTTCACTGGCAAGGTACAAAGGGTCTATGCCCAACAGCTCGCAGGCCGCCCGCACCTGGCCGGCAATCGGAATGCGCTTCTCTTCGATATGCATCCCCAGCCCTGAAGCATCGGCGATCTCGTTAAGGAGGGTAGCCAGGCCTCCTCGAGTAGGGTCGCGCATACACCTGATTGCGGCAGTATGGGAAAATAAAGGGAGCAATAGGTCATGCAAACAGGCACAATCGCTTCTGATCCCCCTGCCCAGCGCAAGGCCCTTGCGGCTTGCCAGCACCGCCAGCCCATGTTGGGCGATGGTGCCGGTAATGATAATCTTGTCGGTCGGCCGTATCTGCGCTACCGAAAGCCGGCGGTTATCGAGCAATCTGCCGATGCCGCAGGTAGTAATAAAGATCTTGTCGCACGCCCCTCTCTCAACAACTTTGACATCCCCGGTAACCACGCGCACGCCGGCAGCGGAGGCGGTTGAGGCGACAGAATCGATAATCTTTTCCAGCGCGGAGTAGCCAAAACCTTCCTCAATAATAAGCGCAAGAGACAGATATTCCGGCACTGCCGCCGACACTGCCAGATCGTTGACCGTGCCGCAGACGGAAAGTTTTCCTATGTCGCCTCCGGGGAACTCGATAGGGCTGATAACAAACGAATCGGTGGTAAACGCCAGGCCCTGCCGGTATCCAAGATACGCGCTATCGGAAAGTTTTTCCAGAATAGGATTGCGCAGCTTTTTCAGCAGGAGGCCCTGTATGAGATCGTGCGTCAATTTCCCGCCGCTGCCATGTGAAAGTAGTATCCTTTTTGTATTACGCATAATAAAAACTCAAGGTAGCGCGATGCCGTTTGCGCGCATATCCTTTTTCAGCCGCGCGATGTCCCGAAAAACAAAACTGCGGATGCCCAGGCGGCTGGCCCCGGCAATCAGTTCCTGCCGGTCATCGGTGTAAAAGGTCTCCTGCGGCAAAACGCCGAGCGACTTCAACGCCTGCTCGTAAATCTTGGGGTCGGGTTTACGAACCCCCACTTCATATGAAGCGACAATACAATGAAAGCAGTCAAAAATAGGAAAATGGTCCTTGAGGTACTCAAAGTGCAGCCGGTTGATGTTGGATACCAGCGCAACTTTAAAGCGTTGTTTCAAGCCCGAGGCTAAGGCGTATACCGCGCGGTTTGTATCGGTAAGAAAAAATATCTCGTTCCAGATGGGTAAAAATTGCTCGTAGGTAAGATTACATCGCAGCAGCTCCATGACCCGTTCAAAAAATTCCCGGGGCGCAATCTTGCCTTCTTCAAATGAACCGGTAAGCTCGGAGTCAAAAAACATAGCAAAAATCTCGCCCGGGTCTTTAGCGGTGTAGGCGGCCATGCGCCTGGCGGCGATGGTGTGGTCGAAATCAACCAAGACTCTGCCTAAATCAAAGATAACGGCCTTTATGCGGCAATCGTGCGTCAATTGTTTTTGTCTTTGCTCTTACGAAACAAGTCAAGGAATCTATCTTCGTATTCTTTATAGACGCTCCATTTATCGAGTTCCGCCTTGAGCTCTCCGGCCTTGGAGATGTCCTTCCCCGACTGCGTAAACAGGTCTTCGATCTTCTGCTTGATCGAAACCGGCAGCTTTACCAGCTGCCCGAGCGATTTCTTTATCTTTTCAATGTCTTCCTCGCTGATAGGGCCGGAAGAAGGGCTACCAACCTTCAAGTAATCCAGGAGCTTGTTGATCTCTTCTTCCATGGCATGCGCCTGGTTGATGAGACTGGCCAGGTCAAGCTGGATACGGGTGATCTTGCTGAAGGCTTCCAGCACCGCGCCAGAGGCCTTGGGGTTCTCGATCTGAATGGTATAGAGCGGAATCTCACCCAGCAGGCATATGCCGGCAAGGCCTTCCCGTTTAGCAATCCCCAGGAATAGGCCGTTCATGCCGCTGATTTGGCCATCCGACAAAAAATTCACATTGTGTTTCTTTAGAGTGTTGTTAAGCTCCTGGGAAGTGCTGGTAACCCATACGTTAACCGGCTGCGTATGGTCGACCGGCTGGGGCATGGCGGCGAAACTGATGACCATCTGCGTCTTGAATGCCTTGGCAACCTGGATGATCTGCTGGCTGTACGCCTCAGCCTTGGTCAGGTCCGGCTGGGCATTGCTGAGAAAAATAATAAGGTCGTTTTCCCCGGCCTTATTCTTCCAGTAATAGAAGGTGTTGGCGGGCAGCTCCGGGATACCAAGGATCCCGTTCTGAATGACGCTGCTGGTTAAATAGAAGAAGTCTTCGGAGGCCAGCTGCGCGAATGGCTCTGCCTTGAGCTTGTCGACCAGATGCGATACCGCCCTGAAAGCGACTTCACCCATGCCTGGCCAAGCCACGATTAAAAAAGGTCTTTTCAGCTTTGGTCTCTTGCGTATCTGAACTTTGTCCATACGAGTGCTCCTTATTTGAACGCGTAGCGCCGGAAAAACGTCTCCAAAATCATGGCGCCTTTATACAAGTGGTCGATCTTCGCGTATTCATCTGCGATGTGCGCGCATCCTTCGGTCCCGAATCCGGTAGCGGTCGCCGGGATGCGCTTGTCCTGGAAGAAGCTGATCGTGGTCGCTCCTTCGGAGCCTTCGATGCGCGGCTCCACTGCGTTTTCCCGCATCGCTTTACACAAGTGCTCTACTAACGGATGCGATTCCGCAATAACATAGGGCTTTTGGATACCCTCTATCTCCAACGTAAACTTACGGGTATGCCTGCGGATAACTTTTCTGATTGCGCTTAGGATCTTATCCGGATGCTGGCCCGGCAGAAACCGCAAATCAAGCTCACACACGCACCAGTCCGCAACCACATTGACCTTGTCTCCGCCCTTAATCGTGCCGGTGTTAAGAGTCGGCGGATGCAGGTACGTATTTTTTTTAAAGGAAAACTTGTGGCGGTGTAAGTCGCCGATAACCGCCAGCGCCGCATCAATGGCATTCTTACCCCGCCAGGGATATGCGCCGTGCGCTTTCTTGCCCCGGATGCGGACCCGAAAATGGATCAGCCCCTTCTGGGCGACGACGACGCTGTAATCGTCGGCGTCAAGGACCAGGGCGGCATCCGGCTTAAGAATGCCTTTTGCCAGCAGGGGGATAAGCCCTGCCTCTGAACCGGCTTCTTCGTCGGCAGTTGCCGCAAAAATGACGTCGTACGGCAAGGCATGCCGGTCTTCAATGAGGCTGTGCAACGCCTCGATCCCCGAAGCCAGGTTTCCCTTGCAGTCAGTTGCGCCTAAGCCATACAGCCTGCCTGAGGCAACGGTGCCGGCCAAGGGAGGATAGTGCCAGCTGGTCCCTGCCGGGACCGTATCAAGGTGCGGGGTGACCAAGAGGGACTTTTTCCTTTGCGCCCCCTCCAACACAGCTACCACATTGGCGCGGCCCTTCTGAAACTCGTACAACCTTGCCTTCAGCCCTATCTTGGCTAGATATGCCCTGACGAATTCCGCGATATGTGTTTCATTGCCGGGAGGATTTTGCGAATCGATACCGATGAGCTTCTGCGTCAACGCAATGAGGCGTTTTTTATTTACCATGGTCAATGACTACAGGTTGCGCAATTATGACTAACACAGCCGCTGCAGCCCGAAGATGAGGCAGCGGTTATATTACCACGACTATCCTTCGATTTAAAGGCAAAATTGGAGATACGCTTCCTTATGTCTGCGGCGCAACAGCCCGGGCAGGTTACGCGTTCCTGTGCAGAGCGCACCAAGTGCTCAAACTGCAGGCCGCACTTTATACATTCGTATTCGTAGACAGGCATGCTAATCCTTAGGCAGCGATGCGAGCGGACATTGCCGGCACCTTGGCTTTGATTTCAGGCAGAAATCCTTAGCCAGTTTTACCAATAATGCATGATATTCGTTGTAGACAGCCGGCTCCGGCGCAAGGTTATCCGAAAACAACTTCTGTAGCTGGTCATAGTCGGCATGCTCCCTGACAAGGCGATGCCGAGAAAGCACTCTCCTGGTGTAGGCATCGATGACGAAGACGGGCCGGTTGAGCGCATAGAGCAGTATGGAATCGGCGGTCTCAGGACCGATGCCCTTGACCGACAACAGCTGTTCTCGCAATGTCCTTGTAGGTACCGACGCGGCATTGCCTAAATCCCCTCGATATGTCTTGTACAAAAAATCAAGAAATTCCTTAAGGCGGCCGGCTTTCACGTTATAGTAACCGGCAGACCTGATATAGCCGCCTAGCCGGCCCCGGGGAATACGGCGTAGCCTATCCGCCGACAACAACCCGTGCTTCCTTAAATTACCTATCGCCTTTTCTACATTGAGCCAACTGGTATTCTGGGTAAGGATAGCGCCGATGGCGACCTCAAAGGGCGTGCGTGCCGGCCACCAATGCTGTGGTCCGAAACTGGCATAGAGCAAGCGGTAAATAAAGCGCAGTTTCCGTTTCATTGCATCTTGGCTCGCCTGAAGCCGGCGCTACGGCCGATCTTTAGTAAGCACGAGAGGGCTGTATTTGTAATACGCAAACAGGGTATAGGCGGTCGCAGCCACCGACCCCATGGACTTGCCGCCGGGAGTCGTCCAACCGTGGCCGGCGTCCACATAATCATGGGTCGCGGCAGGGACGCAGCTTTCTCCTTGGCCGGAGGGAGAAGGGCTGGATATAATCATATTGCACAATTGCGACAAATATTCGTCGGCTTTCAGTTCATAGCTACGCGCCTTGGCGATCATGGCTTTCTTAAAATAAAAATCAGCCATCATCTGGGAAGCAATCACCACTTGTGCCGTCCACTCGGGAAACGCGATCCCTCCGCGTGCGGCGTGGCGTGGCGGGTCAAAATCGAATCCTTTGATCTTGATCGTCTGGCCCTCTGGGCGCGTGTAGGTCACTTCAACCAGGAAGTTCTGCTCGGCAAACTCCAGAATGCGGTCCGGATTTATCCCCATGCGCTCAAGCTGCTCCGGACCAAGGGCAACAACTGCCCAGAGATGGCTATTGGCTACGATGGTAGAGTCTCCGCGCTTGCGCCTGAGGGCAACATCATCGGTTTTGTTGTTGATATGCGTTGCCAACCACTGCAGGATCTTATCTTTGGCCTGAAGATATTTTTCTTTACCGGTAAGCGCATGCAGCATTTCCAAAAAGGCGTACGCATCAAGGTTGTGTTCCGTCAGACGCCAGGTAACGTCATTGCCTCCGGCTATGCCGCCGTCTTCCCCCTGAAGGGCAATGATCGCATCGGCTATGTCTTGGGCCAAGCGCAGATAACGGCTGTCCTGACTTTTATGCGTATACTGCGCTATCGCAATACCCACCCATACCGTTGGGCCGCTGTAGGCGGTTTCTTCCGTAGGCTTGCCGCTGGTGACATTGTAGGCATTAAAAAATAGCCCTTTCCTCTGTGCTTTCTTGTCAAAGAAATCAAGTATCTTTCTGGCCCGCTCAAAATCAGAGAAATTCGCATATGCCTGTACCGCCAGCGACTGGTCATAGGTAAAAGCCCAATCGCTCAACTCCCCCTGCCCTTCAAAGCTCTTTACCAGACCCGTGCGCTGACTCTGCATCATCTGTAGCCACTGATACATCTTGTCGAGGTTGACCTGCGCCAGGGTCGTCTTTTTCTGGTCCAGGCGCAGGAGCTGTTCCGTTACGGTGCTCTCTTTGTGCTGCAGACTGATGAGTTGTTCCTGCAGGGTTGACTTCTCTTGACTCAGGGCGTCAATCCGGGAATTCAGCGTCACAATGGTATTGGCTTCTTCTTTGCGCTTCTCTCTCTCCTCATCCAGCGCCTGAATACGCAGCTGCAGCGTCTGGATCTTCAAGCGTAAATCGTCCTTTTCCCTGTCGATCTCCTTGATCTTCTGTTTGGCAACACTGGTCTCCTGAAGGATCTTGACCAATTGCTCTACCAGCGCCCGGTTGCCTTGGATTAAGTTTACGTTCAGATAGGCGTTGACGACGAAAGCCGCTCCCAGGATAAAGATAACCGTCAGCACAACGGGCGCAAAGAGCTTCCTGGCCCAGGCGTAGTTCATAATCTTCTTGTTCTGGGCAGGGTCTATCTGTTCATAGCTTAAGCCGATAAGATATTTACCGGTCCTGCCGACGGCCTCCTGCACCCAGGAGATCTTGGCGAGGGCATTCATGGGAGCGCTGACAAAGGGCAGCTCGATGCTAAGAGAGAATTTTGCCTGCCCCGTCTTGAGGAGACCGGCTATATCGGGGGCAAGGTTGTTAACCTCCAGGCACATCCCGCCCTTGCCGACGTTATTGGTAAAACCCTGGATCCAGCCGGAGCCGGGGGTGGCTCCGTCGGAACCAAGCAGACAAAACTGCACGGGGAAGACCGAATCCAACCTTAAGTATTCTCGGCGTTCCGCTGCGAGATTGCTGGTTTTAGGCGCCATGCTACCTAACCTCCTCCAGTACCACCCGCTGCTTGATCTTTTTAGCCAAGCCTTCGTACACCGACTTGAACCGGCCGTATTCTTGAACCGGGACGCTGTCGGTTTTAACCTCTACTTTTTGATGAACATACAGGGTGTCCCCTTTGCGGGTATAACGGACGTCGTACTTGATCCATGGGCTGTCTATGACAACGTCCTCAGGGATATATTGTACCTTAAGCGTAGCAGGGATTGCAACCTCAATTATCGTCTCCTTGGTATCCAGGGCGCCGAAGTCAATTGGATATTTGCGCGTGTCTTTAGCAACCACGGAAGTATCCGCTTCCGTTAACTGCGGCATAAGACGCAACCTGCCTGCCACCGTAAAATATTCCGGCCCTTGGAACGTATAACGCAAGGCAAGCGGCTGATTAAGGTCGTCTTTATTCTGTATCTGGTATCCTTCTAAGCGGCTGCCGATCGAAATGCCCTGAATCTTTTCTTTGAGCGTCTGCTCAACGAGCTCCGGAGGGGTATAGCGCAACCAATAACGCTGGGCCTGATCGTATATACCGGCAGTAGCTATATCTTTTACCGCAGTAATGGTTTCATCGGGATTCACCCGTATCGCCAGGTGCTGTCTTATCAGATTGTGCGGCGGCGGATAGAGCGGGGTCTGCTCGATGGCATAGCCGTCGCCCTTGATCACCAGCACTGCGCGGCGCTGATCGCCGACAGGCAGGTCTGCGAACGGGCAGGTCTCGGCGGTAGGATCCAGAAACACAATCTGCCCTTTAAAGGACACCGCCGCAATGCAGTGGTTAAAAAGCGCGGCGGGGAAATCCTGGTTCAAGTCGTAGTAATCGCGAGTGGCGATAAGAACTGGCCAGGCGGTAAAACCGGCTTCCTTGAGCATGGCTACCAGTAATATCGCTTGATCTTTACAGTCGCCATATTTGTTTTTAAAAACATCCTCCGCGCGGTGCGGCTCATAACCTGCCCGGCCGTATTCCACGGCCACATAACGGATTTTCTGTGCGCAGAAATTATAGACCGCGCGCACCCGGTCATCATCGGAAACAAGCCCCGCAACCAGTTCGTTGACCTTTTGCCGTATTGCCGTATCCGCCCTTATCTTGTCCTGGGCAAGCTTCCACCACCAGTCGTATATTTGCTGCCAGGAAGAAAACGTGGAAAGCAGGAGCGCGGGGTTTATCCGTATCGCCGGAGGCATATTGGATTCAGGGATAATCTGCGGGATATCGCGGAAATGCCAAAGATACAGAGTCTGCCCATGCGCCCGCTCTACCCGAGGCTTCAAATCCGCGCCGAAATTATTGTACGTTTCATTAATGTTTTTAATAAACAGCTCCCTGTCTTGCGGGAGCACAACGCTAAAATCCGCGGACAGAATAGGCTGGGAGGACTGCAGAGGGTAGCCCAGGATAAAGTCTTTTTTGTTGATCAGCTCGCTGCCTGATACTCTTACCTCATATTCAATCACCGCCCCCTCGGTAATTTCCGGAAAGGAGATAATAAAAACGCGCGCGTTGCTGTAAAGGGGGAAATTCAAATACTTGGAAACGTCACGGATATGCCGGCTACCCACCTGGACCACGTCGCCGTTTGGTTTGATGGTCCGGGCATACACCAAATCTACCTTTTCGTAGGTTGAGTCATAATCAACCCCCGTCTCGGCAAACTCTTCTTTACCCCGCTCATTAAGGATTTTGACGACGTAATGCAGGGAGGAGACCTGCGTATTGTCCGGGGTGATCTCGATCTTTTCGTCGCACCACAGCACAAGCGCCCCCGCCTGAGGGAAACGTTGCGCGTCGCCAGCGGAAGCAATGATTTTTGCGGTGGCGGGGCTCAATTCGTCTATGCGTACGGCCGTAGCTTGTTTTTCGATCGCCTCGACGCGCGCCGCAGCTAAACCTGCGTATGCGAAAGAAGTTATCTTTTTGTAAAATTCCAGGGCGCGGTCATATAAGTTCAACTTCTCGCACGTCAGGCCGTAATAATAGAGGCTCTCGTCGTCCCGGGCGTCATTTTTGTCAAACAACTGAAGCGCCCGGGTAAAATCTCCTAGATGATAATACGCGATAGCCAGCATCTTTTTTGCTTCGGGGCGGCTGGCCTGGCCAAGTTCCGAGACCGCCTCGGCAAACCGGGCGTGGTCATAGTACAGCTGGCCAAGCTCAAAATGCAGGGCGTCCGCATCCGCCCCGCGCGCGATCAACCGTTGATAAATACCGACACTGCGCCGGTATTGATCCTGCGATTGACGCAGATACTTTCTGGCCCTCTGCAGGTCGTCCCGGCAGGAACAGCCGGCAAGCAAGGCAAGGCAGAACCCGATAACAAGAACCGCAATGCTTTTCTTACGCATACGCATAATATACGCTGCAGGCGCCTTCACTGGAAACCATACACGGCCCCCAGGGAGAAGCAGGCGAACAGCGCGTTTTAAACAAGGCGCATTCATCAGGCCTGATCAGGCCCTTGAGCACATCGCCGCAACGACAGGCGGCAGCGGGGTGCTTTACAACAAACCTCTGGAGCTTAAGCGGGGCTACTTTTTCGATATCAAATGCCGCAAAGGCATCCCTTAACGACAGGCCGCTAGAGGCAACCCTGCCCAGGCCGCGCCAGGCAGCATCGGTTGTCTTAAAAACCTCGTCTATCAGCCCCAGGGCCTTACGGTTCCCGGCGCCGGTGACGACGCGGCTATACTGATTCATCACGGAGGGTTTACGGCGGATGATCGAACGCGCGATAGAGTAGACCCCTTCCATTATATCCATCGGCTCGAATCCCGCCACGCAACAGGGGATGCCGTACACGCGCGGGATAAAATCATACGCCTTACTTCCGATTATAGCCGAAACATGCCCAGGGCACAAGAACGCAGACAGGCGCAGTCTCTGATCCTTAAGAAGCAGCCTCATGACCGGCGGAATCAATTTTAGGGAAGAAAAGAAAAAAAGGTTTTTTAATTTCTCCTGCCTGGCCCGGATGAGGCTCAAGGCGATAGTAGGCGCGGTTGTCTCAAATCCTACGGCGAGAAATACAACCCTCTTGCGGGGGTTTTTCCGGGAAAAATCAAGCGCATCCAGCGCCGAATATGCCGTCACCACCCTGGCTGAACGCGCCTTCTCTTTTTCAAGGCTGGAATGCGTGCCGGGGACACGGAGCATATCCGCGAAGGTCGCTACTACGGTATCTTTCTGTTGTGCGTAGGCTATCGCCTTATCGATATACTCCTGCGAAGAAACGCATACGGGACACCCCGGCCCGGAAATAAACTCGAAATTGCCAGGCAGCAAGTCTTTGAGCCCGAACCTGAAAAAAGCCTGCGTGTGCGTGCCGCAGACCTCCATAATCCGTACGCGCCGGCGTGCAAGGGGCAACGCAAGAATCCGCTCGGATATTTTTTTAATCAAGCGCTGGTTGCGGAATTCGTCAATGTATTTCATGTGATCTCCCTTATCAGGCGCAAGGTCTCTTCTGCCTTCCGGGGATCAAGCTTCTGGATAGCAAACCCGGCATGGACGATAACATAATCTCCGGGCTCCAGGCCCGAGAGCATTTGTATGTTGACGGCACGCACGAGCCTGGCGCTTTCTACGTCGGCGAATTCACCGCGGATGCGTTTGACTTTCATGGGGATCCCCAGGCACATGTCCTTAACCTCCCTTGGTGGCTTTTTGTTGGCCCTGTCCTCTATAAGAAGCGATCGCCGCCTGCCCCAGGGAAAGGCTGGAGTCGTTACATGAAAGCTCTCGGTGCGTAAAAACACTGAAACCGTCCGCTTCCAATAACGGCAGCGTCAATGCAAGTAAGAGCCTGTTTTGGAATACCCCTCCCGCCAGAACGACCCTTTTAAGGCCGTGCCTTGCGCGCACCGCACGGCAGGTAGTGCGGATCATCCGGGCCACGGAAAAATGTATCCGCCAAGCGATGTGTTGTGCAGCGATGCCGGCTTTTACGTCGGCAGTCACACCCCTGCACAGCGGCAGGGGGTCAATGACAAGGCCGTGCGGCGTGTCTCGAAGGGTGAACGGATAGGCATCGGCTTTCTGCGGATTGCGCCGGGCCATCTTTTCCAGCGCAACCGCTAACTCTGCTTCCCGGCTTGCCGCCTGCCTCCCGCTGACAATGCTCGCCAGGACATCGAAAAGCCGGCCCATACTGCTGGTCAATACTATATCCGGACTAGACAGGTACATTTGTTTCAAGACCAGCCATTTGCCCCTCTGGATCTTTTTGGTAAACTCAATACCCAGGTTTAAAAACGCATCTCCGTACGCCAGGTAGAGCCATAACCCCGCCAACTTCCAAGGCTGCCGCAGTGCGCTTTCATGACCCAGCAAGGGGACGGCCCTGAGGTGCGCGACGCGCACGGAACGCGCATAATTGCACACTAAAAATTCCCCTCCCCACAGTGTAGCATCGCTACCCCAGCCGGTACCGTCAAAAGCCACACCAATGACTTTCTGATTCTTAAGGCCATTTTCCACCATGCATGCAGCAATGTGGGCATGATGATGCTGCACGGCCACCGGCGAATATCGTGGCGGCAAGGAAATGGCATACTTGGTAGAGGTATACTCGGGATGCAGGTCATGTGCAACGAGGACCGGGTGTCGGGCAAAGAAATAGCCTACGGTTTTTTCGAAATTAGAAAAATCGTCCGCACAGGACAAGTCCTGGTGGACAGGGCTGATCAAGGCACAATCCCCGCGGGCAAAACACACGGTGTTTTTCCTCTGGCTGCCCATAGCCAAAACCGGCAGCCTTGCGTAAAAAGGCAGGCGGACCTGTTGTGTCTTCATTGCACACGCAACTCCAGGATACTGTCGATCCTAAAAGACCTTTCTTCATTCCGCAGATAGCAGAACCCGACGACGTAACTGCCGCTTTTCTCCCGGCGAACCTCTTTGGGAAGGACATCCCTCTGTGTCACTGCGGCATTTGAGGAAGACAGATATTTAATATTAAGCCGAAGCCCTAAATCAATAGCCTCTTGGATCTTGATGATCTTTTGATTGCTGAGGTCCTCAAGCATATGGGGGTTAACCCCGAAAAGGTGAAGGAAGCTCAGGAAGTCCTCCACGCCCTTTTCTTTCATTTTGGCCTTTAATCTACGGAACACCTCCAGCGTCATTTCTACGTCGGAAAATGCCCGGTGCTGCTGTTGGGCTTTTATGCCGAGCTGCCCCGCAACAAACCATAAGGCATACCGGCTCATCCCCGGGATAATGCGTCTTGCCATCTTCAGCACATCCACCACGGCAGTCTCCTGCGGTAGCTGCCGGCCGATGAACTTTAATTCGTTCTGCAAAAACCCCAGATCAAAACCTGCGTTATAAGAACAAAGACAAGCATCTTTTATAAAAACCAGAAACTCCGGCATGGCCGTTTCGACGGAAGGGGCGCCAGCCAGCATCTCTGATGTGATCTGATTGACTGCGAAGGCTGCTTCCGAAACGGGCCTGCCGGGATTAAGCAGGGTCTGAAAAGAACCTAATATCTGCTCTCCTTTTATGCGCATCCCCGCAATCTCGACGACCCTGTCTCCGTATTCGGGATTCAGCCCGGTGGTCTCGGTATCAAAGATCACAAATTCTACTTCATCAACGCGCCTGTGCATGCGTCCTTTCTACGCTATAGGCGCCGACGATCTGCGCCGGATGATAAGATAACTTGACCTTCTTGAGGTTCGCCAGGCCTGAGTCGTCCATCACATTAACGAACCGGTATTTCTCCAGCTCTTTGCAAAAGGCGCGAAATACAAACTGGCTCAAGCCCTTGATCGAAAGATCCGCTATCTCATACAACACGCAGAAGATATCCGGGTTCAGCGCATACCCGAAGGTTACGGCTTTCACTGCGCCGTTGACCTTTACCAGACGGCCGAGGCAATCCAGACGGCCATAGTGCCCTAACAGCACCTCAAAGGCGCTCAGGCTGTCTTTGAGCATCCCCCGGTAGAGTGGATCGTGATAGACATCTTGGCGCTGTCGCATCCAAAGATGATACAATGCCAGGCAGGCGCCCTTGTGCCGTAACGAAAAAACCTCGTATTCAAACGGGTAATGCTTTATAAAATAGTTGACGCTGGCCCGCTTTGATTTGAACCGGTTCCCCCGCAGCTGCGCCATCTCCGAGGCAGAACACAGGTAATCAGATGCGGTATGCCGACAGACATACCCTTGGTTTTCATAAAACGCCAGTTCTTGCTCCTCGACATTCTGGATGCGCGATACCTGCGGGTTACGATTCTGCTGGTCCATGATCCGGAATGCCTTGGCGACAACCGAAGGATCGGGACAGCTGCCTTGCGGCGGCAGGTACAAAAACATACCTATCTTGTCTTTAAAAAATACGCAGAGGTTCCCGTTGATAACGGCCCAGCGGATATCGAATAGCCCTTTCCAGATATACACGCTCTCAAAGGAGTAGGCGGCCAGGCTATGCCGGCGTAACCTGAAAAATTCTGCAAAGATTTTTTTATCGGCGGCGGTTAATTTTTTGAGTCTGACCATTACAGTTGTAACTCCGCAAGGTCTACAGCCTCTGCGTATGTCTGCATCACCTGAGGATTATGCCGTAAGGTCTCCAAGAAGGCCGGGCTGCGTAAAAGGCCGGTGAGGTAGCGTATGTATCTTTTGAATTGCATGCTTTTCATCTGCTTTCCCACGCCGGGGCATTGCGGGTCTACTGCCAGAAATATCTTGCGGCCGCGGCGGTTAAGCAGGAAAGGATAGAGCTGGCAATCGAATGGCCGGAACGCATAAATTCCGCAGCGATTATTCACGGGGTTAAGAAAATGACAAATAAATACGCCCTGCTGTTTGTCGTATGCCACTTTGAGCTTATGGCCGACCGCTGCTACCGAAGGAAGGATGCGATGCGCCGCCAGTTGCTGCGTATCCTCCCGCAAAAGGCAGGGTGACCAGACCGTATCCGGCTGCGCGAATCGGCAACAGCCATAACAAGCCAGGCAGGATTTTTGATGCACAAACTGCTTTATCATTTCACCGGACTGCCGAGTTTCGCCTTGCGTTCGGGCGCAACGATACAGATGCCCTGTTCATCCTGGGCCGCCAAAAGCATACCCTGGCTTTCCACCCCCCGCAACAGCGCCGGCTCAAGGTTATCCACCAACACGACCTGCCTGCCGACCAGGTCTTCTTTCTGATAAGAGGCCTTTATACCTGCTACGATCTGTTTGGTTTTATCGCCTACATCAACGGTAAGCACATACAACCTATCGGCATTGGGATGATCGCTAACCTCTTTAATCTGAGCTATTTTCAACTCTATTTTCCTAAATTCTTCTATACTTACCATGCGTAGCTCCTTCCCTGCACAGAAAAAATCCTTGGCAACAATAGAAAACATCATAGCACGCAAATTCGAGAAAAACAAGGCTAAATATCTCCCTAAGCATACCGCTTTGGAACCGGAAAAAGAAGCATTGACTGCCGGCCGGATTTAACATAAAATTGTGAGCATGATGGTTACTATCCTTCTGGTGCTGGCTGCGCTAAGGCCCTTTATCTCCTCTCCGGCGTTCCCTTACGAGAATTTTCTCTATTCCACCGTCTTATTGGGTTTCTTGCTGGTCTGGGCGGTGAGCAAGGGGATTGCGGTCAAAGAAAATGAACCGATACTTTACGCAACCGCGACAATGGCAGTGGCGCTGCTGTTAACCCTGCTATTTTCTCCGGCCCCCTTCACCAGCCTGCAAGAGGCATACAAGTATGTCAGCGGCGTTCTGCTCTTGATGATCGTCACTCCGCTTGCCCCGCAGGACAAGAACCGGCTCACCATGGCACTCCTGTTGACAGGACTGGTCATTAGCTTCATGGCTATGTATCAATATCTCTTCGGCTTCCAGCATCTGTCCGATTACATCAGCGCACAGAATATGCGCGAGTCTTCTACCATCGCCTATGTCCAACGCAGGCGCGTCTTCTTCCCTTTTATAACGCCGAATATTCTGGCAGGATATCTGGCCATGCTCATCCCTCTGGCTCTGGCGCGCAGACGCACCTTTTGGATGATGGTGCCTTTGGCGTGCGCGCTCCTGCTTACCAAGTCGCTGGGAGCTATCGTAAGCCTCTTCGTATCGTTGATGGTGTTCTTTTACCTGGAGGGCAAGCTAAAAATGAAAGGGGTGCTCCTTCTATCAGGAGTATGCGTGGGTATCGGCTTTGTCTTTTTTACCAGATCGGTTGCCCGCGCAGAATACCACGGCATGTTCTTTTCCGCGCTGATGAGGTTAAACTACTGGCGAGATACGCTTGCGGCCATCAAATCCTCTCCCTTGACAGGAATAGGGCTGGGCAGCTTCAGCCTTCCCTACTCCCGCTATGCGCATAACGCATATCTACAGCTATGGGCGGAGGCCGGTTTTTTAGGAGTTGCTGCTTTCGTCTGGATGGCCGTCGCTCGCTTACAGAGGCTCATCAGGAGCCGCCCGAACACTCTCGATCCTTCCTGGACCAACGCCGTGGTAGCTGCGAGCCTGGTTTTCTTGCTGCACAATCTCGTCGATTTCTCTTTTTTCCTTCCTGAAGCAAGCCTCCCCTGGTGGATCATCATGGGCTTAGGATAGGCCGCGCCTGCTCAAAAGGTAAATTCTATTGCCATTTCAAGCTGATACGCGCAATCAGCGCTGCCGTCTCCGCGCACAAAAGGGCTCAAGAGGCTGCCGGAGGTATCGTCTCTTTTTTCTTTGTAATACCGGCCGGGGAAAAAATAACCGCCCAGGATATAGATCCACGCATGCTTATTCAGTTGATAGTCGATGTTCACATCGATCTCTCGCCCTAAATCGCCTGACAGGTACCTGCCCTGCCCATGCAAAACGCCTACCCCCCTTGTAAAAGACCTCAGGTAGTACCCCCAAAACCCGATCTGCATCCTTTTGTTCAGATCGATATCGATTCCCAGGGCAGGCATAATGAGATTATCGAAATCAGAGGAGGCAAACGTCCCGGGCCTGGGGATACCGTAATTTAATCCGTATCCGGCGCCCATCGCTACTATCGGCCGGACCCGGGCATTTGCGGCGCTGATGGAATCTCCGTGATTTTTATTCAAGGGGGAATAAGAACTAAAAGCCCTGTTCTTGCCGCTGATGAGCGAAGAGGCCTGTTCTTGCGCCATCTGCGGGGTGGCTTTATTCCCCGAGCAAAGCAGAAATTGCAAAGACGGCCTGCAGTTGCCTAGCTGATAGCTTGCTTCGCCAAAAAAAAGATAGCCGGTATGGTATATGTCTTTATTCGCGGGGTCTGCGCTATACGCCTTGCCAAAATTATGCGCCGCTTCGAAGGCAAAAGACAGGTCCTTTCTCTGGCCTGCCCAGGAGGCGCCAAGGGTTCCCAAAATATCCCGGCGGATAGGAGCGGAAAAAGCGTTATCGCGTTTACCCTGGGAGGTATAGTCCGCCAATACGCCTATGTAGGGGTTGACGCAATCTTGGCCGGCAGGAAATTTCACATCCGCGGCAAAAAAATTAGCGGCGTTGTGATCGTATCTGACCTCCTGTTCTTCTTCCTGCGGTATGCGCGGCCCAAGGCGGTTTTTATACACCAGGTCGGGACGGCAATAATACAGTCTCCACGCCGAGCGTCCGGCCTGGCCAAGAAACGCAACGCCGTAATTCTCATATGCGCCATTAAGGCTGAAGCCGTTGCCTACCTCATAGGCAAACAGGCCCCCTTTCAGACGTACGGATCCGGACAGAGGGGTATCAATCCAGAATTCCTCCACACCAGGCAGAAGTTCCTCGCTACGATAGGCGCCGATAGCTCCTCCCGACGTCATGACCGTATTATGGACAAGGATCGGTGCGTCGTAATCGGTCGGACCGTTGCGTTCCAGTTTCAAATACAATTTGGTGCCCTGGTTCTTATACTCCGCATAAAACCCGAGGCTGTAATCAAGCCCCAGATACGCGCCGGAATCTTCCTTGTTATTGCTATCCAGGTCAACCGCATTCTTGAAACTTACCACATCCATCCGTAGATAGCTTTCGATATTGAAAATAAGCTGCGCATTCTCGAAACAGGGGGCGGCGATACAAGGCCTGTGCGGCCATATAAGGCCTGCGCAGCCTAAAAACAAGATGCCTATCCGGACAGCGTTCAGTGTGACGGGGTTATTAGTGATGCGCATCCAAGAGATTGTGGGGGTGTTCAATTTGATATTCTCTTATATACGTATATGTTCGAGCCGTCGCCTGCCGGCACCGTGGCCATAAGATCAAACTCGCCCCTGTGTTCACGAAAATCCTTTCGCAGGCCTTCTATGACGTACCCGTTATACGGGCTTCTTTCGATCCCTCCGGTTTTATCGATGATGTAACCGGCGGCGGTAAGCTCCTCGTGCCATCTGCGGGGAAAGTATGCATGATCGAACGCGTCACCTTCGGCGGGGAATTTGAAATCAAACGCCCATTCATGCAGCAGGGCATATTCATAGAGCGGCCAATGCAGACTGCCAACGCTGCCTATAAAAAGAATGCGTTTCCCGATGTGCGCGGGACCCTGTGCTTCTCTGGTGAAGATATCGACGAGTTTATCTGAATAATCCTGGTGATTGCGTGTGACGAACAAGATGCCATAATCAAGGTGCCCCAGATAGCGCTCTGCGAACAGCAACCCGCCGTTGAGGAACGCGTATTGGAGAACGGCGAAAGATAACAAGAGAAAAACACAGGCCTGCCGGCATCTGCGGAAAAGATTATTCTGGAATATTTCCTGGGTTACGATAATGGCAAGGGCGGGCACTGTTGCCAAGGGCAGTCTCAGGGTTTTGCTGGGCGAGATGCTGAATATGACCAACGGAACAAAAAGCCAGAAAAGAAAAACTTTTTTTCTTTTTTTAATATTAAAAAGATACGCCGCCAGCAAGGGTAAGAATAACACCTGCAACATCGGACCCACAAAGGCGTCAAAATGTCTGACATAGTAAAGCAGGTCCCAGGAAGTCTTGGTGTAATGTGTCCGCAGGGGGTACCATTTGAATACGCACAGATTTGCCGGCTTTAAATAAAGGCTTCCTGCTATGACAATAAAACAAAGCGCGGTGAAAATCAGGTGTATGAAAACCTGTTTTTTATTATTCCTGACCCAGGACCTGAGGATATAATAGATAAACGGCGGAAGGAAAAAAGCGAGTGCCGTTTCTTTTGTTAAAACCGCCGTGGCAAAAACTATCCCGGTCAAGATGCTATATCCGCGGGACTGAAACCCCCGGGTCTTTACGAGGGTATAGACGGCACATGAGACCATACAGGCTACGGGGAAATCAAGCATGGCAAGTCTCGTATGACCGAAGACCATCATGCAAAAAGAAACCAGTACCGCGGATACAAGCCCTACCCCGGGCTGGTAAA
Source organism: Patescibacteria group bacterium (assembly GCA_035506195.1). Classification (GTDB taxonomy): domain Bacteria; phylum Omnitrophota; class Gorgyraeia; order Gygaellales; family Profunditerraquicolaceae; genus DATJPV01. The sequence continues at coordinate 96,703 of DATJPV010000028.1, read as the reverse complement.
GCGCCGAGCCGATACCGTAAACGCCAAGCAGCAAAATCAATAAGAAAATGGCGTTGACCGTCATAACCATCATATCCATATCCATTGGCGCGACTCTTTCCAGCAGCTTCCAGGAAACAGCCTCTGCGAGTTCGAACAACGGCGGATGGAATTGTCCGGTCAGCGTAGAAACGCGATCAAGTTTTTCCATGGCGCCGATGCCCGGATTTTTAAATAGCAACTGATAATATTTAATCCCCTGTACGACTCTGCATCCTTCGTCATGGAATCGGGATATCTGGCTTCGCGTCAAGACATGGTAGTTCATCCAGACATGAAATGCCCAGAGCGCTATTACAAGAATAAGATACCGTCCGTGTGCGGTATGTATCTTCATCGGCGCTTGACTCCCGGCCCATCCAGGCGCGCGGATAGACCGGCCGCGCCGGATTTCTTATATACAAACACCAGGTCTCCGTTGCCAAATGCTAGTTCGGCAATGCGCACGAATTCGTTTCTGTGCTGCGCGAAGCTTGCCTCAAGGCCCCTGGATATGATACGTTCATCGGGCCCGGGGCTTCCGCATGTAACGCCTGTCTTCTCTACGATATAATCTGCCGCTATTATTACCCTCGACCAATCCATCTGCGTCAAATCGCCATAATCTCTGCGGAAAGCCCGCTCGTCTCCCTCCAGCGGACACACTATTTCAAGCGGCAGCGCGTCAAAGGATGCAGCCAGCCGCAAGGAATCATACACAGCCGGGTAGTGGAATAAGAAACAGACCTGCTTATCTTGCCTGGCGGCGCCGATATCGTGGCGGAAAATACCCGTAAGCGACTCTGCAATGAGCGCATAAGGAGTTCTTTGCGCACGCAATACACCGGTATCCATAGTTAGTTCTTGCCGGTAATATCCTTCGTGAAAAATAGCCGCATTCACAAATGCATATTGCAGGATAGCGAAGGAAACCATAAGAAAAACGTAGCTGGCCCTGGCCCTTTTAAACCAGCGATGAATCCATACTTCTCCTGACAGCATCACTGCAAGAGCAGGAAGCAGCGGAACGAACTGCCTGACGGTCTTGCTGGGAGACAGGCTGTAGATGAGAAGGGGCACCAAAAACCAAAGGAAAAGAAACTTATTTCTCTCTTTAAGAGACGTCAGACAGGCAAGAAGTAGGGGTAATAGCACCACACCCAGCAGGGGGCCTATTAAAAGAGACGCTCGCTTGAGGTAGTAGAGTTGATCCGGGTAGGTACGCACTTGGGCAACCTCAATATACCTTTGGAATGCATGAAAGTTTGACGGCCTCAGATACACCGTTGCCGCCGCCAGGACCGCAAAGGACATGGCCAGCAAGACATGTAAAAGGAGCCTCTTGTGCCGTTGCAGAAGGAAGGATCGGTACGCATAATAAAGGAACGGACCGGAAATAAAAACAAAAGCGGTCTCTTTAGTAAGCTGCGCAAAGCCCGAAGCTATGCCGAATAAAATGCTATGGGAAGGCGACCGGAAAGAATCTGTTTTTAAAAGCGCATACGCGCTCAAGGAAACCATGGCCGCCAGAGGCAGATCCAGCATAGCCATGCGCGAATGGCCGAACACAATAGGGAAAAAAGAAACCAGGAGGGCTGCCAGGAAAGCCGCATACTTATTATACAGAATACACCCGATGCCGTAGGTGCTAAAAAGCAAAATAGCCAGAAAAAAAGCATTGCTCAATAAGATCATGGCATCCGTATTCCGGATACTGGGATAACCCAGGGCCTTCCATGCAAGAGCCTGCGTTACCTCGACCAGATGGGGATGGCGTTGGTTATCGTATTCCGCCAAGCTAGACATCTTAGCTAGTTTTGTAATGGCAGAGGCGGCGGGATCTGAGAATAAGAGCCGATAATAAGAAACTGCGTACTCTATGCGTGCTCTCTCATCGCTCTGCCTTGCTATGTCGCTGGATCGCAACGTCTGGTAGCTAAGGAAACTGTGAAATAACAGCAGTGTTATAATTAACAGGGGAAAGGTTGTTTTTTTCATGAGCGCTTGCAACGCGTCGGTAGTAAATAAAAAATCCGCGGGAGCATTTACGCGGATTTATTATTGGCGGGCCCGACGAGATTTGAACTCGCGGTCTTCAGATCGACAATCTGACGTGCTGAACCGGACTGCACCACGGGCCCGAATAAGCGAAGAGGTAAATTGTAGCTTAAAACAAGGTTTTTAGCAACAATTTTTTAATATGGTTGGTGGGCGATAGAGGACTTGAACCCCTGACCTTCTGAATGTAAGTCAGACGCTCTAACCAGCTGAGCTAATCGCCCGGATGTCTTACTACGCGGTATCAATTATATAACCAGAGAGCCATTCTTGCAACACAAAGCTGAGGAGACGGGCGACTGAGGATATGCTTCCGCGGCATAATGCGCACGGATACAACGGCCCGGCCATCGGCTAATGGCTGCGTACTATCTCTTTGACCCGCATCAGGCGTACCAGGTTTCCCCGTTCGAATTCGTTCAATTTTTGAGTAATAAACCTGATGGTCCCCTGGATCGAAGGGATTAACATGTATTCCAGGGCGTTGACCCGGCGCCGCGTGCGCTCGATTTCATATGACAGGATATCCAGGCTCTTGAGCAACTGCGCGAGTTTCAGCAGCGACGCAAGGTATTCTCCGGCCCCTGCGACTACCATATCGAGTTGACCGGAGGTCTTGAAAAAATCGTAGGCCTTCTCGATCTTTAGTTCTTTGACGTCGAACACCGGCACCCGGACATTCATTACGCGCATCGCGGAAACATCGAAAACCAGCTGGGCGCTTATGCCGGCCAGGGACTTCTTAAACTCATCCTCGGAAGCGGTCATGCGGCAGTAAAGCAAGTCTTGCATGATCTTTTGGGTGCGGCTCTGAAAATCAACCTTAGCGATATCAATATCCTTAAGCAGCATCAAGAACCTGCGCATCATCTCCTCGAGCTTATCCTGCAGCAGTTTGTGCCCTCGCTGAGCGAGGCTGAGCCTGCGCCGCAGGCGGATAAGCTCCATGCGATTGGGATTTACGCGTAAGATCATACCGCCGCCTTATTGCTGATAATGCTGATCGAGGTGTTCCTGACGGATGCGCTTAAGCTCCTGCCTGGGGATTGTCCTCAACATCTCCCAGCCAAGGTCGAGCGTCTCTGCGATCGAGCGGGACTCGTATTCGGCCTGACGGACAAATCTGTCTTCGTAGGCATCAGCGAATTTCAGATACAGCTTGTCCAGCTCGGAAAGGGCTGCCTCGCCCAGGATAATCGCCAACTCCCTGGCTTCTTTGCCTTTAGCGTAACAGGCGAATATCTGGTTGAGTACGTCAGAGTGGTCCTGCCGGGTCTTGTCCCGGCCGATGCCCTTATCTTTAAGGCGCGAAAGGCTGGGCAATACATCAACGGGAGGATAAACGCCTTTACGGTGCAGTTCTCGCGAAAGGATAATTTGGCCTTCGGTAATATAGCCGGTCAAATCCGGGATGGGGTGGGTCTTATCGTCTTCGGGCATAGTCAAAACCGGCAAAAGCGTAATGGAGCCTTTTTTGTCCTTAATCCTGCCGGCGCGCTCGTAGAGCGTAGCCAGGTCGGTGTAAAGGTAGCCGGGATACCCCCTGCGGCCGGGGATCTCTTTTCTAGCCGCAGAGATCTCCCGCAGCGACTCGCAGTAGAATGTCATATCGATCAGGATGACGAGCACATGCATATCCAGATCAAAAGCCAGGTATTCCGCGCAAGTAAGGGCAAGCCGCGGGGTGGATATGCGTTCGATAGCCGGGTCATTGGCCAGATTAATGAACAGGGCGCTGCGCTCGATTGCTCCGGTGTTGCGGAAATCACGCATGAAAAAATCCGCTTCTTCGAAGGTAATCCCCATCGCCGCGAACACTACCGCAAACGCCTCTTCTTGCCCCAGAACCTTTGCCTGGCGGGCGATCTGCGCGGCGAGTCGGGCATGCGGCAGGCCTGCGGCGGAAAATATCGGCAGCTTCTGACCGCGAACCAGCGGATTCATCCCGTCAATGGTAGAGATGCCTGTCTGGATGAATTCGGAGGGATAGGCGCGCGAGCTGGGGTTAATGGGGTTACCGTTAATGTCCATGCGTTTGACGGCAATGACCTGCGGCCCGTTGTCGCGCGGCCTGCCGGCACCGTCAAAGACCCTGCCCAATAGGTCTTCAGAGACGCCGAGCTCCTGGGTCCGGCCCAAGAACCGTACCCGGGCGCTTAAGACATCCAGCCCGATGGTCCCTTCGAACATCTGAACCAGGGCCTTGTCTTCGGAAATCTCCAGCACTTTTCCCCGCCGGATCTGGCCATCGGAAAAGGCGACCTCGACGAGCTCCGCGTACTTTATGTCCTTGGTCTTCTCCACGATCACCAGGGGGCCGGAAACCGAAGAAACCGTTGCGTATTCCTTAAGCATAACTGTCCTCTAGCTCTTTCTCCGCTGCATCAAAATCGGCAAGCCGGTCCTCGGGAACGTATTTGAGCCGGCTGATCTTTTCGCGTACCGCAAGTTTCGTGATCTTTGCGAAATCGACCCCTGTCTTAATGCCTGCCTTGCCGAGATGGTAAAATCGTAGGATGATCTTCAAAATGCGCTGCTGTTTGGCCAATGAGGTATAGGTATCGATTTCATGAAAGGCGTTCTGATGCAAGAAGTCCTCGCGGATAGATTTGGCGACCTCAAGGACCAGGCGGTCATCGAAAGAGAGCGATTCAAGCCCCACCAGCCGGGAAATCTCCAATAGCTCTGCCTCTTCTTCTAAAAGCCGCATCGCTTCTTTGCGCAACGCGCCGAAATCTTTGTCAATATTTTTCCCAAGGAATTCCTCGAGGTTCTCATGATACAAAGAATAGCTTAAAAGCCAGTTTATCGCCGGAAAATGCCTGGCATTGGCTAACTTATCATCCAGCCCCCAAAATACCTTAACGACACGCAGGGTCGCCTGTACGACCGGGTCGGACAAATCCCCTCCGGGCGGAGAAACCGCACCCATGATGCTCAGGGCCCCCTGGCGGCTGTCGGCGCCCAAACATACTACTTTGCCCGCGCGTTCATAAAATTCTGCCAGTCTTGATGACAAGTATGCCGGGTATCCTTCTTCTCCGGGCATCTCTTCGAGCCTGCCAGAGATCTCCCGCAGCGCCTCTGCCCAGCGCGAAGTAGAATCCGCCATCAGCGCCACGGAATAGCCCATATCGCGGAAGTATTCGGCAATAGTGATGCCGGTATAAATCGAAGCTTCGCGGGCAGCAACCGGCATATTGGAAGTATTGGCGACAATCACGGTGCGTTCCAAGAGCGGCCGTCCTGTCCGGGGGTCTTTTAATTCAGGGAAGCTCAGCAACAGATCCGCGCATTCGTTACCGCGTTCGCCGCAGGCAACATACACAATAACCTGCGCGTCTGACCATTTGGCGACTTCGTGCATGGTGACGGTCTTGCCTGCGCCGAAAGGGCCGGGGATACAGGCAGTGCCGCCTTTGGCAATCGGAAAAAAGGTATCGATAACCCGCTGGCCGGTAGTCAGGGGCTCGTCGGGAGAAAACTTCTCCTTGATGGGGCGCGGCTTGCGTATCGGCCAACGCCCGGACATGGTAGCATCTTTTATGCCGAAATCGGTTTTGATCTTGGCGATCACGTCTTTAACCGTAAAGCTTCCCTCCTTGATCTCGAGGATCTGGCCGCCGCATCCCGGAGCAACCATAATCTTGTGGGTGATCAGGGGGGTTTCTCGTACGGTACCGAGCAGGTCTCCGACATCCACCTTTTGGCCGACCTTTGCCTGCGGCACAAAATCCCACCTGCGGTTATACTCCAGCCCTGGCACATCCATCCCGCGGAGAATAAAATCCCCGGCCTGCGTCCGTAACGTGTCCAGCGGCCGCTGTATGCCGTCGTAAATGGAGCTCACCAGCCCCGGACCTAATTCGACGGTAAGCGGCTCGCCTACCAGATACACCGGCTCTCCCGGCCCGATACCGGCGGTCTCTTCGTAGACTTGTATGTAGGCAAGGTCGTTTTTCAATTCGATGATCTCGCCGATTAGTTTTTTCTCGGACACGCGCACCAAATCGTACATCTTGCTTCCGGCGCAACCGGCAGCAACGACGAGCGGACCCGATACCTTAATAATGTATGCCTGTTTCATGTTAGAATGTTCCCGTCGCTTTTAGCCTGATATCCTTGACCATCTCATCCAGCAGCTCTATCCTGGCGCTCCGGGAAAAGGGAACGCATACCGGTAGCGGCAATCCCTGATACTCTTTCAATTGTGTGCCGCAGGTTTTATAGAGCTCCTCCTCGATCAAACAGATCGCCGCTTTCTGCGCGATTGCCTGCCGTAAGGCATCCCGGAATTCTCCGGATTCTTTTACCGCGTAGGTTTGAAAACCAAGGGCCCTGAACCCTACAATAATATCTTCCTGGCCCAGGATCGCCAGGGGGTATTCTTTTGCCTCAGGCATAAACGCTATTCAGCCTTTCTCTGACCGTGGCGGGCGAAACATCATTGAGCTTAGCCAGCACTATCATGCGTATAAGGTTAATCTCATTGCGCTTGGCAAAATAATATGCCACTACCGGTTCCGGCCCAAAGGTCACATATTTCGCCGGTTTCAGGAGCGAAATAAGAAAATCCTGGATCGCCTTTTCCAGCTTCGCAAAAGAACGGGTTTTTTCCAGTTGGCGGATCGCCTCGCCCAGAAACGCCGTATAATCAACGATCATCTGGCGCTTATGCACGTATTCCAGGCGATGAAGCAGCACAGCCACATCCTGGCCGTAGAGCCTGACTAGTTCGTTTTTCGGAATAAAACCTTCCGCAGTAAGCGCCAACGCCAGTTTTTCTGGCGGTTCTTGCAGGATAGAAAGCCGCAGAAAAGTTTTGATATTGTGCAAGTCGATCAGGTGTAACAGGTAGTCTTGCACAAACAGGTTGCGCAATCGAGGCAGCAAATCCGCGGAGGCGGTAAGATCGGACAACTGCACCAGCGCTGCCAGGTCGCGTTCCGGAAGAAGGCTGCGCACAAATTGCTCAAGCTGTTGCTGTTGCCGGGCAAGCAGCATTTCCAACTGACGGCTCTGCCGCACCTGTAAAAGCTCATCGTCGTAACGGCCGGATTCGACGAACAGCCGCAAGGCCTCCGGTAAAGACGCTTCGATTGCCCGGTCGAAAGACTCCTGCCTCAACAGGCTTTTCTCCAGGGCCCTTACCCTGGCAACCGCGAAAATATAGTCAAGGGATGATATTTTTTCTGGTACACCTACAGGATACATAACTGTGAAATTGTATCACGGTTTAAGGCAGGGCTCAAGAGAAAAGAAGGGTTTATTTCTTTTTGTCGAGGATCTTTAAGAACACGTTGACAATCTTAGGGTCATAACGCATCCCGGATTCTTCCTGGATGATCTGGATGGCCTTGGCTTGCGTATAGGCTTTACGGTAAGGCCGGTCTGAGGTCAAAGCCTGGTAGGCATCGGCAAGCGAAACGATCCGCGCGCCGATAGGAATCTCCTCCCCCTTGAGGCCGTTGGGATAGCCCTTGCCGTCCCAGCGCTCATGGTGATACAGGATCAGGGGGATGACGGCGTGCAAAAATTGAATCGGCCGTATGATATCCGCGCCGATCTGGGGGTGCTTTTTCATTTCGTTGAATTCTTTCTTTGTGAGCGCCGTTTTCTTAAGCAGGATGCTCTCTCGGACGCCGATCTTGCCTAGATCGTGGAGCGTGGCTGCTTGTTTGATGTTCTCGACTTCCTGGGTAGGAAGACCGAGCTCTTCAGCAATGTCTGTGGCGTATTTAACGGTGTGCTCCGCATGCGCGCCGGTATAATGGTCTTTGACCTCGATGGTCTTGGCAAAGGCAAATACCGCTTCGATCAGGCTCTGGTTGGCGCGTTTGGTAAGCTTGTTGAGCTTCTCCTTTAAGAAATTCACGTCGCCGGTCGCCTGAGAATCCTTGTCATGTTTCGGTTTTGCATGGGCAATGTCCAAAGAAGAATACACCTTATTGCCGCCGGACTCCTTAACCCTGTTCAATATCTGGTCGGCCAGCTCAACCAAATCCATGCCCCGCAGGGCCCGGTCATCAGGATAGGCGGTCACGGCAATGCTTAATTTTAATTTCAGGATGTGCTGTGCATTGCCGAAATTAAACAGGTTGATCGCATCCAGCAGCCGCTGCGCCAGAATGGTTATTTGCTGCCTGTCGGTCCCCGGGCAGATAAGTACGAATTCCTCTCCTCCGTAACGGACTACCGTATCATAACGACGCAACATTTTTTTGACCAGCTTAGCAAATTGTTTTAATACTATGTCCCCGAACTGGTGGCCGTAGACGTCGTTGATAGATTTAAAATAATCGATGTCCAACATCACTACGGAAAGGGCGTGGCCGTATCTTTTGGCGCGGGAAAATTCTGCCTCGACGATCTCATCAAGGTAGCGATGGTTGTAGAGGCCGGTGTGCGAATCGCGTACCGCCAGCTGCTTCAGCCTCCTGTTGGTCTTCCTGAGTTCTTTGTTAAGATCAGCCAGGCCTTTTTCGGCTTCTCGGCGTTCGGTGATATCGCGGACGTATTCGATGACGCCGGTCATGTGGCCCGTGGGTTTGTCGACGAGAGGAAAGCTGTAGAGCTCAAGCCAGCCGACGATCTTGCCTCCGGCAACCCGCTTGGGAACGACCTTGCAGGCAGCCTGCCCGGTTTCGATGGTCAGGCGGGTAGGGCATGTTTCGCAGGGGATATCCCGGCCATGGTAGGCCTCGTAACATTTTTTCCCTATCAAGGGCATGGCATAGCTGTACCACTTTTCCATGGTCGAATTGACCCGTACAATGGTCAAATTGGTATCGAGGATACTAAGACCGTCCTGGATGCTGGAAAACACATTAGACAAGAAACGTTCCGCCTGCCGCTGGGCATCTTCCATCTTTTTATGTTCGGTGATGTCGCGGCCTACCGATTGAAACTCGACAACCCGTCCTTCGTGGTCGAATATCGCCCGGTTGGTCCATTGCTGCCAACGCACCTCGCCGTTATTCAGCACCGCCCGATGCTCGATTGTCTGCGCAGGATTATTCGGAGTAAGGGACGCCAAGAGGTTCTTTACCCTCTCTCTTTCGTCTTTATGGATAAATTGATATATCTTCTTGCCGATGAGGTCTTTGGGCTCGTTCGCAAAGAAACGTGCGCACGCCTGGTTCACAAATGTAAGCGTGCCGTCCGGAAGGAAACGATTAACGAAATCGGTCTGGTCTTCGACAATGGTCCGGTAACGTTCCTGGCTTTTCTTTAGCTCTTCTTCGGCGAGTTTGCGTTCGGTGATGTCGCGTACGTATTCGATGACCCCCTTGACCTTGCCGGTGGCAGTGTCAATCAACGGGAAGGAATAAAGGTCAAGCCACCCGACGATGTTGCCCCCCTGGCCGTGTCGAGGGACTACCGCATAGTCGGCCTTACCGGTCTTGAGGGTGCGTATCGACGGACAGAAGCTGCAGGGTTGGTCGAAACCGTGATAGGCCTGGTAGCATTTTTTACCCACCAGGGGCATGGCATACTTGTGCCATTTTTCCTCAAAGACGGAATTAACCCTGACAATGTTTAAATCGGTATCCAGAATGCTGATACCGTCTTGAATACTGCCGAAGATGTCGGATAAAAAGCGCTCTCCTTGCTGCAGGGCTTCTTCAACGCGCTTACGTTCGGTAATATCCTGGATGAGGCCGTCGTAAGAAAGCAGTCCTCCCCGGTTATCAAAGTGCAGAACCGGTGTATTCCTGATCCATATGGTCTTGCCGTCTTTGCGTATGATGCGATGCTCAATGGGCTGCGCGGTCTTGCCGGCCAGCACGTCTCTGGCGTACTCCTGGACGATGGCCTTGTCCTGTTCATGCACCATTTTCAGCCAGAGAAGCGGGTCAGCCACAAATTCCTCGGGGGCATAGCCGGTGACAGTAACGCACGCCGGGCCATGGATGGTCCCCACGGGATGGCCGTTCTCTATCTTGACCGTATAGACATACCCCGATACCCCCCGTATGACGCGCCTATACCTTTCCTGAGTTTCCTGTAGGGCCTGTTCGATGCGTTTGCGCTCCAGGGCATTGACAAAGATTTCGCCCAAAAGCTTAAGGATCAAAACGCTCTCTTCGGACCATTCCCTCTCCTCTTTGACTGCATCAAACCCAAGAAACCCGAACAAGACGCCGCGGTAGACCATGGGAACGTTAAGCAGGGATTTGATCCCTCCCGATTCAAAAACCATTTTCTCGAAACGCGCCTCGTCGGACAGGCCGGCTACCCGCGGCACCACGATCACTTCCAGTCTTCGCAGCTTAGCGGCGAACCACGGAAAGTTATCCACCAGCAAACCCTGTAAGCTCTGGATTTGCGGCGGAATGCCCGGGGCGCACCATTCATGGGTATTGTCCATCTTTTTTTGGTCATCGCGTATAAGAAAAATATAGCTGCGATCGGCGCCTACGAATTCACCAACGCTCTGTAGGGCTTCATTGATCTCTTTGTCGATCTGGCTTATTTCCAGATTAATGAAGTTGGCGGAGATGCTGGTAATGATCTTTCTTAATTCCAGGCTGCCTTTAAAAGCGCTCTCGGCGGTCATGCGCTTTTCTTCGATGCCGATGGCGGAGGCGATAATGCTCATGAGCTGCTTATCCCCTTCGTTAGGGATGTAATCGTCCTGATAGAGCATGCAGAGCGAGCCTATGCAGGCATCCCCCAGCTTGACGACTTTACCTACATACGTTTTTAGTTTATATTGATTGATGAAGGGGTTGTTTTTCGCGTAGGCAGTTGCGGGCAGATTCCGTATCACTAAAACTTCTTCCTTGCAGCTTTGGATCAGATCACTGCAGAGGGCACCCTCGGCATCCTGGACCGCCGGATAATTCGACGACACGTTCCATTTTCCCAGCGTATGCAACCTGTTGTTTTCGATCCGGTTATATAATGCGCAGGTTGCGTTCTGAAGCTTCCCGCACAACGCCACCAGCCGGTTGATATTCTCAACCGGGTCGGCGCCAAAGCTCAAAAAACATTCCTTCAGCGGGGCAAGCTTGTCTTCCGAATTATGCATAGCGTTTTGGGCCTGTTCCATATGTATAGACAAAAAAGGCAACCCCCTTATATGCTTGAGAGTTGCCGATATTTCTGTTTACCTTTGGCTCATGCTACCAGCTCCTGTTAAACAGGCTTATTAAGTATAGCACATTGGTTAGTTAAAAGTCAAGACTGACCATGCACGCTGCGGGATCTTTAGCTCTTTGTTTTTAAAACAATGAGGATCTGGTCGAGTTTGTCGGATATTTTCTTGAGCAGCTCGATTTGCTCGCGCTGCATGTGCTCTTGCCGCTCCTGCAATTGCCGCGCCTCGCCGGCAATCTTGGAAAGGTCTCCTAATTTATTAAAATCGAACATGTGGCTCCGCGTTACGCTAGATGTGTAGGATCTGGCGGGCGTTGAGAGAAAGAATGCGCTCTTCCAGCGCAGGGCCAAGCGCAAGCCCCCGAAGGTAATCAAGGTCCTTTTTTTGGTCAACCAGAGGAAAATCCGTACCGAAGAGTAGGCGGTCCGGCCGATGGCCCGTTATGAGTTGTGCTATTTTTTCTTTGGGAAGAAAACCGAAAAAGAAAGAGGTGTCCAGGTATATGTCCTGGCCTAAAAGATGCGCTTCGACTTCGTCCCAGAGCCGGAAACCGCCGAAGTGCCCGGCAATGATGGTCAGGCCGGGAAATTGCTGTTTCACTCTGGCTACCCTCTCCGGAGAAGAACGCACCAGCATGGTGCCGGAGAGCTCTTCGCCGCAGTGAAATAAAATGGGCAGGTTTAATCCTTCGGCGGCTTCATAGAGAGGGTAGACGGCCGGATCATCGACGTAAAAATTCTGGAACTCCGGTTGAAATTTTATCCCGTCCCCGCTTTTGCTTATGCGTACAAGCTCGCTCTCCCAGGAAGGATACTGTGGATGCATCGCACAGAAGACTTTTACCCGCCTGTCCCTGACGCCAAAAAGCCAGTCGTTAATCGAGGTCACCTGGTCGGGCCGGGTGGCTACTGCGCATATGACGCTGACATCAACGCCGTTTTTGTCCATGAAGGCAAGGAGGGTTGCGACGGTAGGGTCATCTACGAACCTGGCTTTAAACAGCTGTTCCAGATTTTCCCTCGCCCGCTGTGAGACTTTCTCGGGCCAGGCGTGAGTATGGATATCGATAATCATGGCGCTTGAAAGAGGATACGGGCGATTTCGCTTTCGTGTTCGCTTCTTATTTTGGCGAGATAAAACTCTACGTCCTCGGGCGCATTGACTTCCCGGTCAAGGAAAACGCTTGTTTTATGCACCTGTTCTTTTAGCAGCTGGGATTTGAACTCTTCGAATACCTCCTGGATAAGCCCCTGCTTAACTGCCAAGAGGTCTTTCTTCGCCTGCAGACGCGCAGCGACGACGCGTTTCTGCCTCTGGCTTTCCGCAAGGCTCTTCTGGCGGCTCAAAATCTGCGCATAAGCCTTTTGCGCATCCATACGGGCCCGCTCCAGCACATGTTCCGCTTCGTCGTTGGCAGACCGGATTATCTTTTCTCTCTGCGCCCTTGCATCAGAATCGATGTGTGCAATGATCGAGTCGAGCGACATTTATATCTTTACTCCTTGCAATAACAAAAACGCAGCAGCCAAACCCAGGATCGCATATATCTCCACGAAAATAGGAAGCACCAGGGCCTTACCTGCCTCTTCTGGTTTTTTAGCGACCAGGTAGACAGAGGCTACAGAAACCTTTCCTTGCCATACCGCCGATACGGATTCAACGACGCTGACGAGCGTACAGATGGCAAAAATCTGCATACCCTGATAAAGGGTGGGTATTTTAATGGCGGCGCCCAGCAGGTTGAGTTTATTTAAAACCAAAAAGCCTATCAGAAATCCATAAAACCCTTGCGTACCGGGGATCCCGATAAGGGGGATCATCTTCCCGAACTTCTCCGGGTCCTCGCTCATGACTCCGCCCGCAGCCTGGCCCGCCAATGCTACGCCGATTGCCGAACCGGTCCCGGAAATCGCCATCACGATCGCCGCACCCGCTAATGCTAACGTAAGACCTATGTCCATTGCGTTTTCCTCCTTTTAACTTATAGTAATATATTTAGACTCCGACCTGAAAGGTTTAAACATGGTGCCTCCGCTTTTAAAGAATTTCGAGAAGAACTCCACAAACTGCAACCTCACCGGATGCACAAACGCACCGAGTAAATTCATGAGAAACGAAACCAGGTGCCCTGCCACCAGCACCAGGATTAAGACCCCTCCTGCCAGCGCCATCTTAATGAACGCAAACCCGCCCCCGAAAGGAATAAGGCTGGAGAAGATCTGGCTGAATTGCACGCTAATAAGATTAATGGTGTTGGCCATAACACCCGTTACCAGGCCCAGGGCCCAGAGACGGCTATACGATAATACGTCGCTTAAATAACCGGAAAGGGCATTGTACAAGTTGTATACTCCGAAGAAGAGTTTGGCGCCCCAGCCCTTCTCGGAACGGCCCTGCGTACATACAAGCGCTAACGATCCTGCCAGGGCCGCGTATTTGCATACAGCGGTGCGCTCTGGCGGAAGCGCCCCCAGGAAACCCGCCCCCAACCCGGTGAGCCCGAACAAAAGCACCAACATGCTTACCTGGTCAAACAGTACGTCCCAATAGCGTCTGTTTTTTATGTTGCCGATAATGGCAACGATATTGCCGAACCAGATCTGGCATATACCCATGCTCAGGGCGATCACCAGCAATTTGGTTGGCTCTTGAAGGGGGTCCAGGACGATTAAGGAATCTTTGAATTTTTTCAGAGGCAGAAACGCGGGAATTTGCTGGCTGGCAATATCAAACAGGTTGCCAAACCAGCTTCCGGTAAGCGCCCCGGCGATCACCGTAGAGATCCCGCAAAACAGAAATAGTTTAAAGAAACGCTTACCTTGCGGCCCCATACGGAAGCTCTTGAGCGCCCACCAGCACGTCAACGTAATCAGTAGGCCGTATCCTGCATCGGAAACACAGAAACCAAAATAGACAAAGAAAAAGGGGGCAAGAAACGGCGTAGGGTCTAATTCGCCGTATTTAGGCATGCCGTAGATTTTAGTGATAAACTCAAATGGCTGGAGCAAGGCAGGGTTCTCTAAAACAACCGGGATGTTGTCGCCTTCTGGTTCGGAAATAAAGACTGCGGCGGCGGGGCACTGCGCGGCTACAGCCTGCTGGAGCGCTGGCACGTCTGTTCCCCGCACCCAGCCCGCAAGGCTGAAGGTAAACCGCTGCCTGGCTAAATCTTTATCCGCATCGCGCCTCTTTCTGGCGTTATCTAAATGATCATGGACCACCATCAGGTTCAATTGCTCGTCGGCAAGAAGCGCCGCCTGCGCGCGTATCTGCTCTGTGCGGTTATCCAGAAGGCGAATTTCCTGTTCGATTTGGTTTAAGCGCTGTGCCGCCGTAGCCGGATGCCGACACAGGCTTATGTGATCACACTGGCACTCCTTTAATAGGGCCTCCATCCGGGCAGCCTCCCGCTTCTCGTAGAGCAGCAGAAGATACGCCCTGCCGTTGTCCTGATGGACCACTTCCTTAAATACATCTATACCGCTACGTTCGAGTTCCGCGGTACATTTTACGTAATCACGCCGGCTAAATACCCCCAAGACAACAACGCAATGTTGTGTCGCCCCGAGCGCATCGAGAGGAACCTGCAATGCCTGCCAGGGCTGCAACTGTCGAGCCTCCTGCAGAAACAGATTGCGCCGCTGTGCAAGATCGGCGAGCGTTCCTTCAAGCTGCGCCACCTCCTCTACAACCTTGCGATAATCAAAGCTGCGGATAATATGTTCCGCCTGGGCCTGATACACCAGCGGCTTGATCGCTACCATCCCGCCTAATATCTTCTGGCTTTTTCGAAAACCCGACAAAAATACAATAGCCCGTTCGATATCTGCGCTGTCGTCTTCCTTGCTGCTTACCGCAGGCGTGGTGGCGCCACTCTGCTCAACAGGGACAATTTCCATAACCCCCATCCGCTGGAGGATGCCAAGCAATTGCTCTTTATCCTGCTGCAGACCGATAATCTCGACCTTGCGTATCTTGGCGATTGCCATTTATGCGCGTATTTTTCCTTTAAGAAAATCGACTGCCTTTTCTATGTGCGCTGCTGCCTTATGTTTCAATGCCTCAATTTCTCCGCACGATGCGGCTTGCAGCGCCTCGACCTCGCTTGCCGCGTCTCGGTCGATCTGGGCTGCTAATGCCGCTGCTTCGGCAAGCGCCTTTTCCTGCGCCTCTTGCGTTAATCTGGCCCCTTGGTGACGGGCCTTATCAATAATCTGCTTGGCTTCTGCTTCGGCCGCAGAGAGCATCTCTTCCGCCTGAAGCTCTGCCTGTTTGATTTTGTCCAGCGCTGCTTTGGAATCCATATCAGCTCAACTCCTTGAGTGCGGCCAGGGGATCGTCCGCTTTCAATACCGGCCTGCCCACAACTAAAAAATCGCTGCCTGCGCGCTGCGCCTCTTCGGCAGTGGCGGTCCTTTTTTGATCATCGGCACCGGCGGTCTTAGAACGTATGCCGGGAGTAATAATTATGAAGTCGTTTTTAATACTGCGCCTTAAAAATCGCGCCTCCCGGGCAGAGCAAACTACTCCATCCAGGCCGGCATCGATGCCTGCCTTGGCCAAACGCAAAACCTGCCGCGGCGTCGTTGCCTGGCTGGTCAAAACAGTAACGCCGATGACCAGGGGCCGTTTCGCTTTTTGCAGACCGGCCTCTTGCCTGGCAGCGTCAACCGCAGCTTTGAGCATATGCGGCCCTCCGCTGATATGCACGGTGAGCATCCTGACCCCCAAACGGACTGCCTGACGTACGGCGCATGCTACCGTGTTGGGTATATCGTGAAATTTCAAATCCAAAAAAACCTGACCGCCTTTTTTGTTGATCATCGCAACCGCCCCGGGGCCGCAGGCGGTAAAAAGCTGCATCCCTACCTTGAAAAGCCCGACCCGGGGATAAAGAGTGTTAACGAAATACCGGGCCTCGGCAAGGCTGTCTACATCTAAGGCAACAATGAACCTGGCTTTCAATGGCCCACCCTCCCGATGATATGCCTGATATCAGGTATGCGCTGTTCTTGCAAGTATGCCTTCAACCCCGACACGATCTCAATGCTTACCCGGGGGTTGACGAAATTTGCCGTACCCACGCTAATTGCCGTTGCGCCAGCGATAAGGAACTCCAGGGCGCTGGAAGTATCTATTATACCACCCATTCCAACGATCGGAAGCGCAATGTGTTGGCGCACCTCCCAGATCATTCTCACTGCCACTGGCCGGATTGCCGGGCCGCTCAAGCCTCCTATGCCCGTGGTAAGCTTAGGCTTACGCGTCTTTACTTCCAAGCTCATACCGGTAAGCGTATTAATCAAGGAAAGCGCGTCGCTACCGGCTTTCCGGGCTGCCTGGGCGATCTCTACGATATCCGTCACGTTGGGCGATAATTTAGTAATCAGGGTTTTCCCGGTCGCTTTGCGTACAGCCTTCACTAATGCATATGTCGCAGCCGGGTCTTGAGAAACCAGGCGCTGCCTGCCGGAGGCGGCATGGTGCCGGATGTTCGGACAGGAGATGTTCAATTCGATGGCGGCAACGGCATCGATCTTATCCAACCTGCGCGCAAGCACCAGGAACTCTGCGGGGTCTTTTTCAGAAGCGATGCTGGCCACTACCGGAATCCCGATGCGTTTTAGAGCCGGTAACTTTTCTTTTAAAAATACGTCCAAGCCCGGATTTTCCAAACCTATGGAATTAAGCATGCCCGCGGGCGTTTCGCAAGTGCGGCCGGGAGGATTTCCCGTACGGGGCCTGACGGTAATGGTTTTGGTGACGACCGCGCCCAGGCTTTTTAGATCAAGAAAGTCCGCAAATTCTTCGGCATACCCAAAGGTCCCGGAGGCGACCATCACGGGATTTTTTAAACGGAGCCTGCCTACAGTAACCGAAAGATTTGGCTGCATGTTATTTGGTAAAAATCATCTGTAATGACACCGCGAGCATGAATACTCCGAACATTTTCTTAAGCAACGGGTCGGAAAAATTCTGTACCAGCTGCGCGCCTATCAAGCCTCCGATAAAGAACCCTATGCAGATAAAAGCGGCGATATGCAGCTTTACGTTCCCATTATAATAATAACGTAGCGCCGCCAGGAGGCCTATGGGAGGGACCATGGCCGCCAAGGTGGTCCCTTGCGCCTGATGCTGCGTCAAGCCAAACAGGTACACCAGGGCCGGGATCAAAACTGCTCCTCCTCCGATACCGAACATCCCCCCGAAGATTCCCGCAACAAGCCCTAATATGACATAGAGAATGGTGTTCATCGCCGCCCCCTTTTGCCTTTACCAGACGATCTCCGCAGCAGGAAACACCGGACCGTCTTTGCATACCCGGCGGTATCCTGCGTGCGTCTCCACGGCACAGCCTAAACAGGCACCTATCCCACAGGCCATATGCGCTTCCAGCGACACCTGGAGCGGAATGCCTTGTTGCCGACACAAAACGCTTAACTCCCGCAGCATGGGCCTGGGACCGCAGGCATAGACAACAGTCATGCCGGTTTTTCCCTGCCGCAGCATGCTTTTAAAAAGACCCGTAACCTTGCCTTTAAAACCTCGCGTCCCGTCGTCGCTGGACAGCCGCACTCGGCAACCGCAGGCATTGAATTCTTCCGCGCACAAGATACCTTTACCGGTTTTTGCGCCGATCAACACCAGCGGCGTATGCGCTTTTAATTTCCTGGCTAAAAATACCAGCGGCGCAACCCCCATGCCACCGGCAACCAACACTGGCCTGGCTCCGCGCATACGCGGCCCCGTGTCGAAACCGTTGCCCAGGGGGCCGATAATATCCAATAGCTCCCCCGGCCTGCGTTGCGAAAGGATCTGCGTACCCTTGCCTATGACCTCATAGAGCAAGCTCAGACGACCGACGCCGGCGTTATGGATCCCCAAGGGCCTGCGCAATAACGGCTCCTGCCCATCGCGGTTGACCTTGACCATCACAAATTGCCCTGGCTTGGCTACCGCGGATATGCGCGCAGCCATGACGCTAAGATGAAAATACGCACCGCGGATGCGGCGATTACTAAGAATCTGTGCGTTTCCCTGCCAGGCGCTCATAATGTCTCGACAAAATGATTGCGAAGCCGACAAATAACACGATAAGGCTTGCGGTAGCCAACAGCCCGCTCAGCAAAAAGGCTGTTCCTCCTCCCCTCCAATCCTCCCAGCCGTCCGCCAGCGTTACCACCGAAAGGAGCAAAACTATGGAAACGATCTCTTTTTTAATCCAGGCTATCCTCAACGGAAGATATTTTTTAATTTCTTTGCCCAACAGCGCAACATGCCGGGGGAATAGCCGGGGAGTTTTCTTCTGATATCTTAGGTATTCTTCCCCAAAGCAATCCAGGAGTTTTTTCTCCTCTGCAATAATAAGCCGCACATACACGGCGACAAAAAATACCGCAAATACCAAAGCTACCCACCAATTAAACAATGCCAGCACTATGCCCAGGCCGATAAGAACAATGCCCAGATACATCGGGTTTCTTACCAGTGAGTAAGGACCGTCAACGATAAGCGCTCCCCCCTGCCGGGAGCGCTCGGACTTGTATCCGCGGCTGGATACCCTCAGCAGTTGCCCGGTGAGGATCAGCCCTATGCCGATGGCTTCGAAGCACTCGTCGATCTTGCCGTGCGACAGGCGCAGGAAGGTAAAAGGAAAAAGGGCTACTGACAAAAGAGCGACAATAATAAGAAACCCGTGCAGCTGAATGCGCTTTTTCATATTAAACCTGGCACCGGGGGCAAAAATAAGTACCCCTGCCGCCAAGGGCGGTTCTTTTTATCGGCGTTTTACAACTCAGGCAAGGCAGGCCCTCTCGGTCGTATACCTTGTGATACTTTTTATAGTCGCCCCGTTTGCCGGAAAGGCGCACATACTCATCAACAGAAGAGCCTCCGTAGCGTATGGCCTGACGCAATACTTCGTTGACTTGCTTGAAAAGCTCCTCTTTCTCCCGACCGGTAAGAACCGCGGCGCTGCGCTCAGGATGGATCCCCGCCCGGAATAAAATCTCTGCGGCATAAAGGTTGCCTATCCCTGAGATAAATGCCTGATCCATCAGCAACGGTTTTATTTTGGTCTTTTTGACCGAGAGCATCTGCGCAAACTGCTGCGCGGTCAGCTCAAACGGTTCGGGCCCTAGCCCCTGGATAAACGGCAGGCTACGCCAGTCATCAAGCAGCCTTAGCTCCGCAAAAAGCCTCTGGTCATTAAAATCCAGGGTCTTGCCGTCGGAAAACAGAAAGCTGACCCGGCTGGCCTTGCCGTTGCCGGGATACACCAGTTGCCCGGTCATTTTCAGATGAATAGTCAGAGACTTACCCGTGGAAAGTTCAAGGATTAAAACTTTCGCTTTACGCAAGACATGCGTAACGGTAGCGCCGGCCAATTCTTTTTTGAATTTTTCTACACCTGGCTGACGTATCACCGCCGGATGATGCACGCAGACCTGGCGGATTCTTTTGCCCACAATGTTTTTTTCCAGTTCGCGTTTTAAGGTCTCGACTTCCGGCAGCTCCGGCATTTTTATCCCTTCAGCGCTTTGACCCACACTTGCCGGTTACGCGGTCCATCGCTTTCGCACAGATACACGCCTTGCCAGCTACCAAGCTGCAACTGCCCTTGTTCGATGCAAAAAGTAAGGCTGGCACCGAACAGCGAGGACTTTACGTGGCTATCGGCGTTGCCTTCGGCATGCGTATAATGTGCGTCCGGCGGCACAAGCGTATTAAAGGCACTAATGATATCGTCTTTAACAGAAGGGTCGGCGTTTTCATTAATGGTCAGGCCTGCGGTGGTGTGCGGACAAAACACAACACAGACACCCTGGTCTATTTTGGTCCTGGCAACAACGGCCCGGAGTTGGTCGGTAATATCGACCAGCTCCGTCCTGCTGGCGGTTTTCACATTAAACTTTTCCACTTTTCCCTGGCTGCTTACGATGGTATTCCTGCAAGGACTTAACACCCAGGTCCTTGCGCAAAAGCGTTTCAATGCCGTTGATAGTGGCCTGAGCTCCGGAGATGGTGGTCGTATAGGGTATGTTGTAGGCGACCACCTGCGAACGGATCTTGACCTCATCCTGCCGTGGCATTCTCCCCGAGGGCGTATTGATAACCAGTTGGATCTTACCATCCTTCATTAAATCCAGCACATGAGGCCTTCCTTCGGCGATTTTGGGAAGAACTATCACCTTCATTCCGCTCTTTTTCAAGGTTGCCGCGGTTCCGGCCGTGGCGTAAAGGTTAAATCCTAGGTCCACGAGTTTTTTGGCAACAAAGATTATTGCGCGCTTATCTTTATCCCGCACCGAAATAAAGACATTGCCCTTGCGGGGGAACCGTTGGCCTGCGGCAATCTGGCTTTTGATATAGGCTCGGCCGAAATCAACGTCAATGCCCATGACCTCTCCGGTTGATTTCATTTCCGGCCCCAAGATAACATCCACGCCGGGAAAGCGGTTAAAGGGAAATACGGATTCCTTGACTGAAACGTGCGGAGGGATCACCTCCCGGGTGAACCCCAACTCTGGGAGGGTCTTGCCAAGCATGACTTTTGTGGCAAGCGCGGCCAGGGGTGCGCCTATGGCCTTGGACACAAACGGCACGGTGCGCGAGGCGCGCGGGTTGACTTCCAAGACATACACCTTTTCATCTTTAACCGCATATTGCACATTCATTAAGCCCTGTATGTGCAATGCATTGGCCATTTTATACGTGGCCTCCCTTATGTTTTCTAAGAGCGCCGGGGAGAGGCTAAAGGAAGGAAGGGCCATGGCCGAGTCCCCGGAATGAATCCCGGCTTCTTCGATATGCTCCATGATCCCGCCGATAACAAATGTTTTTCCGTCGCCGATGAGGTCTACGTCGACCTCAATCGCATCCTCCAGGAACTTATCGATCAGTACCGGGTGTTCCCCGGAAACACGGGCCGCTTCGACGATGAACCGCTCAAGGACGGATTCGTCGTAGACGATCTCCATTGCCCTGCCGCCTAAGACATACGAGGGCCTGACCAATACGGGATAACCGATACGTTGAGCGATCTGGCGGGCCTCTTTAAAGGCGAAGGCGGTGCCGTTTGCCGGCTGCAACAGGTTTAGCGTATGCAACATCTGCTTGAAGCGCTCCCTGTCTTCGGCGATATCGATGTTTTCGGCACTGGTGCCGAGGATACGCACTCCGGCCTTACGCAAGGGCACGGCCAGATTAAGCGGGGTTTGCCCGCCGAACTGCACGATGACCCCAAGCGGCTTTTCCAGCTCCACAATATTCATTATATCTTCGATGGTCAACGGTTCAAAATAGAGCCGATCGGAAGTATCGTAATCCGTAGAAACGGTTTCGGGGTTACAATTAACCATGATGCTTTCTGCGCCCTCTTCCTTAAGGGCATACGCAGCATGACAACAGCAGTAGTCGAACTCAATCCCTTGGCCGATGCGATTAGGCCCGCCGCCTAAAATAATTACTTTTTCCTTCATAAGCCCTTCGTTCTCTTTTGGACCTCTTTGACCGCTTCTTCTAATGTGCCGACTTTAATGACCCCCGGGATATCCCAGGAGTTAAGGCTGATTACGGGGATGCCGAATTGAAGGCAGTAGGCGATTTCCGAAAGGGTGCCGGCCTCGCCAGGCAAGGCAACCACTACCTCAGCGCTCTTGACTACCAGAACGTTTCTGGCCAGGCCCATCCCTGTAGGAATAGCAATGTCTACATAAGGATTGGCATCTTTTTTGTCATAACTGGGTAGAATTCCTATAGTTAAGCCTCCAGCCGCCTTAAATCCTTGACAAACTGCAACCATCACTCCACCTAAACCGCCACAAACTAATATATCAACCACTTTTACCAATTTTTTGCCTAGATCATGGGCTAATTGCTCCACATCCTGCGTGCATTTACGACCACCGATAACTGCGACTACCTTTTTAGACATATATATAGTTATATTATAATAAGTGCGCCTGGCGGGAATCGAACCTGCACACATGGCTCCGGAGGCCATTGCCCTATCCATTGGGCTACAGGCGCATTAAAACAGGCTCAGCTGTTTTTCCCCCTCGGCCGGCTTATCGCCTTCCTTGCCAAAAAGGGAAATGATACCGTATTCTCCATCAAAACCCGGCTGTATCTCCACTTCACCCTGCCGCATGCGCAAGACGCCCTCGGCAACCCGCGCTGGTAGCCCCTTACGCAATTCATCGGGAGAGGCTCGCAGAAGAATATCAAATTCCGTATCGAACTTTGAAATCAGGGCCCGGTATTCCTTATCAACCGCTACCGACGTCTTAGAGACCCCCCTTGCGCCAGCGATAATCTCATCCAGGGGGATAAGATTCTTGTATGGGATGGCATTGGACGGAGTGTAACCGGCTGGCCGGTCAGCCAATACCTCCACGCGGTTCATGACTCCGACCGTCAGGGGCTTCTTGCACTCAGGACAGATGCCCTTGTGCGCCTTGGTTTGGGCCGGATCGAACCTCACGCCGCAGGAGCGGTGCCCGTCGTAATGATACTTCCCCTCTTCGGGGAAAAACTCGATGGTGCAAAGAAGTCTCTCTTTATCTTTTGTCTTCAAGACTTCCCGGATGGTCTTGTAGTCCAAGGCGCAGTCAAAGACATTGGCTTCCCGGCCTATTTTTGCCGGGCTGTGGCTGTCAGAGTTACTGATAAGGGTGAATTTATCCAGAGCCGAAAGCCGCCAGTTCATTGCCGGATCGCTGGAGAGCCCCGTCTCCAGGGCGAATATCTTGGAAGTTTGATCCTCAAAGCAATCTTCGATTTTATCGAAACCGGACATAGAGCCGAATAAGCTAAACCACGGAGTCCAGATGTGCCCGGGGACGATCATGCAATTCTCGTCGATATCAAAGACCATCGCTGCCAACTCTTGGGCGTCGATACCTAATATGGGCCTGCCGTCAGAGGCAAGGTTCCCCCGGCGCGCAAGGACGGCATTGATCTTGTCGGTGGTCTTAAAGGAAGGGCTGAAAATCATGTTGTGGATACGGTATGTCCTTCCCTTCTTGGAATAAATACTGCTTACCTCGCTGGTCAGGATAAAATATATATCTTTATACTTAAACAGGCCGTTGCCTAAATCCTCCAGCGTATTCTTAAGCTCTTCCAGCCATAAATGATGCGTGAAATCGCCCGTGCCCATCAGGGTAATGCCCTTGATCTTAGCCCACTCGGCGATATGGACGACATCCATATCTTTAGAGGTGGCGCGGGAGTACTTGGAATGGATGTGAAAATCGGCTATAAATTCCATATCTCCTATAGTCCTAGCCTGGTGAAAGTCTGCCTGACATTGCCCCAGTGCGTGCCCTGCCAATAGACACGCCGACAGCGGGGGCAGAGACGAAAATCATTTTGGGTTCGTAAGACATACTCCGGTACCCGGTCCTGTATTTTCTCTTTTTCTACCGAGGTTAATTCCTCGTTACAGACAGTACACCGACTAAACATCATATCGCAATTCGGGGTCACGTTCAACTGTTTTAAGACCTCCCGGATCTGCTCGTGTATCTGTTCGCTGATAAGCACCACGGTTTTAAAACCGGCAGGCCGGGGGAGACGGCGATTGCGGGTAACGATAATGCGATCTTCTCTAAGGGCCTGAATGATTACGGAACCGCGCCGTGCGCACGTGGTATATTCCGTGTCATACCCCAAGATCCGTAACCACGTCGCCAATCTACCCAGTTCCTGGGTGAGAAGAAGCTTCATCTGCGTAGACGATCCTGCCGCGGGAAATAGTGCAGGCGACCGTACCGTAGACCCTGCTTCCCAAAAACGGAGAGTTTTTTGACTTGGATACGATGTCTTCCTTGCGGACGGTCCAGGGAGTATCTGCAGCAACTACAGCGATATCCGCGTCGCAGCCGACGGCTAGGCTGCCCTTGCCGATACCCAGGATCCGGCCAGGGTTGGTAGCGCACTTGGCTACCAATTGAGTCCAGCTGAGCAGCCCTGGGCGAACCAGTTCGGTGATGCTCACGGCCAGTTCCGTTTCCAGCCCGATTACCCCGAACGCGGCGCGGTCGAATTCAATATCCTTCTCGTTCTCGGTGTGCGGTGCGTGGTCCGAGGCGATAACATCGATCACGCCCTTCTGCAGCCCCTCCTTGATCGCCCGGATATCGTCGGGGCTGCGCAGGGGCGGATTCATCTTCATATTCGTATCGTAGCCCAGAAGCGCCTCTTCGGTTAAAGAAAAATAATGCGGCGCGGTTTCTGCGGTAACCGACACGCCTTTCTTTTTCGCATCCGCGATGATCTCTACCGATTCCCTGCAACTGACATGGGCAATATGGATGGCTGCGCGCGTTTTTTTGGCAAGACCAACGTCCCTTTCTACCCGCCGGTATTCCGATTCCCTGGGAAGACCGCGCAGCCCCAGCCGCGTTGAAGTAAACCCTGCGTTCACCACTCCTTCCCCCGACAAAAGCTTGTCCTCGCAATGGGCGATAACCAGAATCTTATGCGTTTTGGCTTTCTGCAAGGCCTGCCGCATTAACGTTTCCGCATCAACAGAAGCGCCGTCATCGGAAATGGCGATAACCCCTTGTCTTTTTAAGACTGAGACCTCAACCAGCTTTTTCCCGGCCCTGCCTGCAGTAATGGCCCCGCAGATAAACACGTCAATACCGGCGGTCTTTTTAATAATTCCCTGCAATAGCCTGATGTTACCCGAAGAATCCATGGCGGGATCGGTGTTAGGCATGGCAAGGACGCTGGTTACTCCGCCCTTCGCAGCGGCCCTGGTGCCGCTGGCGATAGTTTCTTTGTCTTCCCTGCCCGGTTCCCGCAGGTGTACGTGCATATCTACGATGCCCGGCATGACAATTTTGCCGCCTGCATCGATAACGGTATCGGCCTTTTGCGTAATGTTGGCGGCAACCTTGGATATCTTGGCCTTTTCCACCAACACGTCCATTACTGCGTCAACTGCGCGCGACGGGTCGATAACCCGACCGTTCTTAATCAGTATGCTCATTATTATTCCCGTCTCTTGCCTGGGCTACCAAAAACAGCACCGCCATCCTGACGGCGATGCCGTTAGTAACTTGTTCTAGTATGACGGAATTACGGCCGTCGGCTACGTCGCTGGCGATTTCGATTCCGCGGTTCAAGGGGCCCGGGTGCATAACGATAATGTCTTTCTTCGCTTTGGCAAGCCGCTCTTTGGTGATACCAAAATTCCTGAAGTATTCCATCTGCGTAGGGAAGGCGCTTTCTCCGTCGCGTTCAAACTGCATCCGCAACACATTGACCGCATCGGCGTCCTTAAGGGCTTCGCCGATGTCGCAGGTTACCCGCACGCCTGTCTGTTCAAAGCCGACCGGGATAAGCATTTTAGGGGCGCATACGGTCACCTGGGCGCCTAATTTAAGCAGGCCCCAAATGTTGGAACGCGCCACGCGCGAATGCGCGATGTCGCCTACAATACTAACCCGTAACCCCTCTATCCTTCCCAGCTTTTCCTTAAGGGTGAACATGTCCAACAGGGCCTGCGTCGGATGCTCATGCCATCCGTCTCCGGCGTTGACTACGCTGATATCCAGGTGCCGCGCCAGTATTACCGCTGCGCCGGAATGATTGTGCCGCATCACGACAATATCGGCCTTGAGCGCCTGGATGTTCTTGCCGGTATCAATGAGGGTCTCCCCCTTGCGCACGCTGGAGGTCTCAACGGCGATGTTGATGACATCCGCGGAGAGCCTCTTGGCGGCCACTTCGAAAGAGACGCGCGTCCTTGTCGACGGCTCGTAGAATAAATTCACTACCGTCTTGCCGCGTAAGGCGGGGACTTTTTTGATATCGCGGCTGGATACTTCCTTGAAGGACTCGGCAGTAGCTAAAAGGAGCTCGATCTCTTCCCGGCTGAGCTCCTCAAGACCCAACAAATCTTTTCTTCCCCAGCTCGCCATCCGGCCTCAGCCTTTCTCGGTAATGATCACTTCGTCTGCGGCGTCAAGCTCCCGCAATCTAACCTCTATGGTTTCGTTCTTCGCCGTAGGAATGTTCTTTCCTACATAGTCTGCGCGCACGGGCAATTCGCGATGCCCCCGGTCAACTAAGACTGCCAATTGGATGGTTTTCGGCCGACCCAGGTCCATGAGCGCATCCAGCGCTGCCCGCACCGTGCGACCGGTATACAATACGTCGTCGACCAAAACGATATGCTTATCCGTGATGTCAAATTCGATTTCTGTCTTATGCACTACCGGCTGCTGGGCAATGAGCGTCAAGTCGTCCCGGTAAAGCGTAATATCCAATATCCCCACCGGTACCGTCTGTTTTTCAATCTGCTCAATGCACCCCTGGAGGCGCTTGGCCAGATACGCGCCGCGCGTGCGTATCCCTACCAGGCACAGCTCTTGCGTTCCCTTGTTTTTTTCCAGAATCTCGTGCGCAATACGCATAAGGCTGCGCTCTACGGCTTCTTTATCCAGTAATCTGGCTTTTTCTTTCATAGCCCCTCTCTTGCGTAGGCATAAAAAAACCCAACCGTTTTCCTACGGCTGGGCTGCTCTTTTGTCGTATATCCCCATGGTTTTTCCCTTGCCAGCTTCTCAAGAGCCAGCTTAAAGGTTGCGTGTCTTAATAACTATAACATCCGGGGCTGTCTTTGTCAAGGTAAATTAAAGATTGAGGGCGCGTATTAACGCATCCACCACTGCCGCATCATACCGGATGCCCTTATGTTTCAGCAGGTCTTCCTTGGCTTCAAGAGGAGTCATGGCCTTACGGTAAGGCCTGTTGGTAATCATGGCGTCAAAGCTGTCGGCCACCGCCAGGATCCTTGCCTCTAACGAAAGGGCCTCTCCTTTTAGGTGGTCTGGATACCCCTGGCCATTAAGCCATTCGTGGTGGTGGCGAACCGGCTCTTTTAAATGTGCCAGTCCCTGCAAAGGAACGATGATCCCCTCTCCTATGATGGGATGCTGCTCCATGATGTTGCGTTCCAGCTCATTTAAATCATCCGGCTTCCTGAGAATGTCATCGCTTATGCCGATCTTGCCGACGTCATGTAACTGCGCCGCTTCTTTGATGGTCTGCACTTTACGTTCGTCAAGCCCCAAGGTGTGGGCTATTTTCACGGCATAGTCGCCAACCCGGTCAGAATGGCCCCGGCTGTATACATCACGCGCCTCCACGGCCAGGGCTAAGGCGGTAATGGTTTCTAGGTATGCCCTGATGTTGTTGGCGTTTAACCGCGCGTTCTCTATGGCTAAAGCGACCTGCGAGGCCAAATTGGAAAGGATAATCAGTTCGTCTTCCTTAAAGTGCATATCCTGCTTTTTTCCGCTTATGGACACCGCGCCTACTACTTTATTTTGGAATACCAACGGCGCGCATATAAGTGGAGGCTCAAACGCCGAAGGGACGCTGGGGGCAGAGCCGTCTGTTTTGTGCAGGCGGGGGACAAGCAGGGGTTTTTTCTGCTTGATTACCCATCCCGCTACCTCTTCGTCGATGGGGATGCGCTTGTTCGACGCGTAGAGATCGCTTAAGCCGTAAGAACTTTTTACCACCAGCTCGTTGCGCTCTCCGTCAACAGTCATGAGCAGGCCGGTGTTACCATCGAGCGCATGCACCGTCGTTTCGAGTATCAAATCCAAAAAGGCGTCTACATTCTCGGTAGAGGATACGCCGCTGGCAACCCGCATCAACACTTCTTGCACCATGGCGCGCGACTGTTCAAGCTGCTTGATGTTATTTTCCAGCTGCCGCACGACTTCATTAAAAGTACGCGCCAATTGGCTCACTTCGTTATCCCCGTGCGCGTCCAACTCGATCCGTTTAGATAAGTTGCCTTTGGCGATATCCTGGGCGTCCCGGCTTATCTGTATCAAGCCGACCAGCGTCTTGCGCATGATCAAAAATCCGATAAAGGCCAGCAGCCCAGCGATAAATACCGCCCAAAAGAATAAACCGGAATCGATTCTCAAACCGCCCTTGGGGCTTAAAAGAAAGAAGAGCGAAGCAAGGATAACGAAGGGAAAGAATGAAACCAGGGCGAATATAACGGAGAACTTGCGTATAACCGAGGCGTTCTCGATGGATTCCAGCTTTAGTATTTTAGGCATGACGGTATTATAACGGACGGACGGCACAAAGTCAATACCAACTGCAGCGTTTAGGGGGTGGCGTCCAGGCGGAAAAGGGCGGCACGAAGTTCAGGAAGCGAGATCTGTGATTCAAGGACGGCCAATATCTGTTTCATTTCAGGGTCGGTGTAGACCACCTGATCCTCTTCCAGGCGCAAGATCTCTGCAATGCAAGCTACTATTTTTTCGATTTCCTGCGCTGCGTCTTCTTTATCACAACAGGACCGAAGGTAGTTTAGGATGCGGTCACTGGAAGGGATCGCATTGTCCTGCAGGGACTTTTGAATATCCTGCCAATATTCACCGAGCTTAGCGGAGGGGATAAGCTGAACCGGCTGTCGAAGAGTAAAAGTGAAGGTTGGCGATTGCGCGGGTATGGGGAGGCTGCGAAAATCAATACCGCCAACCTCTCCCTGTGTTTGCGGAACAATACCTGTCGGCGAAGATGCCGAAGGGCTGCCCGCGCGGAGATCTTGGTTTTTCTTCTCTAGCAACACGAAGTTGTTTGTTTTTTCTGGCCCCTGGTCTTCTCGAAGCTTCAATTGTAAAGATGTCTGTGCCTCCAGCGCTGGGGTAAGCTCCTTGAGCAGTTGTATGCGGTGCGGAAACGCAACCTGAAGCGCCATAAATCCATTGCTCGACAGTAGGGTGTCCAACTCCGCAACGCGGGTCAGGAACCCCCGCCCCCGGTCTGCTTCCGTTAACAAGCCGTGTATGCCGGCATAGCTAATGATTGCGTCTAGCTTAGTCCCTGCGGGAAGCATGCCCTTTAAATCCCGGACTAAATCGCCTGCTTCGCCGATAAGGAATAATACGTTAGGAGGTATTGTGTTGGGCATAAACTCCGGCACATAGGTATTACCGAAGGCGATTATCCGCACATTATAATTCTTTAGTTTTTCGGCTAGTTCTATTGCGGCCAATCCGTTGCCTGCGCCCCAGTCTAGAATATATACCGGATTTTCCGGATGCGACTGAGCCAAGTTGATTATCTTTTGTACCAAAGACTCCTGGAAAAGCCCCTTAAAAATGGTGTCGATTTCGTCGAAATGGGTACCAAAAATAGGCCACGGTTTATAGGTGGGGCGCGCCCTCTCTTCTTGGGTCGTCTCGATGATCGCGAGGCCGCCTTCGGGCGTACGCCGAACCTCGCCGCCGTTTTTCAGGAGCCCTACCTGGTCTTCCGATAATTGTTGGCTAAATACTACCTTGGGGGCCTGCGTAGCTGCGCCAACGCCGAGCGCGCCTTGATGAAAAAAGTCTTCTATTGTCGAGGACGCCTGGCCGGGAAAGCTAAGCCCCGAATGCCTTAGGTCGTATTTCTTCTTGATCTCGGCACTCACAATTTGATCCGTCACCTTTACGTCAATGAGAGTGCCGTTCCATGTGTACTTCACGAGCATATTAGAAAGTTGCGTGTCGGCAAGGTTATGGACGGAGGCAAAATCATTTGTTACCGATCCCAGAGAGCGTTGCCTAGCGGCATCTATTGCCTCTTGTGCTGTTTTCGCGATGCGATTGTAGGGGGCCGGCCGCATCCGCTCTGGCTTGATGGTAGGAGGCCGATAATCAAGCGCAAATGTTGCTATGTAATACCTGCCGACCACAAAAGCCTTGAAGCCTTCCGTGCCATTAAAGGGACTTTTTCTCTGCTCCTCTTGTGCGGTAGCATTGTCGCTGCATTCTTTGAAAAACCATAGCTTCCCGCTTTCTGAAAGCAATACTGCTGTTGCGCCCGTATAGAAATCCTGCGCAGCCGCTAATAAGCTATCGGTAGTCCACCGGCTGGCGAGGCCGGCGTATTCTCCCGGGGGGACGATATCAACTTGATGTCGTGCTATAAAATTTCTTACGGCACGATCGCCTAAAAATATCACCCTTTCCCCCTCGACCCGAAAACCGGGGCCGCGTTCCGGCGTAAACAAATCCTGAAATTCTTGCATCGATGTTATCTGGGCCAAGGGTTGACGCGGCGTCGACGGGCTTTCTACGGGCAACGGTAGCGTGTCCAAAAATTGGCTCTCGAATAGTTTTCTATCCCGGAAGATCCCTATCGGCTCATCTTCTTGATAATTATACTCGGGGTGGACAACGGTCGTTTTGAAGAAGCTGTCATCGATAACAAAAAGAAGGTCGGCGATGGCCTGGCGCACCTGGAGGGTGCCCACATCTGAAGCTGCTACGATGCCCTTAATAATCTGGTCGATCTCGCCGGGATATTGATGCTCGTATTCAAACGCTTTGGCATACACAACCGCATCGATATCGCTTAAACGAAAGACGCTTTGCACTAAAGCAGGAGTTACCGGGATATGTCTGTCGTATAAGGCCGGGAGGAACTTTTGTAAAAATGCCGAGAAAAAAGAAAAGGCATAGCCCGTGCTGGCCCCGGAAGCGAACATTTGGTCGACCAGGTATGCCGGGTGCTGGAATAAGCCATCGACTATGGATTCTGCCAGCCCTTCGTCCCGAAGTTCCGAGAGCACCAATGAGACATGCCAAAGATATGAGCTCATTTTCGGTGAAGAGAATTGATTCAATCCTCCCACAACCCTAGCCAGTAATTGTTCGTTATGAATAATGGTGGCATAGCCGCGCACCGCGTGTTCACTGCGAGCAACATCGTTAAACGCGTTGAGTATTGCTTCTCTATTGTCCCTGTAAATCCCTAATTGCCGGGCGATCGCATCGACATCAATATGCTGCTCTATCATGGTTAATGACGAAGAGGCCCCTTGCGAACCGTCATCATCAATGCCGTAATCCATGGGTTGCGTTGTCCTGTCCTGTACCGGCTTAAGCCATACATGCAGCCAGCCTTGCGGCAAGCCCTGCTCTCCTGGCCTAAGGTCTCTAGGCACATCTTGCGTCAAGGCCTCTCTTACCGGTTCAGCGTGTGCCTCGCCTATTTCGGCATCCGTATAAAAAACCCTGTCTATCTGCCAGCCAGCAGCCTGAATTTTCTCTCCGATGTTTGTATCCTTAAGGTATTCTATTTTTGATTTTTGTAAGCCTGCTTGATCCTTATGATGTAGATCTTGCCCAGTCATTAATTCTCTTAGGCTTATCGTTTCCCCAATAGTGGTATGCAGAGCTTTGCCGACCGGGAGTGCCTCGCGGAGCCTGCTTAAAAGAGGCACGGAAATCGACGGGCCTTGGTAATTTTTGTTTCTCCAGAGCCAACCCGCTTCTATCGTATCATTGTCTTCGGAGGTAGTCAGCTCAAGATAACCCGCCTCTTCTTGCGAACCCGGCAGGCGCAATACAACTTGAGTATTATAGCGGCCAGGGGCTTCCCTGAGAGTCAATTCAAAATCCTGCGTCTTTCCATTAGCGTATGTATGGGTAAATCTGCCCTGGGCTTGCTGCAAAGCCCGATATACCGCCGTGTCAGGCTCATGCATGAACGGAAACGAAGCTTGAGCATCGTCGATGGACGAACTGACCGATTGAGCTGGTTTACCGGCCAAAGAGACCATTATTGATCCGTCATAGCCAACGGCCAGCGTTGTCGCACTTGCCGTAATCGGCCTATTGTTTTGCAAAGTAAAGACTGCGCTGCTTGCGGGTAGCGCTAAATTCATCCCTCCGCTGATATAGCTTCGGATGCCCGGACCGCTGGCGGTGTAAATGGTATCCTGGATTTTGTATTCTCCGTCTTGAAAAGATTTCTGGTAGGCTCTAAAGTAAGCGGCCTTCGACCAGGGGACTTTGGAGACAAGACCCTGGTTGAGATTCTTTTGGTTAACCAGCTGGAAGCGGGATTTAAACCACTGAGCCAGAATCAGAGAGTAATAGGCCTGTCTTAGTGCGGCATATTTTTTGGAGGCGTTGATCTCCCGGGTTAGTTGCGGGAGTATCAGTTCTCGAAGCAGCTGAGAGGAATACTCGTTTAGGGCTTTCAGCCGGGGGTCATCGAAAGCATACGCGGCTGTACCTTGGAGATAATCTTCTTCGAGCATAACCTTAAGCGTGGCTTTGTACACATAGGCGCTGCTCTGGCTTTCGCGGATAATAACTTCTCCGGGTACGATCCACGGCCTGACTAAAGCGGGTATATTCGTATCCGACTGGCCCAGCAGTTCTTCGGCCTTCTGATAAAGCTTATCCCAATACAACTTGCCCTGAGGATTCTCGGGAGAGGTCAGCCGCGCCGTATCCTTTTTAAGCTGCAGGTCTGCTTCAAGCAAAACTTTACCCAGGTCGGTCTTTGCCAGCTCGTCATCGATAATGTCGTTTTCGGAATCCGGCCGCAAGTTGACCCAAAATGCTTCGTTAGGCAAGGTAATGCCGACAAAAAAGTATTCCATGAGCTTCTGCGTGGAATCCTTCACGAGGTCATCCTTAAGCTCCTTGACGTCCCCTTTATCCAGAAGAAGCCGGAAGTTATTATGCGCGCTGTCGTAGGAAAGGGCCCTTAAATGCAGGGGGCGGAATTTGTCGGCAACAATAATGTTGCTTAGGTTAAGCAGGCAGGCAGAGGCGTTGAGCTGGCCGGCTATTTGCGCAAAGCCGGATTGCTGAAAGATCAAGGAAAGGCATAATAGAAAAGATAAAAATCTATAAATCTTCCGTGACATTTTTGCGATAATGGGTTGTTAGTGTATTAATCTATCTTAAAGTATGCAATATAGGTAAGGATGTTTCAAGAGCCGGGGGACTATTTAAGAAAGCGGTTTCTTGCTAGAAGATAATGACGAATTCGCCGCGGGCTTTCTGGGACGTAAGTTGCGCCAGGATGTCTGCGGCCGCGCCCCGCCTGACCTCTTCGAACTTCTTGGTCAACTCTCTGGCCACGACGATTTCTCGGTCGCCGAAGACCTCTTGGATATCCCGAAGGGCATCCAGGATGCGGTGGCAAGATTCATAACAGACCACTGTGCAGCGCAATTGGTTAAGACTGACCAGCCGATTCCTGCGGGCAATGCGCCGATTCGGTAAAAAGCCTTCGAAAACAAACTGGTGGGCAGGCTTTCCGGAAAGTACCAGGGCAGCGATAAGAGCGGTGGGGCCGGGAATGACCGTGACCGGAATGTGGCGTTTTATAGCGGCGTTAATAATGCTATAGCCGGGATCGAGTATCCCGGGAGTCCCGGCGTCTGAAACTAAAGCTACGGATTTGCCGCGGGCGAGCAGTTCAAGCAGGTAGGCGCCCTTGGTAATGCGGTTGTGCTGAAAAAAACTGGTGGTCGGCGTCTTGATGCCATAGTGATCAAGCAGGATCTTGGTATGCCGGGTGTCTTCGCAGGCAATAAGGTCTACGGACTTTAAGATCTCGACGGCGCGAAAGGTGATATCTTTAAGATTGCCGATGGGCGTGGCAACGATATAGAGCATTACTCTACCGTCACGGACTTGGCTAAGTTGCGTGGTTGATCGACATCGCAGCCGCGCTTGACCGCGATATGATACGCCAAAAGCTGCAGGGGCAATGCTACCAATAGGGGCGAAAAAAGCTCGTGGCATGCGGGCACATACACCACCTCTCGGGCCTGTGCCTTGATCTTTGCGTCTCCGGCAGTGGCGATGACAATAAGCCTGCCCTGGCGGGCGCGGATCTCTTGGAGGTTCGAGATCATTTTTTCGTATACCTGCGAGGCGGGCGCAAGGCAGACCACCGCACGGTATTCATCGATCAGGGCGATCGGGCCGTGCTTCATCTCTCCCGCAGCATACCCTTCGGCGGGGATATAGGATATTTCCTTCAGTTTCAGGGCGCCCTCCAAGGCCGAAGGGAAATTGACGTTGCGCCCCAGGTATAGAAATGAGCCAAAATGCGAATGGCGCCTGGCAAGGCTGGCGATGCTATTCTGCCTTGCCAAGATCTTTGTCTGCTGATGCGGAATTCTTTTGAGCTCTTTTAGGTAGGCGTGAATCTTTTCCGCGGGCAAGGCATTTCGTGCTCTCGCCAGATAAAGCGCCAGCAGATAAAGAGTGAGCACCTGCGCGGTATAGGCCTTGGTAGAGGCTACCCCGATTTCGGGGCCGGCATGGGTATAAATGATCCCGTCTGATTCGCGGGTTAAGGTTGAGCCGAGGACATTGCAGATGGAAAGCACTTTTGCGCCATGTTGTTTCGCCTCCCTTATCCCAGCCAAGGTATCTGCGGTTTCGCCCGACTGGCTGATGGCCAAGACGAGCGTTTTATCATCCAACAGAAGGCTGCGATAGCGGAATTCGCTGGAGACGTCGACATTGACCGGAATGGCGCACAACGACTCTATGGCGTATTTTCCGACCAGGCCTGCATGATACGCAGTACCGCAGGCAACAATGGTAATGTTTTCTATATCTTTAAAAACGCTCTCGGGTATTTTTTGCTCTTCAAACGAAATGCATCCACCTGCTCCCAGGCGCATCTTCAGGAGATTCTCCAGGATCCCAGGCTGCTCGTTGATTTCCTTGAGCATGAAATGCCGGTATCCCTGCTTCTGGGCCTGGGCAATATCCCAGCCGATCCTGACGGGCTTGCGCGAAATTGCCCTGCCCTCAACATCGCTGATAGCGTAGCCGTCGCGCCTGAGGACTGCCATCTCTCCTTCTTCCAAGAAAACCACTTCTTTGGTCGATTCCAGAATCGCCGGTACATCAGAGGCCAGAAAATTTTCCTGATTGCCTACGCCTACGATGAGGGGACTGCCGGAACGCACGCCGATAAGCTTGTCGGGGTCTTTCCGGGAGATGACGGCAAGGGCAAAAGAGCCTTCCAGTTTCAGGACCGCCCTGCGTACCGCCTCTTCGAGACTGTGGTGCGCCAGGAAGCCCTCGATGAGGTGCACGATGACTTCGGTGTCGGTGAGGCTTTTAAAGACGTGCCCCTGCCTAATCAGTTGGGTTTTTAGCTGCAGGTAGTTCTCGATAATCCCGTTGTGGACAATGGCTATTTCGCCATTACAATCAAGATGGGGATGGGCATTGGCTTGATTGGGCGCGCCGTGCGTAGCCCAGCGCGTATGCGCAATCCCCTGAGTTCCCGAAAGGGGCTTCTTGCGCAATAATGTTTCGAGGTCCTTGATTTTACCGGGGAGCTTGCGCAGGGAAAGCGCCTGCTTCTTATCCAGGAACAGGCACATCCCGCTTGAGTCGTAGCCGCGATACTCCAGGCGTTTAAGGCCGTTTAATAATATATCTTGGGCAGGCCGTGAACCGATGTATCCGACTATTCCGCACATAAGATTAAATGTCCCCACGGGGATTTGAACCCCGGTCGAGAGCTTGAAAAGCTCTTGTCCTAGACCAGGCTAGACGATGGGGACCCTTATCATTCCTCTTCGTCAGCGATGACGTGCGCAACCGAAGAAACCCTGTCTTTATCTGCCAATTTTATTAACCGCACGCCCTGCGAAGAACGACCGCTGCTGCGGATATCCTTAACCGGGCACCGCAAGAACATCCCGTTCTGGGTAATAACCATCAATTCGTCTTGATCCGAAACCATTTTTAAGGCTACCGCCTGGCCGTTTTTGGAGGCCACCTTGACGTTAATGATCCCCTTGCCGCCACGGCTCTGTTTACGATACTGCTCAACCGGGGTGCGCTTGGCAAAGCCAAGCTCGCTGACGGTCAACACTGTCGCTTCTTTGTGGGGGACCTCCATGGCGATAACTTCGTCCTTTTTAGCCAAAGATATGCCCTTGACGCCTTTAGCGGCCCTGCCCATATCCCGCACCTGAGATTCAGGAAAGCGTATGGCCTTGCCTTGACGAGTGGCAAGCAATAATTCCTGTTTGCCGTCGGTAAGCTTAACCCCGATCAACTCATCGCCTTCTTCCAGGGTAATGCCGATAATGCCCCCCTTGCGGGGATTGGCGTATTCATTGAGCCGGGTCTTCTTGATCAACCCGAGCTTGGTTACGATAACCAGGGATTTATCTTCGGAAAATTCCTTGACCGGGATTGTGGCGCTGAGTTTTTCATCGGAGCCGAGTTGCAAAAGATTGATGACTGCTCTGCCTTTGGCAATACGACTTCCCTGCGGGATCTCATAGACCTTTAACCAGTGCACCCGGCCCTTATCGGTAAAAATCAGTAGATAATCTTTGGTCGAGGCGACAAACAAGTGCTCTACAAAATCCTCTTCCTTGACCTCGGCCCCCGTAACGCCCTTGCCTCCGCGTTTCTGCTTGCGGTATCCGCTGACGGGAAGCCGCTTGATGTAGCCGGAGTGGCTGATCGTGATGACGACGTCCTCTTCGGCAATAAGGTCTTCTATTTCGATCTCTTCTGCTTCGGCCACGATATCGGTAAGGCGCTGGTCGCCGTATTTCTTCTTAAGCTCTTCGAGTTCTTCCTTAATGATCCCCTCAATCTTTTTTTCCGAAGCCAGAATCGATTCATACAGCTGGATCTTCTTGATTAACTCTAAATATTCTGCCTCAAGCTTGTCTCTTTCCAGCGCGGTCAGCCGCTGTAGCTGCATCTCTAGGATCGCCTGTGCCTGGATATCGGTCAGATCGAAGGTATCCATGAGCGCTTCTTTGGCCGTGGCGACGTTCTTGCTGGTCCGGATGATCTTAATGACCCGGTCCAGAAACTTGATGGCGATCTTCAATCCTTCCAGGATATGCGCCCGCTGCTTGGCTTTCTCCAAATCGAAAATAGTACGTCGGCGGATGATTTCTTTACGATGCAGGACGTATTGGTGCATCAGCTGTTTTAAATCCAGTATCCGCGGCCTGCCGTCGACCAGGGCCAGGTTAATAACGCCGAAGGTGACTTCCAGTTGCGTATGCTTGAAGAGCTGATTAAGCACGATCTGCGGCTCGCAGTCCCGGCGTAAATCTATGACCACGCGCAGGCCTTCCTTGTCGGATTCGTCCCGGATATCCGCAATCCCCTCGATCTTTTTATCTTCAACCAGGGCGGCAATAGACTCGATGATGGAGGCCTTATTAGCCTGGTAGGGTATCTCGGTGATAATGATGGAGTCCTTGCCTTGCTTCTGCCTTTCAATCGAGGCGCGCGCCCTCAGGGTCAATTTCCCCTTGCCGGTCGTGTAGGCCTCCTTGATGCCCTCCCGGCCGCAAATCAAGCCGCCGGTGGGAAAATCGGGTCCCTTGACATAGCGCATCAGGTCTTTTACTTCGGCCTGCGGATTATCAAGCAGATAGGTAATCCCGTCGACGACTTCGACCAGATTATGCGGCGGCATGTTCGTTGCCATGCCCACTGCGATACCGGAAGAGCCGTTTACCAGAAGATTAGGCAACAGCGCCGGCAAGACCGTAGGCTCGGTCAGCGAGGAATCGAAGTTTGGCATGAAATTGACGGTATTTTTCTCTATATCCTTGAGCATTTCATCGGAAATAGCCGCCAGGCGCGCCTCCACATACCGCATGGCAGCCGGCGCATCTCCGTCTATGCTGCCGACGTTGCCCTGCCCTTCAACCAGGGTATACCGCAAAGAGAAATCCTGCGCCATTCTGATCAGGGCATCATAAACCGCCAGGTCTCCGTGAGGGTGATATTTACCCAGACACTCGCCCACGATGCGCGCGGCTTTCTTGTAAGGCTTGGAGTGGTCGAGGTTCAAATCCTGCATCGCATAGAGGATCCTGCGGTGCACCGGTTTAAGACCGTCTCGTACGTCCGGCAGCGCCCTCCCTACGATAACGCTCATTGCGTAATTTAAGTAGGCGTCCTTGACTTCCTGCTCAATATCAACCGGGACTATTTTTTCATTAAGGGTATACATCGTTATATATCCAAATTTTTAACCTGATGCGCGAAGCTTTCGATAAATTCTCGGCGCGGCTCTACCTGGTCCCCCATCAGGACCGTAAAAGTCTTGTCCGCCTCCACCGCGTCCTCAAGCTCAACCTTCAGCAGGGTCCGCTTTGCCGGGTCCATGGTTGTCTCCCAGAGCTGATCAGGATTCATCTCGCCCAAGCCCTTATACCGCTGAATCGTCATGCCTTTCTGAGCCTGATTTTTTACAAACGCGAGCACTTCAGTCAGCCAACAAAAATCAAAGTGCTCTTTATCTTCGGCAATCCGGTATAGGGCCTTGGTCTTTTTTTCGTTCTTATTTTTTTTGGCGGCGATATCCTCTACGGCCTGCGCAGAATCATACGTAATTACGTCTAGGTCAAGTTTTTCCAGTTTAGTAATTATTTTCTCAATATCAGAGGCTTCGTAAAGCTCTAAGACTTCTGCTTTGTCTTCTTCTTTGGCACCGCCAGTAAGCTTTGATAATTCGGTATCATTATAGACAAAGTGGTCTTTACTCTCCACTTTTACCCTATAAATTGGTAGTTTTTTGGTCTTTTGATGTCTTAAACTAAGGTATTTTAAGAAATCTACTCCCTTTTTCTTAAAAATTATAGCATATTGCTCCATTTCTACCAATAGAGCTAATATTTCCTTAAGTTGATTATCTGTATAGAGATCCTTAGTCTTTAGATTGTTCAGCTTCAAACCCTCCCTGCCCAGGTCTAACAACAACTCGTTCATCTGCCCTTCTGTCTGGATATACTCTTGGCGCTGGCCGCGTTTAATCTTATACAGCGGCGGCTGGCCGATATAGACATAGCCGTCTTTAATAAGCTGCTGCATCTGGCGGTATAATAAGGTTAAAATCAGGGTGCGTATATGAGAGCCGTCCACATCCGCATCGCATAACAGTATCAATTTATGATATCGCAACTTGGCAACATCAAATTCTTCGCCAACGCCGGTGCCCAAGGCAGTAATGACGGTACGCACCTCTTCATTAGAGAGTACCTTGTCAAGCCGGGCCTTTTCCACGTTCAGGATTTTACCCTTAAGCGGCAAAATGGCTTGGAACCGGCGGTCGCGCGCCTGTTTACCCGAGCCGCCTGCTGAGTCGCCTTCCACCAAGAACAATTCGCACAGCGCCGGGTCTCTTTCGGAGCAATCCGCTAATTTCCCCGGTAAACCCGCGCCCTCCAGGGCACCTTTCCTGCGCGTTAATTCCCTGGCCTTACGCGCTGCCTCGCGGGCACGCGAGGCGACGATAACCTTTTCAATGATTTTGTTGGCCAAGGATGGGGTCTCTTCAAAATATGCACTTAGGGCATCCAGGGAGGCGGAGGCAACAAGGCCCTCTACTTCGGAATTGCCCAGCTTCGTCTTGGTTTGCCCTTCGAATTGAGGATTGGAAACCTTAACACTGATGACTGCGGTCAAGCCTTCACGCACGTCATCGCCGGTAATGCCAATATCATCCTTGATCATATTCTTGTTTTTTGCGTACTGGTTGATAGCGCGCGTTAACGCGGACTTAAAACCAGACAGGTGCGTCCCTCCCTCTACGGTGTTAATATTATTGGCGAAGGAGAACAGCGTCTCGGCATAGCCGTCATTGTACTGGAGGGCGCCTTCAAGAACGACATCATCCTGTTCTTTCTGGAAATATATCACCTTGTTGTGCAAGGGGGTTTTATTCTTGTTCAAATACTCAACGAATGACACAATGCCTCCTCCGAATTCGAATACCGCTTCTTTGTCGGTACGCTCATCGGTGAGCTTTATTTTTAAGCCTTTGTTTAAAAACGCCAGCTCTCTGAGGCGTTGCGACAGGGTATCGTAAGAAAATTCGATTTTCGGAAAAATGGTTTTGTCCGGCTTAAACGTCACCTTGGTCCCGGTGGCGTTGCTCTTGCCGATGACGGTCAGTTTCGAAGCGGTTTTGCCGCGCTCATACCGCTGGTGATGCACCTTGCCCTCTCGCTTTACCTCGACTTCCAGCCACTCTGAAAGGGCGTTGACTACGCTCACGCCTACGCCGTGCAGGCCTCCGGATACTTTGTAGACGCGGTGGTCAAATTTACCTCCCGCATGGAGTGTAGTCAGCGCAACCTCCACCGCAGGTTTCTTCTCGGTCTTGTGTATGTCCACAGGGATACCGCGGCCATTATCGGTGACGCTTACGCTATTATCGGGATGCACCACTACTTCGATGGCATTGCAATAACCGGCCAGGGATTCGTCAACGCTGTTATCCACCACCTCATATACGAGATGATGCAGGCCGCGCATGGTGGTATCGCCAATATACATGGCAGGCCGGCGCCTTACTGCCTCGATGCCCTCCAAGACCTGGATCGTAGTTGCATCGTAGGGCTTGTTATCCTTGGGGGGATTGGCGGGCGTCGGATGTTCCTGCGCGGCGGGTATCTGTTTTTTGTGTTTCTTCACTTTATTTCTCCGATGCTGAAACGAATGTCTTTTACGGCTGTTTTTGCATACGCACGCAGCCTGGTTAAAAGCTGTTCTTTTTGCATGTTGAGATTATAAAGCCTTGCCGAGGAGTCGACCTTGATGCCCAGGATGCCGTTGCGAAAATAAGCGACGCCCACATGCGGCAACTCTCGTTTAGCAACAATCTTTTCCAGCAGCGCCTGGGGGTCAATTGCGGGCTGCGCGCGCTGCCTGGCTTCCCATTGGTGCATTACCTGTTGGACCGTGTCTTTAATTTTCTCAACCACCGCGGCATCCCGATAAAGACCGGCTTATTGGTCGTTGAATATAACACTAATTTTCCCAAAACTCAAATGATTTTTCATCAACCGAGGCGCATCGGCAGTACGATATAGGTATATCCATTAATACGGATAACGCCCGGCTTTTCACTATCCGTTAACTCAAACTCCACTTTCTCTGTCTGGATGTTTTTCAATACATCTGCAAGGTAGGCCGGGTTAAAACCGATTACCATTTCCTTGCCGCGGTATTCAACCGCGACCTCCTCTCGGGATTCGCCGATATCGGGCGTAGACTTGGAAATCACAAGCTTGTCCTTGAATAACTCCAATTTAACCGCCTGATAATCGGGCGTAGACAAAAGTGCTGCCCTTTTAACTGCCAACAAAAATTCTTCCCTGGCGATACCCAGCTTATTGGGGGATGATTGCGGTATGACCTGTTTGTAGTCGGGGAATTCCCCCTCGATCAGCCGCGAAACAACCTGCGTGTTCCCCATATCAAATAATGCTTGGTTTTGCCCCAACACCAAAGATACCTCCCCCTCGTCTTTCAGGTTGCGGTTTAATTCATGGATGGTCTTGATGGGCACAATAATATGCACGTCTTTTTCTACTTCGTGTTTGAGTTTTTTCTCTATGATTGCCAGCCGCTTACCATCCGTTGCAACAAGTGTAAGGGTGTTTTTGTTGATTTTAAAAAGGATGCCGTTTAAAATATACCGGCTCTCGTCAAAAGATACCGCAAATGAGGTAAGCCCCAACATCTCTTTCAGGGTAACCTGATCCAAGCGGATCGCTTCCTTATCTTTAAATTCAGGTAGCTTAGGAAACTCTTCGCTTGCCAACCCCATAATTTTAAATTGGCACATATCGGTTTCAATTACCACCAAGTTGTTTTTTTTAGTGTTTATTAACACTGTGTCGCTGGGTAGCTCTCGGATAATATCGTAAAATCTTTTTGCGGGGATTGTGATACCCCCCACCTCTTGAGTGTTCACAGGTATTACACAGGTTATACCAATATCCAAATCCGTAGCAACTAGGCGCAAACTGTCTGTTTTAACCTCAATAAGGATATTTGACAATATAGGTAAGACCGCACGAGGGGTAATAATGTTTTGTACGGTTTGTATCCCATTGAGCAAAACATCTTTTTCAATTTTGAACTTCATACCCAGCTCCTTTATTATTAATATGTATTAAATACTTAAATAGTATTCGTAGTAATATCTATCATTTCTGTTGAAAACAAACTAACTGGTTAATTTTGCAGTAGTTTTGCAAAAACCAAACTCTGGATATCCCCTGAATCACTGTTTAATAATATTTACAACTCGTTCGACCCTGGTTTTTAATCCCCCGTTTTTGGCTAATTCCTCTTTAATCTTGTTGTATGAATGCAAAACCGTTGTATGGTCCTTACCCCCAAAATGTTCCCCGATTTCCGGTAAGGACAAATCCGTCATTTCTCGGCTCAAATACATAGCAATTTGCCGAGGAAAGACTACGGTCTTGTTGCGGCGTTTTGTTTTTAAGTCATGCAGCGTAAGGCCAAATTCTTCCGCCACACACCGCTGTATAAAATCAACCGTAATCAATTTTTGCGGCTCTTTCAGAAGGTCCTTTAAAACCCCCTTGGCCAGTTCCAAAGTAATGGGTTTTTCCTCCAGTAGAGAATAAGCG
This sequence comes from Patescibacteria group bacterium, assembly GCA_035506195.1. GTDB lineage: Bacteria > Omnitrophota > Gorgyraeia > Gygaellales > Profunditerraquicolaceae > DATJPV01. Next base: position 54,275 of record DATJPV010000028.1, on the reverse strand, counting down.
ATAATACGTATCAACGCCCCCTCCAGCTCCCGGATGTTCGTTTTTATCAGCTGAGCGATAAAAAATATAACTTCATCCGGTACGGCCACCGGTTCCCGCTCGATCTTTTTTTTCAAAATGGCGACCCGGGTTTCTAGGTCAGGCGGCTGAATATCGGTGGTTAAGCCCCAACTGAAACGCGACACCAGGCGGTCTTGGAGGTTAGCGATTTCTTTCGGCGGCCGGTCGGAAGAAATGATGATTTGTTTGTGCGCGTCGAACAGCGCGTTGAAGGTATGGAAAAACTCTTCCTGGGTGGATTCTTTGCCGGCGATAAAATGGATGTCGTCTATAACAAGCACGTCGACGCTGCGGTATTTCTGGCGGAAAGCCGATGTGGAGTGATGTTGAATGCCGTCGATTAATTCGTTAGTGAACTTCTCCGAGGTCATATAGCAGATCTTGACATGAGTGGGGCTCTTGTTTCTGATGTAATGGCAGATAGCCTGCATAAGGTGGGTTTTCCCCAGGCCCACGCCGCCATAGATAAACAAAGGATTATACGTCTTGGCGGGGGATTCGGCCACGGCCAGGGAATACGCATGGGCGTGCCGGTTCGAGGGGCCAACCACAAAATTTTCAAAGGTATAGCGGGGGTTTAAACTAAAGCTATCCGGCAGTTCGGCGGCGCGCCCCGGAGTAGCGGCGTGCGGCTTGCTTGCCGGCTGGCCACCGGCCGGAGCAATGCTTAAGGATACGACTACCTCTTCTTTAGTATAGGCACGCAGGGCCTCGCCTATATCTGCCTTGTAGTGTTTTTCTACCCAGTCTCGAAAGAAGGCATCTGGAGCAGCCAGGCTTAATGCCCCCTCGCTCTGCAGCACTGGCTTTAAAGGCAGGATCCAGGTTTCAAACACGGTCTCTCCGAGGTGTTCCTTGAGGTGTGTTTTAGCCTTATCCCATGCGTGGTGAAGGTCGGTGCGGGCCACAACTAGTTCCTTTGCACACAATCCACAGTTTATGCACAACTTGAATAAACCTGTGGAAAATATTATAACAGAGAAAAAGATATCTGCAAGCAACAAAGTTAAGCGCGCATTATTATACTGCTTTTCTGCGAGGCGTCAATAAAAATATAATATCTTGCCTCTAGAAAATAAAAATATAGTTTATCTTGACCGGCAGTAATTTGTGTGTTACAATCGTCCTTCAAATTAAGCCCGAGGCTGTTGACTTAGGGCGGGCTTGTGTTATAATGATGAAAATTTTTAAAACGGAGACAACACAATGAAGAAAAACTTAAAAACCCCCTCGAATCTGGTCGGAAAACGGCGCCACGGTTTTCGCGCTAAGATGCGCACCAAGTCGGGAAGGGCGGTTCTTTCCCGTCGACGGAAACAGGGCCGAAAAAGAATCTCCATATAATGCTTTCGCGCACTTGTCTTAGTGCTATCGCTTTCTATCAGCAATGCCTTCGGGTTGCGTTGCCACCCTGCTGCCGCTTCTTTCCGAGCTGCTCGGAGTATGCCAAGCAGGCAATTGAAAAATACGGGGTCGTTGTCGGCGCGGCAAAAGCGGTGAGGCGCCTGTGTAAATGCCATCCCTTCTCTTCGCACTCCGGATATGACCCTCTAGAGTAAACCATGGAAAAACGTACAATTATCGCAATAGCAATGTCCTTTTTAGTAATATTCGGGTGGTCGGCGCTTGTTTCGCGGCTTCGGCCTCCGGAGAATACAGCCTTAAGGTCCGTATCCCTACCAAAACCCTCCCAGCCGTCGATCGCGCCTTCGCCGGCGACATCTCTGCCTGCCGCTGTTCCGGAGGAAGCACCGGAAACTCCCGCCACTACCTTTATTTTTCCGCAAGATAAAGGTGAGCCTGTATTTATAGAACAGCTTGCAATCATTAAACATACAGTTTTTAAAAAATACCAGAATTACGACTTTTCGTTAAAATCAGGATTTCTCTTGACTGACAAAAACTTGCTTTTTAAGCGACAAAATAGCTCTTCCGATACTGCGCTGTTTGTCCATCGAGATAAGGATAAACAGGTTATTAAACGTTTTATTTTTCATAACTCAAATTATACCATAGATTTATATATAGAAGTACAAAACTTATCCACTAAGGAGATTGAGTTTAATCCCGGTATTATTCTTGGGATTTTAGACTTTTCTGGAGACCAAGTTGAGACCCGGTTTAAAGATATTACTGTAGTTACTTCGGATAAAACAATACATAACGGCGCTAAAAAAGATGCTATTTTTGAGAATATCCGCTTTTTAGGTTTGCGAGATCATTATTTTTGTAATATTATTCAACCAAAATCTCCGGGTTATTCTGCTTTTGTACGTAAAATCAATGCACAAGAATCGGAAATAGGCCTAAGCGCAAAAGCGATTACGATACAGACTGGAAAAACTAGTGTGCAAGAATTTCGTATCTATTTAGGGCCACAGGAATTAAAATTAATCAATCAAATCAATCCAGAGTATACTGCAGTTTTATATTTCGGAACCTTTGATTTTATTTCTCACATATTAATTCAAATTTTAGATTGGCTTTATGGAATAGCGCATAATTGGGGTTGGGCAATCATACTTTTTAGCATCTGCATCTCTCTTTTGCTCTATCCTCTTTCTTTACAACAAATGCGCTCAATGAAACAAATGCAGGTATTGCAACCAAAAATTGAAGAACTGCGAAAAATTTACAAGGATAATCCGCAAAAATTAAATAAAGAGATGATGGATTTATATCGGATCCATAAAGTCAATCCATTGGGCGGTTGTTTACCTTTAATTTTGCAAATACCTGTGTTTTTTGCACTATATCAAGCCATGATACGGTCGATATCACTTAAAGGCGCACATTTTCTGTGGATTAATGATCTTTCGCAGCCAGATCGTTTATTTTCTTTCTCCGCAATTGGTCCAATTAAAGAGATCAATCTTTTACCAATATTAATGACCGCGATTATGTTTATACAACAAAAACTATCAATGACTGCCGTAAGCGCAACTGCAAATGAGCAACAAAAAATAATGACAATAATAATGCCGGTGATGTTTTTGTTTATATTTTATAATATGCCCGCAGGTTTGGTATTGTACTGGCTGGTCAATAGTTCCATTATGCTTTTTAATCAATTTAAAATAAACAGGCTCAAATGAGTGATAAATTAGGTGTAGAAGTAGAGGGCAGAACCATAGAAGAAGCGATAAAAAAAGCCCTGAAGGAATTGAAGCTTCCCCGGGAAAAAGTAAAAATTGAAGTGCTTTCCGAGGAGAAAAAAGGCCTGTTTGGGATGCCCGGCGCTAAACCTGCCAAGATACGCGTTACCGTAATTGCGCAACAAGAAAAATCTTGACAAGTTTGTTTTTAAGCAAGATAATGTTCTTTGTAAAGACAGTCGCCGGGTAAAATGTTCCGCGTGGAACATAGCGTAACTTTATATAAATAATGCAATTACAAATTTACATTCTGTAAATGGGCAAAATTGTTGCCATCTGCAATCAGAAAGGCGGCACCGGTAAAACTACGACGGCAGTTAATCTCGCTGCATATCTTGCCTTGGCCGGAAAAAAAGTTTTGCTGGTTGATTTAGATCCTCAAGCTAATGCCACCAGCGGCGCCGGCATCAACCGGCACAATGTAAAACAGAGTACCTACCACGTAATCCTCGAAGAGCTGGACATCAAGGAAATTATCCAAACCACCGCAATTAACAATTTTTTTGTTGCACCATCGAATCTCGATCTTACTGGTGCGGAAGTAGAATTAGTCAGCGCACTAGGGAGAGAATATCGGCTTAAAAAGGCGTTGCAGAAGGAAAAGGAAAATTTCGACTTCATTCTTAATGACTCTCCGCCATCACTGGGGCTATTGACCATTAACGCGTTATGTGCTTCAGATTCAGTGCTTGTGCCGGTTCAATGCGAATATTACGCCCTTGAAGGAGTCACACAACTTATTAATACGATTAAACTTGTGAAAGATAATCTCAATCCTTCGCTTGGCATCGAAGGAGTTTTATTGACCATGGCGGATTTTCGAACAAATTTAACGAAAGAGGTGATTCACGAAGTAAGGAATTATTTTAAGGACAAGGTCTACCAAACAGTTATTCCGCGCAGCGTGCGCTTAACCGAAGCTCCAAGTTTTGGCAAGCCCGTAGCGTTATATGATAAGGATTCTATCGGTGCGCAAAAATACGAAGCCCTCGTAAGAGAAATGTTAGGATTACCTGCGGTCCAGCCTAATGGTACAGAAGCAACAACCGCGGGACAATAAATTTTAGGAGAGAGCATGGATAAAAAGGTATTAGGAAGAGGCATAGGCGCATTGATCCCCGAAAGGGAAAAAGAACAGAAGAGCGAGACTGGCGGTGCCGACGTTTTGCGATTGAGCATAGCTCAAATCAAGCCGAATCCTTTACAGCCCCGCGAACATTTTGATGACCAGGGCCTCCAAGAGCTAACCCAATCGATCAAAGAAAAAGGCATTATTCAGCCGGTCATCGTGCGGCGCTCGGGAGATTATTACGAGCTGATTGCCGGTGAACGCCGTTTTCGTGCAGCTAACATATTGCAATTAAAAGAGATACCAGCTATTATCAAGGATGCTGAAGATGAAGATTCGTTAGAATTGTCTTTGATCGAAAATATCCAAAGACAAGATCTGAATCCCATCGAAGAGGCCCATGCATATAAACACCTGATCGACAAATTTCATTTAAGCCAGGACAGGCTTAGCGAATTACTCGGTAAGGCCAGGGCTACAATTGCTAACACATTACGGTTATTGAATTTACCGCACGAGATTCAACAGGAGATGCGTAGGGGGCGTATTTCTTTTGCGCACGGCCGCGCGCTCCTTGAGTTAGACGACGCCAATCAACAGCGTCGGCTTCTCCAGGAAATTATCAGCAAAAACCTTTCCGTTCGAGAGTTGGAAAACCTGCTTAAAACTAAACGCCCGCGGCTGGTTAAACCAAAGGTGCGTCAAGGTTCGGGCGATCTTTATGTATCGGCTATCGAAGAACAGCTGCAGCACATTTTGGCGACAAAGGTCCGGGTGAGCAAACAAAAAAAACGCGGGCGCATCGTAATCGAGTTTTACTCGCAGGAAGACCTAGAAAGGATCGTCAATCGGATCAAAGGAGGAAACACTACATGAGCCAGGCAGTCTTAATCCTTATTAAACCCGATGGGTTAAAAAAATCGCTCACCGGCAACATCCTTACCAGGCTATCGGAGACAAAGCTAGAGATTATGGCTGCGAAAATGGTGCGGGTATCCTGCGAACTGGCGACCGAGCACTATAAACATCTGAAAGACCAGCCTTTTTTTGAGGAGCTCATTCGCTACTTGCAGGGAGAGCTTCATGACCGGCGTAAGGTTATGGCTCTGGTGTACTGGGGTCGAGACGCGATCAAAAAATGCCGGGAGCTTGCCGGCGCGACCAACCCGGAGGAAGCGGATCCTACTTCTATACGCGGGGCTTACGGCAGGATTACCACGAAAGGGCTTTATGAGAACGTGATCCACGTTTCTTCAAACGAATCCGAGGCAGAGAGAGAAATCAAGCTCTGGTTCAAGCCGGATGAGATCATCGTAAATTTATATCCGTCGAAAGAAGTTATCGTAGAAAAGCTAGCAATGCGCGACTGGGCCTAGAGGGAGGCAGACGATGATACATAGCATGACCGGCTTCGGCAACAAGGAAGCCAAGATCGATGCGCTGGGGAAAGTATCCGTAGAACTAAGGAGTACCAATCACAAGTTTTTAGAAACGGTAATCCATCTGCCGGAAGGACTTTTGTTTTTGGAAGAAAAAATAAAAAAAGAGGTCGAAAGCAAAATAAAGCGCGGCCGCATTACCTGTGTGGTCAACGTAATCGGTACGCCTACCCGCGAAGTTTTTATCAATGAGGAGCTGTTGAAGAAATACATGTCGGCGTTGAAAAAAATAAAAAACCAATGCCGCATCAAAAGCGAGATGGGATTAGATGCCCTCATTAACCTGCCAGGCGTGTTGGCCCTGGGGGATAGCGGCGTCCCTAAGGAGAGGGTTTGGTCGCGGCTAAGCCCTCTGGTCAGCCAGGCCGTGGCCGGTTTGGCGGCCATGCGGCTTAAGGAAGGCAGGGCGCTGTACGTTTATCTCAAGAGCCGGGCGGCTGCGCTCAAAGTCTCGGTTGGCGCGATAAAGAAGAAGTTTCAGAGGGTCATTAAAGAACGCCTGGCCGGGATTGCTGTTGAGGAAGAGCGGGCGAGTTTTCTGAAGAACTCCGACATCACCGAAGAACTGGAGCGAATCAGCTATCACCTCAACAATTTTTTGCAACGTCTCGCGACGGGTGGCGCCGTCGGCAAAGAGCTTGATTTTATTGCCCAGGAGATGCAGCGGGAGGCCAATACCATGGGAGCCAAGTCTTGCGCCGGAGACATCTCTGCCAAGGTTGTCAAAGTTAAAAGCGAAATCGAGAAGTTAAGGGAACAGCTGCAAAACGTAGAGTAAATGGAGCGTAATCGCCTGCGGGGTTTAGTGTTTGTGTTGTCTGGGCCTTCGGGTTCGGGTAAGACCACTCTTGCGGAAAGGGTCCTGCAAGACCGGACTCTCGGGCGCAAGCTGGCAAGGTCGATTTCCTATGCTACCCGGCCCCAGCGGTCAGGAGAGCTGGAAGGTAAGCACTATTTTTTCATTACCAACGGACAGTTTAAAGAGGCCCTCAAGGCAAAAAAAATTCTTGAATGGACGCGCTATTTAGGGTATTATTACGCCACCCCCAAAGATTTCTTTGAGAGCCGGTTGAAGAAGGGCAAGCACCTTATTTTATGCCTTGATGTCAAGGGAGCGCTCAGGATTAAGCGGCAATACCCTAAAAATACCGTTACGGTGTTTGTTGTTCCGCCTTCTTTGGAGGTCTTGAGCCAGCGGATGCGCAATCGTTGCAGCGCAACCAAGACGGCGGAGATCCGTAAACGCGTGAGGCTGGCTGCGCAGGAGCTTTTGTCCGCAAACAGGTACGACTATTGCCTGGTAAACCGCAACCTGGATAAGGTGGCTGCGGAGTTGAAAGGCCTTATTCTAGAAAAAATACGCAACCTTAAGAAGAAAGAGGGTTAATCTATGGTTTCATATGCGCCTTATGTACCTTTGGAAAAGCTTCTGGATAAAAGCGACAACTCCATCTATAAACTGGTCATCATGACCTCCCGAAGGGCCTTAGAAATTGCCGAAGGCCAACCCCGGCTTGTTGAGATGGATGCGTCTGTCAAACCTTCTACCGTAGCCTTGTATGAGGTTGCCCAGGGCAGATTGCACTGCAAGAAGGCAAAGGCGTCATAAAGAATATGGCTAAAGAAAAACATATTGTGTTAGGCGTTACCGCCAGCATTGCTATATACAAAGCCTGCGACTTGGTGCGGCGGTTCAGGGAAACCGGTTATGCGGTTACCGTGGTTATGACCAGGGAGGCAGAGGAGCTGGTTAAGCCGATAGTATTCCGCAGCCTTTCCGGCAATATGGTCTATGGCGGCCTGTTCGAGGAGCCGGCCAGCTGGGAGATTGGCCATGTGTCCCTGGCAGAGAAAGCCAGTGCAGTCGTCGTCGCTCCAGCAACCGCCAACATTATTGCGAAAATCTCCTCCGGCATCTGCGATGACCTGTTAACATGTCTGATTTCAGCCACGGCCGCGCCGGTCATCATCTGTCCGGCGATGAACGAAGGCATGTACGTGAATAAGATTACCCAGGAAAACATCCGTAAACTGCAAAAGTTAGGGTACGCATTTATTGCGCCGCGAAAAGGCCGGCTTGCCTGCGGAAAAACCGGAATAGGCTGTTTAGCACAAATCGATACGATAGTTCAAGAAGTAAAGAAGCTTGTCTAGATTTGGCGACGTAGCCAAGCGGCAAGGCAGCTGTCTGCAAAACAGCTATTCAGCGGTTCGATTCCGCTCGTCGCCTCCAGTGTGCCTGTCGTGGCCTAGAGGGGCCTGCGGACAGAGGATAATCGCCGGGGTGGCGAAACTGGCAAACGCACGGGACTTAAAATCCCGCGACCGTAAGGTCTTGTGGGTTCAATTCCCTCCCCCGGCACTGCGCTTTAAGGGGCTCACCCCCTACGGGGGTGGCTCAGATAAGTAAGATGGGGGGGCTCATCCCCTACGGGGGTGGCTCAGATAAGTAACGCGGGAGGCTCATCCCCTTCGGGGATGGCTCCGATAAGTAATAGCTATGGGCTCATAGCTCAGTTGGTTAGAGCGTTGCGTTGACATCGCAAAGGTCAGAGGTCCGACTCCTCTTGGGCCCACTTGAAAAAATGCAAAACGTAAAAATAGATCTCGACACCCTAAGGCATTCTTGTTCTCACGTAATGGCCGAGGCGGTAAAACAGCTTTGGCCGGACGCCAAATTAGCCATCGGCCCTGCGATTGAAGACGGGTTCTACTACGATTTCGATAAAAAGGAGCCGTTCAGCGATGAGGATCTGCTCCGGATAGGAGAGAGGATGCGCGAAATCATCTCCCGCAACGAGCCATTCATACGGGAAGAGATTCCTCGCGAGAAGGCGATAGAGTTGTTTATGGGGCTGCATGAAGATTACAAGGTCGAGCTTATTCGGGCGCTGCCGGATCAGACGGTTTCCGTATACAAAACAGGCGCGGATTTTGTAGACCTGTGCCGCGGTCCGCACATTGCGGCAACGGGCGCGATCAAAGCCTTTAAGCTTTTGTCGGTAGCCGGTGCGTATTGGCACGGCATTGAAACCAACCCCATGCTCCAGCGCATTTACGGCACTTGTTTTTACACAGCGCAAGAACTCGAGGAATACCTCAAGAACCTGGAAGAAGCAAAAAATCGCGACCACCGCAAACTGGGGCCGCAACTGGAGTACTTCGACATCTATCATGAATCTGCCGGGCCGGGGCTGGTGTTCTATCATCCCAAGGGCGCGCTCCTGCGCAAGATCATCGAGGATTACGAGAAGCAAGAGCATCTCAAGCGCGGCTATCAGCTGGTCATCACCCCGCACATCATGCAGGCAGAACTATGGAAAACCTCCGGCCACTATGATTATTACAAAGAGAATATGTACACGTTTAAGATAGACGAGAAAGAATTCGTGCTCAAGCCCATGAATTGTCCGGGGCACATCTTGATTTACCAATCAAAGGGCCGCAGCTACCGGGATTTGCCTTTGCGGCTCTTTGAACTGGGCACGGTGTATCGGCATGAAAAGGCCGGGGTATTGCACGGCCTGTTGCGCGTGCGGGGTTTTACCCAGGACGATGCGCACATCTTCTGTCTTCCCGAGCAACTTAAAGAAGAGATCAAGGCGATTATCGACTTTGTATTTGATACGATGAAGGTATTCGGTTTTCAGGATCTAGGGATCGAGTTAAGCACCCGCCCGGAAAAATACATCGGCTCTGAAGAGGACTGGCAGCGGGCAACTTCAGCACTGGAAGATTCCCTGAAAGAAAAAGGCCTGGCCTATGAGGTCAATGCCGGCGACGGCGCGTTCTACGGACCGAAGATCGACATCAAGCTCAAGGATGCCCTCAAGCGCAAATGGCAGTGCGCTACCATCCAGTGTGATTTTGCGCTCCCCAAGAGGTTCGACCTTGCCTACGTTGACGCCGACGGCAGCCAGCGGCAGCCGATCATGCTCCACCGCGTGCTCTTGGGTAGCCTCGAGAGATTTATTGGTGCGCTCCTTGAGCATTATGCCGGCGCGCTGCCCCTATGGCTTGCGCCGGTGCAGGTGATGATTATTCCGATCAAGCCCGACGTCATGGAATACAGCCAGACGGTGAAGAAGGCCCTGGCAGAAACGGGTATTCGGATCGAGTTGGATAGCCGTAACGAAACCCTGGATAAACGCATCCGGCAGGCAGAGGTAGAAAAAATCCCGTACTGTCTGGTGGTCGGCGGACGCGAGGCCAAACAAGGAGTGGTCGCGGTCAGGAAAAAAGGGCTCGGCGATATGGGCACCATGTCGGTCGCAGATTTTGTACAAAGGTTAACGCAGGAGTTGCAGCGCATTTAGTAAAAGGAGGTGGTTACCATAAAAAAGTTCATTCGTATCAATGACAGAATACGCGTACCGGAAGTTCGACTTATCGGTCCTGACGGCAACCAGTTGGGGGTTGTCCCCATCCAGCGGGCGTTGGAAATGGCTAATCAGCACGAATTAGACCTGGTTGAGGTCGCCTCACAGGCAGCCCCGCCGGTCTGCCGGATCATAGATTTCAGCAAGTTTAAATACGACCAGGAAAAAAAGGAACGCGAGGCCAAAAAACATCAGAAGCAGGGCCGGCTTAAAGAGATCCGTCTGAAGCCCAATATCGACGAGCATGATTTCCAGACTAAAGTTAAACAGGCGGTAGCCTTCCTCCAGAAGAAAGACAAGGTCAAGGTCAATCTCTTCTTCAGGGGCAGGCAGATGGAGCACATGGATTTGGGCCGAAAGATTTTAGATAAATTTATTACCGATACGCAAAACGACGGTCAAGTGGAAAAAGAGCCGCTTTTAGAGGGCAGGGTTATATCGCTGGTCATTGCCCCGAAGTAATAGGACTACAAGTAGCGCAAGGAGAACAGATGCCAAAGTTAAAAACTAAAAAGGGCGTTGCAAAAAGATTTAGACTTACCAAAAAGGGAAAAGTAAAGTTTCATCCCGGGGGCAAGAGCCACCTTATGTCCGTCAAGGAACCAGAAAAACTCAGATCGATGAGGAAGGCGCAAACCGTCACTGGCTCTCAGGACGTAAAGTACATCAAGCGCATGCTCCCATACGGGTAGGTATCGCTAACCCAAAGATGTGTATGTGTAAGGAGGTTTCATGGCTAAAATAAAACACAGTGTCGCTACACGCAAAAGAAAACGCCGGCTGCTAAAAAGCGCCAAGGGATTCTGGGGGGACAGGAGCAAGCAATATCGCCAGGCCCGCCGCGCGCTTATGCATGCGCTGGTGTATGCCTACCGTGATCGCCGTAACAAAAAGCGGCAAATACGGGGTTTGTGGATTACGCGTATCAATGCCGCCTGCCGCAACTGCGGTATCACCTATAGCGCATTTATGAAAGGCCTCAAGAATGCCAAGGTCGGCCTGGATAGGAAAATGCTGGCTGATTTGGCGGTCAGAGAGCCCAAGATCTTCGCAGAGTTGGTGGCGCTGGTCAAAAAATAATCCGTTTTACAAACGGAGGTCGCTATGCACGTCATCATAGTAGGCTGTGGCAGGGTCGGTTCGGAACTAGCTAGGCTCTTGTCGGCAGAAGGCCATAACGTGGTAGTCGTCGACAAGGAGCGGTCTTCGTTTGAGCGGCTGGGAACGACCTTTAACGGCTTGACGCTCGCCGGTAACGGCTTCGACCTCGAACTGCTGAAACAGGCCGACATCGAGAAAGCCGATGCCTTCTGCGCGGTCACTAACGGCGACAACACCAACCTTATTTCCGCACAGGTAGCTAAAAAAATATTCAACGTCCCCAAAGTCATTGCCCGCGTCTACGACCCGCAGCGGGCGCACATCTACGCTGCCCTGGGCATGGATGTCCTCAGCGGGACCATTCTGTTTGCCTCCATGATCAGGGACAAGATAATCGAAAGCCGCTTTTCCAGCTATCTGATTGAGACCAAAGACCTGGGAGTCATTGAGATCGAAGTCAAAAAGGAGATGGCCGGCCTCCCCGTGAAAAGCATCAATCTCCCCCAGGAGCTCCTGGTTGTGACGATACGGCGTCTCGACGGAGTCATTATCCCCGAGCCGGAGACCGTGCTTCAGAGCAGGGACATGTTGATGGCCGTAGTCAAAGTGGCCAGCCTCAAGAAGATAAAAGAGAAAATGGGATTGTAATGTTGGGGTGAAACAATGTATATCGTGATTGTCGGTGCAGGCAAGGTGGGTTATTTTTTAAGCAAGCGGCTGGTGGCGAGCAAACACGTCGTCAGCATCGTGGACAGGGATCGTTCCCGTTGTGAGGACATCGCCAAGCAACTTGAGGTGCTGGTGGTCCAGGGAGACGGTTGCGACCCGAACATCCTTGAGGAGGCCGGCGCACCGCGCGCCGATGTGGTAGCGGCGGTTACCGGAGACGACGAAGACAATTTGATTATCTGTCAGGTAGCGAAAGAAAAGTTCAGCGTCCAACGCACCGTGGGCCGGGTCAACAATCCCGATAACGAACACACCTTTTCTGAGTTGGGTATTGATGTGCCCATAGATACCACTAAAATCACCGCCAAGATCATCGAAGAGGAGGTTTCCTTCTCCGACTTTGTAAATTTGATGAGTTTCAAGCGCGGGAAGCTGGCCATTGTACGCGTGGACCTGCCCGAAGACTCTCCCGTCATCAACAAGATGGTCCAGGACATCAAGCTGCCTGCCGATTCGGTGTTCGTTTCCATCGTACGCAAGGACGAGGTTATCGTCCCGAAGGGCACCACGGTCCTTGAGCCTGGGGACGATATTATCGCCATTACCTTGATCGGCAATGAGCCTCAACTTTTGCATATGCTCGTAGGCAAGCTCTAATAAAATGAGACCTCACAGTTACGAAAAGGCACTCTTGGGAATCGTGACGGAAATCGCCTACACCGCAGCCATACTGTTGGCAGCATTTCTGGTGTGCCTGGTTTTTTCTTTCAAACGATGATCCTGCGCCCCGGCCTCGATGACCTCAAAAACATCGGTTATTATTTAGGCAAGATTATCCTAGGCTTAGGCCTGACCATGGTTGTGCCGATAGCCGCAGGCCTGGTCTTTAACGAGATAAACCCCACCCTGGATTTTTTGATTACCCTGGAGATCACTCTTATATGCGGCCTGATCCTGACCAGGTTCTGTTTTACGGAAACGGAACTGGATTGGAAGCAGGGGATGATTGTGGTTTCTCTTTCCTGGCTGGTCGCCACGCTTCTGGGCGCCATCCCTTTGTATTTAAGCGGTCATTGGAAGTCGTATCTGGACGCCTGTTTTGAAGCCATGTCGGGGTTCGCTACCACAGGGCTGTCGTTGGCGCAGGATCTGGACCACCTGTCTTTAACGCATAATCTCTGGCGGCACTTGATTATGTTTATCGGAGGCCAGGGCATCGTTATCGTCGGACTTTCCTTTCTGGTGAAGGGTTCCTCTGCCTTCAGGATGTACGTAGGAGAGGCCAGGGATGAAAAAATACTGCCTAATGTCATGCACACCAGCCGTTTCATCTGGCTGGTGAGCATTGTGTATTTGCTCATAAGCACCGTCACCCTAGGGATCGTAGGCATTGCCAGCGGCATGAGGCCGTTGAATGCCTTTTTCCACGGCGCCTGTTTGTTCATGGCCGCATTTGATACCGGCGGGTTTACCCCGAATTCCCAGAGCGCTCTCTATTACCACAGCGCACCCATGGAAATTATTACCGTGGTGATTATGATATTAGGTGCGCTTAATTTCAGACTGCATTACCACGTCTGGACCGGAAATCGCAAAGAGATCTTCCGGAACATCGAGACGCGGTCTCTCTTCCTGGCGGTGCTCGTTACCTTCTTTATTACCGCCGTCGGCCTGCGCGCGATCAACATTTACCCCGATGCGCTCATGCTCTTCCGCAAGGGCTTCTTTCAGCTTATTTCCGGGCACACCGGCACGGGGTATCAGACCATCTATGCCCGGCAGTTCGTCACCGAGTGGAATGACCTGGCGTTGGTAGGGGTCATCTGTGCCATGGCCCTGGGCGGGGCGGTGTGCTCGACCACCGGCGCGATCAAGATGTTGCGCATAGGCGTTATTTTTAAAGCGCTCCTGGAAGACATCAAAAGGATCATCCTCCCGGAGCGGGCAATTGTAGTAAAGAGATTCCACCACATCAAAGATCTTTTTATCGAGGATAAGATGGCGCGCTCCGCGCTTTTGATTACCCTGGCGTATCTTTTATTATACGGAGCCGGCGCCCTGGTGGGGATGTATTTCGGGTATCCGTTCCTGTTATCTCTGTTTGAATCCACCTCTGCGGCGGCTAATGTAGGTTTATCCTGCGGGATTACCCAGGCTTCTATGCCCGCGACGCTGAAGGTGACGTACATTATCCAAATGTGGGCCGGCCGTCTGGAATTCATGTCGGTATTTACCCTGATCGGTTTTTTTGTCGCACTGGCGAGAGGACGATGAAGAACCTAAAGGCATTCGGCTTAGGGATTTTGGCGTGCGCCTTTTTTTTCAGCGCCTGCCTTGCCTATGCGCAGCCGATACGCTCCGGGGAGCTCATCGATAAAGCCAGCGCATATGACGGCCAAACCGTCACCTATGCAGGGGAGGTTATCGGTGATATAATGCTACGCGGCGACTATGCCTGGGTGAATATCAATGACGCGGATAACGCAATCGGCGTCTGGTTGCCCCGGGCCGCAGCCGTCCGGATAATCCGCGGCGGCACCTATAAGTCAAAGGGGGACTGGATCGAGGTGTCCGGCGTGTTCCGGCGCGCCTGTCCCCAGCACGGCGGCGACCTGGATATTCATGCCGAGGCAGTCCGCATCATTGCCCCTGGAAAGCCGCTGGGTGAACGGTTGGACGTCAACAAACGCAATATGGCGATAACGCTGGTGGTGTGCATATGTCTGGTATTGATATCGAGACGATTAAAAACAGCTTAGACGCGCAGCTCGGGGAGATATCTTCTTTTCAGGGGCTGGAGGAGTGCCGGGTCAAGTATCTGGGCAGAAAAGGGCTCTTGGCCCAGTTGACCAGCTCTATCCCGACCCTGCCGGCCGAGCAGCGCCCTGTTTTTGGTCAGCAAGTCAATGCCTTAAAAAATAAGATAGAAAGCGCGCTTGCTACCATAGAGGCTTCTCTTGTCGGTAAGGCAGGCACAGCTTCCGCCGGCCCCACCGCCGTTATTCGCAGCGGCGTTGACATTGGCCTTCCCGCCGTGGCGCAGGGGGTAGGCCACCTGCACCCGATTACGCAGGTGATGGATGAGATTTGTTGCCTCTTTGGCCGCATGGGTTTTCGCATCGTTGAGGGGCCGGAGGTTGAGACAGAATACAACAATTTCACCGGCTTGAACATTCCCTTAGAACATCCCTCTAGGGATGCTTTCGATACGTTCTATATCAAGAATGCCCCCAAGCTTCTGTTGCGTAGTCATACCTCTCCGGTGCAGGTGCGCGCCATGAAACAAGCCAAGCCTCCGTTGGCCGTGGTGGTGCCGGGCCGGGTCTATCGGCCCGATGCCGTGGACGCGTCGCACTCGTTTATGTTTCACCAAGTAGAAGGCTTTATGGTTGACCGGGGTATACGGCTTTCCGATTTAAAAGGGGTGCTTGAATTTTTTGCCAAGGGCATTTTTGGTCAGGAGATCAATATGCGTTTCCGACCGCACTTTTTCCCTTTCACCGAGCCTTCCGCAGAAGTTGATATTTCCTGCAAGATCTGCAAAGGAAAGGGTTGTTCCGTGTGCGGAAGAAAAGGGTGGTTGGAGATCCTTGGCTCGGGCATGATCCATCCGAATGTCTTGCGGAATGTCGGCTATGACCCCGATATCTATACCGGTTTTGCCTTCGGTATGGGCGTAGAGCGTATTGCCATGCTTAAGTACGGCATTGATGACATCAGATTGTTCTATGAGAACGACATGCGGTTTCTTGCGCAATTCTAGACGATGAAATTCACCTATAGCTGGTTAAAAGATTTCGTAGGAGTGCATATCGCGCCCGGAAGGCTGGCGGATATATTGACCATGGCAGGCCTGGAGGTCGGTTCGATTACGCCGGTCGGCAATGATTTTGTGTTCGAGGTGGAGATTACCTCAAACCGGCCTGACTGGTTAAGCGTAGTCGGCATTGCCCGGGAGGTGGCGGCGCTTACGGATAAGAAGATCAAGGTTCCCGTAACGGCTAGGGCCGCATATCGCATCGCACCCGGCGCATCCGCGAAACAATTCCGCATCCGCATCGAAAGCAAAAAAGATTGCCCCGTCTATACCGCCCGGATCATCCGCGACGTGCATGTCGGTCCTTCCCCCGCGTGGCTCAAGGAGAGGCTGGAGGCCATTGGTTGTCGCAGTATCAACAATATCGTTGACGCCACAAACTATATCATGTTCGCCTGGGGACAGCCCTTGCACGCCTTTGACCTCGATAAATTGAATTCCGATACCATCGTGGTGCGCCGGGCAAGGCCAGGCGAAAAGCTGGTGCTTATTGACGGACAGCAGAAGTCTCTGACCGGCGAAGTATTGGTTATTGCCGATACCAGCGCCCCGGTAGCCGTTGCCGGGATTATGGGCGGCAAAGGCACCGAGGTTGACGAGCGCACGCAACACGTCCTGCTGGAGGCCGCCGTTTTTAATCCGGTAGTGGTGCGGCTTGGAAAGAGAGTCCTTGGTTTGCAGAGCGATTCTGCGTACCGCTTTGAGCGCGGCGTAGATATTGCCGGCACGGAATACGCGTCATTCCTAGCGGTAGAGCTGATTCGCGAAGTTGCCGGAGGCAAAAACACGGTTAGCGTACGGTCGCCCTTACTTGAGGCGAAAGCCAAGCGTATCAGAGTAAGCCTGGCGGCCGTGCATGCGCTCACCGGCGCAAAAGATATTTCCGCCGGCCATGTAAAGAGGATCCTGAGCAGCCTGGGTTTCGGCGTTAAGGCACATACAAAAGGCAGCTTTTTAGTCGAAGTGCCTTCTTTCCGGCCGGACGTAAACCTGGAAGCGGACCTCATCGAAGAAGTGGCGCGCATATTCGGCTACGAGAACATCCCGACTACGTTGCCGCCGATTATCCCGCAACCGGACGTTATCGGTCCGCACGAGCTGGTCGTACAGCTAAAGAACACTCTCCTCAGCTTAGGGCTCGACGAGGTGATCACGCACAGCCTGATCCCCCGGGACATCCTGGAGGGTTTTGATCCGGGGAGCGCGCAGGCGCCGGAGATCATGAATCCCTTGAGCAAGGAACAAGAGGTGCTAAGGCCAACCCTGCTTCCTAGCCTCATCAGGTGCGTCGGTCGCAACCTGAATCAAAAACAGGAATATGTAGCCGTCTTTGAGATCGCCAACATCTTTTGCAATGCGGGCCCATCGCTTAAAGAGGAGCTGTTTTTGGGCGTAGCATTATGCGGCAGAAGATCTCTGTGGCTTGGGGAGGGGGCAGTCCAGGACACGCCCGGTTTTTTGCATGTAAAAGGAATACTGCAGATCGTCTGTGAGCGCCTGGGAATCAAGCTGCAGGAATGCGCCTTTGTGTGTACGGCCGCCCCGGACATAATAGAAGCGCATATAGGCAGACTGCGGGTTGGCGTGATGACACGCATACGCAGGGAAATCCTGGAGCGATTCGACATCAAAAACAAAGACGTCTTTGCTCTGGAAATCGACCTGGCAAAGCTTTTTTCTTTGGCGCGTCTGGGGAAAAAATTTGTTCCTTGGCCGGTATACCCCGAGATCCTGCGTGATATAAGCCTGGTTTTGAAAGAAGAAATTCCCGTCGCCCAGGTCAAAGAAACGATACGCAAGCTGGCCGGGAATTTTTTGGAAGCAACAGAAATCACCGATTACTACAAGGGCAAGCAAATCGAGACGGGCTTTAAGGGCCTGACCGTTTCCTGTCGCTATCGTTCCTCGGAGCGCACCCTTACCGATGCAGAAATAAACGCACTGCATGCCGAGGTCCTTCGGGGGCTCACCGATGCGCTGGGGGCCCGGATACGTTAACAGTTGACTTTCGGGCAAGGATGTGGTATGCTTTTTATGCTGCAAGTCTTACATATCCCTGCAGTGTTTGTTGGGGAATTTGATGATTAGTGAACCAACACTAATTTCACGGGAGCTTTGACTCCGTTGGCGCTTAGGCGCCAAAGGGACAGCACCCACCTGAAACCAAAACGGTTCAGCACCATCATCCCCAACGGCACAGGCGGGGATTTTTTTATTGAGACGCACATGAGAAAAGAAAAAATAGACCTCTTCGCTCAGGAAGGTAACACCTTGTTACAAAAAGACTTACCTCTTTCGGTGCGCATGCGGCCGGCGAGCCTTAACGAGTTTATAGGCCAAGAGCATATCTTGGGTAAAGGTAAACTCCTGCGTCGGGCAATAGAGGCTGACCGCATTAGCTCCCTTGTGTTATACGGCCCGCCGGGTATCGGCAAAACATCGCTGGCCTGGTGCATCGCGAACATGACCAAGGCATTCTATGCTGCCATCAACGCCACCACCTCGAACGTAGAAGAGCTGCGCAGGGTTATTGCGCAAGCCAAGCAAAGAAAAACCGCTACCGGTAAGAAAACCATTTTCTTTATCGATGAGATACATCGGTTTAACAAGGCTCAACAGGACGTGTTGATGCCGGACGTCGAAGACGGCAACCCCATTCTCATCGGAGCCACGGTCCATAATCCGTTTTTTTCTCTTGTCTCTCCGCTTTTGTCGCGCTCTCTGGTGTTCGAATTAAAGACCCTGGAACCGGCGGAAATACTACGCATACTCTCCGCGGCCCTTAAAGACAAGACCCGCGGCCTGGGCGAACTTAAGGTTAAGGCCGAGAAGAAAGCGCTTGTTTTCTTGGCCAAGGCCTGCGAAGGCGATGCCCGGCGGGCATTGAACGCCCTGGAAGTCGGCGTACTGACCAGTCCGAAATCCAGGGACGGCTCTATCGTGTTCGACCTGGCGGCAGCTGCGGAGTCGATTCAGAAGAAAGCCGTTCTCTATGACAAAGATGAAGACGCGCACTATGATACGGCCTCGGCGTTCATTAAATCCATGCGCGGTTCCGATCCGGATGCCGCGATCTATTGGATGGCCAAGATGCTTTATGCCGGGGAGGACCCGCGTTTTGTCGCACGTAGAATCTGTATCGCTGCCGCCGAGGATGTAGGCAATGCCGATCCGCTGGCCTTGGTGCTGGCGAACGCCGCCCTGCAGGTTGCGGAGTTTGTGGGCATGCCGGAGGCGCGCATTCCCTTGGCACAGGCCGCCATTTATGTTGCCTGTGCGCCGAAATCAAACGCCTCATACCTGGCCATTGATAAGGCCTGGGGAGACATCGAACAAAAGAAAGTTCAGGAGGTTCCCGATCATCTCAAAGACGCCTCTTATCCCGGCGCCGCAACGCTTGGCCGCGGCAAGGGGTATAAATATGCGCACGACTATGCGGACCACCATGTAAAGCAGCAATATACCCGTCTGGCCGTTTCCTATTATGAGCCTACCGAGATCGGCCATGAGGCTAAGATAAAACAACGCCTGGAAAAGCTGCGTAACCAGCCCGACGCTCCCCGCGAATAAAACCCGCTTAAGAGAACGAAACCTTTCTTTTCCTCAAGCATCAAATATTATGAGTATGGACACAAGCACATGAAGGCGCAGATAGCCAGGCTCTCTTAAGTAAGGGGGTGGTAGAGATGAGAAGGACGCAGGAATGCCCTGTCTGTTATGAGCCGTTGGCGTTGGGGTGCCGCTGTCAGATGCCCCGGAGAGTTGACGGGGGGGTCTCGCGCGGCATTCAGCAATCGGGCCGTGCTTCGTTTCTGCCGAAGCCGTTAATTGCTCCGGCCAAGAAAAGGTATCGCCTAGAGAGCGGCTGTGCTATAATAAGGCCCTTATGAAAGAAGCCATCGATTATGAAAAAGAGCTTAATCCAGGGCAGTTGTCGGCGGTGCAGGCAACGGAAGGGCCGTATTTGGTGATTGCGGGCGCAGGCAGCGGCAAAACCAGGGTACTTGTGTACCGGGTGGCCTATTTGGTCGAACGGGGGGTAAATCCCGGGCAGATCCTGCTGCTTACCTTTACCCGTAAGGCAGCCCAGGAGATGCTGCGCCGTGCTTCGCTGTTATTGGACAATAGATGCCAGCATGTGGCGGGCGGCACGTTCCATTCATTCGCGCATATGACGCTGCGCAAATACGCGTATCTGGTGGGGCTGGCTCCCCACTTCACGATCCTCGACCAATCCGATGCCGAGGATACGGTTAATTTGATTCGCACGCAACTGGGGTTTCATAAAGCGGAGAAGCGATTCCCCAGAAAACAGGCCCTGCTTGAAGTGATTTCCAAGTGCGTTAATAAGTCCGATGATTTGGAAACCGTGTTGTATGAAGAGTATCCCCAGTTCATCCAGTGGGTGCAGGAGATAGAGAAAATACGCCAGGAGTATGCGGCGTATAAGCAGGTAAAGGCCTTGGTCGATTACGACGACTTGCTGGTGTATTTGAAAACCCTGTTGAGCCGGCACCCCGATGTACGCTTGAAGTTGTGCCAAAAATACAGGTACATTATGGTGGATGAATACCAGGATACCAATAAACTTCAGGGGCTTATCGCCTGTTTATTGGCCTCTGAGCACAAGAATATCATGGTGGTTGGCGACGATGCGCAGAGTATTTATTCCTTTCGCGGGGCAAATTTTAAGAACATCATCGATTTCCCAAAGATTTTTAGCGATGCCAAGATCATTACCCTGGAAGAGAATTACCGTTCCACGCAGCCGATTTTAAACCTGGCCAACGAGGTAATACGCTTTGCCGGCGAGAAGTTTGAGAAAAACCTGTATACCAAAAAAGGAGGGCTGCGTCTGCCGGTGTATGTGGATGCGGCGGATGAGCATGCCCAGTCAAGATATGTGGCGGATAAGATACTTCAATTGCGGGAGGAGGGTATTGAATTAAACAATATTGCAGTGCTGTTTCGTTCCGGGTGGCACTCCAACGACCTGGAAATAGAGCTGGCTAGCCGCAATATCCCGTTTGTCAAATACGGCGGTCAAAAGTTCATTGAAGCTGCACACATCAAAGACGTTATTTCATACCTGCGCATCGCCTATAACGCCGTTGACGAGGTCAGCTGGTATCGGGTGCTGCTGTTGATGCGCGGGATCGGACCCAAGACTGCCGAGCGGATCATCGGCTCGATCCTGGCGCAGCAAAAGAATGCCCCAATCGACAACAGGCTTATTCAGAAGCACCCGGAATTGGCTCAGCTGCTTGAGCTCCTTAAAGAGGCAGACGCTCAGGGGCAGGGCCCTGCGGAGCTGATCCGCTTGTTCTTGCGGTCGTATGAGCCGCTCTTGAAAGAAAAATACGATGACTTTGATAAGCGCTTGAACGACCTCGATTCGCTTATACGCATCGCCGGCCGTTACGACTCCTTGCAGGAGTTTTTATCGGACATCGCCCTTGAGCCGCCAGAACGCAGCGTCGTGGAATCCGGCACGCAAGACAAAGATGACTCCTCCCTTACGCTTTCCACCATCCATTCGGCGAAAGGGTTGGAATGGCATACGGTTTTTGTGATCTATCTGGCCGAAGGCCACCTACCGTCGTATTTATCTTTGGAGCAAGAGGAGTCTATCGAAGAAGAACGCCGGCTCTTTTACGTGGCAGCGACCCGGGCCAAAGAAAACCTGTTCTTGCTCAAGCCCCACATTGACCGGTCCAGCCGCAGCTATTTCGGAGAGGCCGGTTCGGTGTTTACCCAGGCCTCCCGCTTCTTGGAAGAGGGGGATATCCTCAAGAGGTTTGTCGAGATTGAAAGCAGCCCCGGGCAGGATGCGGGGTTTGATGTCGATTCCGATGGGGTTCTTCCGCCTCTTGCCGGAAGGGACGAAAAGCTTTGGGAGATGATGAAAGAATACTTCCGTAATGAGGATTGGTCTTAAATTTTGGTTGAACGCACGCTGAAAGCGTGATAAAATTTTAAGAATGATTATTACAGAGCAGAAACCCCTTGAAGAGATACTAGATAGCTTACAAGGCTACGCCAGGGTCTTGCTGGTCGGTTGCGGGGAATGTGCCGCTACCTGTAAAACCGGCGGCCAGCCGGAGCTCCTTGCTTTAAAGGCACGGCTTGAAGGGGCAGGCAAGGTTGTTTCCGGAACTTGCGTCCCCGGTGCCCCTTGTATTGCCGCACAGATCAAGACGGAATTGGCCAAGAACAGCAAGGCTGCGCGTGAAGCTGAAGCGATTGTGGTTATGGCCTGCGGATTAGGGGTCCAGTCGGTGAAAGACAACCAGCGTTTTGGCCTGGCGGTGCTTCCCGGCTGCAACAGTATCTGCGGCGCGGTGATGGATGCTCAAGGCAACTTCTATGAGAAATGCTCCGCGTGCGGGGATTGTGTTTTGGGTATCACGGCAGGCATTTGTCCGGTGACCCTGTGTGCAAAAGGGCTCTTAAACGGCCCCTGCGGCGGCATGAACAAGGGGAAATGCGAAGTAGACAAAGACAAGGATTGCGCCTGGGTTTTGATCTACAACGAGCTGGACAAGAAACAAAAAGCCGGCCAGCTGAAGAAAGTTCAGGGCCCGAAAAACTTTAAAAAGACCTTAAAACCGCACAAGGTCTTAATGGTAAGTTAGATGGAACAGTATAGCGATAAAGTAATGGATCATTTCCTGCATCCGAGAAACGTCGGCGAGCTTAAGGATGCCAACGGCGTCGGCAATGTCGGCAATCCGGTCTGCGGAGACGTGATGCGGATGTATGTGAAGATTGAGGGCGGCGTTATCGCGGACGTCACCTTTAAAACCTTTGGTTGCGGCGCAGCCATCAGCACCAGTTCCATGGTTACGGAGATGGTTAAAGGTAAGACCATCGAAGAGGCCCTGAAGATTACCAATAAGATGGTAGCTGAGGCTTTAGGCGGCCTGCCCCCGGTTAAGATGCACTGCTCGGTTCTGGCAGAGGAGGCGCTGAAGTCCGCGATAGAAGATTACTATAAGCGACAAGGCAGCCATGTTGACAAAGACGCAACTTCGTAATAGAATTTTAGGGAAGCTTAAAACTCAGGAGGAGGAAAGCCGAAACAGAAAAAGTGGACAGATCAAGTCTAAACTGTTTAGGACTCAGTTGTTTAAGAGGGCAAAACGGGTGATGTTTTACGTCACCTTTGATGGAGAAGTTGATACGCGTCAAATGATCACGCATGCAAAAAAATTAGGTAAGATAATCGCAGCACCGGTATGCAGGAAAGACAGAACCATGCGGCCCTGCCGCATGAAGGATGTCACGCAGCTGGTAAAGGGCTTGTACGGGGTGTATGAGCCTGCGGTTAAAGAGTTTATGCGATTAGAGGATTTAGATCTGGTTATTGTGCCGGGCATTGCCTTTGATACGCGCGGCAACCGTTTAGGACGCGGCAAGGGCTACTATGACCGCTTCTTGCAGAAGATCCCCAAGAAAACGGTCTCTATCGGCTTGGCCTTTGACTTCCAAATCTTACCTGATATTCCCACAGTGGCAACCGACGCGCGTGTCGATAAAGTTATCTGTGCGTAACAACGCCTTATCGGCCGCCCCCCTGTAACAACAGGCCCATCTCCATCATCCACGCCCTTTCAAAAGCGTTAAGGTAAGCACTTACTCACGCATATCAAAAGCTAAAGGAGGGTACAGAACGTGATACCGACCGTGATAATTTGCATTTTCATCGCTGCGTTGTCGGTAATCCTGGGGTATTCTTTGCGCAAGTACGTTGCAGAGAAAAAAATCCAGGATGCCGAGGATAAGGCAAAGTATATCATAGAACAGGCCAAGAAAGAGGCCCAGGACAGGCGTCGGGAGATCGAGCTCGAGGCCAAGGATATGATGTACCACATGCGCCAGGACTTCGAACGCCAGACGCAGGAGAGGCGCCAGGAGCTGACCAATTTGGAAAAGCGGCTAAGCCAGAAAGAGGAAAACATTGACCGCCGCCTGGATCTTTTGGAAAAGAAGGAAAAAGAAATCGAGGCCGGTAAGGAAAACATCAAGAAGCAGGAGGACGCCTTAAAGGTCAAAGACGGTCAGCTGCATGCCCTTATCGCCGAAGAGAAGGAGAGGCTGCAAAAGATTTCTTCCTTGTCAATTGAAGAGGCAAGGCAGATTTTACTCAGCCGTCTCAACGAAGAATTAAACGCCGAAAAGGCGATCCACATTAAGCGGTATGAAGAGGAACTGCGCGGCACTTCGGATAAGAAGGCCAGGGAAGTTATCAGCTTGGCCATTCAGAGGTGCGCGGTGGAGCATACTGTCGAATCGACGGTCAGCGTTGTGAATTTGCCCAACGACGAGATGAAGGGTAGGGTTATCGGGCGAGAGGGTAGGAATATCCGCGCCCTGGAAATGGCGACCGGCGTCGATGTTATCATTGACGACACTCCTGAGGCCGTTACCTTGTCCGGTTTTGATACCGTGCGGCGAGAGGTTGCCCGCTTGAGCCTGGAAAAGTTGATTACCGACGGCAGGATCCATCCCGGCCGCATTGAGGAGATCGTCGAAAAGACTAAGAAAGAAATGGACGAGAAGATCCGCGAGGAAGGCGAAAAAGCGGCATTTGAAGCCGGCGTCGATGGGCTGCACCCGGAATTGATCAAGCTTTTGGGCAGGCTTAAATACCGCACCAGTTTCGGCCAAAACGCCCTGCAGCACTCCAAAGAAGTCGCCTTTCTGCTGGGGGTCATGGCTTCAGAATTAGGGCTGGATACCAAGATTGCCCGTCGCGTCGGCCTCTTGCACGATATCGGCAAGGCCGTTGATTATCAGGTCGAAGGCACTCACGCCAAAATCGGGATGGACCTGGCCAGGAAATATAATGAGTCTGCCGTTGTGGTGGCGGCAATCGAGGCCCATCATGAAGAGGCAGAATTAAAAACCCCTTACGATGTCCTGGCAGTGGCCGCAGATGCCATCAGCGCTGCCCGGCCGGGTGCGCGACGCGAAACCCTGGAAACCTATATCAAGAGGCTGGAGAAGCTGGAGTCCATTGCTAATCTCTTTAAAGGGGTTGAGAAGTCCTACGCCATACAAGCCGGCAGAGAAATACGCATCATCGTGCAGCCGGATAAGATTGCCGATGCGGAGGCGATTAGCCTTGCGCGCGAGATCCGTAAAAAGATTGAGGAAGGCATGGAATACCCCGGCCAGATCAAGGTTACGGTCATCAGGGAAATGCGGGCAATCGAATACGCAAAATAAAGATGAAGATACTTTTTATTGGCGATGTGGTAGGCAACCCTGGCCGCCAAGCCATACATAGGCTCCTGCCAGAGCTTACAAACGAATACGGCCTCGATTTTGTCATTGCCAATGCCGAGAACGCCGCAGGCGGCTCGGGCATTACTGCCAAAGTGGCGTCCGAGTTGTTCTCTTCGGGCGTCTCGGTTCTTACCTCTGGCGATCATATCTGGAAGAAGCGGGATATCCTGGATATCATCGATCAGGAAGAACGCATTTTGCGGCCGGCGAATTTTCCCGGCGGCACGCCTGGTAGGGGATTTTGTGCATTTTCCCTCGGCGGCAACCTGAAAGTCGGCGTCATTAATATTCAGGGCAGGGTTTTTATGGAAGCGCTGGAATGCCCTTTCCGGGCAGCCCGTCAGGCAGTAGAGATTCTCCTGCCGCAGACGCCGGTTATTGTGGTTGATGTGCATGCCGAGGCCACCTCCGAAAAGGTCGCCCTTGGATGGTATCTGGACGGCAGGGTTTCCGCGGTGCTGGGCACCCATACCCACATTCAAACTGCGGACGAAAAGATACTGCCGCAGGGAACTGCCTATATCACCGATGCAGGCATGACCGGCCCTTACGCCTCCGTTATCGGAAGAAGGACCGAGGATGTCCTGGAGCGTTTTATCACGTCTTTACCTACCAGATTTGAGGTAGCCGAAGGCGATATCCAGCTGCACGGCGTGGTCATTGACGTAGACGAGCATTCCGGTAAGTCCCGTTCGATTGTGAGGGTGCAGAAAAAACTGACAGATGAAAAGCTTTTTTAGGGCGTTGTTCTTCGTGTTGTTATCGGCCGCTGTCTTTTTCGGTCCGAGCGCCGTTGCTCAGGACGGAGATCTTGAATTCAAACTGGATGTTCGCGCCGATACCATTCTCCTGCCTCCTGTCTTGCGGCCCGGCATCGACGTAAGCGGCCGCGGCTATCATCGCATTCCCACCTGGCCTCAGACCGTGGCCGCCCCCGAGGCGCTTGCCGCCTGGCAGAAAGACATTGGCTTCGGTAACATATACCGCTTACAGTATAGCCTTTGGGAAATCGGCGAGCTCGCCAAGGACAAGGATGCCCAGACAAAGCTCTTGGCGAATTACGAGCAGATTATCAGGCAAATAAACGAAGCCGGCGGCGTGGTGATCCTGGATATCTTCGGCATTCCCGCGGGCATGGGTAAGGTGCTGAATAAGAAAAGCGCGCCGGGCGACATCAAGGCCTTCAAACAGCTGATTAAAGGGCACATATGGTATTTGAGTTGCGAAAAGAAACTCAACGTATGGTATGAGGTGTGGAGCGCTCCGGATGTCGACGATTTCTTCTTGGGCAGAAAACAGGAGTACCTTAACCTGTATCGCGCGGTAGCCGAGGCGGTACAGGAGCTTAGGCAGGAAACCAAGCTTTTTATTCCTGTCGGCGGCCCCAGTACGAGCTGGTGGTTCCAGAATCTCGATGGCAACAGCGTTATTACTCCCGAACGTAGCCTCATCTATGACCTGATCCGTTTTTGCTATAACTATCGCCTTCCCTTGGATTTTATCAGCTGGCACGGTTATACAACGGACCCCTTGGCAGACCGGGAAATGACCGTGTACAACAAGTCTGCCGTCAGCCTGGTCCGCGACTGGCTCTCCTACTTTCGTTTTAATCGCGAGACGCCCTTGGTGGTCGATGAATGGAACTACGACCGCGGTGCCAATGTCTTGCCAGAAAGAAGCGACAAGGCCTACATCGCCGCCAGCTATATTCTGGCCCGTCTCAGGAATATGTATGAGGTCGGCATAGACCGACAGCTCTATTTTTGCCTGGAAGACTTCCGCACCTTGCGAGAGAATGTCGTCAGGGACGTTGGGGCGCTGTGGTTTGATTCGGAACGCGGCGAATACAGCGGCGGCCCCAAAGCGATGTATGTCGTATTCAGGATGCTGGCAGGCTTGACCACCCAGGCGTTTTTTCCTTCGGCAAAAATGAACGACGATTTCGTCAGCATCATCGCCGCCAAGTCGGAAGACCGCCTCACATTGCTGGTGGGCAACTATATCGACCCGGACATGGGCAGGAATTATCTCTCGCGGAATATTTCGGCGTTGCCGGAGAGCTTTCGCAAATCCATACTGCTTCTTGCCAAAGACGGCAGGTTGGACAGGATACTCAAAGGCGAAATGGAGATTGCGACCTTGCGTCTTCACCCCAGACTAAAAACCATCTTAAAGAAAGCCCTGGAATTGCAGCGGCGGGCAGAGCTCTATGCAAAAACCGAACGGCCCCTGAAGGTGAGTATTAAGAACCTCCAGGGTCAGTATCTCTATCAACGCTATTGCGTAGATGCTTCTTGTGGTAGCAGTTGTAATTTTGTTCCCGTCGAAGAGAAAGAAATTGAGACCACCGATCTTTACGAGGGGACCCTGAGCGTCAAGCCGTATTCGGTGCAGATGATTGTGTTTAGCAAGAAACCGAAGGAAGCTTCTGCCCCGGAGGCGCCGGTTCCGAATACAGAACCCGCAGCGGGAAAACCTGCGGATGCTGCAGGCGCAAAATAATGTCATCTATGTCAGAACACGCCTCTGATCTTTTTGCCCAGGCAGAGTCTTCAAAAAATGCCAAGCGCATATACACCGTTTCTCAAATCACCCAGGACATAAAACTGGTGCTGGAGAATACGTTTGGCGAGATCTGGGTGGAAGGAGAAGTTTCGAATTTCAGCGCTTCTGCCGCCGGGCACCTTTATTTTTCTTTAAAGGATGACCTGGCGATACTGGCGGGAGTGATGTTTGCTCGCGCCAGCAAAGACGTAAAGTTCAAAATTGAAAATGGCCTGAAGATCGTCTGCTGCGGACGCATTGCCGTGTATGGTCCACGTAGCCAGTATCAGATCATAATCGAGAGACTTGAACCCAAGGGCATAGGCAGTCTGCAGCTGGCGCTTGAGCAACTAAAGCAACGGCTTGAAAAAGAAGGCCTTTTTGCCCAAGAACATAAGAAACCCATACCCTATCTTCCGGCCAGGATCGGGGTGGTTACTTCCCTACAGGGCGCGGCGGTCAAGGATATATTAAAAGTTTTGGATCGGCGCTTTAGGGATGTCGAGATCATCATCATCCCGGTGAAGGTGCAAGGGGAGGGCGCAAAGGAAGAAATCGCCCAAGCCATCAAGGATTTTAATGGTTTCAATCATGGCCTGGCACTGGCAGACAGGATCGAAGTGCTTATCGTGGGCCGCGGAGGCGGCAGCATCGAAGACCTCTGGGCATTTAACGAAGAGGTGGTTGCCAGGGCGATATATGCCTCTAAAATACCCGTAATTTCTGCGGTAGGGCATGAGCGGGATTGGACTATTGCGGATTTGGTTGCCGACGTCCGTGCCGCCACGCCGTCGGTAGCAGCAGAGCTGGTGATCCCGAAAAAGGAAGACCTGCAGGAGGCGGTGTATGATGTCGGCGTCCGGCTACGGCGCGCGTTTTTGGATAACACCGGACGCTTTGCAGAAGCAATCGATGATGCATTGCACCGGCTTGGCCTCGGGACGCAGCACCTGTGTGCCTTGAGCGCGGGAAGGTTAGATACGCTGGTTAAGAAACTGGCGCTTCTTAATCCGATCGCGCAGATCCAGCAATATCAGCTCAAGATCATGGATATGGCCCGGCAGGCGTCCGTGCGCATCGATCATTTCCTGGCCATGAAAGACTCGCAGTTTACCAAAGCAGTGGAGAGGCTGGCGGGATTAAGCCCTTTGAATATCCTTTCGCGCGGCTACAGTATCACCTTTAGGATGTCCGCAGAGGAAATCGTCAGAGACGCAACACAGGTTAGTATCGGTGAAAAAATTAAAACCCGGTTGCATCAGGGTTATCTGATCAGCCAGGTCACGGAGGTAGACAGAGATGGCGGAGATTAAGTTTGAAGAGGCGCTCAAGAAGCTGGAAAAGATCGTCGAGGACCTGGAAAAAGGCGACCTGTCGCTTGACGAGGCATTAAAGAAATATCAGGAGGGCATTGAGCTTTCCCGCAGCTGCGCCCAGAAACTGGAAAGCGCCAAGAAAAAGATCGAGTTATTAGGCAAGAACAAGAAAGGCGAATTTGAGCTTAAGCCTTTGGACGAGGAAAAACTGGAAGAATAACATGCTGTTGGAAACTGTTCACTCACCGCGCGACCTTAAGAACATGCTGCCGGAGAAACTGCCGCTTTTGGCCGAGGAAATAAGGCAGCGGATTATCGATGTCGTTTCCTCCACAGGGGGACACTTGGCTTCCAGCCTTGGCGCGGTAGAGCTTGCCATCGCCCTGCATTATTGTCTGGATACCCCTACCGATAAGATTATTTGGGATGTGGGGCACCAGGCCTATGCCCATAAGATTCTAACCGGCCGCAATAAAGACTTTACCAGCCTGCGTCAACGTCACGGGTTAAGCGGGTTCCCCTGTAAAGATGAATCCTCCTATGACAGTTTCACCACCGGCCACAGCTCAACCGCAGTTTCCCTGGCCCTGGGGTTAGTGTGCGCCAGGGACCTGTTGCCGCAGGAAGAGCATTTTCGCGTGGTAGCAGTCATCGGAGACGGTTCCTTGAGCGGGGGCTTGTGTTTTGAGGGGCTCAATAATGCCGGCCACCTTAAAAAAGATATGCTGGTCGTTCTGAATACCAATGAGCTCTCTATTGCTCCCAATGTCGGAGCGCTCAGTACGTATTTGAATAAGCTCATTTCTCTACCGGTCTACAATCGCTTCCGCAGCTCTCTGGAAGAGTTCCTCAAGGCTCGCGTTCCCCGCGGGAGCCGCCTGATAAACCTCGCTAATAAATTCGAGGAAGGGCTCAAAGGGCTATTTATCCCCGGGATGCTTTTTGAAGAGCTGGGGTTTCGTTATTTCGGGCCGCTGGATGGCCACAATCTGCCTCTTTTAATCAAAAGCCTCAAGAATATCTCAAGCATCAAAGGGCCGGTGATGCTGCACGTGGTTACCCAGAAAGGCAAAGGGTATGTGCCTGCGGAACAGGAACCGGTGAAATTCCACGGGATCGGCCCCTTTGAGATAGAAACCGGGAGCGCTGTTTCCGGAAAAGGGTGCGTATCCTGCACCTATACCCGGGTATTCGGCGATACGCTCGTGGAACTGGCAAAGACCGACCGCAAGATCGTAGCTATAACTGCGGCAATGCCCGAAGGGACGGGTCTGGATAAATTCCGGGATGCGTATCCGGAGCGCTTCTTTGATGTGGGTATTGCCGAAGAACACGCGGTCTGTTTTGCTGCCGGGCTTGCCAGGCGAGGCTTAAAACCGGTGGTAGCTATTTATTCCACCTTCTTGCAGAGGGCGTACGACCAGCTCATCGAGTGTGTTGCCTTGCAGGGGCTCGGCGTTGTCTTTGCCGTTGACCGCGCCGGTATCGTTGGAGAAGACGGCGCTACGCACCAGGGGATTTTTGATATATCCTTCCTGCGCGATGTGCCGGGCATGGTAATCATGGCTGCGAAAAACGGCCTTGAATTGAAAAAGATGTTGTATTTCGCTTGTATGCTTCAGGCTCCAGCGGCGCTTCGCTACCCCAGGGACAGGGTTCCGGAAGATCAGGGAGTGCCGACCGCAGACATTGAGCTGGGTAAGGCAGAGGTCCTGCGCGAAGGCAAAGATGCCGTGCTCTTTGCGTTAGGGGCAATGGTCATGCCTAGCCTGGAGGCTGCCTCAGCGCTTAAACGTGATGGCATAGATGTCGCAGTGATTAATGCTCGCTTTGTCAGGCCGCTGGATACCGAACTGCTTCATGGAATGGCCGGTAAATCCGGCGCGCTTTTTACCGTTGAAGAAGGTATTGTCGACGGCGGGCTCGGCAGCGCGGTAAGCGCTGCGCTCAACCGTCCTGTCGTGAGTATGGGGCTGCCGTGTGGTTTCCTTCCCTGCGGCAGGAGAGGCCCGCTATTGAAAGAGTACGGGTTGACCGCCGAGGGCATCGCAGACAAGGTCCGTCAGACGCTTTCTGGAAAAAACCGGAAGATCACCAAAGGTACCGTCAGTGCCTAAAATAACCGTAAATGCCGATAAGTGTAAAGGGTGTCTTTTATGTATCAGCGTCTGTCCTAAGGGCATGCTTCAGGTGGACCAGCGCCTTAATAAGAAGGGATTGAAACCGGTAAAGTTTAACGCCGGGTCTGCATGTCTGGGGTGTGCCCTGTGCGCGCTTATCTGTCCGGATTGCTGTATTGAGGTGTATACGTAAATATGCCGCCTAAAGTTTTGCTTAGTGGTAACGAAGCCATCGCCGAAGGCGCCTTACAGGCAGGATGCCGTTTCTATGCCGGTTATCCGATAACTCCGCAGAATGAACTGACCGCCTATATGGCGCAGCATATGCCGGAAAAGGGTGGGGTATTTATTCAGGCAGAGTCAGAAACCTCCGCGATTAATATGGTCTATGGTGCCTCTGCAGCAGGCTGTCGGGCCATGACTTCTTCTTCCAGCCCCGGCATCAGCCTGAAACAAGAAGGCATTTCCTACATCGCCGGCGCCCAGCTTCCGGCGGTCATTGTCAACGTCATGCGCGGCGGCCCCGGCCTCGGCAATATCGCGCCTTCGCAGGCGGACTATTTTCAGGCCACCCGGGGAGGGGGGCACGGAGACTACCGCTGTATCGTCTTGGCGCCCGCGACGGTCCAGGAGGCATACGAGTGCATGGGGCAGGCTTTCGACCTGGCGGATAGGTATCGCATACCGGTCATCGTGCTGGGGGACGGGATGCTCGGTCAAATGATGGAGCCGGTGACATTTTCCCGGATAGGAGCCTTGGTTCCTAAAAACTACCCCAAGCCGTGGGCCCTGACAGGGTGCAAAGACCGGAAACCCAATATCGTAAAATCTTTTTATTTAGCCGAAGGGGCCTTGGAAGAGTTCAATCTGTTGTTGCAAAAGAAATACCAGGCTATCCAGCGTACCCAGACCCGGTACGAAGAGGTTTTTTTAGACGACGCCAAGCTCGTTCTGGTGGCGTATGGCACGATGGCCCGTATCGTCAAAAGCGCAGTAAAACAGCTGCGGCTCCGGGGGAAAAAAGTCGGCCTCATTCGCCCCCTCACGCTCTGGCCCTTCCCGGAGGAAGCCATTCAGAAGATGCTTAGACGCAAAAAACCGCCCGTGTTCATGGCAGTGGAAATGTCGTACGGACAAATGGTACAAGACGTTAGGCTCGCCGTTAATGGTAAGACGCCGGTAGAATTTTATGGTCGCTCCGGAGGCGGCATACCGGCCGAAGAGGAGATTGTGCGCAGGGCCCTTAAGCTCTATGCGGCACACAGCTAACCATGGGAAAAATATTCGCTCCCCCTCCTTCATTGCGGGATACCTCCACTCATTACTGTCCTGGCTGCGGCCATGGCATTGCGCACCGCTTGATCGCGGAGGCGGTAGACGAACTGGAGATTCGTCAGCGTGTTATCGCCGTGGCTCCGGTGGGATGCGCGGTGGTTGCTTATGACTATTGGGATTTTGATTGCTCAGAGGCGGCTCACGGCCGGGCATTGGCCATCGCTACCGCCCTCAAGCGCGTGAGGCCGGATAACATCATATTTACCTATCAAGGCGACGGCGATTTGGCCGCCATCGGTACCAATGAAACTATCCATGCGGCAAATCGCGGAGAAAACGTCACCGTTATTTTTATCAACAATGCGGTCTATGGGATGACCGGAGGACAGATGGCTCCGACGACGTTGATCGGCCAGAAGACTGCGACCACACTCCAGGGGAGAAACTCGCGTTTAGAAGGCTACCCCTTAAAGATCTCCGAGATGCTTGCCGGCCTGCCGGCGGTTACGTACGTAGAGAGGGTTTCCCTGCATTCCCCTCAGGAGATTATGAAAGCAAAAAAAGCGGTCATGCAGGCGTTCAAGAACCAGATCGACGGAGCAGGGTTCTCATTGGTAGAGATGCTCTCTCCCTGCCCTACCTACTGGGGGCTTACGCCGGTACAAGCCCTGGCCTGGATCAGGGACACCATGATAAAAGAATTTCCTTTGGGTAGGATAAAATAAGCACAATGGTAGAAAAAATAATAGCCGCCGGCAGCGGCGGCCAGGGGATCATGTTGTTAGGTAAGATCTTGGCGGAGGCAGCAGTCCGTGAAGGCAAGCACGTCACCTGGCTTCCGGCGTATGGCCCGGAGGTGCGCGGAGGGACCGCGCATTGCATGACGGTTATTTCTGACGCAGAGATAGGATCGCCGTACATTAACAAAGCCGATACGCTGATCATTATGAACAACCCTTCGCTGGAACGGTTCGGGCGCCGGGTAGAAAAAGGCGGCCTCTGTATTATTAATAGCTCTCTTGCCGAAGACGCTCCGCCTGTTGCCGCGACAGCCTTGCGACAGCCTTTTACAGACATTGCCATTGAGCTAGGCAACATCAAGGTGGCTAATATGGTTGCTCTCGGGTTCTTTGTGGGCAAGAGAGAAATTGTTGCACTTGACAGTGTGCTCGAGGTTATCGAAGAAATTGCGCCCGCGGATAAAAAGCATCTAGTCCAGATAAATCAGCAGGCGCTTTTGAAGGGCCAACAGTTGGCTTTGGGGTCTCGCTAAACAAAAGCTAGAGGTGCTCGATGGTCAGGGTTCGTTTTGCGCCAAGCCCCACCGGGTATTTACACATCGGCGGAGCCAGGACGGCGGTATTCAACTGGATGTACGCCAGGGCAACGCAAGGAAAATTCGTATTAAGGATAGAGGACACCGATAAGGTGCGCTCGGAACAAAGATACGTTGATGAGATTCTGGATAGCCTGAAATGGCTTAGGTTCGATTGGGACGAGCTCTATTTCCAGAGTCAACGCTTCGACGCCTACCGCGCATACGCCGAAAAGCTCTTGGCAGATGGCCGGGCCTACGAGGAGGAGTCGTTCACCGAGGATGGCCAGCCGCGAGGCAAGGCGATTATTTTTAAAGTACAGCCCCGCCAGGTCGTCGTTCATGACCTTATCCACGGTAAGATCGAGTTCGACACGCAGGTCATCAAAGATCAAGTGCTTATGAAGTCCGACGGCACCCCTACCTATAATTTTGCCTGCGTGGTAGATGATGCCACGATGCAGATTACTCACGTTATCAGGGGCGACGATCACATCTCCAACACTCCGAAGCAGGTCTTATTGTATGAAGCCATGGGATTGCCGGTGCCGGCGTTTGCGCACCTGCCTTTGATCATGGATAAAGAAGGGGGCAGGCTCTCTAAAAGGACCGGCGCAACCGCTATTTCCGATTACCGGAAGATGGGGTATCTGTCGGCGGCCTTGGTGAATTATCTGTTGTTGTTGAGTTGGTCGCCAGGGGATGATCGGGAGGTGATTGAAACCGCAGAGGCGATCAAGCTGTTTGATATAACCGACGTGAAAAAAACCGCGGCCGCCTTCGATATGGATAAGCTTAATTGGTTGAACAACCAGTATTTGAAAAAAATAGACGAGCAGGAACTAGCGCAGCAACTTGTCCCGCTGTTGGCAGAACGAGGCTATATCGACAGGGAACATTTCGATGGCAATTACCTGGTTTCTTTAGTAAAATTATTTAAAGAGCGGCTTACGACGATAAATGACTTCCCCGAATGGGCTGACTTTTTCTTCATCGCCGAACCCGCGGTTGATCCGAAGGCACAGGAGAAATTTCTCTCGGCGGATTTATCCCGGGAATTTACGCTCTTCATAAAAAGGATGGAGGCGTTGCCGCATTTTGACATCGCCACCATCGAGACCGCTTTTCGGGAATTGGTCGCGGAATTAGGAATCCCTGCAAAGGCCCTGATCCACCCTATCCGCGTAGCCCTGACCGGCAAGACCGTAGGCCCGGGGTTATTTGAAGTCATATATTATTTAGGCAAAGAGCGTACCAAAGCCCGACTGATGAAATGGGTAAAAAGGAGCTGAGCATGAAAAAGATCGTCCTGCTGCTATGCGCGTTATCCGGGATAGCTCTACTACTGGCTGGCTGTCAGACCGCCAAGGGCACAGCCGAAGGCGCGGCGAATACTACCTCTGCTACCGTTGAAGGCCTTAGCGAAGATACTTCAAGCTTCTGGTATTCGATCAAAAAAGCGGATGAGTGGATACGCGAAAACCTCTGGTAGACATGCGTGCACATCGCCTCCTTGCCCCCGGCTTTACGCTTATGGAATTAACAGTGACGCTCATCATTATTTCCGTCCTGTCGCTTATAGGAATGGCGCAGTTTGGGGCCATTGTCGAAAAGAGCCGTACCGCCGAAGCCAAAATGAACCTTGGGCAGATACGCAGAGCCCAATTCGCCTATTTCATGGAGCATTTTACGTATACCGGCAACTCGGCGGACCTGGCTATCGTGTATCCGGAAACGTGCATGCCCAGCCATTGGTATTCTTTTGCCCTCACTGCCGCCAACGCCGTCGATTTTACCATCGAGGCCACGCGCTGCACGTCTGGCGGCAAGCCTCCCCAGGGCCGCGACGCATATCAGATTAACCTGGATGCAGCCGGTAACTGGTCGGGGACGCAGGGTTACTATTAATCAAGAGGAGCGCATATGAGAGAGAGACGCAGAGCGGTGTTCTGGTTGCGCAGGCACACTTTTAAGTTCGTGCATTTTGCGTTGGTCTACATTGCCGTCCTGGTAGTTGTCAATTTTTATTCTGCCTGGAAGATGGTTTCGGAGTTACAGACCAACTTTCAGTATTCTTCTGCCTGGAAGACCAATTTTCTGATCATGCAAGTCAGTTTCCTGGGCGTCATTTTT
The DNA here is from genome assembly GCA_035506195.1 of Patescibacteria group bacterium. Lineage (GTDB taxonomy): Bacteria > Omnitrophota > Gorgyraeia > Gygaellales > Profunditerraquicolaceae > DATJPV01. Next base: position 18,592 of record DATJPV010000028.1, on the reverse strand, counting down.
ATTCTTCTGGCAAGTACGTGCGTGCTCTTACACCGCAGCCTCGGCCCTTTACAACGCATTGAGTCCATGCTCGATGAGGTGTTGGCAGGGAACTATTCCGTGCGCATTACTATCCGCAAGAAAGACCTTGTACATTCTTTGGTGGATAAGATCAATCGCATCATCGGTTTGCTGGAGAGGAGGCCGTAAGACCAGATGCATCAAGCGCGTAACCATGCCCGGCACGAAATCGAAGGCTTCGCAAACCTGATGCCCGAATCTGGAGCCCAGCAGGCAATCCGGGGTATATTAGCTAATCTTAGTTTTGGCGGGTTTTGCGTCCGTGCAAACCATCGGCTGGAACCGGGTAGCGTAGTGGCATTTGACGTGCTCACCGAGGTCTGCGGAGAGCATCTTACAGGCAAAGGCAAGGTCAAGTATAGCAATGAACTCAAAAGGCACGATAGTTCTTTTGTCATCGGCATCGAATTCCTTGAAGTGAATAAACCGCTCGTTATCAACTGTATGGACCTGCACAAGGCTCAGCTCCTGCGGCGCAAACAGGAATACGCAAAGCCAAAGCAAAAGTACGAAGGACCGTTTTAACCTGTACGATGAGAAACGTATGGATATTATTTGCAGAGGTGCTGTGTATTATCGCCCTCTGGTTTGGGGTGTATACTATATATCAGAAAGTCCAGATCAGACGCTTTTCTCATCGGCCGCTGGTGACCGACGGCATCTATTTGTCCGATGCCGATATAGAAGAGGAGCTTATTTTCTTTCTCTCAAAAAAGTTGGGGATCTATGAACAAGACTATCAGGTGGTAGACGTGGTTAACCTTAACACCCGCGAAGTTACAGGCGTAGATTATATCCTGGTTACGTTGCGCGCTCCCGATGGAAGGCTTTGTCAGGTTATCGTGTCCCGTAACTCAAACCCCTGGGCTAAGTGGGAACTTGACCCGGTGAATTTTAACGTGGTTGATATCGTTGAGCCGGATTCTCTGGCCGGGCAAGCCCCGCAGTGGATGCAGGAATTGTCGATTACCCCCGAACAGGTTAATGCGTATTATAAAGCGCATCCTGAACTTGCTCAGAAAGGCGAAGCGGCATTCTTTGATGCTAAGACCGGTGTCCGTCAGCTCCCCGCCGATTGGTATCAGGTCATCAAGCCCGAGGTAACGTTTAGCCTTGAGATTGGCAAGGACAAAACAGTCCGCATTATCTCCAGCATGGGGGAAGAGGCAAAGAAAAGAGTGGTGAATGCCTACTGGAAGGCCGATTATCCCACCGATTATCTGGGTGGCGGCTACCGGGAGTATCTTTTTCGTAAGCTCAAAGACAGCCAATAGAAACGGGTAAAAACCTGCTTGTCAGAAGCACCAGAGGATATTATAATAATACACGCATCTGTCCCGTCCTGTTTTAGGCATAGCCTGGGCGGGTAATCTCTCTAGATAAACGCTTTGCCCTGTCGTCTAACCGGTAGGACTTCAGATTCTGGATCTGACTATCATGGTTCGAGTCCATGCGGGGCAGCTTTAGACGCCTTTCTTATTCTTCGATAAGAGCATTTACATCTTGCTCGCCGCGATTAAAAATTGCCCATACCCCATGAAGAAAAACAATGAGATAATCCAGGGATTATGGATAGGTAAAAGTTTATCCCTGATGGAGCGGCTGTCTCTTAACTCATTTCTCGCCCGTGGCCATGCCGTTCATCTTTACGCCTTTGCGACAATGCGGGATGTCCCGGAGGGCGTAGTGGTAAAAGACGCAAATAAAATGGTGCCCAAGGAGACGATTTTTAAATACAAACGAAAAGTCGGCAAAGGTAGCTATGCGGGGTTTTCGAATCTCTTTAGGTATAAACTTCTTTTGGATAAAGGCGGCATATGGAGCGATTTAGATGTGGTGTGCTTAAAGCAGTTAGACTTTGGGAACGAATATGTATTTGCGACTGAACATAACGTAAACGGCGGGACCAAAATTTGTGCAGCAATAATCAAGGCCCCGGCAGGCTGTGAACTTATGGAAGCCTGTTATCGGGAAGCCAGACAGATGGATCCCGGCTCGTTGCGTTGGAATCAAATGGGCAGCGATTTGCTTGGCGCCAAAGTCGATAGCTTTGGTCTGCGGCCATATCTGGCTTCCCCGGTTACCTTAGGCGGCCTAGCCCAGGACAGTCCTTTTCTTCCATGGAAGGATGACGACGAGTAAATGAAGATAGGCATTCTCGGCGCAGGACTTACCGGCTGTTCCTTAGCACGGCTATTAGTTGACCGGGGACACAAGGTCTCTCTTTTCGAAAAGAACAAGCGGATTGGCGGGTTATGCATAAGCGACCGCAACGAGTGGGGCTTATTATATGAACCATGCGGCCCAAGAATTTTCCATACCTGCGACGAGGAAGTGAAGGCATTTGTCGAAAAATTTTCTGCTTTCAATGGCTACCGGCATTACAAAGGGGTTATTATCAAGGGCCGGCTCCTCCCTTTCCCGATTACCCTGCGCGCAATTACCCTCTTACCCGATGCCGCTAAAATAATGAAGGAATTGAAGGCAAGGCCCCGTAAGATAAATCAATCGAATTTCGAAACCGCCTGTATCTGTGTGTTCGGTAAAACATTATATAAATACTTTATCAGTAACTATACGCGTAAAATGTGGGGTGTCCCTCCGGATGAGCTTTCGGCTCATTGGGCTCCCAAGAGATTGATGCTACGTGAGTGCAATAACGAAGAGCTTTTTAAAGGCGAATGGCAGGGTTTGCCTATCGAGGGATATTCTGTGTGGCTAGAACGGATGAGCCGGGGGATATCCCTTCAAAAAAACGTAAATAGATTGGATGCTAAGGAGTTTGATCTCATCGTTTCAACCGCACCTATCGATGAAATATCCGGATACCGGTACGGACGGCTCAATTATCGCAGCTCCAAGTTTATGTATGCCCCTGGCGAAACATGGGAAGAGGAAAGATACGGAGGCATTAATCTGCCTCAACACCCAAGGTTTATAAGAAAAACTAATTTCAGAATACTGCACCGCCAGGTCCAGGCCCCCGATTTGATCCAGTACCAGCAGCCCTGTGCTGTCCGTAACGGAGAAGTGCCGATGTACCCGGTACACACGGGAGGAAACGAGGCATTGTTCCAAAAATATCTTTCTTACGTCGTCTCTTTACCGAACGTATGCCCCGCCGGCCGGCTCGGCCTTTTTGAATATTTAGATATGGACGAGGCCGTTGCCTGCGCCATGAAATTGGTGCCCTTCATCGAGAAGTATCACGACGTATCGCCGAGGCAGCGAGCGTCTGAGCTTAATAGGATAAGAAGACACTTATTATGAGAATAACCCAGGCAGGGACTTTGCGGATAAATTTTCGCGATTTTCTGCCACATGATAAACGACGCATCCGCTGTAATTATCGCTGCCGTTACTGTAATCAAGCCGGCGTGCGGCAAGTTGATTTTACTGCCGATAATTTTACCCAGGCCAGCAATCTTTGGGATAGGTTGCGGGCGGTTGAGGACAGGCTGTTGGTAAAGGCGAATTTCGATGGAGAGATATTCGCCGATAACTGGGCGCAGAAGATATGTTTTTACATCTGCGGCCTGCCGAACGTAAGCCGCTTTGAATTCATCACGAATAACTCCCTCGACCCCGATGTATATATGGCTCACATCAACCCCTCGAAGGCAGTTTTTAACTGTAGTTTTCATCCCGATTTTGTCGGCATCGAACAGTTTATAACGCACATGCTTAAACTTAAACGGTACGGCTCGCGCGCGTTTGCGACAATGGTGGTCACGCCGGAAAGGGCAGGGCAACTGGGGTCGTTCGTCAGCCGTTTTAGGAGCGAAGGCATCCTTTTAAAGCCCATCCTGTTGTTGGGCCGTTATCAACCGCGTGTTCCGCGGCCGCTTAAGAGGCTCCATAAGAATCTCTGCAGACTGATGGATATTAAGACGGTATTTCCTGAGGCTTATTCCAAGAGGACCCTGGGCATAATAAGACGCTACTATTACTCTGATCTTGAATTCGAATATCAGTATGGAAAGCGCACCAAGGGATCGTTATGTTATGCCGGGTCGGATATGATAAATCTCTATAAAGACGGCACAGTAATGCGCTGCTTTACGGAAAAGCTTGGTTCGATTGACGACCTGCTTTCCGGAGGACTCCGTTTAGCGACAGGGCCGCGCCCTTGCCCCGCAGAAACATGCCAGTGCCCCACGCATATGATATTTTTAGATGCCTTTAGGCAACACTACAGCCTATGCGACGATTACGCCGATCATTATTATCCAAGGAAGGAGCCTGTGCATGCCGAAGAAATATAAAGACATGCTTTTTGCGACGAAAAAAAAGGTGGGTGACTTTGTCTTTGACGAAAAGGTAACTTCAGTTTTTGATGAAATGCTGGAACGCAGTGTTCCTTTTTACGAAGAGGTCCAGCGCATGATAGTAGAACTAGCCAAGTCCTTTGCAGCCGCGAATACGTCGGTTTATGACTTGGGATGTTCGACAGGGACTACGATGTGCAATATCGTCAGGGCGTTACGCAACAACAAGGTAAAGATGGTTGGAGTTGACAGCTCTCCCCATATGCTGGCTGCGGCAAAGCAGAGAATGAGAGAACAGAAGTTGTGGAAGAATGTTTCCCTGCGCGAGGCAGACCTTAATTGCCCTTTCCGCATGGAAAAGGCATCCGTTGTCCTGCTTGTCTTGACCTTACAGTTTGTACGGCCTCTGCAAAGAGACGCGCTGATTCAAAATATCTACCAGAGCCTGCAAAAGGGCGGGGCGCTTATTATCGTAGACAAGATCCTCGGGAAAGATTCTTTGACTAATAGGTTATTTATTGATTTGTACCATGCTTTTAAAGAACGACGGGGTTACTCAAAGCTTGAGATTGCGCGTAAAAGAGAAGCCCTGGAGAATGTTTTAATTCCTTATCGACTCGATGAGAACCTTATGTTATTGCGCCGCAGCGGGTTTGAGACAGTCGATACATTTTTTACTTGGTATAATTTCGCGGGCATCATAGGAGTTAAAAAATAATGTTTCGCTCTTCAGATCCTCGCAATCCACACAAGCCCTATACGGCTCGATGGTATGCAAGGCAGATCAAATACGCCTTCGACGGGTGGAAATTAAAAAAACGACATGCCATCGGCTTAAAAACGTGGCCGACAAAATGCTATGAGTTCTGGCTTATTCTTCAGCAGTTATTGTATATAGTCAAACCAAAGACCATCGTTGAATTTGGTTCGGGGAGAAGCACACACTATATCGCTGAGTATGTACACAAGTTCGGCGGGACATTCATTTCGTTTGAACAGCACCTGTACTATTATTTCAAGTTTAATATTGCCCTGTCTTTTCTTTTTCTCCCCTGGGGGTTTGTGCGGCGCGTCCCCTTGAGGGGGGATTGGTATGATGACAGGCTCATCAGAAAGAACTTGCAAGGGATTACGAATATCGAGTTCCTTTTTTACGATGGCCCGGCAGCTATAGGCAAGGATAGGCGCGATTCAAAGGCATTCTTTTCGTTAATCCCCCCCCTTCTTAAGGACGTAAAGATGATCGTAGTTGATGACGTCCATCGTCCTGTTGAAGAGATGATTGCAGAGCATTTGAAAGATACCTTTTGTTTGAAGCGCTATACTATTTTTTCCGCAAGCGATAATACCCGTATAGCAATTCTGCTTAATGCGCAGATCGCCAAAAAGGTGGAGCTTTTACCGGCGTATCTGCAAAAATGTTTGGAGACATAGTAGCATGACCGCAATCGGAAGCGCCATAGATTTTTTTCGGCGGCCTAAGCTTTTTAAACGATGGAGAAAATTCCTGCATGTCCGCAGGATGAAAAAAGAAACCAGTCTGTATAACAGGGCCGCTCCTGGTCGCCAACGACAGCCGCGGGGCCGCTATCTCTATGCGTCGCCGGTAGGGGAGGACGGCAAGCCTTGGCTTAAAAAAATTATTGGGCGCTTCGGGTGCGAACAGTTTGAGTATATAATTTTTGCGTATGACGATACCTCATTTGACGAAGACATCTTCCGGAAGTGCGTTGTTATACGCGAAAAGGGACTGCATTTCTACTTTCTGAAAAAATACATTACTCCTTCCGTATGCAGCAACTATGACTATCTCTTCCTGTGGTGCGACGATATCGATGTTGTTGATTTCAGGCCCAGCGAATTTGTTAACATAATGCAGACAAACAACATAGAGCTTGCGCAGCCTGCGCTGACAGCCGATTCTTATTTCACCTGGGATATTACGCTTCAGAATAAAACGTATAAAGTTGGGCGTTATGTTGATTTTGTGGAAATTATGGTGCCGGTCTTTACGTCAGAGGCTTGGGTGCGTTTTTGGAATAAGATGGAGGCAGAAAAAAATTATTGGGGATGGGGTTATGATCTCTTTGCCCGCTCTGTGTGCGGATATGCCAATATGGGCATTATCGACTGTTTGCCGGTCAGGCATGTGCGTCCGGTTGGAGCGAGGCGCGATCATAACGCCGTACGGGAAGTAGGGTATATGATGGACAAGTACGCAGGATATCGCCTGGCCGAAAAGGTTTCCTATGGAGCCTTGCGCTAAAAGGACACCCTAGATGGGGAACAAAAAGAAACTCGCCGTCATTTTTATGTGCTCCTTTGTAACATGCTGCCTTGCCTTTGTAGCGTTTACCGTCTTTTTTGATCAGGCAGTGCTGGTACGTAGAGGTACGGTGTATCGGGTTAACGTGCCGGATAAACTAGTGGCGCTTACCTTTGATGACGGCCCCTCGCCGGTATGGACCCCCGCTATCCTGGATGAATTGAAGCGCTCGGACGCGAAGGCCACCTTTTTCATGCTCGGAGAACATGTGCAGCAATATCCCGAGATAGCCAGGCGGGTTGCCGCGGAAGGGCATGAAATCGAGAATCATTCCTATGACCATCATGTGCTTTTATATTATAAGCCGTATGAACTCGAAAGGGAGGTAAAGGTCGCCGAAAACATCATCAAGTCTATCACCGGCAAGACCACGCGTTATTTTAGGCCCCCCAAGGCCTGGCTTACCAGCGCAGAAAAAAAACAAATTAACGCAATGGGATATAGAGTAATATTGTGGTCGTTGAATTCGAAAGATTGGGTGACCTTTGACGAGAAGTATATTCTCAGGTTCCTCGTGCATCATGTCCGGCCGGGTGATATTATCCTATTCCATGACAGCGGGGGCGTTTTCACGGTTGAGGGCGGCAACCGTCAAGAAACCGTCAAAACTATTTTCAGGCTCGTCGAACAATTAAGAAAACGCGGATATCGGTGCGTAACCGTTAGTGAACTATTAGCCAGGAGCGGCAATGTCACTTACCAATAAGCACATCGTGCATATGGTTTTTCTTGTCATTGTGGCGTATTTCTTTTTCGTGTGGGGTAACGGTATTATCAGCCTTACCAGCCCCGATGAAGTGTTTTACGTTCAGACGGCGAAGGAGATGGTGCGGCATTGCAGCTGGATGACTCCGTATCTATTTGACGCGCCGCAGTTTGAAAAGCCCATTTTTCTTTATTGGCTTTTACGCATCGCCTTTGTTTTATTCGGTGTTTCTAGTTTCGGCGCGCGGTTTTTCCCGGCAGTGTTTGCGGCTATTGGGGTGGTGGGGACATATTGTTTTGCTCTTTTTGGTTTTGGAGACCGCAGAAAAGCCCTCCTCTCAAGTCTTATCTTGGCATCGGGTGGCTTTTATATCGGTTTAGCCCGTACCGTTTTTACGGATATGATTTTCTCTGTCTGGATACTTTTAGCGCTCCTTTCCTTTTGGGCCGGGTACGTGCGCAACAGTAGGCAGAACCTGGGAGTTTTCCTATTTTTTGTCTTTGCCGGCGCCGCCGTGCTTACCAAGGGCCCCCTGGGACTTATCATACCACTGTGTGTGGTGGGTATCTTTCTGGCTGTCAGGAAAGAATTGAACCGTATATTTTGCAAGAGGTTCTTATGGGGGACTATGCTTTTCGTTTTGATTACCTTCCCCTGGTACATTTTCATGGTAACGCACTACGGTAATGGTTTTGTTCATGAGTTTTTTGTCAACTGTCACATCCGGCGTCTCTTTGAAGCGGAACACTCCTTTAACGACTCCTGGTATTTTTATCCCCTTACCATGATCCTAGGGGTTTTCCCCTGGAGTTTGTTTACCTTGGCTGCGTTAGCGATCCTGTTCTACAGGGCGGTAAAGAACAAGGAACCGTTGGACCTTTTCTTGGCTTCCTGGATCGTCGTTACCTTCTCCGTTTTTCAGGTTGCGCATTCTAAATTAGCCAGCTATATTTTCCCCCTTTTTCCCGCCCTTGCCTTGACCACGGGGAATTTCATCGGCGACATCAAGGCGCCTAAGAACAGGGCCCGTCTGTTTTTTCTGGCTTCATGGATGACGTTTGCCTTCTGTGTGTTGTTAGCGATAGCGCTCCTGGTGGCTTCCTCCAGGGCCTCGCGGTACCTTTCGTCGCTGCTGCCGGTTTATGTCTTAGCGGGATTATGGCTGGTTGTATCCATTGCGTTCGCTCTTTTTACTGCGCGGCGCTATTTCTTAAAAGGCGCATACGTACTTACCTCGCTTTTGCCTCTGTCGCTGTGCGTGATCCCCTTCCTCAGCAAGGATATCGACCCGTACGTTTCTTCAAAGGGCATGGCAGAGTATCTGCTGGGTCATTGCGCAGTGGATAATACGATAATCGTTTCCAAAATGTTTACTCGGGGGGTGCGGTATTATACGGATAAAAACGTTGCCGTGATCGACATTCCGGGCACGCCCTTTTTTAGCCCGCACCCCGTTCCTTTTCTTAACTCTGATGCCAAAGTCAGGGAATTTCTGTCTCGGCAATCCCGGACGTTCTGCATTCTCAAGGCGGGATCCCTTAAAGACATGAAGCGTCTTACGGGCAGCGATTTTCGGCTCACGCCTGTCAAGGAAATGGGAAACGAGTATTTGGTAAGAGTGGAGAAGGCAGAATAGCGTTTGCGGCGATTACGATGTTGCGCAGCAAGGGCGCCTCGGAATTCCCAGGAGCGCGGCAATCCCCAATGCAAGCGCAAGTCCGATAAATTGCTGACGATATATGCCTCCCGCAGCTTGGCATAACCCCAGCCATTTCAGAATAACCGGAGAAAGGAATTGGCCGAAGTATACCCCTGCGTTTAACACGGCCATAGCAAGGGCGCGCGAGTGTCCCGTGACCATCTCGGTGGCCCGTAACAAAAGAAGCGGTAGTAGAATGCCCGATCCGAATCCGAGGCAGACCATGGCGATCAAGACTCCGGACAGAGACGAGGTGCCCCCTAGCAATGCATAGCCGGCAGCCATTGAACCAATGCCCGTTGCCGGGGTAAGGGCCCCAAACCGACGCCTTGATATAGTCAAAGCAAACCCAGAGAAGACGCCGGCCAGCAGCATAAGAGACAGGCAGTAGCCGGCAATGCGCGGCCGGTCCTGCCTTTCGGTATAAATAACCAAGCCTTCCCTGCCGTTTTCTTTTCTTGCGCTATACTTCTTATCCCCGTCGAGGATTGTCCATTGCTTGCTTGTGCCTTCGATCGTCAAGACTGCTTTACCCGAAAGCTGGATCCCACTTTTCAAAAAAGAGTCTTGGATTGATGCTGATACGATACCTTCAGTTAAGAATCGCCGTAACTCTTCCTGCGTCGCCAGGAGAGGGGTTTGGTTTGTATACATCCTGCTTTCGCTTTCAATGAACATTGCCAGGTTGATCGGTGCCGCATAAGAAACAACCATCAGTAGGCCGCCTAACAGCGTGCACATATATACCCCTGCCGGGAGCCCGTTTTTTTGTGTATGGCCGACCTCTTTATGTGTCGGTTCAGGCAACAAAAAGAAGACTGTAAAAAAAGTCAAGGCAGAAAGTCCGTATACGGCAAAGGCATGGCGCCAGCTAATACATGCCAGCCAGCCGGAAAGCAGCAAAAAGGCGGCGCCGCCTAAGTACGAGATCGGACCCGAAAGCCCGGTCAGTTTCCTTCTTTCTTCCTCGGAGGAATCCGCGATCAATTCGGTAGAAAACGGTACGATCAGTCCCGCGCCAATGCCCAAAAGCATCCGGATACACAAGAGCTCATAGATGGTGCGGCTAAACGCGCCGCTTACGCCGGCTAGAAGATAAATCGCCAAGCCGGTTAAAAGGATGGGTTTTTTTCTCATTCGCCTAGTGAGCCAACCGCACAGCAGGCTCACAGGAGCGATCAGCAGCGAAGGCAGGGTAAGCACCAGTGTAATGAGCGCAGGGTCTGCGGTGGGGAATGCCTGGCTGATTTTAGCCAGGGCTGGAGCGATGGCGGCAGGAGCCATCACCGTCAGAAACGAGATGGAAATGACGCTTAATCTCAGAGAAAAACTAGCCATTTTCAGAGGCGGCCGTCCTTTGCCTATTAACAATATGCTTGATATTTGAAAGCCGCGATGTATAATAACGGATTAACGACACATCATGCGAGGATGGCGGAATGGCAGACGCGACAGTTTGAGGGGCTGTTGGGCGATGAGCCTGTGAGGGTTCAACTCCCTCTCCTCGCACTTTAACACGTTAGGCATCCTTCCTTTTATCCTTCACAAAGACGGAATGCTCTGCGCTTTTGGCCGCGCACTTTAACTCCGCACCAATCTCTCCGATCTGAGCGACATGTTCGATACTGCGTAACTCATTGGTAACTATACCGATTGCGATCGAAAGGAGGGGTACCTTTTGTTCCTTGCCCTGCCTGTCCTTAGCGACGATATAGCCTCTGTGTTGCGCCTCTTCGGTGTAGAAAAACGGTGCGGTCTTGTCAAAATCATCAATTATTTTTTGGCATAGCGCATCGGCCTTCGGCAGCGTCGTGACGATTACAAAGTCGTCTCCGCCGATATGTCCGATAAAATCATTCGGGTTACCGCATTCCTTGGTGGCGCGAATGAGAATACGGGCCGTTTCACGGATTACTTCATCCCCGTGTTCAAATCCGTATGTGTCATTGTAGGCCTTGAATTTGTTGAGGTCGACATAGCATACCGCAAACAAAGACTTGTCTTCTAGGCGGCTTGAAAGCTCGGTAAGGATCGAGACATTGCCCGGCAGCCGTGTTAAGGGGTTTGCTTCCAGGTCCCGCTGAGTGCGCCTTAAAATCATACGGATGCGCGCCAACAGTTCTTTAGGCTCAAAGGGCTTGACGACGTAGTCGTCGGCACCCGCGTCAATACCCTTGATTTTATCATCCAATTCCCCTTTGCCAGTGACCATAATAATTGGCGTATGCTGCAAGAGCAGGTCGCGTTTTATTTCCAGACACACCTGCCTGCCGTTCATCTTCGGCATATTATAGTCAAGCAGTACCAGGTCTATCGGTTTTGATTTAATGATATGGAGCGCCTCTTCTCCGTCTTGGGCTTTGGAGATTTCGTAGTCTTCACCGGACAGCATGATTTCCAAGACGTCAAGTATGTCGGGATCATCGTCGACTATCAATACGCGAGGTTTTGGCATAGTGTTATGAAGTCAGCGGCAGCGTAAAGCTAAAAGTGCTTCCTTTATCCGGGATGCTTTCTACCCAGATTTTCCCTTTGTGCGCGTCAATAATGTGTTTTACTAACGAAAGCCCCAGGCCCGTGCCTTTTAACTGTTGGTGCGCGGCGGTATCAACCCGGTAAAATTCCTGGAAGAGCTTCGGTATCGCTTCCGGAGGTATACCGATGCCGGTATCCGATATGTCCACCTGTACGGCGCCATCCTTGACGTGCGTCTTTATGGTGATCTTTCCGTTCGTGGGGGTGAATTTTACGGCATTACCCAGCAGGTTGATAAAGACACGCTCGACCTGACTGCGGTCGATCAGCAATTTAGGCACATTTTTCGTTGGTTCGACTGCCAATTCGACATTTTTGTTTTTACATTGTATCATGATGAGGTCGCAGACGCTGTTGATGACATCGTATATATCCTGCTCCTCAAATTTCATTACTGTTTTTCCTGCCTCGATGCGCGCTATGTCAAGCAGGTCGTTGACCATATGTACCAGCTCATCGCTGCGTATGTTGATTTTCTCCAGCCTTTCTTTGACGGCCGTCGGTAAGGCCCCTAGTTTTTCATCCAGGAGGATGGCGGCAAATCCCTTTATTGAAGTCAGGGGGGTGCGTAATTCGTGCGAGACGGCAGAAATGAAGTCATTTTTGCGCTTACTAACAACCTTGACTTCTTCCAGGGCTTGGCTTAGCGCGCGCGTTCTTTCTTCCACCTTCTTCTCAAGTTCCTGTTGGGCGCGCCAGGTGTTTTCAAAGAGCCGGGAATTCTCCAGGGATTGCCCTATCTGATTGGCTAAGATAGTAATCAATTCTTCGTCCCCCTCGGTAATGAGGACGTCGGTATTGGCGGTCCCTACAAGCAGAAACCCTCGACTTCCTTCCTTAGGCAGGATGGGGGAGATGACGTAATAAATAGACTTAAAGACACGGTTTATTTTATCTTTAAAGCCTGCCGCCGGGGGCGTGCGTAAGGAGGAGACCGTATTCTGGTTTTTTATCAAATCCAGATATGTATGTTTATCCGTGTCAATGGATGATTTTATGAGCTTAAGATCCTCTTCCGCATAGCCGATATTCAAGTAGGGTGTAAATTTCTTTTCTTTTTCGTTCCATAAAAAAGCGCAGGCCTTTTCGAATCCCAGGTCCTCCAGGTGGTCGAGGCTTATCCGCTGGAAGATCTGGTTTTCTTCCATAGTGGTGCTGATCTCCCGGGAAAGTCTCTGCAGGGCATATAGGCCGGACACCTTTTTGTCCAGCTCCTCTTGGGTTTTATTCAATTCTACGTCAGTGCGTACAATCAACTGGGCCTGTTCATCCATCTCGTCCAGAGACCTCTTGAGGTTATCGACAGTGGTCTGCATCCGGTTGATTCGTTCCAGCTTGAAAGCAAGCGTGATGACGAGCGTAATAATGATGAGGATGCTGGATAGTCCCAAAAGATTGATGAGATAATCGCTGCCTATCATTTTTGGCTCCCCATCGTCACAACGGCAATGCTGTGATTATGAAAGTAAGCTTGCCCCTGGTAACCGATCGCGCTTAACGGCGCCTGTTCGCCATGCGTGCATATGCCTACGATAGGTATATGCTGCCCCAGGGTTTCTTTCAGGATAGTCAGTTCCTTGGCTGTCTCCCGCCCCAAGAGCCGGTATCGTACCAGCGATTCAAAAACGAACGCAAAATCAATCTGGCGGCCGAGGAGCGTCTTTTTGGTTTCTTCCGCCGCCAGCCGGGCTGCCTCTAGGCAAGATTCCTTGGTGCTGATCATAAACCGTATCTGGCTCTCCAAGGGGACCGGCCCTTGGAAGACAATTGATCCGTCGTCTTGAATCGAAATAATATTCCGCAAGATGTATTCCTTTTGTCCGGCAAGGTGTATGCCAATCGGATATAGGGCAGCGATGCGCGTAAGATCTTTATGCAGCGCCGGCCGGTCGCATGCCAGGTACTTTTCATAGAGGCCCGAGGCAGGGGCGTTGTCTATCTCATAGACAACGTTGCCTTTTGCTTTCGTGACACGGCGCGGTTTGCCTATGGGTTTCCAGCCATGTCGCAATCCCAGGCCAAAATAGGTTTTTCCGCCCCACATCAATCCGATCGCGGTATCGCTGGTGACCTCATTGTTGAAATAGAGGTGGCTTTTCAAAGCGCGAGGGTTCTTTGAAACGGAAGCACCTACCAGCGGAAAGCTTTTCCCCAGTCGCTCCTGAAGGCCATAGATGAGGCCCTGGCCTTCGTCAAGCAGCTTATCGGAGAGCACCATTGCTAGGTCCCTGCGTATGCCCTGGAAGCCGTAAAGAAGCTTTTCGCCGAGCTGCTGCCCCGAATCGACGGCAGACTCGGTCTTTATGTCTTTAACGGAGGCGAGGTTGCAATGTATATCCTTAGGAAAACGCAGGAGCATCACCAGGATCCCGTAACTGAATATCCCTTGGCTCGTAATGATCGCCGCGCTGCTGCAACCGACAATCGGGACTGCTCCCAATATGCCGGAGATCGTTCGGCAGGTGCCGGGATGAGCGAAATCCGCGGAGCTGAAAACTATCGCCAGATGCGCCTCTTCGATGCGCAAATCAAGCTTTGCCCGTTGAGCCGCTTCCCTCGTTGCCTGCAATGGATCCTTGTCGGTGCTTAGGCCAATGCCTACATCCATAATAACGCCTATTTTATCCTAAAAAGCAACCCAGTTCAATAAAATTAATTGACTTGGCAAGCTATTGTAGTAAAATAAATTAAAAATTACGGCCCCTCATCGCTTAACCAGCATCAAGCTGAAAGCGTAAGCTTCAGGTTGGGCCTGCGTATGTAGCATAGATAAACCCGGCCCCATCGTCTAGCCCGGTCTAGGACGCGTGGTTCTCAGCCACTAAACACCGGTTCAAATCCGGTTGGGGCTACCACTAGAAAAGGCACTCTTACTTCCGTAAAGGGTAATAGTGCCATTTTTTCTATCTCCTTTTCTTGTTTAGAGTTATGCACGAAATGGAAAATATGTGCTATAATTCGGCTATGGAGAATAACCCTCAGGGCGCTCCCGCACCTATACGTAAACCTACCTTTTGTTGCATCGGGATTGCGCCGGCATGCATGCTCAGGTGTAAGATGTGTTTCTTCTGGCAGAATCAATACCGCAAAGACCCACAAGAGCCCACGCTATATGACTGGTACGATTTCATCGATCAGTTGGCTGATCTGCATGACAGGAAAATTGAAATAAATCTTGCCGGCGGGGAGCCGTTGTCTGATAAGAGGAACCTGGCATTGGTTAGATTCGGTTCCAAAAAAGGCCTTTTTACTTCGCTGAATAGCAACGGTTTCCTGATCAATAAGGGCATGGCGCAGGCGCTGGCCGACAGCGGTTTGAATTTATTGGTTATATCTTTGGATAGCATCGACAGGAATACGCATGATTTCTTAAGAGGCGTTACCGGTTCTTATGACAGAGTCATGCGCGCGATCGATTACTTCGATAAATGCCCTGGCCATCTTCAGATATGGATTCAGGCAATTATATTGGAGAGGAACCTCGAGCACATCATAAAGCTGACCGAATGGGTTCAGGCGCATCGTCGGATAAAACGCATTGTCTTTCAGGCTGTGGCGCAACCATTTAATACGCCGCTGGTCGATGGATGGCAGCATAAAAAAGAATACAGCGCTCTTTGGCCGCAGGATATTGCAAAGGTCCAAGAGGCGCTCGATGAATTGATACGATTCAGGCGGGCCGGATATAAGATAACCAATACGGTTGCACAATTGGAAACCTTCAAACGATATTTTCAGAAGCCAACAGAGTTTATCAAGGCCGCCGGCTGTAATGTCGATTTCTATATGAATATCAACCATTTGGGACAGGTGTATATGTGCACGCGCAAAGAGCCCATAGGGCACATAAAGCAAGGCCACCCCCACCAGATATGGTATTCAGAAACAGCCGCCAGGGTCAGGAATCAGATAAGGCAATGCCGGCTAAATTGCCATCACCTGATAAACTGTTGCTATGAAGAAGAGTAGCCTTGTTGAGATACGAAGTCGGTTTTTCAACAAAATAATTGACTTAAGGAACCGTTATAGTAAAATAAATTGAGTTATATCTCTGACTGGCATATTAGAATGCGGTGAGAGTAATAAAAAAGGGGACAAGCTTCGTGAAATATAGAATCGCCGTGTCGATCCTATCCTTAATGACGGCGTATGTCTTATGCGGCTGCGACAAACTATTCCCTCCTCATACTCAAAAAACCACGTCCCTTATATGCAATACTAAAACTTCTGCTGCCAAGGAAGAAACGGCTGTGGCCAGGGTTAACGACACCGTTGTTACCGTGGGGGCCCTCGACCAGGAAGTTCAGCTGTTTAATTCCCTTGTCCCGGAGAACAGGCCGGAAAGAAGGATTGTGACCCCGGAACAAAAGATCGATTTTCTGAAGCGCGAACTTTTGCGCCGTATCTTGTTGTATCAAGAGGCGTTAAAAAAAGGCCTGGATAAAACAGTGCCGATGCAACGTACCCTGGAGAGGGCCAAGCAAGAAATATTGGCGGTCGCGCTCGTCAAGCAAGAAACAGCCCAGGTGGAAGTTTCTTCTGCTGAAATAGAAGACTATTATAATAAGTTTAAAGCAGAGCTCAAGGAGCCCGAAGAGCGACGCGTACGCGAAATCGTAGTCCCCACGGAAGTCGAAGCCAAGGATATACTCATCGAACTGTTGAAGGGTGCTGACTTTGCGACGTTGGCCAAAGAACGTTCCCGCTCTTCCTCGGCCGCCAAAGGAGGAGACCTGGGGTTCTTAACGCAGGGAAAAACATTTAGCCAATTTGACGCGGTAGCATTTGCCGAAAGCTTGGAAGTGGGCCAATACAGCAATATTTTCAAGGGGCCGGATGGTTATTACATCATTAGCCTGGAAGCAAAACGGGGAGGGCAGCAGAGGTCCCTTTCAGAGCTTTGGGAAGACATTAAAAGAACGCTCTCGTTCGTAAAACAGCAGCAACACTTGGAAGAATTAATTGCTAAACTGTCCAGGGAGGCAAAAATCGAAATATGCGAAGGTGCAATACAGTGATGCGCAATCGGTTGTACGGGACAATAGAAGCGGCAGGCCTAGCGCGGGTTTGGCTGTGCGTATGTCTTGTGTCTGTGTTGGCAGCCGCCGCCGTTCCGGCGGTATCTAGCCAAATGCAGGATACGCAAGAGGAAATGAATCTTTATGTCGGGGAAATTAAGACCGTACAAGTCAGCGGCCTACAGAAGTTCCTGGTGAGCAGGCCTGAGGTCGTCGAGGTTTCAGAATCTTCTCCGCTTCAGCTTACCCTTATTGCTAAGGCGCCGGGAGTCAGTAGTTTCGTGATATGGGATAATTTTGGTGAACAAGAATATAAGATACGGGTTTTTGCGGAAGATATGAAGGAAATCAAACAGCGCCTTGATAATATCCTTAAGGAGCTTGATGCTCCCGATGTCTATACGAGGCCGGTTGACAGCGAAAACAAGGTGTTACTTTTGGGGCAAGTCAAAACCGTGCAGGAAAGGGACAGAATTTTAACTGCCCTGGGGACCATGAAGGACAAAATTGTGGACTTGATAAAGATCCGCGAGGAAGAGGCGGTTGTTGACATCGACGTCCAGGTGTTGGAATTAGATAAAGACGGTACAAAAAATATGGGGTTTACTTGGCCCGGTTCGCTGAGCGTTACCGATCAATCTAGCAGTGCCAGAAGTTCGTCTGGGGCACCCGTCAGCTGGTCCACGATATTCGACGTGACCCAGTGGACTCGCGCGAACCTGGAATGGAAATTGGATCTTTTGGTTCGAGAAGGCAAAGCCAGGATTCTTTCGCGGCCGAGCCTTGCCTGCCAGAGCGGAAAAGAAGCGGAATTATTGGTTGGCGGAGAAAAACCCATTATGGCCACTACCGTTGCCGGGTTCAGCGGCGCCAAGGCTACCAATGTCGCGTATAAAGAATTCGGGATCAAGTTAGATATCAAGCCCATCATCAGCGAGGACAGGCGCGTAAAGATAAGTCTAAAGGTCGATGTCAGCGATGTAGAATCTCCGGTAAGCATCGGCTCTACCAGGGCGACGACGGCGCTTGCGTATGCATTCACCAAACGCACTGCCGCCACAGAGTTGTTCTTGGACGACGGACAGACCCTGGCCATCGGCGGGCTTATCAGGCGCAAGACAGAAGAAGAGATACGCCAGATGCCCTGGTTAGGAGATATCCCCGTGCTCGGCTTGTTTTTTAGAAAAAAGGAGATTCGGTCGGGTTCCGGCGGCGCGGGGCAGGGCAATACCGAACTATTCATTACCATTACCCCCACTATTATAGACAAACACAAGAAGGCAGTGCAACCAAAGCCCCTACCCCTGGTTGAGACCAAGCCGCAGGCAGGCATTTCTGCGGAGGATCCCCTGAGGCAGTATGCCCGGGTTGTCCAGGAAAAAATCATGCAGTACATCCAATATCCGAGGATGGCCAAAGAAGCAGGTTTTTCCGGGACGGTTAAGGTAAGCCTTCGGCTATCTTATCGCGGGCAATTGCTGCAGAGTAGAATTAAGGAATCTTCAGGGTATAGGGTGCTAGATGAGTACACCTTACAGGCCATTCAGGCGATAGGTTCTTACCCGCCGTTTCCGCCTGCCTTGCTTTCAAGAGAGGTTTGGCTGGATATCCCCGTTTCGTACAGTCAAGAATAAAATACCCTTCCTACAAAGACAACTCTTCCGTTCCTACGATTTTTACCTTCGCGCCTTCTTTTAGTTCCCCTTGGGTCTCTATGATGACTAAATCTCCCGGCTTAACCCCTGAAATTACCTGTGCATAGTCGGCCGCCACATATCCTAAAGTCGCTCTGTGCATTTCCACGGTACCGATTTGCGATTCGTCTTCGCCTTTCTTAATGGACTGCAAAGGGACCACCGGTATCAGGGTGACTCCCTGGCCGGCAGGGATCATCGCGACAGAGGGGATCATCAGCGCGCCCTTGAGCTCAACGACAAGTATTTCCGCCCGGCTGAACATCCCGGGCATCAAGTAGCCCTG
>DATJPV010000027.1:0-19309 GCA_035506195.1 Patescibacteria group bacterium | reverse complement strand
CGTTTGACGACAGGATCAAAAGCGGAGCGATACCCCGGGAGTTTATCCCCGCAATCAAAAAAGGCATCCTTGATTCGGCAAAAAGCGGCAGTCTTGCATGTTATCCGGTTACTGACGTCAAGGTAACGCTGGTGGACGGCTCCTATCATGACGTCGACTCTTCCGAGATGGCGTTTAAAATAGCCGCAGCCATGGCGTTTAACGACGGCCTGAAAAAGGCCGGTCCCATCCTGCTTGAGCCGGTCATGGATATGGAGATAGTCGTGCCCGAAGAATATATGGGTCAGGTTATCGGAGATTTGAACTCCCGTAGGGCAAAAATAATTTCATTGACGACCAGGGTCAATGTGCGCGCCATCCGCGCCTACATTCCTCTGGCTGAGGTGTTTAATTACGCAACGGCACTGCGTTCTCTGACGCAGGGACGAGCATCCTATACAATGGAGCCCTCGTATTATACCGAGGTGCCTGCACATATATCAGAGAAAATCATTGCAGGTTTCACTTCTACAGGGTTACGATGGTGATCTTGGAAAAGAAAACAGCTGTACCTAACGCAAGGAGGGTAGATAATGGCTAAAGAAAAATTTGTCAGAACGAAACCGCACGTAAACATTGGTACTATCGGTCACATCGATCACGGCAAGACCACTTTGACCGCAGCTATCACCCACGTCTTGGCAAAGTTGGGTAAAGCTACGGCCCGTGAGTACTCGGACATCGCCAAAGGCGGTACCGTAAGAGACGAGACCAAGGTCGTTACCATTTCCGTAGCGCATGTTGAGTACGAGACAGATAATCGCCATTATGCCCATATTGACTGCCCCGGTCATGCCGACTACATCAAGAACATGATCACCGGCGCAGCACAGATGGACGGCGCGGTCCTGGTGGTATCTGCTGCCGACGGCCCGATGCCTCAGACCCGCGAACACATCCTCCTGGCCCGTCAGGTCAACGTGCCCGCAATGGTAGTGTTTTTGAACAAGATCGATGTCGTTTCCGACCCTGAACTCATTGACCTGGTAGAAATGGAGATCAGGGACCTGCTTACCAAGTACGGCTATCCGGGAGACAAGACCCCCATAGTGCGAGGTAGCGCCTTAAAGGCGATGCAGGCTGCGGGCGACCCCAACAGCGCCGATGTCAAATGCATCATGGATCTCATGAAGGCATGCGACGATTTTATACCGTTACCGGCCAGAGAAACGGACAAGCCCCTGCTTATGGCTGTCGAAGACGTCTTTACCATCGAAGGTAGAGGCACGGTAGGTACCGGCAGGATCGAGCGCGGCAAAGTCAAGATCAATGAAGAGGTCGAGATCATCGGTTTAAGGCCCGAGGTCAAGAAGACCGTTGTCACCGGTATAGAAATGTTCAGAAAAACGCTGGATGAAGGTATCGCCGGCGATAACGTAGGCCTGCTTTTGAGAGGCGTGGATAAGGATGCCATCGAGCGCGGTATGGTTATTGCCGCCCCGAAATCCATTACCCCGCACACCAAATTCAAGGCCCAGGTGTACGTATTAACCAAAGAAGAGGGTGGAAGGCATACGCCGTTTTTTACCGGCTACAGGCCGCAGTTCTATTTCCGCACCACCGACGTAACCGGAAGTTCGAAGCTTCCCCAGGGCGTAGAGATGGTTATGCCTGGCGATAACGTCGCAATGGAAGTAGAGTTGATCATCCCTATCGCTATGGAGAAAGAATCGCGCTTTGCCATCCGTGAAGGCGGGCATACCGTAGGGGCAGGCGTTGTTACGGAGATTATCGCGTAATGAATATGCAGAAAATCCGCATAAAGCTTAAGGCCTACGACCATCGTCTGCTGGATCAGGCAGTGATCGAGATCGTTGATACCGTCAAGCGCACTGGCGCCAGGATCTCTGGCCCAGTGCCGCTGCCGACCAAGAGGGAGACCTACACGGTATTGCGTTCCCCGGTCATCGATAAAAAGTCGCGCGAGCAGTTTGAACTGTCGACTCATAAACGGCTCGTCGATATTTTTGAACCGACATCCAAGACGATCGACGCCCTGCGCAAGCTTAACCTGCCTGCCGGCGTTGACGTAGAGATCAAATAAGAGATCGTGCTATGGCTCAAGGATTATTAGGTAAAAAAATAGGAATGACCCAGGTGTATGCCGATGATGGCAGCCGCCTGAACGTGACGGTTATCGAGGCCGGCCCGTGCCCGATTTTAGCGGTAAAGGAGAAATCGGTCCAGATGGCCTTTGATCCGGCGAAAGAAAGCCGGGTCAAAAAACCCGTGGCCGGGTATTTTAAAAAGGTGAACGTTACCGTGCGCAAGCTTATCCGCGAAGTCGTCAAGGACCCGTCTCGGGAGTATAAGGTCGGCGAGGAGCTCAAGGCCGATATATTCAAGGCGGGGGATTATGTGGATGTGTCCGGAGTTTCCATTGGCAAGGGATTCCAGGGCGGGATGAAGCGCTGGCACTGGCATGGCGGCATGATGACGCATGGTTCGACCTCCCATCGCCGGATCGGCTCCATGGGTTCGACCACGACTCCGGGAAGGACCTTCCGCGGTCATAGCATGGCCGGGCATATGGGCGCAGTGCGGGTTACGGTGCAGAATTTAAAAATAGTCAAAGTTGATGCGGAGAATAATCTCCTTTTGGTCAAGGGCGCGATTCCCGGTCACAAAAACGGCTACGTGGTGATACGGACAGCCAAAAAGAAGAAACAATCCTAATATGGAAGCGATTACCGTACCTGTATATAATACTGAAGGCAAAGAAGTAGACAAGATCAAGCTGGATGCTTCGGTCTTTGACGGCACGGTCAATACCGCAGTCATCTATCAGGCGGTCAAGGGATACCTGGCGAATCAGAGGCGGGGGTTGGCTTCTACCAAAACCATGGGCGAGGTCAGCGGAGGCGGACGCAAGCCCTGGAAACAGAAAGGTACCGGCCGGGCGCGCGTCGGTTCCATCCGCTCTCCGTTGTGGTATCACGGCGGCGTGGTCTTCGGGCCGCATCCCCGCGATTTCTCGTATACCGTCCCCGCAAAGATCAAGGATGCGGCATTAAGGTCTGCGCTGTGCGCAAAAGTCAAAGATGATAATTTTGTGGTCTTGGATAACTTTTTGCTCGCCAACTCCAAGACCAAGGATGCCGCCAAGATCTTTACAAACCTTAAGCTTGTACAAAAGAAGAACAAGCGTCATAAGACGCTGCTTTTACTGTCGAAGATCGACAAAAACGCAAAGATCGCGTTACGCAACGTAGGATTCCTGGAATTCAATCTGGCAAAGAATACCAATCTCTACGAGGTGCTCTCGGCGCATACGCTGGTAGTCACCAGGGATGGTTTGCAGATTCTCGTGGACAGGCTCAAGAAATGATGACCTCATTCGATATCATTAAATCGCTGATCAGAACGGAAAAAACGACTCTTCTGGAGCCGATAGGCAAATATCTGTTCCTCGTTGATAAAACCGCCAACAAGATTCAGATAAAACGCGCGGTCGAAGAGGTGTATAAAGTAAAAGTGAAGGACGTCAACACCGCGATATTGCCCGGCAAGCTAAAACGGGTACGTTATCAATACGGCCGTACCCCCGACTTCAAAAAGGCGATCGTAACACTGGCGCCGGGACACAAGATTGGAGCAGCTCCGTAATATGGGCATTAAAAAGTATAGACCTACTACCGCTTCAAGACGCTGGATGACCGGTTCGGATTTTTCGGAGATCACCAAGACCGAGCCGGAAAAATCATTGTTGAGGCCCCGCAGGAGGACCGGAGGGCGCAATTCCTACGGACGCCTGACCGTCAGGCACCAGGGTGGCGGGCACAAAAAAATGCTGCGCATCGTTGATTTTAAGCGGGACATATACGATGCCCCGGCAAAGGTAATCGCCGTCGAGTACGATCCGAACCGTTCGGCAAGGATCTGTCTCCTTGAATATCCCAATAAGACCAAGCGCTATATCCTGTATCCGGTAGGCGTGCGGGTCGGCGACGAAATCGTCTCTTCGAACCAGAAAGACGTCGAGATCAAACCGGGCAATTGCATACTCCTGCGCTATATACCTTCGGGTACCCTGTTGCATAACCTCGAACTAGCCAAGGGCAAAGGGGGCCAGGTTGTCAGGAGCGCCGGTTCCTCTGCGCAGATCATGGCCAAAGACGAGCAGTTTGCGCACGTCAGGATGCCTTCGGGAGAAGTCAGGCTGGTAAGCCTTGATTGCCGCGCGACCATCGGCCAGGTAGGCAATATCGAGCATGAGGCTATCAGCATAGGCAAAGCCGGCAGAAGCCGCTGGAAGGGGATCAGGCCGACCGTCAGAGGCCTGGCCATGAACCCGGTTGATCATCCGCACGGCGGCGGCGAAGGAAAATCAGGGCAAGGCAACCCTCACCCGGTGACCCCCTGGGGCGTGCCCACGAAGGGCTATAAGACCAGGAGGCACGGAAAGCATTCCGATAAATTCATCGTAAAGCGAAGGAAATAACATATGCCACGTTCACTTAAAAAAGGGCCGTACGTAGAAGACGCATTATTGGAAAAAGCCGAGAAGGCGCGCCGCTCCGGCCTGCGCCAGGCCATTAAGACCTGGTCAAGGCGTTCCACCATCGTACCCGATTTTGTGGGGTTGACCTTCGCGGTCTATGACGGCAAGAAGCATATCCCGGTATTCGTCACCGAAAATATGGTCGGACACAAGCTGGGAGAGTTTGCCCCGTCGCGCATATTCCGTAAGCACGGCGGCGTCAAGGCCAAAAAGGCCCTGGAGAAGACTTAATACGAACATGATAGTTAAAGCCGAAGGAAAATTTGTAAGGATTTCACCGACTAAGGTCAGACAGGTAATGGATCTTATCCGCCGCAAGGACGTACCGCAAGCGATAGCGATCCTGACTTCCCTGAACAAGCGGCCCAAGGAGTTTCTTATCAAGATTCTCCGTTCGGCGGTCGCCAATGCCAAGGTCAAGGGGTTTAATCCCGAGCAGCTCTATATTTCCAAGATCAATTGCGATGTGGGGCCCATGTGGAAGCGGTTCAAGGCAGGAGCCTTCGGCCGGGCCAGCCCCATACTCAAGAGGACCGCGCATATCTGTATAGAGCTGGACTTAAAATCTGGAGAGTGAGTGTATGGGGCATAAAGTAAATCCGTATGTGTTACGACTGGGTTTTATCAAGACGTGGCAGAGCCGCTGGTTTGCCAAATCCAAGGAATACCCGCGCTATATCGAAGAGGATTACCGGGTCAGGAAATTTATAAAAACCAGGTTCAAGCAGGCGGCAGTCGCCAGGATCATCATCGAGCGTTTGGCGGAAAAGGTCAAGGTGCGCATATTCAGCGGCAGGCCCGGCATTATCATCGGCCGCCATGGCGCCGATATCGAGCGGCTGCGCGAGGACCTTAATAATTTGCTCAAGAGGGAAGTTTCGATCGATATCGAAGAGATAAAAAGCCCTGCCCTCGAAGCGCAGTTGGTTGCGGAGAACGTCGCGTTTCAACTGGAAAAAAGAGTAGCGCATCGCAGGGCGATAAAACGCGCCCTGGAGCAGACCATGTCTGCCGGAGCCAAGGGCGTCAAGGTCAAGTGTTCCGGAAGGCTCGGCGGCGCGGAAATGTCCAGGACCGAGACCTATAAACAGGGCAAGATTCCCCTGCAGACCCTGCGCGCCGACATAGATTACGGTTTTGCGGAAAGCTTAACGACGTACGGCCTTATCGGTATCAAATGCTGGGTGTATAAGGGGGATGTGCTCGGCAGGGTCACGGTGAACCGGGCGTCGGTAGCCGAAGAGCCGGCCCAGGCTCAGGAAGCAACGCCCGCAACAGGGGCGGCATAAAAAGGGAAGGTCTTAGAGTATGGTTATGATGCCCAAGAGGGTTAAGTATAGAAAGACGCAGCGCGGAACGAAGCGCGGCGTAGCGACGGTAGGCGCGGAATTGGCGTTCGGCGAATTCGGGCTGAAGGCCCTTGAGAACGGCTGGATCAAGAATAACCAGATCGAAGCGGTGCGCGTTATCCTGGCCAGGCAGCTGCATAAGGGCGGCAAGCTCTGGATCAGGATCTTCCCGGATAAATCCGTTACCAAGAAACCGGCGGAAGTACGCATGGGAAAAGGCAAAGGCGACCTGGATCATTGGGTTGCCGTGGTCAAGCGCGGCCGAGTGGTCTTTGAGCTCGGAGGCGTGCCGGAGGAATTCGCCCGGCAGTGTTTCCGGCTGGCGGCGTATAAGCTGCCGATGAAAACCAAATTCATAACCAGGGTGCATAAATAAGATGAAGATTGAAGAATTAAGAGCGCTTTCGAAGGACGAGCTTATCGTGAAGGAAAGAGCCCTGAAGGAAGAGCTCTCCAAGCTGAACGAGCAGCGTTACGGGGGCAGAGTAGAGAAGCCTCACATGTTCTCTTTGCTCAAAAAAGATATTGCCAGAATCCACACTATCCTGAGCGCAAAGAAAGAGAAAACGAATGGCTAGAAGAAGATTTATCGGCGAAGTGGTGAGCGATAAGATGCAAAAAACCGTGACCGTCAAGGTCACCCAGATGGCCAAGCACGTCAAGTACGGCAGGACCCTTAAGAAATATAATACCTTCAAGGCGCACGACGAGCAAAACGCTTCGAAGCAAGGCGATACGGTCTGCATTGAAGAGACCAGGCCTTTGTCCAAGGATAAGCGCTGGAGGGTTGTGGAGATCGTCAAAAAGTCACAGACCCAGCACGCGCAGCTGAAGGAAGAGGTAAAATGATCCAACTTAAGACGATTTTAGATGTTGCCGATAATACCGGCGCCAAAAAGGTTTCCATGATCGGCGTCCTGGGGAAAAAGGACTGCCGCCAGGCGGAACTCGGGGATATCATTAACGTTAACGTAAAAGAATCCTCTCCCGAGGCGACCGTCAAGAAGGGGGAAAAGGGAAGGGCCGTTATCGTCAGGACCAAGGCCCCCGTGCGCAGGTCCGATGGTTCCCTCTTGAGGTTCGACCGGAATGCCATTGTGTTCATTGATACCGCACTTAACCCCCGGGGTACCCGCGTGTTCGGTCCGGTAGCAAGGGAATTAAGGGAAAAAAATTTTACTAAGATCGTTTCACTGGCACCCGAGGTCATATAATGGCCAAGATCAAGCGTAATGATATCGTACAGGTCACTAAAGGAAGAGACGCAGGCAAGAAAGGCAAGATCCTGAAGATCTTCTGGGCTCAGAAACGCGCCCTTGTCGAGGGGGCCAATATGGTCAAGAAACACCGCCGGCAGACGCGCCAGGACCAGCAGGGAGGGGTCGTCTCTATCGAGTCGTCTATCAGCATCGCCAATCTTATGTTGGTGTGCAAATCCTGCAACCGGCCGGTGAGGGCCGCCTTTTCCGTTTTGAAGGACGGCAGCAAGTCAAGGGTTTGCAGCGCGTGTAAAGAGGTGATATAGATGCAGCCGAGATTATTGGAAAAGTACAGGAACGAGATCGTCTCGCAGATGATGCAGGCCTTCTCTTTAAAAAATCGCAATTCCGTGCCGCGCCTGGAAAAAATCGTGGTCAACATGGGCGTCGGCGAGGCGTTGCAGGATGTAAAAATGCTGGAAAAGTCCATGGATGAGATGGCAATGATCACCGGCCAGAGGCCGCTTATGCGCCGGGCCAAGAAGGCGATTGCGAACTTCAAGATCCGGCAGGGTATTCCGGTGGGCTGTAAGGTGACCTTGCGCCGGGCGCTTATGTATGAGTTCATGGATCGGCTGATCAACGTGGCGATGCCGCGTATACGCGATTTCCGCGGGGTGCCCACGGATTCATTTGATAAGGCAGGCAACTACACCTTGGGTTTGAGCGAACAAAATATCTTTCCCGAGATCGAATACGACAAGATAACGCGGTCGCAGGGCATGGATATAACCTTTGTAATAAAGAATGCGAAATCGAGCGAACAGTCAAGAGAACTGTTAAGGCTTTTCGGGATGCCCTTCAAGACCGAGAAATAAAGGAGTAAATAACGTAATGGCCAAGAATTCGCAAATTGCACGCTGGAAACGCGCCCCAAAATTCTCGACCCGCAAGCATAATCGTTGTCCCTTGTGCGGACGTTCGGGAGGCTATTTGAGAAGGTTCAAGTTATGCCGTATCTGTTTCAGGGAATTGGCCTGGCAGGGTGCGATCCCCGGGGTTAAAAAGGCAAGCTGGTAAAGGAGTATACATGTCAAAATCAGATATCATTGCCGATGCGCTCACGATGATGCGCAACGCAATCATGGCACGTAAGGAGAACCTCGACGTGCCTGCTTCGAATACCGTCAAGGCCATCCTAGAAATACTGAAACAGGAAAACTATATTGACGCTTTTAAGTTGATCGAAGGCGAAAAACGGGGGGTTTTACGGATTTATTTAAGGTATGTCGCAGGTAAATCCGCCATCAGAAGCCTGAAGCGCATATCGAAATCAAGCCGCAGGGTCTATGTGAAGAAAGACAAGATCCCGCATGTCTTGCGGGGCAGGGGCCTGGCGATTATCTCAACCTCAAAAGGCATCGTCACGGACACCCAGGCCCGCGACCAGGGGCTTGGCGGAGAAGTCGTCTGTTACGTTTGGTAAATAAGGAAATCACTCTATGTCACGCATAGGAAAAAAACCGGTAGCGATACCCAAGGACGTAAAGATCGAGCACAAGGAAGGCATGCTTTTCGTCGAAGGGCCCAAAGGTAAATTGAGCCGGCCCGTCGACCGCAGCATCAGCTTGGAGATCAAGGACGGCAATGCCTTTATCAAGCGCGGCGGCGATACCAAGATCGACAAATCCCTCCACGGCCTCTACCGGGCGCTTTTGATAAACATGATCGTGGGGGTTACGCAAGGATACGTCAAAGAGCTGGAGATCATCGGCGTCGGTTTCAAGGTGGCCGTCCAGGGGAATTCCATGAATCTGCAGCTTGGTTTTTCCCATCCGGTCAATTTTCCGATACCCGCCGGGATCAAGATCGAAACTCCCAAGCCGACCCAGATCGTCATCAGAGGCATCGACAAGGAAACGGTAGGCCAGGTGGCTGCGGAAATACGCGCGGTATATCCGCCGGAGCCCTATAAAGGCAAAGGGGTCCGCTATGCCGGCGAGCACGTAAAGAAGAAGGTCGGCAAGGCGCAGGCTACCACCAAATAACGACTGATAACTACTATGGAAAATAAGAAAGAGCTACTTCGCATTAAGCGGCACAAGAGGCTGATGCTGCGCATACACGGCACCGCAGAGAGGCCGCGCCTGGTGGTACATCGCAGCTTATCCAACATGCAGGCGCAGATCGTTGACGATATCCAGCATAAGACGCTGTTTTCGCTTTCTACGCTTGACAAGGAGATAAGGCAGAAATTTCCCCGCCCGGGCAATATCAAGGCCGCTGAATTTTTCGGCGAAGTATTTGCCAGGCGCGCGAAAGAAAAAGGGTTTTCTGAGATCATCTTTGACCGTGCCGGCTACCTCTACCACGGCAGGATCAAGGCGTTCGCAGATAACCTAAGAAAAGGGGGGTTAAAGTTTTAGGCCATGCGCGAATTAAATATTGAACAGCAGCAGGAATTCATAGAAAAAGTCATTACCATCAACCGCGTCTGCAAAGTCACTAAGGGCGGCAAGAAACTGCATTTCAGCGCCCTGGTTGTGGTAGGTGATACCAAGGGGCGCGTGGGTTTTGCATTGGGCAAGGCAAATGAAGTAGCGGATGCGATCCGCAAGAGCCTGGCCAAAGCCAAAAAAGAACTGGTCCGCATCAGCCTGGAGGGGACGACCATCCCTCATGAAATACTCGGCGAGTTCGGGGCAGCCAAGGTCCTTTTAAAGCCCGCCTCCGAAGGGACCGGCGTTATTGCGGCCGGCCCGGTCAGGGCGATCTGCGAAGCAGCCGGCATCAAGAATATTCTCACGAAGTGCCTTGAATCGAATAATCCCGTCAATGTCATTAAGGCCACCATGGACGGCCTTAAGAACCTTAAAGCATAGGGCCTCCAGCCATGAAAAAGACCGTACGGACAGAGAAAAAGACAGCAACTGCCGCGCAAGAACAGGATGTCGCCGCGCGGGTAGGTTTACATAACCTGAAGATCCCTTTCGGCGCCCGTAAGCGCCGCAAGATCGTAGGCAGGGGGCCCGGTTCCGGCCACGGGAAAACTTCGACCCGCGGCAGCAAAGGGCAGACCTCGCGTTCGGGAAGGGATTTTTATCCCGGCTTTGAGGGAGGCCAGATGCCCCTGATCCGCAGGATCCCCAAACGCGGATTCGCCTCAAAGAACACCAACGATTACCAGATCATCAATTTGGACGCTCTACACAAGATCAAAGAAACCAATATTACTCCTGAGCTGCTGCAGAAAAAGGGCCTGATCAAAGATAAAGCAAGGCCGGTCAAAATCCTGGGAGACGGAGAACTGAAGTCCCCGGTTACCATCGCGGCTCACGCCTTT
This sequence comes from Patescibacteria group bacterium, assembly GCA_035506195.1. Lineage (GTDB taxonomy): Bacteria > Omnitrophota > Gorgyraeia > Gygaellales > Profunditerraquicolaceae > DATJPV01. The sequence goes on along the minus strand of DATJPV010000027.1, from coordinate 8,878 downwards.
TCCAAGAAGGCCCAGGATAAGATTAAAAACGCTGGCGGTACAGTAGAGGTTCTGAATGCTTAAGGCGCTGGTCAACGCGTTCAAGATCCCGGATCTAAAACGGCGGCTGCTTATTACCTGTGCGCTGCTGGTGGTCTATCGCATGGGTTGTTACCTGCCTACTCCCGGGATTGACGGCGGGGCATTGACGGAATTTTTTAACCGTATCGCCAGGACCCAAGGCGGCACGATCTTTGGCATAATTAACATGTTTTCCGGCGGCGCCATGGAGCGCTTGACCATCTTTGCCCTCGGGATCATGCCGTATATTTCGTCTTCCATCATCCTGCAGCTGCTGACTGCGGTTGTACCCGCCCTGGAGAAGCTGGCGAAAGAAGGCAAGGCCGGCCATGAGAAAATAAACCAGTACACCCGCTACGGAACGGTATTATTGGCGGTGGTGCAGTCGTTCTTTATTGCCCTATGGCTGGAAAACCCCGAGCGGTTTGAAGGCCTGAAGGTCGTCATGTACCCCGGCTGGGGCTTCCGGATCCTGACCGTTTTGACCCTGACCACCGGAACGATCTTCATCATGTGGCTGGGCGAACAGATCCAGGAACGGGGCGTGGGTAACGGCATCTCTCTGGTCATTACGACCGGTATTATCTCGCGCATCCCGGCGGCATTCCATCAGTTGATGGTCCTGGTCTCTCCGTTTGCACCCACGCGCAGGCAATTGCAGCCGTTTACGCTGGTTATCATGGCGGTGCTGCTCGTGGGGGTGATCCTGTCCGTCATCCTGGTGACCCAGGGCCAGAGAAAGATACCAGTGCAGTATGCGCGCCGGATCGTAGGCAGGAAAATAATGGGAGGCCAAAGCACCTATATCCCGCTAAAAGTGGATACGGCCGGCGTCATTGCGATCATCTTTGCGCAATCGATAATCCTGTTTCCGGCAACCCTGGCGTCTTTTATACCCAATCCGACGTTCCAGCGGCTTGCGCAAGGCCTCATCAGGGGGCACCTGTTGTATACGGTGCTTTATGCGACACTGATCATCTTTTTCTGCTATTTCTATACCGCCATCGTCTTTAACCCCGTTGACCTTTCTGACAACATGAAGAAGTACGGCGGTTTTATCCCGGGCATCAGGCCGGGGGTCACTACGGCCGAGTACCTGGATTTTATCATGACCAGGATCACCCTTGCGGGAGCGATCTTTATTGCGGTCATTGCCATATTCCCCGATTTCATCATGGCCTGGCTTAAGGTGCCTTATCTGGTGGCTTCGTTCTTCGGCGGGACGGGTATACTGATCGTGGTCGGCGTCATGCTGGATACGATCAAGCAGATCGAGTCGCACCTGTTCATGCATAATTACGAAGGTTTCTTGAGGACCGGGCGCATAAAAGGAAGAAGATAATGAAGATCGTCTTACTAGGCCCTCCGGGTGCCGGCAAGGGTACGCAGGCCAAGATGCTGGCCAAACAGCTGCAACTGCCGCATATCTCTACGGGCGACCTCTTACGGCAGAACGTCGCGCAGGGGACCGAGCTCGGTAACCAGGCCCAGGATTTTATGAATCGGGGCGCGCTGGTCCCGGATGAGCTGGTAAGCAAAATGCTCGATGAGCGGTTCACGCAGCCGGATGTCAAAAAAGGCTTTATACTCGACGGTTACCCCCGGACGCTTAACCAGGCCAAGGTCCTTGATACGCTGCTTCAAGCCAGGAACATGCTGATAGACCTGGTGGTTTACCTGGATACCAGCGAATCGGTGATCATCCAGCGGCTCTCGGGAAGGCTGGCCTGCAGCGTCTGCGGCACGAATTTCCATACCCAGAATATGCCGCCCAAGAAGCCGATGACCTGCGACCATTGCCAAGGCAGCCTTTATCAGCGGCAGGACGATAAAGAGGAGACGATCCGCAAGCGTCTGGAAGTATACAGGAAAGAATTTTCACCGCTATTTGACTATTACGAAGCAAGAAAAAAACTGCATCGCATACCGGCAGACGGAGATTCAAAGATCGTGCTTGATACCATTATAGGTCTTTGCGCGAAGCGTCAGGATGATTCCGTTAAAATCTAACGAAGACCTGGAGATGATGCGCCAGGCCGGCAGGATAGCCGGCCGTCTGATGCAGCAATTGTGCGCATTCGTCAAGGTTGGGATATCTACCGCCCAGATCGATGCGCTTGCCGAGAGCCTGATACGCCAGGAACAAGCGAAAGCCGCTTTCAAAGGCTATCGGGGTTATCCGGCGAACATCTGTGCCTCGGTCAACGAAGAGATCGTGCACGGCATACCCGGCTCAAGGCTCCTGGAAGAAGGCGATATCATCAGCCTTGACGTAGGCGTCGATTACCAGGGGTACTTTTCCGATGTAGCGGCTACCCTGGCGGTCGGTAAGGTCAGCGCGCAAAAGAAGAAACTCATCCAGGTGACCCGTCAAGCCCTGGCTGAAGGGATAAAGAAGGCGCAGGTCAATAACCATCTTTCGGATATTTCTTGCGCCGTGCAGGCGTATGTGGAAAGCCACGGGTTTTCCGTGGTGAGGGATTTTGTGGGGCACGGTATCGGCCGCAACCTCCACGAAGAGCCGGAGATACCCAACTTCGGCCAGCCGCACCAGGGGCCGGTTTTAAAATGCGGGATGGTCCTGGCGATAGAGCCGATGGTAAACATGGGCGGCTGGGAGGCAAAGGTCCTGGATAACGGATGGACCGCGGTGACCAAGGACGGCTTGCCGTCGGCGCATTTTGAGCATACGGTCGCCATTACCCGGGAAGGGCCCCGGATCCTGACAAGTTAACTATGCCAAAAGAAGAACTTATCGAAACCGAAGGCGTCGTAGTTGAGGCATTGCCGAATGCAATGTTCAGGGTGCAGCTGGAGAACGGACACATTGTCCTGGCTCACGTATCGGGGAAGATGCGCATGAACTTTATCAGGATATTACCGGGGGACAAGGTAAAACTCGAACTTTCTCCTTACGATCTGACCCGGGGGAGAATCACCTTTAGGACAAAATAAAATGAAAGTAAAAGCTTCTATACGCAAAATATGCGCCAAGTGCAAGATCATTAAACGCAGGGGTGTCATCCGCGTGATCTGTACAAACACTAAACATAAGCAGAAACAGGGATAGCCGCATACGCTAGAAAGGAAGTGAAAGGCTTATGCCTAGGATTTTAGGTGTAGATATTCCGAAAGAAAAAAGGATCGAGATAGCATTATGCTATCTGTACGGCGTGGGCCGGACTGTTTCCAATCGGCTTCTTGTCGAGGCGCAAGTCGAGCCGGGCAAGCGCGCTAAGGATCTGTCCGAAGAGGAGATATCGCGTATCACCAATGCCGTCCAGAAGATGACGTTGCGTGTCGAAGGCGACCTGCGCAGGGATATTTCCCAAAACATCAAGCGGCTGGTCGATATAGGCTCTTGGCGGGGGATGCGGCACAAAAAAGGACTTCCTGTCAGGGGGCAGCGCACCAGGACCAATGCCCGGACCAGAAAGGGGCCGCGCAAGGGCGGCATGGCGGTTATCAAGAAGGCCGGCGACGAGAAGAAAGCTGCGCCTAAGCCCGCGGCGAAGTAGGCAGGTCTTATTAAAATCAAAATCGAGGAGCTAGATGGCTACTAAAGAAAAGGCAAAAAAGAAGAAGATCGCCAGGGGTATCACCTCCGGCATAGCGCACATTCAAGCCAGTTTTAATAATACCATCATTACCATAACTGATAAGGAAGGTAATGTCTTGGTCTGGTCTACTCCCGGGATAGTAGGGTATGGAGGTTCCAAGAAGGCTACGCCGTTTGCCGCGCAGATCGCGGCTGCCGATGCGGCGCGCAAAGCCAAGGAAGTCGGCATCAAGGACGTAGACGTATATGTGAAGGGCCCGGGTTTCGGCCGTGAATCGGCGATCAGGGCATTGCAGGCGGCAGGGCTCGTGATTACTTCGATAAAGGATATTACTCCTATTCCGCATAACGGATGTAGGCCTAAAAAGAAAAGAAGAGTTTAACAAGCAAGGGAGCACGATACATGGGGCGTTATATACAGGCATCTTGCAGGTTGTGTAGGCGTCAGGGCGAAAAGTTGTTTTTGAAGGGGCCGCGTTGCACTACACCCAAGTGCGCGATCGTCAAACGGGCGTTTGCGCCGGGCGATCACGGCCAGAACAGGATCAAGCTTTCCAACTATGGTCTGCAGCTGCGGGAAAAGCAGAAGGTAAAAAGGATGTACGGCGTCCTGGAGAAGCAGTTCCGCAAATACTTTAAGATCGCCTCCAAAAGCAAGGGCGTCACCGGCAGGGTCCTGCTGCAGCTCCTGGAGAGAAGGCTGGATAACGTTATTTTCCGCCTGGGGCTGGCAACTTCGCACGCGCAATCCAGGCAGGTCGTCCGGCACAACTTTGTGTGGGTGAACTCCCATCGCGTCAACATCCCCTCTTATTTGGTGGAGCCGGGAGACACCGTTGAAATCAAAGCCAAGGAAAAGGCCCTGCAAAAGATCAAAGACAACCTGGAGCTTTCCAAAGACAGGACCGTCCCTACCTGGTTTGAATTCGACCCCAAGGTCTTCAAAGCCAAAGTGACCAGGCTTCCGGAAAAAGAAGATATCCCCGGCATGATTCAAGAGCAGCTCATTGTAGAGTTATATTCAAAATAACAAGGCCGTAAAGCCTTAAGAAGGAGTAAGAAATATGGGTATAAAATGGAGAGATTTTCAGTTGCCGAAGCGACTGGAGTGTGATGAGGCAAGCTATACGAATACCTACGGAAAGTTTTTCGCGGCTCCTTTCGAGAGAGGCTACGGGGTCACCCTGGGTAATTCGTTGCGGCGGGTCTTGTTGTCTTCGATAGAGGGCAGCGCCGTTACCTCAGTCAAGTTCCAGGGCGTTCAGCATGAGTTTTCGACTTTGCCCGGAGTGCTGGAGGACGTCACGGAGATAATCCTGAACGTAAAATCCCTGATACTCAACTCCCATTCCAAAATACCCAAGACGATCTACATCAAGAAGGACTCTAAGGGCGAGATAAAGGCAAAGGACATCGAAGCAGACGAGACCGTTGAGGTTGTCAATCCCGACCTGCATCTGGCCACCCTCACCAAAGACGCCGATTTCAGCGTTGAGATGGAAGTGGCCCGCGGCCGCGGTTATGTGCCCGCGGAAGCCAATAAACGCGAAGACCAGGCTGTCGGCGTGATACCGATCGACTCCATATTCAGCCCCATACGAAGGGTCAACTACGACGTCGAGAATACCCGCGTCGGCCAGAGAACAGACTACGACAAACTGGTATTGGAAATATGGACTAACGGGGCAATTACCCCGAAGGATGCGCTTCTGTACGCATCCAATATCCTCCAGAGGCATTTGGATGTATTCGTCAGTTTCGGCCAGCTTCCCGATGAAATAGAGGAAGAGACCGAGATGACCAAGGAAGAGGTCGTCCTCTACGAAAAACTGAGGTTGCCGATATCCGAGCTTGAACTTTCGGTCAGAAGCTCGAACTGCCTCAGGGAGGCTAACATTAAGGTCATCGCGGACCTGGTGAAGAAATCCGAAGACGAAATGCTCAGCTTCAAGAATTTCGGCAAAAAGTCATTAAGCGAGATCAAAGAGCTGCTTGCCGGCATGGGCTTAGGCTTAGGCATGCAGGTCGACTCGAAAAAACTAAAGAAAGTATAACTTACGATGAGGCACAGAAAAGCAAAATCACTCAATAACCGCTTTACCAGCTGGCGCAAGGCTACCTTAAGCAGCTTGGCCAGGAGCCTGCTTGTGTATCAGAGCATCAAGACTACCCAGATCAGGGCCCGTTCGGTGCGTCCGTTGGTGGAAAAGTTGATCAACCTAGCTAAGGCCAATACCCTGGCCGCCAAGCGCCGGGCGTTTGCGATACTGGGCGATCATCGCCTGGTAAGCATCCTTTTTAAGGACATCGGGCCGCGCTTTACCGGGCGCACAGGCGGGTATCTGCGAATACTGCATCTGGGTTCCCGCAGGGGCGACGGCGCAGAGATGGTCCTCCTGGAGCTGACCGAGATAAAGAAGAAAGAGATCAAGAAGCCCAAGAAGCAGAAAGAAACAAAAGCGGAAGCGCAGCCAACCGACGGGCAGACCGAAGAAACCAGGCCTGTCGCTGAAGAGAAAAAGACCAAGACAGAAGTGGCAACCAAAGAAAAGGAAGAAAGGCCTCCTGTCATCCAAAAGCCTTCCAAGAAGTTCTTAGGCGGATTGCGCAACATTTTCAAGAAAGAACGGGATTCCCTCTAGGGTCTGCCGTATCTTCAGGCGCGGTTGACAGCGTATTCGTATGCGTATAGACACGCGTTTGGCTGAGCGTTTAAAAAAGATAAACCCTTCTTCGACCCTCGCCATCACCAGCAAGGCAAAAAAGCTCAAATCCGAAGGCGTAGATGTCGTCTCTTTTGCGGCGGGGGAACCCGATTGTAATACGCCCGATTTTGTCAACGACGCAGCGCTGGAAGCGATACGCAGCGGCTTCACCAAATATACTCCCACCACCGGCATACCCGAATTAAAAAAGCTCATCTGCGACAAATTCAAAAAAGACAATGGCCTGGAGTACGCTCCAAATCAGGTTATAGTTTCCTGCGGGGCAAAGCATAGCATTTTTAATACCCTTATGGTGCTGGTGGGTAAGGGCGACGAAGTGCTGATCCCTTCGCCGTACTGGGTCAGTTATCCGGAAATGGTGAATCTGTGCGAAGGGACCGTGTGTTTCGTCAAGACCGCGCCCCAGAATAATTTTAAAGTGACCGCGGATGAGCTGGCGCGGCAGACCAGCTCCAAGACCAAACTGCTCATTTTGAATTCCCCTTCCAATCCGACGGGCTGCGTATATACGCCGGATGAATTGAAAGAGATCGCCCGCCTTTGCGCCGAGAAGAAAATATTTGTCATCAGCGACGAGATCTATGAAAAGATCATATTCGACGGCCTGCGCCATGCCTCGATCGCCTCTTTCGGAAGCGCTATCTATGAGCTGACCATTACCGTCAACGGCCTTTCCAAGAGCCACTCGATGACCGGTTGGCGTATCGGATATCTCGGTGCGCCTTTGGATATCGCCGAGGCGATAGGCAAACTTCAGGACCACTCTACTTCCAATCCGACTTCTATCTCCCAAAAGGCGGCGGTTGCCGCGCTTGGGGCTCCGCCGGACTTCTCTCTCAAGATGTGCGCGGAATTCCAGAAGAGGCGCGATTACATCATGGAGCGGCTGGCGCGCATCCCGAAGATCAAGTGCGTCAAGCCTCAGGGGGCATTCTACATATTTTGCGATATTTCAAGAACCAAACTTGATTCCCTTACCTTTGCCACGCGCCTGCTTGATGAAGCTGCCGTGGCCGTGATACCGGGTGAATCTTTCGGCAGGGATGAGTATATACGCATTAGTTTTGCTACGGGTCTTGCCGAGATCGAGAAAGGGCTCAACAGGATAGAGGAGTGGGTACAAAGGCTATGATGCCCAAGACCGTCGCGGAAAAAATATTAAGCCGTCATGCCGGCAGCGATCTGAAGGCAGGAGATTTTGCCGTCTGCAAGGTCGATTTTACTTTCGGGCAGGACGGCACCTCTTCGATCATCATCGACCGGGTCAAGGAGCTTGGCTTAAGCCGGCTGAACACCAAGTTCTGCATGGTTATCGACCACAGCGCGCCTTCGCCGAGCGAAGGGGTTTCCAGGGTGCATAAGAAAATGCGCACCTTCAGCCAGGAATATGATACCATGTTGTATGATATCGGCTGCGGGGTCTGCCACCAGGTAATACCCGAATCCGGCCAGATCCTCCCCGCAAGCCTGGTCTTGGGCGCCGATTCGCATACCTGTACCTACGGAGCCTTGGGCGCATTTTCCACCGGCGTAGGCTCTACGGACCTGGCAATCGCTTTGGCCACCGGGAGGAACTGGTTCAAGGTCCCGGAGACTTTCAAGGTCATCGTCAAGGGCAAGGTGCCCAAAGGGATATGCGCCAAGGATATTATTTTGCATATCATCGGCCGGGTCAAGGCGGATGGCGCAACGTATAAAGCGGTAGAATTTTCCGGCCCGGTGATCGATAAACTCGATATGGACGGGCGTTTTACCATTTGCAACATGCTCGTGGAAATGGGGGCCAAGGCAGGATTTATGCCGGTCGATGCAAAGACCGTTGCCTGGTTCAAAGGCCGCCTGCCTGCCAGTAAGGCCATAACGCCCATTGCGGCCGATCCGGGCGCGGTCTACGAGAAGGTCTTGGAATTCGATATCTCGCGCCTAAAACCTCAGGTAAGCCGGCCCCATAGCGTCGATGATGTGGTTGAGGCCGCATCCCTGAAGGGTGTCAAAATAAACGAAGCCTTTTTAGGCACCTGCACGAACGGAAGATTAGAGGATTTAAAGATTGCCGCCAAGGTATTGAAATCGAAAAAAGTGGCTTCTTCGGTCAGGTGTATCGTAGCCCCCAGCTCCAGGCCGATATTATTAGAGGCGATGAAGCTGGGTATTATTGAAACGCTTGTCAAAGCCGGAGCGGTCGTTGTCGCTCCGGGCTGCGGCCCGTGCGTAGGAACGCATAACGGCATACCCGCAGACGGGGAAGCGGTCATATCGACAGCGAACCGAAACTTCAAAGGGCGCATGGGCAACCCCAACGCCTTTATCTATCTTGCGTCTCCGGCGACAGTAGCAGCTTCAGCGATAACCGGAAAGATCACCGATCCGCGTCCGTATCTATAGCCAGGGAGGCTGACACATGGAAATAAGAGACCTGCTTTTGACCTGTATCGAGAAGAAGGCTTCCGATCTTCATCTGACGGAAAAAGAACCGCCCATATTGCGTATTGACGGAAAGCTGAACCGTCTCAGCCTGCCTTCATTGAGCCGG
>DATJPV010000026.1:0-30341 GCA_035506195.1 Patescibacteria group bacterium | reverse complement strand
TCGGTAAAGGCCTCTTCTGCCTGAGGGAACTTACCTTGCGTTTCGTAGATCCTGCCCAGCGAAACATAGGCCCCAGGGTTGCGAGGATCTAACTCGATGGCCTTCCTGAATGCTTCTTCTGCCTGGGGGAACTTGTTTTGTGCGCTATAGACATTCCCCAAGGCAATATAACATGCGGCATCGCGCGGGTTACGTTTGATGCCGTCGATGAAGACCGCCTCCGCTTCAGGATAATGGGCGGGGTCTTGTATTTGTATGTATCCGCCTCTATCTTTAGGAAATGAGCTTGCGGCGCGCAAGCGACTTCTATACAAGCGCGCAGAAAGAAGCCGTATTAATTTGCACACTTTACTATTTTGAAACAACCTGAACTTTGTTTCGGGTATCAATATGTTCCGGTCATTGAAACCTACCATTGCAATCACCATATCCGGCTGATATTTCGCAAGGTTATCTCCTAACTGCGCAAGGATTGCAGGGGTAGTGACTCCTACCACGCCTTTATCTATGACGCTGAATCTAACCCCGATGTTGCGCCGGTTCAAGGCCTCCTCAAGAAGGGGGGGGTATTGCCGGGCGGTGGTAGATTCGCCTAAACACAAGATGCGATAAGCCCCTTTTTGTTTTATGGACCGCGCATTCCTGAATTCCTGAACCCCTGCCAAGACAAAGCCGGCAAGACGCAAACCCGCTTCAAGCAACACAACGGCAATACATACTCCCAAAATGATAAGCGCCAGTTTCTGTTTTAGCGATGTGTTAACGCTCATCTGCCAAAGCCTTTTTTAAAATCGCATCGGCGATATTCTCGGCTAAGAGCCGGTTGCCTTTATTGGTGCAGTGGCCGAAGTCGCCGGCGAACATGTCTTTAAAATAAGCGCCGGAACCTTCGCGCCTGACGGCATCCTTAAAAAGCTTTTCGTTATCGACAAAAATAATCCCTTTTCCGTTATCCGGAAATATGTTCCGTAACGGCTCTACGCTGCGCATGGGATACTGAACACAGACCAGGCGGATCTTGCGCGCATCAAGAATCCCTTTTAATTGACGGTAGTTATCGACGGTGGCAGGGGTGTAATATCCCGTACGTATCCTGTTGACCTTTGCCGCGTATTCTTTCGCCAATACCGGACGAGCCGTTTCTTCATATAAGGCCACGAGCGCTCCGTATGCGCGATCGTTGCCAGGCTTAAGTTCTATCGCTCTCCTGAGAAGCTCCTCTGCCTCAGGGAACCGGCCTTCCTTTTTGTAGAGCAATCCCAGCTCCACACACGAACGCTCATCCTGAGGGTTAAGCTCTATGGCCTTCCTGAAGGACGCTTCGGCCTGGGGGAATTTATCGTGCCACATATAAAATAACCCTAGAGTAAGGTGCGTAGTATGGCTTCGCGGAGCGACCTCTACGGCCTTCTTAAAAGACTCCTCCGCCTGAGAAAGCTGATGCCGGCTTGCATACAGCGCTCCCAGCTCCATGTATACGCGTTCGCTTTGCGGGTTCAATGCTATGGCCTTCTTGAAGGAATCTTCGGCGAGCAGCGACCTTCTCTGTTTCTGGGGCCCGGAAAGAGCATCGAATTGGAAGACCTGATTTTGATATCGGTACAGCCACCCTAATTCAAAGTATGTGCGGTCGTTCTTGGGGTTAAGCTCTATGGCCTTCTTAAAGGACGCTTCGGCCTGGAGGAATTTGCCTTCCTTGCTATATAAGATTGCCTGCTCTATATACGCGCGTTCGTTTTTCGGATGCCACATGATGGCCTTCCAGCCGCCGACTTTGGCCATGATATGCAATCCAAGAAGCCTGATGAGGTTATATGTCTTAAGGCAGCGCAGGAAAAGCGCGGCCCTTGAAACGGAAACGGATTCATACGGGATATGCCCTCCCCTGTCGTTTATCCCCATCATCACAACTACCATATCCGGCGCATACGCCTTAAGATTCGATTCCAGCTGTGCCAATATTATCGACGTTTTAATCGAAGGCGCGCCTTTGTCGATTACGCTGAAGGGCTTGCCGGTGCTACGCTGGTTGAGGATATCTTCGAGCAAAGACGGGTATTGCCCTGCGGTAGTAGATTCCCCCAGGCACATAATGCGGTAGGCTCCTTTGTGAGCGAGGGATTGTCTGTTCCGGTGCTCCTGGATAGATGACAATATGAACCCGCCCAGGCGTAAAGACGCCTCAAGAAGCACAAAGAATAACAAAACTCCGAAAAGGACAAGCGCGATTTTCGTTTTGAGGAATCTCATGTATCGGAAGGACGGATTGCCTGTCATAAAAAAGGCCGGACGCCTGGTCCAGCCTTGATCCTACATATTACGTAAGCCTCTTACTTTCGCAGGCGGGCATTGACTATCCCCATCCACACGCCAACAACCAACGCCACCCACAAAAATACTATTACGACGATGACCCTGACCATGCTAGGAGTCTCCTCCGGAAAACGCCTCAGGCTTCTGGGAGCTGATGCCTTGTCTGACGAACTCCGAAATCTCGGCCCGGTCTTCGGCCGATATCTGCGTAAAACCAATGCCTACTCGGTATTTGCCGTCCCCTGTCTCCGCAACATCGCACACTTCTCCTTTAACGTTCACGGCCCGGTAAAAACGGAACTTGTCCTGGCTATTGCTTTCGTACAACATAAATTCCATGCTCAGGGGAGTTGTGGGCGGAATATAAAAATCGGTAAGGATGGCGATCCCGCCTTCGCTTAAATCCAGGGCGACGGCTTCAATACCTTCATGGGGCAGGGTAACATTGACATAGGAAGGCTTTTCGATCTGATAAACGACCGTAATGCTGACACGTAACCGCGGATACCTGCGCCGTTCTTCGCCGGTATAGGTGTTCTCCATATGGTATTAATTATACCAGAAAACGGGACTTTTTCTATGGGTAAATGCGCCTGGCAGGAGTCGAACCTGCAACGCCAAGCTCCGAAGGCTTGCGCTCTATCCATTGAGCTACAGGCGCGCTAAGAACACATGTCAGACTACTTCGCACTTATCGCCCAGAATCTTTTTGAACTCTGCAAGCGTATCTTTATCCACCGCGGTCACGGACGCATCGGGGGTGGCGCGCACCGGAGAATTCAGCTGGATCTTATCGGGGCGGATCCGGTCGACCGCTTCCTTTAAGCGACGGATGTGCGTGGGGCTATCGTTGAACCCCTTGACCAACATCACCTCCAGCCAGATAGCGCCTTTGAATTCCCTGCGTAAATCGACCAGGGAATCGATTATGCGGTCCAGCCGGATGCCTGTTTGCGGACGGTCGATTTTTTCAAATACTTCCGGGGCCGCCGCATCCAGCGAAGGCACGATAAGATCCGCTTCTGCCAACTGAAGGCGCACGGCAGACTCGGTCAGCAACGATGAGTTGGTTATTACGGCGACAGGTACAAGGGTGAGCTTTTTGATTTCCCTGATGAGCTGGCCGATGGCGGGATGGAGAGTGGGTTCTCCGTAGCCGGCAAAAGTAATATATTGTAATTGTTGCTCCTGTTGACGATTACGCCCTAGCCATGAGGTAAACTCGCCAAGGATTTCGGTCGTGGGGACGTATTCTTTTCTTTCTGCCGTTTTATGCGTAGTCCGGCCCAGCTGGCAATATACACAGTCAAAAGTGCATGTTTTATAAGGAATTAGGCTCACGCCCAGGGAAAGCCCGAGGCGGCGTGACCTGACCGGACCGTAAATGTATTTCATGGCAGCGCCTATGCAAACAAAATCCCCCACCTTTAAATTTGTTTGGCCTTCTCGATTTAAAAGGTGGGGGCGTTTTATTTTACTTCCACAACCGAATTCTGGGTCCCGAAATTATTGCTGGCATAATTCTTACAACGCGGATCATTGACCCATGAACCGTCCACGTAGAATTTATATTCATGCCTACCCGGCTTAAGACTGGCTTTTACCGCCCAATTGCCCTTGCTGTCTTTCTTGGCGGAAAGAGCGCTGATGTCCCAGTTATTGAAATCTCCGGCCAGGTTGACCCTTTTGGCTTGTGGCGCGAACAACTTAAACTCGGTTACCTTTGCTTTGCTTACTGTCCTTGGCATCCCGACCTCCTTTTAGCTTAATTTACACGAGAAATGCTTGTCTGTCAAGACCTTTTGGATCAAATGGCAACCAATGCCAGGCCCTTGCTATCGGCCAGCGCAACGCTGGCCTGCTGATCGATAAACAGGGTCTTGCCTGCTTCTATTGCCAGACACGCAGCTTTGGCTTTGACCAGGTTTCTGACGGTATTCAGGCCTACTACCGGGATGTCGAACCGCATGTCTTGACTTGGTTTACTGACCTTGACCACCACGATCCCGCCGCGGCCGATCTTGCCTGCCCGGCGAATAAGGTTATCCGTGCCTTCCAGGGCCTCCACCGCGACGATCGCCTTCTGCTTAACCGCCACTGTCTGGCCAATGTCTAAAAGAGCGACAGACTTGGCCAGGTCGAGGCCGAAATATATGTCGTCCCATTGGCCAAAAGTTGGTATGCACCGGGTAAGCGTTCCCTGCCGGGGAAGATAATCCCCAAGGAACAGGGTAGAATCGACCAGTTCAAAGCCTTCCAATTGGATCCGCTGTGCGATCGCCCCGAATATGGTATCGGCCCTCTTATCTTCCAGCGAAGCCAGCATCGTACTTAATTGAGGGTCTTGTTCGACCTCTCTGCTGAACAACCGCCGGGGGCTGATCTGGCCGGCCATGGCAACCTTCTTAAGGCCTTCCTGCCTGAAAAGCTCAAACATCCGGGAGAATTCATTTAAACCAAGCCAATAAACTTTGTGACAGTATTTTTTTAATTCCGGGGAGGTGTCGTGCTTGATGGCAATGGCGATGATCTGGCAGCCTTTTTTACGCGCGGAGTCGGCAAAAAGGATAGGAAACTTTCTGTTCCCCGCAATCAAGCCGATTTTTTCCATAGCGACATCATTCTGTACGGCAGGAACGACTGAGGCCTCGTTGCGAATTCTTTGCAAATTGCACCAAGTAAGCGATTTCTGCGCAAGAATATTTTTCCTGTTCCAATCTCTCCAACGCGTGCCGAAGGGAGAACCCGGAGTTAAAGAGAACCTTGAAAGCCTGATCGATTTCATGAATGCAGTCTTTTCCGACGTTGTGCCTGCGCAAGCCAACCAGATTCAACCCGTAGACCCGCGCGGGATGGCCGTCACAGGTAGAAAAAGGCGGGATATCCTGCACGACCTTGGAGCATCCCCCGATGATGGAAAGACGCCCCACCCGCACGAACTGATGGATGGCGACTATGCCTCCGATGACCGCCATGTCCTCGATGGTCACGTGCCCCGCAAGGGTGCCGTTATTGGCAATGACCGCATCATTGCCGATAAGGCAATCATGGGCGATATGGCAGTAGGCCATCAACAGGTTACGGCTGCCCATGACGGTCTTGCCCCCTTCTTCGGTGCCGGGGTTAAGGGTGCAGTATTCGCGGATAACGTTGTGATCGCCGATTTCAAGAAAGCTCTTGGCGCCTTTATATTTCAAGTCCTGCGGCCTGCTGCCGATTACCGCGCCGGTAAAAATTTCGCAGGATTCGCCGATACTGGTATTGCCGTCAATGACACAATGGCTGCCGATGACGGTCCCGCCGGCTATCGCGACGTTCGGGCCGATAACGGTATAGGGGCCGACGGCGACGTCTTGCGCCAATTGTGCTTTTTCATCGACTATGGCAGTAGGATGTATGCTCATATCATTCTTCGACCAAGACGAACATCAGGTCCGCTTCTGCGACTATCTTACCGTCAACCATGGCCTTGCCGTGCACCTGGCCGGTTTTTGACTTTATTTTTCCGGCGGTAATATCCAATACCAACTGGTCTCCCGGCACCACGGTCTTGCGGAACTTGACGTTATCTATGGCCATAAAAAAGGCGAGTTTGCCCTGGTTTTCCTGCGGCGCAAGCATCATCACTCCGCCGACCTGGGCCATGGCTTCGACAATGAGTACTCCGGGCATCACCGGCTTCTCCGGGAAATGCCCTTTAAAAAAATAATCGTTGATGGTTACGTTCTTGATGCCGACGGCGCGCTTGCCCATCTCCAGGGACAAAATCTTATCCACGAACAGGAAGGGTTCGCGGTGCGGCAGGATCCTTTTGATCATGTTAATATCCAGGGCCTCGCCTTCTTTAGGCTGATAGCCTCCGCGTATGCCGGCGGAAGAAGAACGTTGACGCTGAAGGTCAAGCCTGCGCACCAGCTTCAAGTTCAACGAATGGCCGCTCTTGGCGGCAAGGACATGGCCCTTAATAGGCTGGCCGAAGATATACAGGTCACCCAGGAGGTCGAGTATCTTGTGGCGCACAAACTCATCTTCGAATCGCAATTTATTTTTGATCACTCCGGAGGCTCCCACTACCAGCGTATTTTCATAATTGGCCCCCTGGCCGATACCCTGTTTTTGCAGCGCTTCGGCCTCCTCTTCAAGGCAGAATGTCCTGGCCGGGGCAATTTCTGTCCGGAACACCTGGTCGTCCAGCGCAATCTCCATGAACTGGGCCTTTAATAGAGGGTGGTGATAGCTTAAGGTATAGGCAATCTTGAAATCTGCGGCAGGCAAGACCATGATATAGGCGCCGTCTTCTTCGATGAAGATCGGTTCCTTCACAAGATAATAGTCGCGCGGTCTGTCTTGCGTTTTGATGCCGGCTTTGGTCAACAGCTCCAGGAACCTGACGCCACTGCCGTCGAGTCCCGGGAGCTCTTCCCCGTCGACCTCGATATACAGGTTGTCGATGCCGATCCCGGAAAGCGTCGCCATGAGGTGCTCTATGGTGTGGACATGGGCATCGTCCTTGCAGAGAGAGCTGCGGCGCATGCCGATAGATGAAGACATGAGGTTATCAAGGGTCGCCCTGATGATGGGCCTGCCGGGAACGTCCACCCGTATAAAACTTATCCCCGCACCGGTCTCGGCGGGCTTGAACGTAACGCTGACGTTACGGGCAGTATGCAACCCCACCCCCTTAAAAGTTACCTCTGTCTCTATAGTTCTTTGTAAATGATCCATAGCGTTCCTCTGGTCCTTCTTATTTCTTTGCCTGAAGATGCGACTCCAACTCTTGGATTTTCTTTTTAAGTTCCTCGACGGCCTTGTAAAGCCTGGGCAGGTTATGGACGCAGGCGTTGAGGCGCTTGGCAGTTTCCATGGGCTTGGCGGGATACCCCCACACCATGGTATCGGCAGGGACGGATTTGCTGACGCCTGCCTGCGCGGCGATGATGGCGCCGTCTCCAATGGTAATATGCCCAACCAGGCCCGCCTGGCCGGCAATGGTCACATTGTTGCCGACCACGGTGCTGCCGGAAATCCCTACTTGTGCAACGATAATAGAGTTTTCGCCGATAACCACATTGTGCGCAATCTGTACCAGATTGTCTATCTTCGTGCCTTTTCCGATGACAGTCTTGTCAAAGCGCGCCCGGTCGATGGTAACATTTGCTCCGATCTCTACGTCATCCCCGACGATAACCGTGCCGATCTGGGGGATCTTATGGTGTACGCCGTCGATAGTCGCATAACCAAAACCGTCGGAACCGATTACCGTCCCGCTGTGGATGATCACATTATTGCCGATGACAATGTGTTCGCGGATCGAGACATTCGGGTAAATCAAGGCGTTGCTGCCGATGACGGTATTATGCCCGACGTAACAGTTCGGATACATAACGCTGCCATCGCCTATGGAGACGTTGTCGGCGATGACCGCATGGGCGCCGATCGCAACGTTCTTGCCCAGGGCAACATTTTTGCCGATGCTGGCGGTCTGATCTACGCCCCGGGGATGCTGCGTATCGGCGGGAAACGCCAAAGAAACGATCCTCGCAAAGGCAAGCGATGGATTATCGGTGCGTATCAGGGTCTTGGCGCGGCTGGTGACCTGGCGGGAAGTGACGACGGCGGTTGCGCGCGTCGTTTCCAGGAAAGGAAAGTACTTGGCGTTCGCCAGAAAAGTAACGTCGCCTTCCTGAGCTTCCTGTATACCGCAGACGCCGGTAACGACAGCGCTGTCGTTACCGATTATTTCGCCGTCGACGAGCTTGGCTAACTCCCTGATTGTTTTCTGCATTATTTCTTGGTGCCTTTATTCAGGATCTCGATGACCTTATCGGAAATATCCATGCTCTTGGTCTGATATACCAGCACGCGGTCGTTAAATACCATGGTGTAGCCGTCTGTCTGCGCAATCTGCTTAACCGCTTCTTCGATATCCTTAAGGACTTCGCGCATCCTGTCGTCCTGCTCCTTGCGCAAGTCGGTCTCTTTTTGTCTTCTGAACTGATCAAAATCCTTGACCTTTGCTTCGAATTCGGGACGCTTTGCTTCCTTCTCTTTGTCGCTTAAGAGATTCAATTTTTCTTCCATCTGCTTAAGCTCGTTTACCCTTTTGTCTCTTTCGGCGGTGTAGGCATTCTGCTTATCGCCCAAGGCCTTGTCAAAATCCTTGGTTTTGGCATATTCGCTGAAGATCCGGCTCAGGTCGACATACGCAAATTTATCCGCAGCCTTTGCCTGCGCCGTACAAAATACTAACCCCGCGATAAGCGCACATAGACAAATTCCCACTCTCTTCATTGTTGCACTCCTTTCCTCTTTTTCGGTTGGTTTGATTATGGTTATTCGCTGCTAGAAGCCGCGACTGACATTGAAATGGATCCTGCCCTTGCCTTTGGTATCTTCGCCTGATTCTTTGTTAAGAGGTATGCCGTAATCAAGCATCATCGGCCCTATGGGGGTTTTGATCCTGATGCCCAAACCGACACCGGATTTCCAGCCGCCGGCAAAGATATCATTGTATTTTGTCCATACATTCCCGACGTCGTAAAAAGCGGCGAGCTTCAAGAAATCCATCAACGGGTACGTATATTCGAGGTTACCCACAGCCAAAGCGTCTCCTCCGATAGGGTCGTTCGTAGCGGGGTCAACGGGGCCGATGCTCCTCTCGCGATAGCCTCTTACCGTATAGGCGCCGCCGGCAAAGAAGCGTTCGTATATGGGGATATTATCCGAGTTCCCGTATGCATTGCCGATGCCTACGCGCCCCCTGGCCTCAAGGACGGATTTACGGGGTAACGGAAAATAATGCGAAGCCCGGCCTAAAAATTTCCAGTAATCCTTGTCTCCTCCCAATGGGCCGCCGGCAAGCTCTATGGAACCGCTCAGCAGGTTGCCCCTGGTAGCATAAAAGACATTGTCCCGGTTATCGAAGGTCAGGCCCAGCTGCATGCTGCTGATGATGTTCGTCCCGGCCTCCTTTTTAAGTTCCTGACTGGCATTATCGTCTATATTGGAAATGTCAACGGAGTCAAGGCGGTACGTCCAGTCTGCCCTGACGTATTCGGAAAGCTCCTTGCCCAGGCGCAGGTCGCCTCCGGTGACATCTTCATCGTAACCGTATCCGATGTCTTCGGCTTTTTCATGGGTCCTCTTGTAGGCGTCAAAACCGAAGGAAACCGGGTAATCGAACACCCAGGGATTGGTAAAACTGATATCGAACCCCTCGCTGACCGAACCGAGCGCGGCGCGTAACCGCAGGTCCTGGCCGGCGCCCGTAAAATACGGCCAATTCTTCCAGTCAAAGTTTTTCTGCTCCAGTTCAACAAAACCCACCAGCTTATCCACGGTGCTGTAGCCGCCGCCGAAACTAAAAGCCCCGGTCTTGGCCTCCTTGACATCAACGATCAGGTCTTTTCTGTTGGCTACGTCGGTGTCTTCGACGTCATAGGCAATGCCTTCCTGCTCGTCGAAAAATCCCAGGTTTTGCAGGCGCTCTTTGCTGCGCCGCAGCTTATCGCCGTCAAATTTGTCGCCGGGTTTGATCCTCAATTCGCGCCGGACGACCACATCCCTGGTTCGGGTATTGCCGCGTATCTTGATCTTATCGACGTAGGCAACCTCGTTTTCCACGATGGTATAGACGATATCGACCCTGCCCGTCTGCTGGTTAACCGCGGTGGTATTCTGAATGCCTGCCGAAATGTACCCCCGGTCAAAATATATGCCGTGGACAACAGCGGCATCCTGCCTGACTCCCTCCTGGCTGAAGACCTTGCCGGGGACGCATACCGTAATGGCGGCCAAAATAGTCTTTTCCGGGACGTCTTTATTGCCGGTCACGGTCACATTGCCGACCAGATACCGCCTGCCTTCGTCAATCTTGATGGTAATGTCGAGGAACGGCCTGCCGGGCTCTTGCGTAACGGCGTAATCAACCGCCACATCCGCAAAACCCTCACGCTGATAGAACGACTTGATACGCTCAATGTCCTCCCGGAGCGTCTCGTCTTTCAACAGGCCCGCATTGAACAGCCAGCCCCGCTTGGTCTTAAGCAATTTGAGTAACCGCTTGTCGGAGAAGACTTTATTTCCCTCCACGAAAATATTCTTGATGCTGGTTTTCCTTCCTTCCGTAATATTGAAATTCACCCAGGCCTTGCCGGTCTGCGGATGTATATCGACTTTATATTGGACGTCGGCGTTGCCGTAGCCGATCTTCTCATACATCTTTTTGATCGTCTGAGCGTCTTCGGTCAGGGAGGGGTAATCCAGATATTGGCTTTCCTTTGACTTCAGCGATTCCTTGATCTTGTCTTCCCTGGTGGTCAGGCGCCTGATGCCCGCAAAGAGGATCTTCTCGATGATCGGCCTTTCTACTACGGTAATGATTACCTTTATGCCGTCTTTGTAATTTTCGGTGTCGATCTTAACATCGCTGAAGAATCCCAATAAATACAGCCGCTTAAGATCGTCGCTGATCACGTTCTCTTTGTATGGCGCGCCGATCCTGGTGCGCATCTTGGAGACAACCGTATTAGTACTGATGGCTTTGTTGCCTTTGACTTCTATGGCGGTGATGGACTTCTCGGCAGGCTGCTCCTGCTGGTCAAGAGACTGAGAAACGGCGCTTGCCTTGGGATTTTCCTGGGCAAAAAGGACGGGGACAGCGGCTAATAACCACACTACTGCAGACGCCCAAATCAGCTTTTTGGTTTTCATTTTCATATTATTATAACGAAGTTGCGGTGCGAAATCAATTGTTTTGTTATTCGACGCGCGCAATATTTTCAAAACGCGTATACTCTTTGATAAAGGACAGCTTAAGAGAGCCGACCGGGCCGTTGCGCTGTTTGGCGATAATGATCTCGGCGATGCCCTGGTTATCGGGAGTCGGATTATAGTACTCCTCCCTGAGTATCAGCACCACGACGTCGGCGTCCTGTTCGATGGCGCCGGATTCCCTGAGGTCGGAAAGCTGGGGCCGGTGGTCGGTACGGGATTCCACCGCTCGCGACAACTGGCTGATGGCCACCACCGGGACGTTCAATTCGCGGGCAAGGGCTTTTAAGGAACGGGAAATCTCGGAGATCTCCTGCTGCCGGCTCTCGGAATAATCGGTAGTGCCCCGCATCAGCTGTAAATAATCAAGGATGATCAATTTTATATCCTGCTGCGCCTTGAGGCGGCGCGCCTTGGCGCGCAATTCCATCACGGAAATAGCCGGGGTATCATCGATGAAGATCGGCGCTTCGGAAAGCTTCCCGGCGGCGGCGGTAAGGCGCGGCCAGTCGGACGCAGCCAGGTAGCCCGTCCTGACCTTGTGTGCGTCGACCCTGGCGTGGGCGCAGAGCATCCTCTGCACCAGTTGTTCCTTGGACATTTCCAGGCTGAAGAGCGCCACCGGAACCTTATCCACGACGCCGGCATACTCGGCCATCCCCAGGGCAAAAGCGCTCTTGCCCATGGAGGGCCTTCCGGCAACGATGACAAAATCCGACTGCTGGAGGCCTGCGGTTTTAATATCGAAATCGATAAAGCCGGTCGCCACACCGGTGACATGCGCCTTTTTCTGATAAAGCCGGTCAATAGTCTCAATGCTGTCTTTGATAATTTCTTTCAGGTGCAGGTAACTGCCGCTGCTGCGCTTGTCGCGTATTTCGAATATCAGGCGTTCGGCGTTATCCACCACGTCTTCGATGTTGCCTTCGGTCTCGTAGGACATCGCGATGATCCGGGTGGAGTTGGTAATCAAAGTACGCAGCGTGCTTTTTTCCTTAACGATGCCGACATAATGATTGATATTGGCTGCGGTAGGGACCGAGTTGACCAGGGCGGTCACAAAACTGGCGCCGCCAACGGCATCGAGCGCACCCCTGCCCTTAAGCTCGTCGGTAAGGGTGATAAGATCGACCGCCTTGTTGGCGTTATAAAGGTCGCAGATGGCTTCAAAGATCTTCTGGTGGCTGTCTTTATAGAACGAGCGCTTATCCAGAGATTCCACGGCCACGCCGATGGCCGCCTCGTCCATCAGCATAGAGCCCAATACCGCCATCTCGGCTTCCAGATTTTGGGGGGGGAGTTTTTCCAGATCCGCCATGCTATTTTTTGACAATCCAGACTTTGATATGAGTGGTGATTTCCGGATGCAGCTTTATGCCGACTTCGTATATCCCAAGGCCCTTGATGGGCTCCTCAAGCATGACCGTGCTTTTGTCGATGCCGAACCCTTCTTCCTTGAGCGCGGCGACGATATCCTGCGCCGTGATGCTGCCGTAGATCTTTTCTTCTTCCTGGACCAGCACCGGCATAGTCAGCGAAAGCCCCGCCAGCTTCTCCCGGATGCCTTCGGCTTCCTTCTTGGCCTTGTTCTCCTGGCGCGCCTTCTTTTGCCTGTCTTCCTCCAGCCGTTTCAGATTAGAGGAAGTCATTATCACCGCAAGGCCGTTGGGTATAAGAAAATTGCGGGCGAAACCGTCCTTGACCTTGATCACCTGCCCTGCCTTACCGAGCCTGTCTACGTCTTGATTAAGAATTACTTCCATGGTTTATATCCTTGTGTATGGCACCAGCGACATGAAACGCGCCTTCTTGATCGCCTCGGCGATGCGCCGCTGATGTTTGGCGCAATTGCCGGAGATACGGCTTGAGACGATCTTGCCCCTCTCGCGGATAAAGCTCTCCAGGAGCCTTGCGTCTTTATAATCGATGACCTTAATTTTGTCCGCGCAAAACCTGCAGATCTTTTTACGCGTTCCAAAAGACCCCTTATTGCGCCTCATTGGTTTTTTCGTCGTCCTCGTCTTAACTTTCATCTACCTTTTCCTCGCTCCCTTCTCCTAACCAGTTTGATTCAGTGGATGTCTCTTCCGGCAACGCGCTCGATGCCGCTTCTTCCTTGGCGGCCCCTGTCCCGGTGCCCAGGAATTGGACCCGCTCTGCCCTTACTTCGATGGTATTGCGTTTCTGGCCGGCGTTGTCTTCCCAGGAACGCGACTGCAACCTGCCTTCGATAAACACGGGGCTGCCTTTATGCAAATACTGATTGCATGTTTCCGCCTGTTTATCCCAGACTACCGCGGTCACAAAACAGACCTCGTCTTTCCACTCTTGGTTCCTGTCCCGGAACTTCCGGTTTACCGCCAGCCTCAGGTTTACCACCGCGGTGCCTTGCGGGGTATACCGCAACTCCGGATCCTTGGTCAGGTTGCCGATAAGTAATACCTTATTGAAATTAGCCATTTGTCTGTCTCCCGAAAATATACTTAATGCAGTTTGATCAAAAGAAGGATCACCGCCGAAAGGAGCAGAAAAAGCGCCCCCAGGGCAAGCCGTATCTGTGTATTGATCACGGGCGTATCAATATCCAGGGCTTTTTTGTCCAACGTCTGCCGCAGCGAAGTAGTGGCTTTGATGATCGCAGTGTCCGCATCAAAGGCCTTATCCAGCTTTGACCTCAAGCCGGCGACAAGACGCAACACCATTGCATCCAGATTAATCTGCTTTTCCAGCGTTTTTCTCGTAGCGACCATCAACTTGGCCCCGAGAAGCAGATCAAAACCCGCCACAATGCCTACGATGCCAGCAAAAATAGCCACGCCCTTGATAACACCCATCCACGCTATAACATCCATACGGCACCTCCTTGTGTGTTATGGATATCCGGTTGAGGGTTATTCTAAGCGGGAAATAAGGACCCGCAGGATATTCTCATTCAGCCGGTACGCAGTGCGTACCTTAACGATAGCCTCGGGGGCAGAAGAAAAAGCCACCAGGTAATACGTGCCTTCCTGAAATTTGTTAATAGGAAAGTATAACTTTTTTCTTTCCGCCCAGACGTTGGCTTGCGCAATAGTGCCGCCCTGCTTGGTAATGACGTCTGCGATTTGTGCGAATAAGGCCTTTTTCTCCTCTTCGGAAAGCGTAGGCTTGACAATGACCATTGCTTCGTATTTATTCATTCTGCGTTGCTCCTTCGGTTAAAGATGTTCATGCTTTTTGATATCCCTTCATGCATCCAGGCCCGGCAACACTGCGTACTCCTGGCGATTATCTCGGGAAGCTGGCGCTTCTGTTCTTTGGTAAAACCGGAAAGTACATAATCGGCGGCCTCGTCGTCTTCCTGCGGCCTGCCTATGCCGATGCGCAGGCGGCAAAAATCACGGTGGGCCAGCGCTTCAATGATCGAGGCCAGGCCCCGGTGGCCTCCCGAGGCCCCCGACGGCCGGATCTTCAATCTGCCGAATTCAAGATCAAGGTCGTCGCAGACAACCAACAGTTCGCCCGGGGCGACCTTATACTTACGAACCACGGCTTTGACGGCGCCGCCCGACAGGTTCATAAAGGTCAACGGCTGCGCCAGTACTACGTCAATGCCCTCGATGCTGCCCTTGCCGCTTAAGGCAAGGATACTGTTATCTTTTTTAAGGCTGATACCGTAAAGCCGCGCCAGTTCGGCGACTGCCATAAACCCGACGTTGTGCCGGCTTGCGGCATACCATCTGCCGGGATTGCCTAATCCTATGATAGCTTTCATCCCTTGTCGGCTCGCGGAAGCTACTTGCTTTCTTTTTCTTTCGCCTTCTCTTTATCCTCGGCTGCAGCCTCTTCGGGAGTCTCTTTCTTTTCTTTGATGACTTCCGGTTCCTTCGCCTCCTCGCCTTCAACCGCTTCGGCAACAACCTCTTCTTTCATGGGCGCGGCTACGGAAAGCACGATCGCCTCTGTATCATTCATGATCTTGTACTTGTCGGAGGACTTCAGGTCTTTTATGTGTACGGAGTCGCCCATCTTCAGCTGGCTGATATCTACCTCGATACCCTTGGGTATATCGGTAGGCAAACACTCTACTTCTATTTCCCAAAGGATATGCTCCAGGGAACCGCCCTCCTGCTTGACGCCCGGGGCCTCGCCTACGGTGATAACGGGAACGTTGACCTTGATAGATTTGGTCAGGGAGATCTCATTGAAATCTACATGCACGATATCTCCCTTGACGGGGTCGTACTGGATCTCCTTAATAAGGCAGGGCCTGGTTTTTTTACCCCCATCGTCTTCGATCTTCAAATTGATGATCGCGCTTTCCAGGCGATGCTGATGCACCAGCTGCACCAGGTGGCGGTGCGAGACCTTGATGGGAAAAGAATATTTGCCCTCTCCGTAGACCACCGCGGAGATAAACCCTTTCTCCCGCAGGTCTTTAACCTTTGAGGTGCCTACTTCCTGCCGCTTCTGCGCGTTTAAAATTATTTCTTCCATGTCTGTTCATACACTCCTTCTGATTGTTTTAATCGAATAAGGAACTTACCGACTCTTCATTGTGGATCCTGCGTATCGCCTCGCATAAAAGTTTGGCAATGGATAATACCTTGATCCGGGGATGCTTTTTGTTTTGCGGCATGGGGATGCTGTCGCTGACGATAAGTTCGCAAAGGTTCTTGCACCTGTCCACGCGTTCAATGGCCGGGCCGGAAAGTACCCCGTGCGAGATGGCGGCGCGCACCGTCTTGGCCTTGGCCGCCTTAAGCGCATCTACCGCCTCGATCAGGGAGCTTCCCGTAGCGATCAGGTCGTCAACGATAAGGGCGTGCTTACCCGCCACTTCACCCAGGATATGCATGACCTCGGTCTTCTCCGGAGAATCCCTGCGTTTATCGATGATCGCCAGGCCTGCTCCCAGGCGCTTGGCATACGCCCTGGCCATCTTGATGCCGCCTACGTCCGGAGAGACTACCACGATATCCTTCAGCTTCAATCTCGAAAAATAGTCGATAAACACACCGACCGCAAAAAGGTGGTCAACCGGTATATCGAAAAATCCCTGGATCTGGCCGGCGTGCAGGTCCATGGTCAAGACGCGGCTGGCCCCCGCAGTGGTCAGAAGATTGGCTACCAGTTTGGCGGTAATAGGCACGCGCGGCTGGTCCTTCCTGTCCTGGCGGGCGTAACCGAAATAAGGTATCACCGCAGTGATCCTCTGCGCGGACGACCTCCTCAATGCGTCGATCATGATCAACAGCTCCATCAGGTTGTCGTTCGGAGGAGGGCAGGTCGGCTGGATCACAAAGACGTCCTTGCCGCGAACGTTTTCGTTGATCTTTATGCGTACCTCCCCCTCGCTGAACTTTCCTACCATCGCATCCGCTAAGGGAATATTAAGACATTTACAGATATCTTTGGCTAACTTAGGATGCGCGTTACCGGAAAACACCGCAAGCTTATCCATCATGATTACCTCGCTCGTTTTAAGAATTTTGCGGGAACGCCCACGGCCGTCATCCCGTCGGGGATCCTGGTGTGCTTGAGCACCACCGAGCCGGCGCCGGTCTTAGCGGACCTGCCGACGACCACCGGAGAAACTAATACCGTATCCGAGCCGATAAAGGCATTATCCTTAACCAGGGTAATGTGCTTGTCCCGGCCGTCGAAGTTGGCGGTAACGGTGCCTGCGCCGATATTGACCGCGCGGCCCAGGCGGGCGTCGCCGATATAGCTAAAATGTTTTACCAGTGTCTTTGCAGAAAGCCTTGAACGGACAATCTCAAGGAAATTTCCCGCGATGACGTCATCACCCAGGAACGTCCCGTCTCTGAGGTGGGCAAAAGGACCGATAAAACAACGACTTCCAATTGTAACATCCCTTTCGATAACTGTAAAGGGATAAATCGTCGTGTCCCTGCCGATTTTGGTGCCGTAGGCAATAAAAGCCGAGCCGGGGTCGACGATACTGACGCCGCTTTTCATGAATTCTTCGTTGATCCTCTGCTGCATGATCCGATTGGCGCCGGCAAGCTCCACGCGGGAGTTGATCCCCAGGGCCTCGTTGATGTCCGCAAGCTTAACCGCATCAACCCGGCAGCTTTTTTTATGGAGGATGCCTATCGCATCGGTCAGGTAATACTCCTTTTTGCGGTTATTGGCCTTAACCAGGCCGAGCGCTGCGGACAACCCCTTTTTATCGAAACAGGCAATGCCGGTATTGATCTCTTTGATCTCTTTCTGGAAATCGTCGGCGTCTTTTTCCTCCACTATCCCGCAGATGCTGGCGTATTTGTCCCGCAGGATCCTGCCGTAACCGGAGGGTTTCTCCACCGTCGCCGTCAACAGGGTCGCATCGCAACTATTGCGGATGTGGTGCTGGAGAAGCTTCTTAAGGGTCTGCTTTTGGAGCAGGGGGTTGTCTCCGTAGAGCACAAGCACCGTGCCCGTGAAGCCGGAAAGCAACGGCATCGCTTTCTTTACCGCATCGGCCGTACCGCGTATCTGTTCCTGCAGGACGACCTTGATATGCCCGGGCAGTATGGCGCGGACCTGCTGGTGTTTATAACCTAACACCGCGACGACCTGTTCGGCCTTGAGGCCTTTGACAAGGTCCAGCACGTAAGCCAGCATCGGCCGGCCGCAGATCGGATGCAGCACCTTGGGCGTTTCGGATTTCATCCGCTCGCCCTTGCCTGCCGCCAAAATTATTACCGCTACTTTTTTATGCATCATATCTTTTAGAACAATAACGGCTTCAGAAAGAGGCCATGTGCCAAGAAGACAATGGCCACAACCCCAAAGACAAGGCCGATGATCCAAAGGTCTTTTCTCTTAAGAAGGGCGCTTACCGATGAAAGCATGATGCCGATCTGAAAGAACACTACCGAGATAGAGAACTTGCTTGCCTTCTTGCCCAGGAGCGCGTTCTCGATGCCGACGGCCTCTGCCTCCTGCCTGATCGCAGTTTTCTCTTTATCGTAGCGCGCGAGCTCGGCGTTACTTGTCTTTAACTTTTCCTCAAACGCCGCCTTTTGCGCCTGGTTTGCCGCGCCAAGGGCCTCTACTTCGAAAGCGTTGCGCTGTGCCTCCGCTAAGTTTTGTTTAATGCTTTTGGCTTGATAGTATGCCCATTTACTGCCTTCGATCGCAGTCAACAGTTGTGTCTTGGCGCCGCAGGCTGCTCCTCGCGAAGCCGCTATTGCGGTTGCTACGGCCAGTACCGTGGTCGTAACCGCAACCCCCTTCATCCATTTTTCCTGCAGTATCTCTGTCATAGATGGTCTCCTTGCTGTGTCCCTTGCTTAAGCACTTGAAAATTTCTTTCGCTTCGCAGAAATTTTCTGCGTAAGCTTCGGGACAAATTTGCTACACGTCATAGCGGGCAAATTTAGCTGGGACGTATGGACTCGAACCATAATAGCGAGACCCAAATTCTCGTGTCCTACCATTGGACGACGTCCCAAGATCTTGCGTCCTTTACGCACGGTTCATTCGTCGGAAGGCTCATGGCTGCCCGGGGCTGCGTGGCCCCTTGCCTTCTCCTGCTCGTATGCTTCCAAAACCTTTTTCTGCAGGTACTCGCGGAACGACTGCGTAATAGGATGAGCGATGTCTTTATGCTCCGACTGGGCTCCGGCCTCCGCCTCCGCAACCGGCATCCGGGGGGCCAACGGCAGCTGGGTCCCGCACTGATTACAATACTTGCTGCGCGCCTCGTTCTTGAACCCGCACTTGACACAAGGCTGCTTGATCTTCCGGGAAGGCATGGCGATAAACAGGCCGCTGTTACCTTCAATAACTTTGATATTTCTGACTACAAAGGCATTATCGAACGTCACTGTGGCGTATGCCTTGAGTTTTTTATCGGGAGAATCCTTCAGGAATATCTTGACCTCGGTTATTTCCATCGCAGTACCTCCTTACTAGCAGTCTTTAAACCGTTCGGGTTACAAAAACCTGCCAGAGCTTATCGCGTTTAAGCTGCGCAGCTGCCGATACCGCCTCCTTTCGTGAAGAGAGTATCCCGAAAACTGCCGGACCGCTGCCGGACATGCGTATGAGGCGTATCCCTAACCCGCCGAGAGCGTTCTTGATGTGCTCTATCTGCGGATAAAGGCTGGACGTAATCTGTTCAAGACTGTTAAAAAGGAGCCCTTGAAGCAAAAAGGGATTATTTTTTTTAAGCGCTGAAGTAAGTATTTTAACACCGGATTTAGGTATTGTCAACCGTGCTTTTGGGGGGATTTCGTCCCATTTTTTGTATATCCGGGGGGTAGGGACCTTAAAGCGCGGCACTACCACTACCTGCCAGAGCCGGACATTATCCAACCTATGCAGCGGCTTTATTTTATCTCCTCTGGCCTGACCCAGGGCGAATGACGAATCGTACAAGAAAAACGGGACGTCCGCACCTATCTTCTTGGCCAAGGCAATCAGCCGCGTACAGCCGGGTTTCAGGCCCCAGAGTTGCGCCAGCCCTTGTAATACCGTTGCGGCGTTAGAGGAACCGCCGGCCATCCCGGCGCCCGGAGGGATACGTTTACGTATACGGATAGTAACGCCCCGGCCGACATTGAAGGCGTCGCGCAGCAATGCGGCGCTGCGATACGCCAGGTTTGTACGGTCGCAAGGCACCAGGGGCGAATCCGTCACGATCTTGATGGCGCTGTCCCGGCGCAGCGTCAGGGTAATGGTATCGTACAGGTCAACGCGTTCAAAAACGGTCTCTATGGTATGGTAGCCGTCGGCGCGGCTGCGTAATACCGCCAGATAGAGATTGAGCTTGGCGTAGGATTTAAGGGTGAGGCGCTTGGTAGACATGCACTGCTGCATTTTCTATATCCGCGCTGGTAAGCTGATATTCTTTCAAAAGTTCGGCCGGTTCGCCGGACTGGCCGAATCTGTTCTTAATACCGATGCGCGAAATCGGTATCGGGCAGGCCGAAGATACGGCTTCTTCAACGCCGCAGGCAAGCCCGCCCATAATCGAGTGCTCTTCGCATACCACCAGGCCTTTTACCTGTTTGGCAACGGAGATAATGGCCTGTTCGTCAAGGGGCTTAATGGTGTGCACATTGACCACTGCGGCCTTGATCCCTTTTTGCAAAAGGTTCTTTGCGGCAGTCAAGGCCTCTTGTACCATAATTCCGCAGGCGATGATCGCTACGTCCTTGCCTTCAATCAGGATCTGCGCCTTGCCGAATTCAAAAGCGCCCTTCTGCTCGATAGTGGGGACCTTGGAACGCCCCAGGCGAATGTAGAAAGGCCCCGGGACCTTGACCGAAGCCATGATCGCTTCGCGGGTCTGTGGCCCATCGCAGGGTACGATAATATGCATGGTAGGGATAATACGCATCAGCGCAATATCCTCATTGGCTTGGTGGCTGGCGCCGTCGGGACCCACGGTAACGCCGGCGTGGGTAGCTACGATCTTGACATTGAAATTATTGTAGGAAACGGTATTCCTGACCTGGTCCCAGGCACGGCCGGAGGCAAACATCGCGAATGTCGAGGCGAATACCGTCTTGCCGCAAGAGGCAAGACCGGCGGCAGTAGCCATCATGTTCTGCTCGGCGACGCCGAAATTGAAGAACCGATGGGGAAATTCCCGGGCAAAAACCGAAGTTCTGGTCGACCCGGACAGGTCCGCATCCAACACGACTATATTCTCGTCTTGTTTACCCAGCTCTACCAGGGCCTGGCCGTAGATATCTCGCTGGTACAATGCTTCTGCCATCGTCGTATGTCATCCTTCCAGTTCTTTAAGCGCTTTTTCCGTCTCTTCTTTTGTGGGGGCGCGGCCGTGAAAATCCACGGCGTTTTCCATAAAGGAAACTCCCTTTCCTTTGATCGTATGCGCAATAATAATAGTGGGCTTGACCTTGACCATCCTGGCTTCTTCGTATGCCTGGAGGATCTGCGGCATATCGTGGCCGTCTATTTCGATGGTATGCCAGCCGAAGGAGCGCCATTTCGGCACTACCGGTTCGATCTTCATAACCTCTTCCACTCTGCCGTCGATCTGGCAGCCGTTATAATCCAGCATCGCACAGAGGTTGTCGCATTTGTAATGGTTGGCGGCCATGGCGGCTTCCCAGATATTGCCTTCCTGTATCTCGCCGTCGCCTAACAGTACATAGACCCGGTAATCGCGCCGGTCAAGCTTAGCTGCCAGGCTCATACCCAGCCCCACCGAAAGCCCCTGCCCCAGGGAGCCGGAAGCAACGGAAACCCCGGGAGTACGCCTGTCAGGATGGCCCTGCAGGAAGGAACCCAGTTTTCTTAAGGTCCAAAGCTTCTCTTGGGGGAAATAGCCGCAGGTAGACAACACCGCATACCAGAGGGGACAGCAGTGCCCCTTGGACATATGGAACCTGTCGCGGTCAGCCCAATCCGGGTCTTTGGGATTATGACGCAGGATGCGGAAATACAGCGCCGTTATCAGGTCCGTCGAAGAAAGGCTTCCTCCGGGATGGCCTGAACCGGCCTTGCCCAGCATCTGGATAATAAGCAGCCTTATTTTCCTGGCCGTAGCCTCTAATTCTTTTATGGATTGCTCTTCCTGCGTCATTGCTGCCATTATTTACTCTGCGGTTGCTTTAATTTTTCTTTGATCTTGTCCTGGTCCTTATCCAGCTGAAGCGATTTTTCCCACTGAATGCGCGCATTCTGAACGTCGCCGGCCTTGGAATACGCATCGCCTAAGTGATCATAGATGACGGGGTCTTCCTGCAGCGAGGCGGCCTTCTTGAGCTCTTTAAGCGCCTCAACAAGGCGGCCTTGTTTAAAATAGAGCCAGCCGAGGCTATCGATATAAGCGCCGTTATCCGGCTCAAACTCCAGGGCCTTCTTGATCATGAGCTCTGCCTGGTCGAGGCTCCTGTTTTCTTCGACGTACAGGTACCCCAGATAGTTCATGGCCTCGTGATAATCTGGCTTAAGCTCCAGCGCTTTTTTAAGCTCCGCTTCCGTCTTGGCCCGGTCCTTGAGTTCATCGTATATATTGGCCAAATAAAAATGCGCCTCGGCGTCTTGCGGGGCCACCTCCAAGATCATCCGATATGTCTTTTCTGCTTCAGCGAATTTCTTTTGCTGCAGATAGAGCACGCCGAGCGTTTTGTAAATATCGATGTTGCCGGGATTAAGCCGGGAAGTCTTCTTAAGGGCGTTTTCGTACTCAACCGCGGCCAGTTCTTGCTTCTTCTGTGCGGAATACACCAGAGCCAGCACGGCGTGCGGCTCTACCGCTTCGGGGTTGAACTTGGTGGCGAGCTTGAGTTCCTCGATTGCCAGGTTTGACTGATTGCGTTTGAGGTAATCGGCGGCAAGGTTCAGGCGAATGGCCAGACTTGCCGGGTCTGTCCGTAACGCTCTCTTGTATTCCTGTATCGCCTTATCTATATCTCCCAGGCCGTTATACATGCCTGCCATGATGTAGTGGCTCATTGCCAGGGAGGTCTTTTTATCGAATGCCGGGGCTTCAACGACTACGCACAGCACCATCAGCGCACACAATCCCAGCCCCCGTCTGAGCTTTCGCGGCATAGAAGTCATGGTACGGATAATGTTGGGCTAAAGCGCTCTTTAACCCCAGGCTCTCTTCTTCAGGTGACGAAGGCGGCGACGCATTTTCTTTCTTTTATGCGTGCGTATCTTCTTCAGTTTCCTTTTCCTTCCGCAAGGCATGCACGTCTCCTTAGTATATGACCTTGTTCAACGGATATTCAATAATACCTTCCGCGCCGGCGCGCTTTAACTGGGGCACGATGACCCGCACAACCTTCTCGTCGATGATGGTCTCGATCGCGCACCAGCCGTCTTCGGAAAGCGCCGAAACGGTCGGCTTTTTGAGGGCAGGCAGTATACTGATGACCCTGCGCAGGTCGTTCTTGCGCACGTTCATCTTCAGCCCGACCTTTGCTTCCGCGGCAATGGCCCCCTGCAAAAGGACCGCAATCTCTTCCATCTTCTTTTTCTTCCAAGCGTCCTTGTAGGAGGCTTTATTGGCGATGAACTGCGTGGTCGACTCGCAGATCGTGGCAATTTCCGCCAGCTTATTCGCCCGGAGGCTCGAACCGGTCTCGGTCAGCTCCACGATCGCATCCACTAAGCCGGAGTTAACCTTGACCTCGGTTGCGCCCCAACTGAATTCCACATCTACGTTGACTTTCTGTTTGCGAAAATACGCCCGGGTGGCATTTACCAGCTCCGTGGCGATACGTTTACCCTCAAGCTTCTTAGGAGACGTGATGCCGGAATCCTGCGGTACCGCCAGGACCCAGCGTACCTTGTTCAAGCTCTGCTTGGCGTATGTCAAATCCGTCACCCGCACGACGTCAGAGCCGTTCTCCAGGACCCAGTCATTGCCGGTAATGCCGCAGTCAAGGGCTCCCTCCTGGACATAGCGGGACATCTCCTGCGCGCGCAGCAGAACCGCATCGATCTCGGGGTCATCCACCCTGGGAAAATAAGAGCGTTCCGAGGGCAGGGAAACATTAAAACCGGCCTTTCTGAACATCCGGAAGGTAGACTCTTGAAGACTGCCCTTTGGCAACCCTAATTTCAATACTTTGGGTTTTGACATACAAGCTCCTTGATTTTTACGCTCGTGAAACTTCAACGCTTGTGTATTATACCGACTTAACCATATCTTGTAAAGGGAAAAAAGAAAAAAACAGTCTCCTGCTTTTCCTTGCAATATCCTTTATTTTTCACTATAATTAATGCTCACACCCTACAAAGGAGCATATGCATGCTGAAGCTATTACGCAGAAAACATCTGGCAAAATGGATATGGATCATCCTGGCGATATTGATCGTACCGGCCTTTGTCTTCTGGGGGATCGGCAGCTATATACGCGGCAGGAAAGAGACGCCGTACGCCGGCAGGATATCCGGCAGGGCCGTATCCTTTATGGAATACAAAGACGCCTTTGAGGCCGTCAAGAACCAGATGGTCATCCAGTTCGGAGATAATCTTGCAGAGGTACAAAAGCTCGTAAACTTCGAAGCCCAGGCCTGGGACAGACTTATCCTGCTGGCCGAAGCCAAGCGGCAGAAGATAAGGACGGCCGACCAGGAGATCATTACGGTCATCGAGAGCATCCCTGCCTTCCAGCGTAAAGACAGGTTCGATGTCCAGATATATAATCAAATGCTTCAATACGTGTTCCGGACGCAACCGCGCATATTCGAGGAACAGATCAGGCAGAATATCATGATCGCAAAGCTTTACGAGCTCTCTACTGCCGGCGTCACGATCAGCGACGAAGAGCTGGCGCAGGAATACCGTAAAGCCAACGAAGACGTCACTATCGATTATATCGCGGCAAAACCCGCGGATTTTGCCAAAGGGATCGATCCTACCGAAGAACAGCTGCGGGAGTATTTTTCGAACAACGAGCTTGCCTTCAAGCAACCCCTCTCTTTCAAGGTTGAATATGTCAGCCTAACCCCCGACGGCAAGGATGACGCGCAGGTCAAAGAGAAGGCAAAGGAGGTTTTTTTAAGGATGGCCAGGAAACAAGAGCTGGAAAAGATCGCCAAAGACCTGGGGCTGACTGCGACCGAAACGCCGCTGTTCGCGGAATCCGATCCGATCCCCGGTATCGGCTGGGCGCCTCAGATATCCAGCCTGCTTGCCAAAGCGCAATCCGGCCAGGTCCTGCCGGCCATCGTGATGGACAACAAATACTACCTCATCCGGCTCAAGGAGAAAAAAGAACCTTCCATACCGGAGTTTGGGACGGTGAAGGACAAGGTAAAAGAAGAGCTTATCAAGGACCGGTCGCGCTCCTTGGCAAAAACAAAGATCCAGGAGGTTGCCGCGCGGTTGAAAACGGCTGATTTTGGCGAAGCTGCTAAAGCTGCGGGGCTGGTCGTGGGCACCACGGGCGCTTTTAAATACGGAACCTACATTGAGGGCATAGGCGCATCCGATAATCTCTGGCTGGTTGCCCAGCGCCTGGAGCCGGCCGCTTTCAGCGATGTGGTCGAAACGCCTACGGCATATTATATCATCAAGCTAAAATCGAAAAATCCGATTGACGAAAAGAAATTCGGGCAGGAAAAAGAAGAATTCCGGCGGAAGCTGCTGTTCCAAAAGAAGCAACTTTACTTCGCCGGAATTCTTGAGGGGTTACGAAACAAGACGCAGCGATTCTAAAAAACTAATCGCTTACCTTGATAGCATTGACCGGGCACTGATCCGCAACTTCTTTAAGGTTACACGTAGCGCACACCTGCGCTTTCACATGGGCAATACCGTCGCCCTGCACTTCAAACACGTCAGGACAGGCCTGTTCACATAATCCGCAACCTACGCAGGTCGACGCATCTACACTTACTTTAGCCATAAAACATTTCCTCCTATCGTTCTAAAAGGTTTTCAAACATCTCTTCGTGAGTAACCTCTTCGGACAAAATATGCGTTACCAGCTGATACGTTACGTGGTCCTTACCGAGAGTCTTTTTGGCTATCTTCCCATATACTTCGATCGCAGCGGCTTCTGCCTCAGTGACGATACGGATGATCCGGTTGATATCGGCAGTATTCTTGGGAGGCATGGTATACGGTGCATTGGCGTTCTTGGATAAATCCATGGGATTGGCCAGAGGAGCTCCGCCGAGCTTGACGATAAGGTCCGCCAGCTCTGTGGCATGTTCCAGCTCATCCTTGGCGATTTTTTCCAGGAACTCCTGCATATCTTCATATGCCCTGCCTGAGACCGTCTGCGCCATGTACCAGTAAAGATAGAATGCCAGCCATTCGTCGCAATAGGCCTTGTTCAAATCATGTACCAGCTCTTTCAAGCTTAGATCTACAATCGCTCTTGCCTGTTTACCCATAACGGACACCCCCTTTTAGCTTGTCGCCTGGACTTTTAAATTGTACCGCTCTATATTCGCATCTGCGACCGCCTGAATCTTCTTGACCTCTTCGGGCTTACTCAACAGATGTTTAAATCTTCCCTGGGCCTTCAGGTACTCCTCGACGGGTTTAGGCTGTATCTGCCTGACCGCCGAGAGCCTGCCATTTTCGTATTCAAAAAGCGGATACAGACCTGTTTCTACCGCTAATTTTCCGATCTGAAAGGTAAGCCCGGGGTCATGGCGCCAGCCCAGAGGACAAGGCACATGTACCTGCAGGTATTTCGGACCCTTGATACTCAACGCCTTTTTGACCTTGCGGCTTAAGTCCTGAGGAAAGCCGACCGATGCCGTAGCCACATAAGGGATACCGTGGGCATTGGCGATCTCCGGGACGGGCTTCTTCGGCCTCAGGTTACCGCAGGACTGGATGCCGGTAGGGCTGGTGGTCGTATTGCTGTCAAAAGGCGTCAGGCCGCTGCGCTGCACGCCGGTATTCATATACGCTTCGTTATCGTAACAGACAAAAAGGACGTCATGCCCCCTCTCAAGCATTCCCGATAATGCCTGCAGCCCTATGTCGGCGGTTCCGCCGTCCCCGGCCTGGGCAATAACGTTGATAGTATCTTTTGTGCCTAAAGATTTCAGCCCCGCCTCTACTCCGGAGGCGACTGCCGCGGCGTTCTCAAAAAGGGAATGTATCCAGGGGACTGCCCAAGCGGACTCGGGATATTTGGTCGAGAAAACCTCAAGGCAGCCTGTGTTATTGATAATGACCGTATTGGGCCCGCTGGCCTCAAGCACCAACCGGGCAGCTAATGACTGGCCGCACCCGGCGCAGGCGGTGTGCCCCGGATTAAACAATTGCTTATTCATAACTCTCCTTTAATAATTCCGGCTTCAGATCAATGTATTCGTTCTTTTCCGTGGTAGTCAGCAGGCGGAATACTTCTTTTATCGAATCTTTGGTGATGTCGCGGCCACCCAAGCCGACGATAAAACTGCTGATCACCGAAGGTTTTTTCTTCTTGCCGAAAAAGGCGGCTTTGATCTCCGCGGCCAGGGGCGCATACGAACCCAGGGACAGGGCGCGGTCTACAACCGCCACCTTCGGTATGTTCTTAAGGGCCTCGTAAATCTGCTGTGCGGGAAACGGCCTGTAGCAGGTGATCTTCAATAACCCCACCTTTTTTCCTTTCTTGCGCAACTCATCGATGGTTTCCTTGATGGTGCCGCAGACCGACCCCATGGCTACGATGACCCGCTCGGCATCGTCAATACGGTAGCCTTCGACCAGGCCGTTATAGGCACGGCCGAAAACCTTGGAAAACTCCGCGGTGATCTTAGGGATCAGCGCCAGGGCTTCTTTTTGGGTCTGGTCAATGGCGTAACGGGTCTCCATATAATAGTCGGCGTCAACCAGGGGCCCCATCGTGATGGGATTGGCCGGGTCAAGCTTGTAAAGCGCCTTATAGGAAGGCAGGAATTTATCCACCAGCGCCTGCTCCGGCATATCTATGGTCTCGATGCCGTGGGTAAGGATAAAACCGTCCATGCAGATCATCACCGGCAGCATCATGGATTTGTCTTCGCTCAGGCGATAACCCATCAGGTGAAAATCGACGGTCTCCTGGAGGTCTTCTACGTAAAGCTGGATCCAGCCGGAGTCGCGCAGCGACACGGAATCCTGCTGGTCGTTCCAGATATTGATCGGGGCGGAGACCGCACGGTTGGCACAGGTCATCAGCATCGGCAGGCGCAGGCCTGCGATGTTGAAAACCACCTCAGCCATAAGAAACAGGCCTTGAGAGCTGGTCGCGGTATAGGTACGCACGCCGGTAGCGGCTGCGCCCAGGACTACGGATGCCGCGGAATGTTCCGATTCCACGTTGACAAATTCGGCCTTTAAATGCCCGTCGGCCACCATCTGGGCCAGTTCTTCGACGATGTGCGTCTGCGGTGTGATGGGATAGGCAGAAACCACTCCGGGCTTGCACAGCTGGACCGCTTTGGCTACCGCCATCGAACCTTCAAGAAATTCTTTCATGTTATTCCTTTGTCTCCTCTTTAACCATTTCGATGTCCGCCTTGGGACAGATGGCGGCGCAGTTGCCGCAGCCCTTGCAATAGGTAAAATCGCAATGATAGGTATTCTTGGCGTCGCCTTCGATGCAGCCTTCAGGGCAGATCAACAGGCACATCTTGCAGGCGATGCAGTTCTTCTGCAAGAATCTCGGCCTTATCTCTACGCGCCAGGAGCCGGTCTTATTGCTCTTGCTTGAACCCGGCTTGGAAATTAACGGACCGAACATGGCAGGCTATCCTTTCGTGCTGTTCTTGACAAATTCGTATCCCTGCGTGGCCGCCTTAATATTGGGGTCCTGCAGGCCCGCGGGGAATCTCTTCTTTATGGCTTCGACCAGGAATTCCAATTCGTATTCTCCGGTCGCTGCGGCGAAGGCGCCCAAAAGTGCGGTATTGCCCAAAGGCCTCCCGATGGTCTTGAGGGCGATATCGTTGGCGGGGACGAGAAAAACCTTCTGCCTGGCGTTGACTTTGGGGATCTCTACCCCCTCGCGCTGGTTGATAATAGCGATACCGTTGTCCTTCAGGCCGGAGAAACAATTGAACCCGCGCATAAGGGTCGCATCGACGATCAGGACGTAATCCGGCTCATAGATCTGGCTGCGCAGGCGTATGGGCTTGGAGTCTACCCGGACAAAGGCGTTCATCGGCGCGCCCATGCGGGCAGCGCCAAAGTGCGGTACGGCGTAGGGATACATCCCTTTTAAAAAATAGATATAGCCAAGCAGGGAAGCGGTGGTAATGGCCCCCTGGCCGGCTCTGGCATGTATGCGTATCTCCTTCATGAGTCTGGCTTCCTTTCGAAGATGCGTACGTTCCGTACGCAAAAAAACGGCTGCTATATGATATGTCGTTTTGGCAGGTTTGTCAAATAATTTATTTTTGGGGCCCGGAGAGCTTCTCCCTGACCAGGTCGCTGACCAGCTTCCCGTCTGCCTGGCCTGCTGTCTTGGCCAGCACTTCCTTCATGACCTTGCCCATATCCCGGGGGCCGCTGGCGGCGCAGTCGATAATGGCCTGTGCGACGGCCTGGCGTATCTGATCAACAGATAACTCCGGCGGGACATAGGCCTTCAATATCGCCAGCTCCCTGGTTTCTTTCTCTACCAGGTCCTGGCGGTTACCGGCAGTGAATTGCTGGATGGAGTCCTCGTGCTGCTTGATCTGCTTTTTGATCACTACGATGATCTCGGCATCGTCAAGGCTGTTCTTGCTCTTCTTCAGGGCTGCATTCATGATCTCCGCACGCAGAAAGCTCAAGATAGAGCTTTTTACCGTATCCTTGCTCTTCATTGCCTCCTTGTAGTCATTAAGGATCTTCTCTTCTAGCATGTCCTCTCCTTTGTAGCCTGTTCGTGCGGCTTAAAATAGGATCATCTTTTTAAACGCCGACAGCCTTTTTTCCAGGTCTTGCAAGCTAAGCAGGCTTGTGCGTTCGACGCCGAAACCTTCGACGTTAAGCGAAGCGGCGGCCGTACCATAGGCAAGGGCCTTTTTGACCGCTGCCTGGTCAACCCGGCCCGTCTTGGCCAGGTACCCCATGAACCCGCCGGCAAAGGTATCTCCGGCGCCGGTAGGGTCAACGACCGTGGCGGTCGGATACGCCGGGAGGCTACCGATGAACGCATCGCTATAAAACATCGCCCCGTGCTCGCCTTTTTTGATCAAGACCATCCGGGGCCCGCGGGAACGCAAATACCGCGCTGCCTTTACGAGGTTTGCCTCTCCGGATAAATCCCTGGCTTCCTGGTCATTGGCCACAAATATATGGACGCTTTTGAGGGCCTTGGCAAGCGAGCTGCGTTTGGTTTTAATCCAGTAGTTCATGCTGTCCAGCCCGATGAGGCCCGGAGAACGCATGCGGCCCAGAAGATAACGCTGGATGTCGGGGTCGACATTGGCAAGAAACACGTTTTTTATTCTGCGCTGAACCGCAGAGACCTGCGGGACGAAACTGGCTAACACCCCCAGCTCTGTCTTGAGCGTAATGGCGGTATTCAAATCGCCGCGGTATTCGCCCGACCACCTGAACGTGCTGCCGGGGCGGCGGATGAGGCAGTCAAGCACAACCCCTTTCTTACCCAGAAAATCGATATGGGCCTCGGGGAAATCCTCGCCGATGACCGCGACAAGATGGACCCGGCTGAATAACCTGCCGGACATGGCAAAATGCACGGCTGAGCCGCCAAGCATGTTCCTTCTCCTGCCGGAAGGTGTCTTTACCGTATCTAATGCGACGGTCCCCAGAACGAGTATGCTCATTTATAGGAATAGCAAGGTAATGGCCCCGGCGACAAGGCAATAGTACCCGAAATAATGGATCC
>DATJPV010000025.1:0-102303 GCA_035506195.1 Patescibacteria group bacterium | reverse complement strand
CAGAGGCGTAAAAAGAGGTTCAAGAGCCAAAAGAGGCACAAGATATGCCTGTAATGTCTGCGGAGCGGTGGTGCGGGTGGATAAGGAGTGTGCGTGCGATCCTTGCAGCATTACCTGTTGCGGCCAGGATATGACGGCTTTAACATGCTGTTGAGATTAGGCGCGCAACTTTAAAAGGAGGTCCCTATGATAAGGCAAATAACAAGGAACGAATTGGAAGAGCTGATACATTCTCGAAAAAAGTTCGTTTTGGTTGATGTGCTTCCGGCAGACAGTTATTTCAGGGAGCATATCAAAGGCGCGATCTCCTTGCCTTTAGAGGATATAGAGCAAAAGGCAGCCGGCGCCCTTAGGAAAGATGCCCAGATTGTGACGTACTGCGCCAGTTTCGAATGTCAGGCCAGTACCAAAGCAGCGGAGAAGTTGATCGCTCTGGGGTATAGTGATGTGGTTGATTATAAAGGGGGCTTGAAGGACTACAAAGAGGCAAAGCTGCCGCTGGAAGGAAGCCTCTACCAGGCGACGGCGAAAGCAGGCTCATGTTGCTGTAGTTGCCAGTAAATGCGGGGATAAGCCCCGGTCCTAAAGGAGGCAGACATGAAAAGAAAACTAATCGTGTTTTTAGTGAGTGGGTTGGCCGTGTTATTTTTTGCCTCTTCGGTGTATGCTAAAGCAGCCTTGACCATGGAGGCGGCAATAGCAAAGTGCGAGAGGGCCCACGCCTTGATGG
Organism: Patescibacteria group bacterium; assembly: GCA_035506195.1. Lineage (GTDB taxonomy): Bacteria > Omnitrophota > Gorgyraeia > Gygaellales > Profunditerraquicolaceae > DATJPV01. The sequence continues at coordinate 101,573 of DATJPV010000025.1, read as the reverse complement.
AAAAGGCAGAAAAGATCATGAATAAAGGGCAAGGCATGGTCGAAGAAGGCAGGCTCAGGGGCGATAACGATGAGTTAGCGTACGGAAAGCGCCTGGTCAGCCGTGCCGAAAGATTGGCAAAAAAGGCGGAAGAAACGGCGGATGCGGGAGAAAAGATCGCCGAACATGCCCAGAAGATCGCCGTGTGTCAACTCTCCATACAAAAAGGCAGCATCCTGGAGCATAAAGGCGAAATGCTTAAAGACCTGCAGATGACCGAAGAAGGCAGGAAGATCATCGCCGAGAACCAGAAGAAGCTGGAGGAAGAGCGAAGGATATATGAGTCTTGGTAGCGGTTCCGGTTTGTCTCTATTGCTGGACAGGCGCCTGCCCGCAGCCGCGCTCTCCGGTCAAGCAGCAGTCGCCTGAGGAGGAAACCTCCCGAATCTCCTCGTAGCCCGTAAGAGCTTTTTACCCTCTATACAAATTCCGGCCGTTGAGGTACAATGTCCCTATGTCAAAGCTTATGCCTGCCATTTTCTTCGGGCATGGCAACCCCATGAACGCAGTGCTCGATAACGCATATGCGAGGGCCTGGAAGGCGATCGGGGGCAAGCTGCCGAAACCCAAAGCCGTGCTGTGCGTCTCCGCGCATTGGTATCTGCCGGCTACTCTGGTTACGGCAATGCGTTCTCCGCGCACGATCCATGATTTCGGCGGTTTTCCGCGAGAGCTCTTCGCGGTTCAGTATCCTGCGCCGGGCGACCCGGCCCTTGCCAGGCGCGTGCAGGCCCTGCTGGCACCGGTTTTCGTAGGCCCGGATATGCGATGGGGCCTGGACCATGGGAGCTGGTCTGTGCTTAGCCGCGTGTTCCCCAAGGCCGATATCCCGGTCGTACAATTAAGCATAGACGAATCGCAACCCCCCGAATTTCACTACGCAATCGGTAAAAAACTTGCGCCTCTGCGCAATGAAGGCGTCCTTATCATCGGCAGCGGCAACCTGGTGCATAACCTGCACGCCTATGCCTGGGGCGAGCGTCAAGTCAAGCCTTTTGACTGGGCACTGCGGTTCGAAAGGCAGGCGCGTAAGCTTTTAATTTCCGGCCAAGATAGCCGGCTCATCGAATACGAAAAATTAGGTAATGATGCCGCGCTTTCGGCGCCGACACCGGACCATTACCTGCCGTTGCTATATATAATCGCGCTCCGCAGAAAAAATGAGCGGATCAGTTTCCCGGTCGAAGGGTTTGACGGAGGTTCGATCTCGATGCTTGCGGTGCAGACAGGAGGAATTCATGGAGCAGTTAAAAATAGCGGATCAATATAAAAATATACTGCAGCGCTTCGCGCAAGAATTAAAAGATGCATATCGCGATGAATTAGTCTCGCTTATTATGTACGGCAGCGCGGTAAGCGGCGAGTTTGTCGAAAGGCATTCGAACCTGAACCTGCTTATCGTATTAAAGAATACCGATTTGGAAGTCATCAAGAGGTCATCAAGGTTGATGCGCGCATTCAAAATGATCAGCCCTTTATTTATGACACAGGAATACATCGCCGGCTCCACGGATATCTTTCCCATTGAATTCCTGGATATGCAGGAGAATTACCTTGTGTTGTACGGCGCAGACGTCCTGAAAAATATCAATATCGATATCCGGCACCTGAGATTCCAGTGCGAGCATGAGCTAAAGGCCAAGCTCCTTAAGTTGAGGCAGGCATACCTGGCGTTGTATAATAATATGCCTGCGTTGCAAAGCCTGTTATTCGCATCTTTTACCTCGATCTTGCATATTGCGCGTAACGTCCTGCGGATAAAAGGTAAAAAGCCGTCCTATTTGAAGCGCGATATCATAAAAGAACTGGCCTCCGAGTTCAAGATCGACATGGCAGCCTGGGAAAAAATATTGTCTGCCAAGAATAAAGAGATCAAATTGGCCGAGAACGACATCGAGCAATTATTCCTTACTTTTGTGAAAGAGTTGGAATCGCTGGTGGCTCTAGTCGATACCTTATAGTATATGCGTAAAATATTCTTCGCCCTTGGTTTTCTTATCCTGCCTTTGTTGGGGCATGCCCAGAATATCCCTCAACCGACAGGCTGGGTCAATGATTTTGCCAATGTCATCGATCGAGGGACCGCGGATAAGATAGCCTCTGTGATCGAAGAGGTAGAACAGAAGACCTCTGCGGAAATCGTCGTAGTAACGGCGGGTTCGATTGCTCCCTATGATGAGAAAGCATACGCACGGTTGATCTTTGACAGCTGGAAACCGGGGAAGAAAGGCAAAGATAACGGAGTCCTGGTACTCCTGGCAGTTAAGGAAAGGCGCTGGCGTATCGAAACCGGCTATGGCGTAGAAGGGATCCTGCCGGATGGCCTGTGCGGTGAGATCGGCCGGACCTACATGGTCCCGTATTTTAAAGAAGGCAAGTACGCCGAGGGTTTATACCAGGGTGTATGCGCCGTCGCCGGTATCATTGCCAAAGATGCGCATGTCAGCTTGGCGGCATTAGGCAATTTCCAGGAGATCAGCCCGGAAAGCCAGTCTTCATCGAGCCTGCCCAATAGCGCGGTCATATTGATCTTTGTCATTATTATGTTGTTCATTTTCATCGGCAATCTGGGAACGTATAGGAACAGATATTACGGAGGCGGTTACTATGGCGGCTCCTGGGGCGGCGGCGGCTTTGGCGGCGGAGGAGGGGGTTTTGGCGGCTTTGGCGGCGGCGGCGGCGGAGGAGGAGGCGCAGGAGGAGGATTTTAGGTCTTGTCTATCATAAAGGAGGAGAAACAATGAAAACGTTTCTTATTGTGGCGGCAGTGCTGGTAGTCCTGGGGATATTGATCATCGCTCCGCTTATCGGGCTGTATAACGGTATCGTCAGTAAGCAGGAAACCATTACCGCGAAATGGGCGCAGGTTGAGAATCAGCTGCAACGGCGCAATGACCTGATCCCGAATCTGGTCAATACGGTTAAAGGATATGCGACGCATGAAAAGTCAGTTTTTGAAGAGGTTACCGCTGCGCGTTCCCAGTGGGCAAAGGCCGGCACGGTAGACGAAAAAGTCAAGGCAGCCGGAGCTACCGACGCTGCGTTAGCCAGGCTGCTTTTAGTGGTTGAAAATTACCCTACGTTAAAAGCAGACCAGACATTCCTGCGGCTGATGGATGAGCTATCCGGCACCGAAAATCGTATTGCCGTGGAAAGAATGCGGTATAATGAGGCAGTGAGGGATTATAATATTACCGTCAGGAAGTTCCCCGGCAATATCGTTGCCGGAATGTTCAATTATAAGGTGGCCAGCGAATACTTCAAGGCGGAAGAAAAAGCCAAGGCCGTTCCCGAAGTGAAATTCTAAGCATGAACTTGATCGATTTTGGGTTTCAGCATTCGAATCTCTTCCGGCATATGCCGCTTTTCGACGAGATCTCATATACCGGGCATAACGAGGAAAAGGTCCGCCAATATACAGCGGTCCGCGAAGATCAATCCTGCAGCCTGTTAGCGTTGAATTTCATCCGCAACGACGAAAAGATCCTCTGGGATGCGGTAGAGGATTTTGTAAAGCGCAGCACCATCGAGGCCGCATCGCGCGTACACGGCGTGTATATTTTTGACCTGTTGACCATCGACATACACAAGGAGATCAAGACGTTCAAGCACGCAGAGTTTACCGCCGTCATTGTGAATACGGCCGGCACCTTGGCCCCCGGCCAGGTCAAGATGGTCAAGTATTCCTCCGCCTATGCGCTCCTGCATAAGACCGTCGCTGCCGACTGGGGCAAGATCGCTTTCAAGACCGCAGTGAACGTATTCAAAGACAAGCCGGATTATGTGGACCTTTTGATCAAGCAGCTCCTGAAGGACCATACCTTTTCGCATGACCCGGTCATCCTGTTATTGAACGACTTGAGCCAGAACCCCGTTTTTGACCTGCAAAACCGGATGCAGCAGGAGCGGATAAAAAAAGTTTTGGCCAGGCTTATCCCCGACTCGATGGAATTTATACCGGAAGTCTACCTGCAGGACAAAAATGGAGCAAGCCAGCTGAGTTAAGTGCGATGAAAGAATGTAAATATTGCCGTACCCCTATTCAGGAAAATGCCGCTTTCTGCCCTTTTTGCGGATACGACCCCAAGGCGGATGCCATCAGCGCGTCTTTTAAGCCGAGCGCGGCAATGGCCAAGGTAAGGGAAGCGAAGTTGCAGGCAAAGTCAGGGCGCCGCGTCTACATCATCGGGCCGGGGATCAAGATGTTCGCATTCGTCAGCGTGGCGGCAGCCATACTTCTGCTTTTGTATGTGCACAACTTCGATCCGAAGGAAGTGATATCCGAGATCAAGCAGAATTGGGACCGGATCGTCTCGGTGGCAAAGATAAAACCCGGTGCCATTATCCCTCTGGGGGCCGTAAAGAAAGAGGAGCCCGCCGGCGGCGGGAAGCCGGAAGGATTCAGTCCTTCCGTGCCTCTGGTCGTAGAAGGAATAGTCTGGGAAAGCAAGATCCCGCAGGCGATTATCAACAACAGGATATTCAATGTCGGAGATACTATCGAAGGGGCCAAGATCGTCGAGATAAATAAAAAGGGAGTAACGGTATTCTACAAAAACCGCAGCTATTTACTGCCTTCGTCCGTGTCGAAATACTGGAAGTAAATAACCGCTAAAAAAAGGAGGACCGCTATGCGTAAACTGATCCCGTTTTCGATCGTTGTCTTGTTTTGTGCGTTTGCCGCCTGTCCTGTGCGCGCGCAAGAACCAAGCGATGCCGGTAAGCTGCAGACGGTAAAAGTGAATGCCGTCAAAGAGTTCAACGTAGACAAGTTCATAAAGAAGGTCCCGTTAAATACCGATAAACTCGTGTTTAACACATTTTACTTCAAGCCCCGGCAGATCCTCCCGTTCCACAAGCATCCCGCCACCGATGAGCTTTTTTATATTGTTGAAGGGGTCGGAGAATTTACCGTCGGCAACGAAAGCGTCACTGTCGGCCCGACGTCGGCAGTCTACGGGCCGGCCGATGTGTTCCACGGCCTGGTGAATTCCGGAGAGAAAGAGATGGTGGTCATTTCCGTTCAAGCCCCCAAGCCGGTGACGAGCGTCTACGCCGAAAACGCGACGCTAACTTGCCCCGTGTGCACGCAGGAGATCATCCTCAAGGCAGGGGTAAAAGAGGGGGATATCTATATTTGCCCGCGCTGCGGAGCGAAGTTGAAAGTGTCGAAAGCAAAAGACGGAACCTGGGTAGGGGTACAGCAGTAACAGGGAAGATAAGCTATCGGAGGTACCGATGAGAAAAAGACCGGCGTTCGGGATCCTGATCTTTTCAATCATGTTTTTGATGTGTGGTGCTTTAAACGGATTTGGCCTTGCGGGCGGCGGCGCCATAGTGGAAACGAAAGCGGATAGCGTCAATTTTGCCGCCACCAACTTCGATATCGAGAAGCTGCCGACTTCCTCGCGGGGCTTCCAGCAGCTGCTCCTTGTGCCGCCCGGGGTATCCGACCAGCGGGTCCAGCGGGAGGATCTCAATCAGGCGAAGTTCAACCTTGACGCCAATGCCGCGTATCTTAGGGATAGCATAAAAAGCCAGGGGTCGAACATTACCGATGATGTGATCAAAGATATTACGGAACAGATTGCCGGCATCCCGGTTAAGCCTGAGTATAATCCGGCTCCCCGGCAGGGATGGGGCCAGTCTCCTTTATTTTTCCCCAAGACAGGGACAAGCGAGCTGTCTGCCGTAGAACAGGGGTGGTTGGGCCAGAACATAAAAGTCGGCCGCATAGGCCTGGGCGGCACGCTACCGCTATTGGGAAATGGTTTGCAGGTTTACAACGGCACTAATTCCGAATGGTTCAGCGGCCAGGCGCTGGGGGAGCGCTACGGTTTTGGCGGCCCGGTCGTAGCCTTTGGCAAGGCCAAAGACCAGCCGGCCCTGTCTATCTTCGATTCGCGGGGTATTTTTGTGGGAGGCGTGACCGGCAATGACTTGAAATCCGATTACGGGCTGACGGCCAAATATTTGATGCAGGCGGAAAACTCCAGCCGGATGAATTTCCGCTACTCTTTAAATAATCTTAAGAACCAGCAAGATTATTCCTGGCAATGGGCGCCAGACCCCCAGAAGCCGATTTTCAAGCTGGGCAACAGGATGCAATCGTTCAATTACCCTCCTTATTTCTCGCAAAGGCATTCCTGGGGCAGCGATTTTCAGCCTTCGGAAGTAATGGTCCCGCAGTTAGGCATGGGCTACGGCGATATCTTCCAGATCTCCGACAACCTCAACAACCGATTGCTCAATTTCCGGGGGGACTCCCGTCAGACCTTTTTCGATGAGTCTACAACCCGGTGCCCGTCTCCCTACTTCAGCGAGCCGGTTTACCCCCGTTCGGTCTTAGAGGAGAAGGATTATCCCGACGACCCGCTGTATAAATCAAGCCGCGGTTCCTCTAAAGGCATTGCTCCCGTAGCCGGCGGTCTTATCGGCGGCGCGTTGAGGATAGGCGGAGTCGGTTTAGGCGTGGGCGCGGAAGGCAAAAGAGGGCCCAATGTCGCGGATCAATACGGGATCCGGAGAGTGGGATTTTTACCGAAGTCCGACGCGAATTCCGCCTGGAACGTCGTGGACGGCAGCGCGCAGAATACCGTGGTTGCGGTTATCGATTCCGGGCTGGATGTGAACCACCCTGACGGCCCGCGGTTCATCTGGACCAATCCCGGCGAAGTCGCCGGCAACGGCATCGACGATGACGGCAACGGCTATGTCGACGATATACACGGCTGGAATTTTCTGGACGACAACGCCGACCTTACCGATTACCGCGGCCACGGGACTATGGTTGCCGGTATTATTGCGGCCTCGACCAATAACGGGATAGGGATCGCCGGCATCAATCCGGGCGCGGTTATCATGCCGCTTAAGGTAGCGGATAAATACGGCAATACCAACAGCCTCAGTATCTTTCGGGCAATTCAATTCGCGGTCAGCAACGGCGCCAAGGTCATCAATATCAGCTTGGGCGCGCGCGGGATATCGAAACTGGAACAATTGGCCATTAACCATGCGAATGCCTCGGGGGTATTGGTGGTTGTGGCCGGCGGCAATGACGGCGCAGATATCAGTTTATACGGTCCGGCTTCCGCAGGAGGAGCACTGGTCGTAGGAGCGCTTAATTATGAGGGTACCCGCAGCGTTATCTCTAACTGGGGGCCGAACAATGCCCTGCTTGCGCCCGGAGAAGAAATATATTCGCTCCATTCCAAGGATGCGCCGTGGGAAGGCCCGGCTGCCGACCGGCAGCGGCTGTATACCAAGGCCTCCGGAACTTCTTTTGCGGCTCCGATGGTCAGCGCAACCGCGTCCTTGATCCTCGCCAAAGACCCCGCGGTGCGGCCGGATCAAATTGCGGATATCCTACTTTCTACTGCCGTCAAGATCAAGGATGATGCCTGGGAGGCGAAAACCGGCGCCGGTATCCTCGATGCGGCGAAGGCTTTAAGAGCCGTTCCGGCGGACGTATTGAATGTGATGATAACCGGCGTAAAGATCAGCAATGCCTCGGTCGATATTTTTGCCACTGTCCGGGGTGCTCAACTTGATTATTTTACGGTGGAATTGGGCAGGGGGCAAAGACCCAAGAGCTTCCAGAAAATTATCGGGTTCTACAGGCAGCAGGCGGATAATGATCTGGTTGCACATATCGACGGTCGGCAATTGGAAGCCGGTAAGGAATGGGTTGTCTTGGTCAGGGCTACGGATCAAGCAGGAAAAGACAGGATAGCAGAGCTGCCCTTAGTTATTAAATAGAGGAACGCGATAAGGAAGGAGCACAGAGATGATCCGTACAGTGATCAATTCGTCGGCCATGGCAGCCGTGTACATATTATTTTCTTCTTCGATTATTCTGGCCGGGACTTTTACCATCGAGCCGGGGAATTCCAGCGTTATATTCAAGATCAAAAACAACAACGGATACACCATCGGATTTTTTGAGAGCTTTTCCGGGGTGCTTAAGCTCAGCGAAGACAATGCCAAGGTATTAGAGGCTGACGGTAAGTTCGATGTCCGCAGCATCAATACCCACAACGTGATCCGGGATGCGGCGTTGCGCTCCGACCTTTTTTTCGATACGGAGAAATTCCCGGAAGCATCTTTTACGAGCACAAAGGTAGAAGGAGATACGCTAACGGGGAACCTGACCATCAAAGGCAAGACGAACCCCGTCGCGCTTACTATGGCCCTCAACGGGACCCTCCTGACGCTCCGGGGGAAAATTAACCGGAATGACTTCGGGATCAGCTTCAATGAGAAATTACCTCAGGGCAAAATGCTTTTAGGGGACGAGGTCCAGATAACCGCAGAAATAGAGGCAGTGGTTCCGGCTGCGGCGAATCAGTAACTTTTTTATTTTAGTATGGAACTTTTTCTTGCCATCCGGTGTCTAATATAGTGACAACCGGAAAGGAGAGGACCATGGGAGAACATATTAGGAAAAACAAGCTTTGGATAGCAGCACTGCTTATACTGGCACTTTCGTTAGCTTCCTCTAATGCATTTGCCTGGGATGGCCGGGGGGGCCATGGGCGTGGCGGCGACCGCGGCCACGGAAGTTATTATTACCACGGCGGCCGCTGGTACGAAGGCGGGTGGTTCTGGGGTTTGTTCGCAACGGGGTTGGTGGTCGGCGCCATAGTCGCGACACTTCCGCCGCACTATGACATAATTTACGTCAACGGCGTTCCCTATTATTACTATAACAGGGTGTACTACCGGCCGTGTCCTACCGGATATGTCATTGTGCCGCAACCGCAAGCTACTGCCGTTGTGCCGGTTCCTGCGGTAACGCAACCTCAGGCAATACCCGGCGAAACAGTGGTAGTAAATATCCCGAATGTAAGCGGCGGATATACGCCGGTTACCTTGACTAAATACAAAACCGGCTATCTCGGCCCGCAAGGGGAATATTACGAAGGCCATCCTACCGTCGAGCAGCTAAGAGCTCTGTACGGAAAAGAGTAATTAGCGGCCAGGAGCGGTAGAGTCCATGTAGTCAATGACGACAGGGCTGACGCCTTGGGCCCTTAGATACCCTTCGTCCTCCGGCGTCAGGTCGAAAGCCGATCCGGTGCCTCTGATCACCTCGATTATCCGGGTATCGGCAAATCCGAGGCGCGTCATCCTTATGATATCCGCCAAAGTAAGTATGCCCGGATATGCGTCATACTCATTGGTGGAATAATCATACGGCAGTCCATAGTAGAGCGGATAATCGAAGTACCTCAACTGCCGGCGATGAAAGCTGTCACGGTCGCCGCGCATGTCATCGCGGTCAAAATGATGATTGCCTTGATGGCCGGTAAGACGGTTCCCTTTCCCGCCTGAAGGCATGTGCTCTGCGCTGACGCACAAGCTGCACGCCAAGAGGAAAACCACCGCAAGTAATAACACCTTAACGTTTTTCATCTCTTCTTTCCTTTTTAATTAGATGCTTTGTTCTCAAGGAAGTTTCATGCCTTTACCTTCCTCTTGACCCCGCATAGATATTAGTTGATTTCACATCTCATCGCCCGTATAATTTACAGAGGAGGTGCGTCATGAAAGTCGTCGCTTTTAATGGAAGCGCGCGCAAAGACGGCAATACCGCTATCCTGATCCGGGAGGTATTCAAGGAGCTGGAGAAGGAAGGCTTCAAGACCGAGCTCGTCCAGCTTGCCGGAGAGAAGATATCGGGCTGCATTGCCTGTTATAAATGTTTCTCCGCCAAGAACCGGCGCTGCGCGGTAACCGATGATATCGTAAACGAATGCATCGCAAAAATGGAAGATGCGCAAGGTATTATTCTGGGTTCGCCGACCTATTTTGCCGATTGCACGGCGCAGCTGAAAGCCTTGATGGAGCGTGCGGGGTTTGTGTCCCGTGCAAACGGCGAAATGTTCAAGCGTAAGATCGGCGCTGCGGTGGTCGCGGTCAGGCGCGCGGGCGCAATCCATGCCTTCGATACCATAAATCATTTCTTTACCATAGGCCAGATGATCACCGTAGGCTCATCCTATTGGAATATCGGCCTCGGCCGCGAGGCCGGCCAGGTCCAAAATGACGAAGAGGGCCTGTTGACGATGAGTACGCTAGGCCGGAACATGGCTTGGCTTATAAAAAAGTGCACAGGGACAGATGAGAAAGAATTTTAGATGCGGGGTTGTGGGCTGCGGCTCTATCGCCAGAAGCTCCCACCTGCCCATCCTTAAGCGCACGGAAGGCGTTGACGTCGTTGCGGTGTGCGATCAATCGGCGTCGTCGGCCAAACTTCTGGCAAAGGCGTTCAAGATCCCGAACATCTATGAGGATTTCTCTTCGATGCTGGAGAATGAAGAGCTGGATTTTGTCAGCATCTGTTCGCCTCCCCACACGCATTGCGAGTTCACGATGCTGTCGACGCAAAAAGGATTGCATGTATTACTGGAAAAGCCCATGGCCTTAGATACCTCCGAGGCCGATAAAATGCTTCTTTCCGTCAAAGAAAATAACGTTAAGCTTTGCGTCGTGCATAACTTTCTCTATAATCCTGCCGTGCAAAAAGCCCTTTCGCTGGTTGCTTCCGGCCAGATAGGCCGGATACTGTACGTCGATATAAAAATACTGGAAAAGCCGACAGGCCCGCTTTCCAATCCCGATCACTATTGCCACCGCATGCGGGGAGGAAGGATCGGGGATTTGGTCGAGCACCCCGTTTATTTAATAATAAAGCTGTTGGGAAAGGTCGGTTCCGTTAAGGCGGTCGCAAAGAAACTAAGCCATTTCCCCTGGGTAGAGCGTGACGAGATCAGCGTGCTGCTTGAGGCGCAAAAAGGGATCGGTTCTTTCCATATATCCTGTAATGCCGATTCCTTTTCGCATGCAATGGAGATCAGGGGGACGCGAAAGAGCATTTTTGTGAATAACTTTTTCATGACCATGGTCAGCCATGCGCATGCCGGCTCCGTACGCTTGCGGGATTTTGCGGTTGCGAATGTATCTTTAGCCGCCCAATTAATAGGCACTTCTCTGGTAGGGACCTTGAGAGGGAAATTCGGCCATCGCTGGTACAGGGACGGCCATCGCCGTATCATCGCTGATTTCGTCAGGAGCATCGGTAATGACACGGACCCGCCCGGCAGCGCCCAGGATTCCCGGGAATGCCTTAAAGTTTTCGAAGAGGCATGGAGCCAGGTATGAGAATGTGGTTGCCCAGAAGCCGATTATTTGTTAGAATAAAACCTTAAAAATATATTACATCAAGGGAGGCGCGCGTGGATACGCATCTGTGTTTTAGGATTAACAAGCCCAAGGTTATCTATGAAACATTCGAAGATGAACAGGTTATTATTAATCTTGATACGGGCAACTACTATAGTTTAGACAGGGTGGCGGCCGATATTTGGGGCCTGATCGAGCAGGGGCTTACCGTAGGCGATGTCATTGAGGGCATGGCTTGCAGGTATGCGGCCGGCAGCCGTTCGGAAATAGAAACCGAAGTCAAAAAGTTTATAGCCATATTGCAGCAAGAGGCTTTGATCGTCCCCGCAGAAGCCAAAACCGGCACACCTGTTCCGACAGGCGTATCGCCGGAGGCGGCGAAACAGGCATTTTGCCCTCCCGCGTTACATACGTATTCCGACATGCAGCAGCTGCTCATTCTAGACCCTATCCACGAAGTTGACGAGACCGGTTGGCCCGCTAAAAAACAAGAGTCATCCAGATAGGTCCGCATGCGACATCCCGGCAATCAAGAAAAGGCAGACATCCTTACGCCCCCGGCATTTTTTGAGAGTGTGTATCAGGCGTTTCAAAAAGCGCAAGTCCGCGGGGACGGGCCGGTCGATCATTTCTACGATATTGCCGGATGTTCTATCCGTTTAAGTTTTGCCTCCTGTGCATTAGTGCCTTACATAACCCCGGCGTTTACGCACCTGACCGCGCAGGCAAATTCGAAACCCGACCTGACTATTTGTCTCTGGGACAGCGCCTCTACCAACACGGAAATGCCGCCGCCTCCCTGGTCCGGCGCAGATTATATCCCCCGCGGAGAAATACGCGGGTTTAATGACGAAGGGATGATGACGGTCGTGCAGCAGGACTCGGGCATATTCAATATGCTGGATATGAAACGCAATATGGCGGTGTATTGGATCCAGGATGCGCAGCAGGTCCCGTATTACGAAAGCGGCGCTCCGTTATTGAGGATCTTCCATGGCTGGATGGCAGGCTGCGACAGGCAATTGGTCCATGCCGGCTCGGTTGGGTTAGAGGAGGGCGGAGTATTGTTGGCCGGAAGGGGCGGATCGGGAAAATCTACCGTAGCGCTTTCATGTATCGGCTCGCAGCTGCTTTACGCCGGAGACGATTATGTCCTGCTCAGTCACGAGCATCAACCGCGGGCGCATAGCCTTTTTAACACCGGCAAACTCGACGCCGATAACGTATGGAGATTTTCGCATTTGAAGGAAATGATCAGCAATCCCGATGCGCTGGATTCGCAAAAGGCGCTCTTATTTCTATCCGACTATTACCCCGAAAAGATCATTAAAGACCTTCCGATCAAGGCGTTGCTTATCCCGCGCATCACGGGCAAGGCAAAAACAACCTTAGCGCGCGCCTCGCAGATGGAGGGGGTGCGGGCGCTGGCGCCCAGCACGATATTCCAGCTGCCCAATACGGGGCATGCGACGCTGCAGAGGATCGCCAGGCTCGTCAAACAGGTTCCCTGCTATTTTATTGACCTTGGCAGCGATATTTCGGATATACCCGATACGATCTTGAATTTATTGGCCGATGAAGATCTTATATTGGACTGAAACGTTCTGGCCCCACATCGGAGGGGTTGAGGTTTTAAGCAGGCAGTTCATTCCGGCCATGCAAAAACGCGGGTACGATTTTACCGTTATCACATCGCACACCAACCCCGGTCATCCCGATGAAACAAGGTATGGCGATATACCGGTGCACCGGTTTCATTTCCGTTCGGCCCTGGCAAGCCGTAACCTAAAACAACTCCGCAGCGCGCTTGAGAACGCAGCAAAACTCAAGAAGGCGCTTAAGCCGGACCTGGTCCATATCAATACGTGCTATCCGAGCGTCTTTTTTCATTTGCGCACCATGCATACGCACCGGGCCCCCACATTGCTGGCGGTGCATGAATTACCCGCGGGTTGCCTGAAAGAGAATGCCGTCTTTGCGCATATGGTATCCGAAGCGGATTGGGTAGTCGCCGTTTCGCAAGCCATGCTGCAGGGGGTCCGCCGGCTGGCCCCTGATATCGCCGAGCGTTCATCGTTGATCAATAACGCCCTGGATTCGCCGGATATTGCGCCTTTGCCGCTGCCGTTTAAACCGGCACGGTTGTTGTGCGTGGGCAGGCTTATAAAGGCAAAAGGGTTTGACCTGGCGCTTGAGGCATTGGCCTTGCTTAAAAGCAGTTTTCCTTGCCTGCGCCTGATTATTGCAGGCGACGGCCTGGCGCGGCAGGACCTGGAGAGCCGCTTGACGGCTTTGGGCATACAAGACATGGTTGAATTCATCGGCTGGGTTTCTCCGGACCGGATCTGTGATGTGATGAATACGGCCACGGCAGTCATTGTGCCTTCCAGATGGCAAGAGCCGTTTGGTTTAGTCGCCTTGGAGGCGGCGCACATGGCGCGGCCGGTGGTCGCTGCGCGCGTAGGGGGCCTGCCGGAGATCGTGATTGACGGCGAAACGGGCTTGTTGTTCGATAAAGAAGACAGCGCCGGCTTGGCCGGCGCAATTACGTTTCTACTGGAGCATCCGCACACGGCGCAAAAGATGGGCGAAGAAGCAAGAAAACGGGTAAGGAATCTTTTTAACTGGAAAGAGCTCGTTAATTCCTACGATACGTTGTATAAAAAACTCATACAGAAAGGTTCTCATGCAGCATGATGAAATGAAGCTGCCTTTCGTAAGCGTGGTGATGCCGGTGTATAACGGCCAGCGTTATTTGTCCGCGGCCCTGAAGAGCGTATTCGAACAACAATATCCCGCTTTTGAAGTCATTGTCGTAGATGACGGCTCTGTTGACGCAAGCGCCGCAATCGCTACATCTTTTTCCGGCGTACGTTATATCTATCAGGAGAACCAGGGCGTTGCCTGCGCGCGTAACGCAGGGATTTCCGCCAGCAAAGGAGAGTTTGTCGCGTTCATTGACCAGGATGACCTGTGGTTGCCGAATAAGCTAAGCGTCCAAATGCAATACCTCATAGACAATCCCGAGATCGAGTACGTATTGGCGAACAAGCAGGTCTTTTTGGAAGACGGCCAGAGCAAACCCGGTTGGTTAAAAGACGCTTTTTTAAAAGATAAAACAACAGGTTTTCTCCCGGGGACGCTCGTAGCGAGAAAGTATCTTTTTGAAAAGGTCGGCATGTTCGATCCCGCGTACGAAGCAAGCAGCGATTCAGATTGGTTTTTCCGGGCTAACGACTGCGGAGTAAAAAAGGCGGTCATGCCGAAAGTTTTGTTGCTCAAGCGCGTCCATAACAGCAATCAATCGTATCAGACTAAAACCATAAATGACGAATTGCTCAAGATAGCGATATCTTCCATCAAGCAGAAGCGCCAACAGCATGGCAGAGAATAAGCTGGTCAGCGTTATCATCGCGGTCTATAATTGCCAACGGTATTTGGCCGAAGCCATCGAAAGCGTATTGGCCCAGACGTATGCTCCGCTTGAGCTCATCGTGGTCGATGACGGCTCAACCGATGAGAGCGCGCGCGTGGCAAAAGGCTTTTCCGGCAGGCTCCGGTATGTGTATCAGCCGCACGGCGGCCTGTCCGTTGCCGTTAACTATGGTATGCAGTTAGCGCAGGGGGAGCTTTTTGCATTCCTAGATGCGGATGACTTGTGGCTGGAAAACAAGCTGAGCACCCAGGTAGCGTTTCTTGACGGGCATCAGCAATTCGACATGATCTTTACGCACGTTAAGCAATTCTACAGCCCGGAATTGGAGCAGGACATAAAAACAAAATATACGTTTACCGAAATTATGCCGGGTTATTCTACCTGCAGCCTGCTCATTAAGCGGGAGTCGTTTTTTCGCGTCGGGACTTTTGATGTTTCCTGCAGGCTCGGCCAGTTCATCGACTGGTATATGAAGGCGCAGGAGGCGGGTCTGAAGAGCGCCCTGCTGCCTGACGTACTGGTAAAGCGGCGCATCCATGACGCCAATACGGGCATTATCAAGCGCCACGACCGCAGTGAATATGTCCGATTTATCAAGGCCTCTTTGGATAGAAAACGAAAAAAGGGGATCCTGTAATGACAAACCTTCAGTTGGGGCGTTATTATTATCGCTTCTATAAAGGTAGCGCTGCGAGGCTTTCGCTGGCGATGCTTTTTTCGGGAGCCCAGGCGCTGGTGAACATGGCGGTTCTTATTCTGATCCGCTATGCCTTCGACGCTACGGCTTCGACCGGCCGGCTGTACACCCTGGTGGCGGTGGGATGTGTCATTATTTTGCTCTATATGGTAAGCTCGGCGATCCTCTTGGGCGTGCGCAAAGCGACCACCAGCATCACCAAGGTAGTCATCCAGCGGCTGCGAAACGAAATCCTTCAGAAATTCTATATCTTCCCGCGTTATTTTTATAGCGATCTGGACCGCAGCAAGCTGCACGCTATCGTGGTGCAGGATACGGAGCGCCTCGATAATATGAACCGGGCGCTTTTTTCCCAGATCCTCCCGGCTTTTTTAGTCTGCATAGCCATCAGCGTTATCCTGATACACTTTAACTGGTTTTTGTTCGTCCTGATGAGCCTTTTTGTTCCGTTATTATTTCTGACGGGTAAGATAGCGGGCAGGCTCGTGCAGAGGCGTGTCCGTATTTTTCACCGCTCTTTCGAAACATTCAGCAAAGGCATATTATTTACGCTGCAGATGATGGATCTGACAAGGACCCAATCCGCCGAGCAGGATGAGATGGCGAGGCAGCGGACATACATCGAAAAATTACGCTACGCAGGCCAGCACAAGGAATGGATGAACAATATGTACAGTATCATTCAAAGCACTTTGGTTGCCTGTTCCGGTGCGGTGGTCCTGGTCGGCGGAGGGATCCTGGTGGTTTCGAAGAAAATGTCCCTGGGGGAATTCCTGTCTTTTTACACCGCGGTCGCCCTTTTGCGCGGCCAGCTTCAAATGATATTTGCCGCAGCGCCTTTCGTCAGCGAGGGCAGGGAGTCGCTGGAGACGCTCCATTCCTGGTTCGAAATAAACGAGCCGACGCCCTATTCAGGGAAAAAGCGCATCTATTTCAAGGGAAGGATCGCCCTTGAACATGTTTCCTTCCAGTATAACGAGAAAGGCCGGCCCTTATTCGAGGATGTCAATCTCGAAATTCTCTCGGGCCAGACCGTGGTCCTTTCGGGCCCAAGCGGCGCAGGCAAGAGCACGATCGTCAATCTTATCCTTGGGTTCTACCGCCCGCAAAAGGGGCAGCTGCTGGCGGATGCTTTTTCTTATGACGAGCTGGATATCGCACAGCTGCGCAGGGTCATGCGGGTGGTCCGGCAGGAGCCGATTATCTTCCCCGGCACGATCCTGCAGAATATCACCTACGGTTGTCCCGGCGCAAGCTTGAAAGAAGTTGCGCAGGCCGCAGAAACGGCGTTGGCCCACGGGTTTATTCAGGAATTACCCCGCGGGTATGAGACGTATGCGGGCGAAAACGGGATGCTTCTTTCGGGCGGCCAGCGCCAGCGCATCGCCATTGCCAGGGCATTGTTGGGTAAACCAAGATTCCTGATCCTCGATGAGCCCACGAACCACCTTGAACGCGAGATCATCCAGCAGATATTAGGGAATCTCGCCAAGCTTGACCGCTCCATGGCAAAGCTCGTCATCAGCCACGATACGGAGATATTAGAACAGGCCCAATGCGCCTACCTGTTAAGGGACGGGCATTTGGTGCCTCGCAGCGTGAATGAAAAATATGGGACCAACAACCCCTACGCTGTTCCGCGATAAATCCTCATTCACCCCGGACCAGGAACTGCTTTTACGCGCCAGCCTCCTGAAGACCAAAGAGGCGCTGGGGGCCTGGGATGAATTCAAGTCCCGCGTTGATATCGGCAACATCGACAGGAACTCTTTCCGGATATTGCCGCTTCTTTATAAAAACCTTGTTTTTCACGGCGTCCAGGACCGGGACTTAGAAAGGCTTAAAGGGGTCTATCGGCAGGCCTGGTATAAAAACCAGATGTTGTTCCACGCCATGCATTCGGCGCTGTGTCTATTGGAGAATACCGGGATCGCGACGATGATCATCGGGGGAGCGCCGTTAGCCTTATTTTATTACAAAGATTGCGGCCTGCGTTCGATGACGGATTTCGATGTCATGATCCGGCAGGCAGACCTTCCGCGTGCCGTTGAGCTTCTTTCGGGTGCGGGCTGGCAGCCGCTTCAGGATTGGCCGCTTAACCGGCTCACCCAGAGCGTCCGGGATGCGCGCGGTTTTCGGGACGCGCAAGGACACGATCTTGACCTGCATTGGCGCCTGTTCCGCGGATATTGCGTAGCCGGTGCCGAAGATGATTTCTGGAGAGATTCCCTGGCAATGCAATTTGACAGCCTGCCGGTACGCGTCCTGAACCCCACGGACCAGTTGTTGTATATATTAATGCGCCGCGGCCGAAGAGACGGCGGCGCCGATCTGCGCTGGGTAGCTGACGCGGCCCTGCTGTTAAACGACATCCGGGCGCCGATCGATTGGCAGCGGCTGATCGGATACGCCCAAAAGATGTCTTTTTCCTTATCGGTAAAAAACAACTCGGATTATTTGAATGAGTTGGTCGGTATCCTCGTCCCGCAGGAAGTGCTCCGGGAGTTCGCAGCGGCCCGGGTCTCCGAAATCGAGCGCATGGCCTGGCGGGCGGAAACCAACAGCAATGACATCACGGGCATGCTGCCGGCCAATTTTTATCGCTACCTGATCTATGCCAAGAAAAAAAAGAGTATATCCGCATTTATGGAATTCCTGCGGTTGTACTGGGGTAAGGAAGGGTTCTTTCGGTTAGCCGCCGCCGCGGCATCAAAAACCATAAAGAGGCTAGGGTTCAAAATATCCCATGGAAAAAAGAGAAGCCTGCAGGCTTTTATGTAATTTCCTTTCCGGCAGAGAAATACCGCACGCAAGTCTGGCAGAATTATCGCCGGTTGATTGGGAGGGCCTGGTCGCCCTGTCCCAATATTCCAGGGTGGCAGGGTTGTTCTATCGGCAGATAAAGTCCCGCAATATTCCGGCCGGGCTTATCCCGGATGCCGTCCGCAACAGGCTCAAGGAAGAATACCGCAACCGCGCGGTTATAAACATGAACCTTTTTTTCGATGCCGCAGGCATCCTTGCGTCTCTGGCCGGCAATCAAGTGCCGGTCATTGCGCTCAAGGGCCTTTGTCTGGCAAAAAACATCTATGGCGATATTGCGTTAAGGCCGATGTGCGATATGGATTTTTTAGTGAAAGAGGAAGACCTGGTCAAGGCCGGCCGGATATTATTGGATCTCGGTTATCGCCAGGACTTTCCTGCCTGGGAGAGCACGCGGAAGATCTACCATCACCTGCCGCTTTTTACGAATAAGAGGGGGACGGTTATCGAGCTGCACTGGGACATCGTGACTACGGATAGCCCCATAAAAGTAGACCTTGACGGAGTCTGGGAGAGGGCGCGCCTTATCAAGGTAGACGCGTTAGATGCCCTGGCTTTGTCACCGGAGGACCTCTTCCTGCATTTGTGCATCCATGCGTGTGTGCACCTGGAGACCGAATTATGCCTGATCCATTTATGCGACTTGGCCGAATTGATAAGAACATCCGCAGTTAAGATCGACTGGCGCATCGTGGCTGAACGGGCCACGCGTTGGGGCGGCCAAAAGTGCGTGTACCTGGTGTTGCTGTTGGTCCGGGAATTGCTGGAAGCGGCGCCGCCGGATGAAATACTGCAAGTAATAAAACCCCCTGATTACCGGCCTGTTTTTCTCGATGAGGCCCTCAGGCAAGTCCTTGATGTGGGTTCATCAGGCCAGCAAGCCGTAATGAGGATCAATCAACTTTCAAACATACAGAAAATGAAAGGGGCCGGAAGCCGGGTTTCGGCCTTTTTTAGAAAGGCCTTTCCCTCAAAGGAGAACCTGGCGCGCATGTATCCGGTGCCGGTTTCTTCCCCGAAGATATATCTGTGTTATGTATTTCGCCTGGGCCGCCTGATCGCCTCCTATGCCGCCGCGTTTTTCCGCTTGTTCCGCCGCGACCAGGCGTTTATCAAGGCAGTTCAACAGGCGCAGCGGGCCAGCGCGGTTTCCGACTGGATATTCTCCCGGGATCCCGCGCAATCACGGCAGGGCGCCTGCGAGAACAAGTCTTGAAAACAATTTGACAAAAGCGCGTTTTGTGATATATTTACCTACATAAAATGGATGAGAAGAAGTAACCAGAGAACTACTTCTCTGGTTTTCTTTTTATTAAGGTAAAAGATGGTCAGATATGATCTGTTGCTGTTGAGCGCGGTGTTCGTGCCGCTTGCAGGGGCATGTATCCTTCCCCTGGCAGGCAGGGTCTCCTTACGGCTCAGGAATGCGCTGGCGTTAGGCTTTATCCTCGTTCCTTTTGCCGCTTCCCTGCGGATGATCGCGCCCGTATTGCGCAATGAAGCGATCCCGGTCAACATACCGCTTGTACCCGGGATAAGCCTTGTCTTCCTTGCGGACGGCCTTGCGGTATTCATGGCCTGCGTCTCCTCTTTGATCAGCGCGATAATCGTGCTGTATTCCTTCGGCTATATCAGCCATTACGAAAACCAGAATGAGTATTATTCCATGGTAACCCTGTTCATCGGCGCGATGATGGGGCTGATCTTTGCCGCGCACCTGATCCTATTGTATATATTCTGGGAGATCACCGCGATAACCAGCTGGCGCTTGATCGGGTTTTTCCGGGAGAAGGAGTATGTGTTGAAGGCCGACAAGGCATTCCTGGTCACCGTTTTCGGCGCCCTGGCCATGCTTATCGGGTTCATCATTATCTACCAGCAGGCCGGCTCGTTTGAATTTTCCGCCATAAAGGCAAGCCTTAAGGGAGGTTCTCTGACCGGCCTTACGGTCCTGTTGATCCTGGTCGGCATATTCTCCAAGTCCGCAACCCTGCCCTTTCATACCTGGCTGCCTGATGCCGGCGTGGCGCCTTCTCCGGTCACCGCGTTGCTGCACGCCGCGATCCTGGTTAAGATAGGCGTGTATGTGTTCGCCCGGCTTTTTGTCGTCACATTCCCGGTTGCCGCTTTCTGGCATACGGCGGTGCCGGTCATCGCGCTGGCCAGCGCAATCGTTTCCGCGGGAGCGGCGCTGGTAGAAACAGACTTGAAACGGCTCATCGCCTATTCTACGATCAGCCAGATAGGTTTCATTTTCTTCGGCTTGGCCGTAGGTAACCTCATGGCGGTTGCCGGAGGCCTGTTGTACATACTCATGCACGGTATCGCCAAGGCAGGGCTGTTCCTCTGCGCAGGGATCATCGAGCAGAACACCAAGATCAGGGACATCACCAAGCTCGGCGGGCTCATTACTACCATGCCGGTAACCGCGGTATCGTTTTTGTGCTGTGCGTTTTCCGTCATGGGGATACCGCCGTTCGGAGGGTTCTTCAGCAAATATCTGGTCTTTGCCGGAGCGATCGAAGCAGGGCAGCTCTGGATCAGTTTTGCGTTCCTGCTCTGCGCGTTCTTGACGATCCTGTATCTGTTCAGGGTATTCAATCTGGTATTCCTCGGCCAGGCGCAGGCTCCCTGGCCGAAAGAGTCCAGCCCCGTGATGGTGGCAAGCGTGGCCCTGTTGGCCCTGCTTTCGCTCTTGAGCGGGATCTTTATCAATTATCCTGCCGGATTTGCTCAGGCAGTCACCGCAGGCATGCTGGGGATGGCTCGATGACGGATATGACCTTGCTTTTACCCATACTTCTTCCTTTCTTTGCCGGGGTATTGGTCCTGTTGGTTCCCCGGAGGTTCCGGGCGATCACCGAAGGCCTGGCCCTGACAGCTGTCCTGTTGCAGCTGGCCCTGACCGCCGGGCTGTTCAAAAAGGAACTCGTTTTCTCCTTGCCCTGGCTTGGCTGGGGCCTTGAGTTTTCGCTTAGGTTATACCACTTTAGCGCCTTCATCATTCTTGCCGTTGCCGGCTTCGGGTTCCTGATCGCCTTATATTCTACCGTCTTCATGCGGCAGAGGCCCTGCCTTAAGCAATTTTACGCGTATTTATTATTGAACGTTTCTTTTACCAGCGGCGCAGTCCTTGCGGATAATTTAGTAGTGATGCTTTTCTTCTGGGAGGGGCTGCTTCTGGCCCTTTTCGGCATGATCGCCATCGCCAGCAAGGCTGCGTTTAAGACCGCCACCAAGGCATTCGTTATCGTGGGCATTACCGACCTGTGCCTGATGCTGGGGGTGGCGCTGACGGGCAGCCTTGCCGGGACGCTGGAGATGTCCCGGATACACCTTTCTCTGGACGGCTGGGGGAGCCTGGGGTTCATTCTGTTGATGATCGGGGCGATCTCCAAGGCCGGCGCCATGCCCTTCCACAGCTGGATCCCCGACGCTGCGGTTGATGCGCCTCTGCCTTTTATGGCCCTGGTGCCTGCGGCACTGGAAAAACTCCTGGGGATATACCTATTGGCGAGGATCTCTCTGGACATGTTTGCCCTGGGAGCCGATTCGCCGGTCAGCATCCTGCTGATGGCCGTCGGAGCCGTAACCATACTCTTTGCCGTCATGATGGCATTGATCCAAAAGGATTATAAGCGGTTATTGTCTTACCATGCCGTCAGCCAGGTGGGGTATATGATCCTGGGTATCGGCACGGCAGTCCCGGCGGGGATAGTGGGCGGCCTGTTCCACATGATCAACCACGCGCTCTACAAGAGCTGCCTGTTCCTTACCGGCGGCGCCGTAGAAAAACAGGCGGGCACGACCGAGCTGGCAGCGCTGGGCGGTATCGGCAGCCGGATGCCGGTGACGTTCGCCTGCTTTATCGTAAGCGCAGTTGCCATCTCCGGGGTTCCTCCCTTAAACGGCTTTTTCTCGAAAGAGCTTGTGTATGACGGCGCGCTGCAGAGGGGTTGGGTCTTTTACGGCGCTGCGGCCCTGGGGTCGTTTTTCACCGCGCTATCATTCTTAAAGCTCGGGCATGCGGCCTTCCTGGGAAAAATAGAGGAAAAAAATAAACAGGTCAAAGAAGCACCGTTTTCCATGCTCCTGCCGATGCTGGGCATTGCCTTTTTATGCATCCTGTTCGGCGTATACAATCATCTGCCTTTACGCGCCCTTATCCAGCCCATCGTCGGCCCGTACAGGCTGCAGGGCCATGATTTCGCCGGCCTGCCGGAGAATACGCTGCTTGTGGTAATCACCCTGATCGTGCTGGCTGCGGCCCTGGCGAGCCATCTTTGGGCGGCCAAAAAGAAGGGCAGCGCCCTGAAGGCCACCGACCATATCCACTACGCCCCCGTCTTGTCCGGGATCTACGCAAAGGCCGAGAAAAGATTCTTCGACCCTTATGATATAGGTTTGAAAGTAGCAGGCTACGTCGCAGGCGCCGTCTTCTGGTGCGACAGGGCGATAGACTGGCTGTATGACGGATTCACGGTTAACCTGGCCGCTGCCTTGAGCCATCGCATCCGCAGATGGCATACGGGAAATTATTCTACTTACTTAAGCTGGTCTTTGATCGGGCTGATAGTCGTCACGATCTTTTTGATTTGTTCGAGGTAGGAGCGCAATGTACGCGTACTTGATCCTGATACCGTTTTTTAGCGTGATAATCCTGAATCTGCCGTTCAGGACCACCATGAAAAAGGCGGCCTTTTGGGCCTGCCTTGTGTTGCTGCTTGCGCAGATGTGCCTGGTCGTATTCTCTGCGATTTTTCCCGGCTGCAGCTTTTTCGACATCTTCAAGACGCTCTTTAAATTGGATTTTACGGCGGATAACCTCAGCCGCGTGCTTTTGTTTTCGATAGCCCTTATCCTGTGCGTGACGCTCTTGGTGCAGAAGTCCATCCTCGGCGACAAGGAACGGATATTCAATTTCGTGAACATGCTGCTGATAATTTTGGTCGGCATGAACGGCATTGTCATGGTCAGGGATATCTTTTCGCTGTACGTATTCCTGGAGATTACCGCGGTCAGCTCTTTTATCCTCATCGGGTTCAACCAGGACCTGGATGCGTTCGAGGCGGCTTTCAAATATATAATCCTTTCGGTTATCGCTACCGCGTTGATGCTTTCGTCGATCGCCATAATACTGCTGCTTGCGGGAGATACGAGCTTTTCGGCGATCGCCTCCACCGTGAGGCTGTCCCCGCACAGGTTGTTGATCAGCCTGGCGGTCGGCATTTTCCTGTGTGCCTGTTTCATTAAAGCGGGGCTCATGCCGTTTCACGGCTGGCTTCCCGACGTCTATTCTGCGGCGCCCACATCGGTATCGGTGCTTTTAGCCGGGATTGCGACAAAGACCGTCGGCGTATATACGCTGATACGCATAGTGAATTCGGTATTCGTGCTTGACCGCTCCCTGCAGCATCTGCTGCTTGCGCTGGGGGCGGTTTCGATGATCGCAGGGGCTCTGGCAGCCCTGGGGCAGCGCGACCTTAAACGCATGCTTGCGTATTCCAGCATAAGTCAGGTAGGCTACATCGTGCTGGGCCTGGGGGCCGCTACGCCGCTGGGCCTGGCCGGCGCGATTTTCCATGTATTCAACCACGCGGTCTTTAAATCGCTTTTGTTCGTCGACTCCGCGGCCGTGGAGCTGGAGACGGGGACGGTGCAGATGGATAAGCTATCGGGCCTGGCGAAAAGAATGCCGGTGACAGGCTTTACTTCGGTCCTGGCAAGCCTGTCCTGCGCAGGGATACCGCCCCTGGCAGGCTTTTGGAGTAAATTGATCATCGTCATCGCCCTGTGGGCCTCGGGGCATTATGCGTATGCGATGTTGGCGGTATTGGCAAGCCTCCTGACGCTTGCGTATCTTCTTACCATGCAAAGAAAGATCTTCTTCGGGAAGCTAGGCCAGGACATGGCTGAGATCGAGGAGGCCGGGCCCGTCCTGATGCTTCCGGCGCTCATCCTGGCGGTGATCACGGTCGGCGTAGGGTTGCTCTTTCCTTTTGTGAGCATCCTTTTAAAAGGCAACTTACTGGGGGGATAACGTGTCGGTCAATATAGCCATCCTTTTGAGCCTGCTTGCAGCTTCGCTCTGGACAGTGTTGACGCGAAGCTTATTGCGTTCGGCCATAGGGCTTGCCCTCACCAGCGCGATATTGACCATACTCATGATCAGACTGGATTCCTCTCTGGCGGCGGTCTTTGAGCTGTCGGTATGTACCGGGTTGATCTCGGTGTTGTTCATCAGTACCATCAGCCTTACGCATCCGCTGACCCGCAAGGAGATACTTGCGCACATGAGAGAGCGGCGTGCCAGGTTCTGGTTCCTGCCGTTCTTACTCATCGCGTTAGGGGTTATCTTAAGCCTGCTGAAAATAAAGCCGCCCATAGACCTGCCTGCCCCCGAAGCGGTAAAAGAGGCGCGCAATGTCTTATGGAGCCTAAGGCAGGTCGATGTCATGGGCCAGATCATCGTACTTTTGACCGGCGTATTCGGCGTGGTCATACTGTTCAAGGAGAGGGTGAAGAAGTGAGTAACGGGGTCTTGGGGGTACTGTGGCCGTTTAGCCTTTTCATTATCATGCTCTCCGTGGTCGGCTTATATTGCGTGCTGGTCACGCGCAACCTGATACGGGCGCTTATCGGCCTTGAGCTGCTGTTCAAGGCGGTGACGCTGCTGTTGGTTACCGTCGGATACGTAACGTATCATGCGGCGCTGGCGCAGGCGCTGGTGATAACCCTTATCGTCATCGAGGTCGTCGTGATGACGGTTGCGGTCGGCGTTGTCCTGGGGATCCGCAGCTACAACGAGTCCCTCGATACCAGAAGAATACGAAACCTGAAAGGATAAAAGAAAGAATATGGAGAATTGGCTGCTTTCCCCGCCGGTGGCGTTTATCATCATACTCCTGGCATCTTTTTTGTTTTCGCGCCTGTGCGCCAAGCTTTCCTTTCGTCCCGGCAAGCATACCGAGGGAGAAGGCAAGTCCTACGCCTGCGGGGAAGACAACTATGACCATATGGCGCAGCCTGACTACAGCACGTTTTTCCCTTTTGCTTTTTTCTTTACCATAGCGCACGTTGCCACCCTGATCATGAATACCGTTCCCGTGCAAACCAGCCAGACGTTTATCCTGGCGATCCTGTATATCATCGGCGCGGTCATCGGCCTGCATGTCTTATTGAGGAGTTAACTTTGTATGGGCGTAATCACTAGAATCGTAAACTGGTCAAGAATAAAATCACCCTGGATCCTGCATTTCAATACCGGCGCATGCAATGCCTGCGATATCGAGATCATCGCTGCCCTTACTCCCCGCTATGACCTGGAGCGGTTCGGCGTGCAGCTCAAGGGCACACCCCGGCATGCGGATATACTGGTCTGTTCCGGGCCGGTTACCCGGCAGATCGAATGCCGGCTCAAGAGGATATACGAACAGATGGCGGAGCCGCGGTTCGTTATTGCCGTCGGCACCTGTGCGTGCACGGGCGGGGTGTTCAACGGCTGTTACAATATACGGGGAGGGATCAATGCGGTCATCCCCGTATCGGCGTATATACCCGGATGCCCTGCCAGTCCCAAGGCGATAATCGACGGCGCGGTAAAGCTTCTGGCGAGCCTTGAGGCGGCAGGAGGAGGAAAAAAATGTCCACAGAAGAAAACATAGTGCAGGAACTCGTCAAGAATTTCGGTTACCTGGAAAACAAGGTCCGGCTGGCCAGGCCAAGGCGCCTGTTCCTGGACGTAGACCTGGCGCATTTCGAAGAGGTATTCGCCTATGCGGTGCAAAAGTTAAAATTCTCCCATTTGATCTCGATAACCGGGCTCGATGAGCAGGATAATTTAAGTTTCCTGTATCACCTGGCGCAAAAGGGGGTCATGTTGAACATAAAGACAAGCGCCCCCAAGGATAACCCGGTGATAAAAACCGTGATGAGCTATTTCCCCGGCGCGGAGATTTACGAAAGAGAGCTGGTGGACCTGTTCGGTGCCAAGGTGGAAGGGCTGCCTGCGGGTAACCGCTATCCTCTCACCGACGACTGGCCGGCGGGGGAGTTTCCTTTGCGCAAAGATTGGAAGGGAGGACATTCCGATGCATGATTCCGATAAATTCAAGATACCCATGGGGCCGCAGCACCCCGCCTTAAAAGAGCCGGAGAGCTTCAGCGTAGCCCTGCGCGGGGAAAAGATTCTGGGTGTTGAGATACGCTTGGGTTATAACCACCGCGGAGTGGAGAAGGCCTGCGAAGACAGAACCTACACCCAGGATGTCTATCTTATCGAACGCGTCTGCGGCATCTGTTCGCATTCGCATTCTACCTGTTTTGTGCAGGCGGTCGAAGAGATCGCGGGCCTGGCAGTGCCCAAGCGGGCGCTGTACATCCGCACCCTGATCGCAGAATTGGAGCGCGTGCACAGCCACCTGCTCTGGCTGGGCGTGGCCGGCCATGAGATAGGCTTCGATACCCTGCTTATGTATACGTGGCGCGACCGGGAGGTCGTTATGGACCTCTTGGCGCTTTTGACGGGTAACCGTGTTAATTACGGCATGAATACCATCGGCGGAGTAAGGCGCGACATCACCGCAGAACAGGCCGCAGAGGTATTGAAGGGGATGGATATCCTCGAAGAGAGGACCAAGTATTATATCGAGGTCGCCACGCAGGAGACTAGCATCATCAAAAGGCTCTCCGGAGTAGGAAAGCTGTATTACCCGGACGCCTTGAAGCTGGACGCGGTGGGCCCGACTGCGCGCGCCTCCGACGTGGACCGCGACACCAGGCGCGATGACCCCTATGCCGCATACCCGGAGATGGCTTTCGACGTCATCACGGACAGCAACAGCGACGTGTATGGCCGTACGGTAGTGAGGGTAAAAGAGCTGATGGAAGCCTATAAGATAGTCCGTCAGTGCCTTAAGAACATGCCTGACGGCCCCATTGCCGTTAAGGCGCCGCGCAAGATCCCCGCCGGAGAGGCGGTAAGCCGTTATGAGGCCCCCCGGGGGGAAGACATGCATTATGTAAAATCCAACGGTACGGAGAAGCCGGAAAGGGTCAAGGTCAGAGCACCCACCCTGGCCAATGTGCAGGCGGTCAAGCACATGCTTAAGGACAGGTACCTGGCGGATATGCCCATCGTCATCGCTGCGATAGACCCCTGTTTTTCCTGTACCGACAGGCTGGTATCCGTACAACAGCTGGATAACGACGCACATCAGGTCTTGACTTGGCAGGCCCTGCATGAGTATAGTATAGAGTGGCACCGCAGCCGCGGAACGGATTTTACGGCGTTGAATAAGAAGTTGTCCAAGGCGATAGGATAAGATGGTAAAGTCGCTATTCTCGATCCTGATCTTTCCGGGTTTCCTTTTCGTAAGCGCGCTCAGCCTTGTTGCGGATTTTTTCGACAGAAAATTGCATGCGCGCCTGCAGAACAGGGTCGGCCCTCCCTGGTTCCAGCCCCTGGCGGACTTTATCAAGCTGCTGGCTAAGGAAGAGGTTATCCCTAAAGACGCCAACGCAACGATGTTCTGTCTTGCCCCGGTATTCGCCCTGGCTTCCGCCGCAACCGCTTTTTTGTATATCCCGCTCTGGAACACCGAGGCGCTGTTTTCTTTTAACGGCGATATCATCGTGGTGCTGTACCTGTTGACCTTGCCTACCATGACGTTCTTCATCGGAGGGTGGTATTCCACGTCGCTGTTCGCCAGGATCGGCTCCGTGCGCGCGATAACCCAGCTATTCGCTTACGAGATCCCCCTGTTCATGGGGATCCTGTCTTCGGCGCTTCTGGCAGATACCTGGTCGCTGTACGGGATCACGGTTTTTTATAACAACAGGCCGTTCTTCTGGCTGCTCAATATCATCGGTTTTGCGGTTTCGTTGATCTCGCTTATGGGAAAGTTGGAAAAGGTGCCTTTCGATATACCCGAGGCAGAAACCGAGGTCGTTGCCGGCGTCTTTACGGAATACAGCGGAAGGTTCCTGGCCTTCTTCAGATTGACGCTCTGCATCGAAATGGTCGCCGGGGCTGCTCTGCTGGCGGCGGTATTCATGCCGGTCGGCTTGGGCCTGGGCCCGCTTGCCAGGTTCGTCATTTTCATCGCGGAAGTATTCTTCATCATTAGCCTCATTTCTCTGCTGCGTACGATATTTGCGCGCCTGCGCATCGACCAGATGATCAGGTTCTGCTGGAAATACATGGTGCCGCTGGCACTGCTGCAACTTCTCATAAACCTGTTTGCGAAAGGGATAGTATTGCGATGAACCCCGGCAGGATGCTCAGTCAGGTGCTGCATTCCCTTTTTAAGAAACCGGCGACGAATATGTATCCTTATGAGAAGCTGGAGATGCCGGGAAAGATCAGGGGCAAGCTCGTATTCGACCCGCAGAAATGCATCGGCTGCAAGCTGTGCATGCGGGATTGCCCTGCAGGCGCGATAACCATCAACGAAACGGCCCCAAAGCAGTTCGAAGCGGTCATACACCTGGGAAGGTGCATCTATTGCGGCCAGTGCGTGGACTCCTGCCTCAAGAAGGCCCTTGAGCTTACTAAGGATGTAGAGCTGGCGCAAACGGATGTGACTCAATTGAAGGTGGTTTTCGGTGGAAAGCCTGAAGACAAGCCTAAAGAAACAGCTTAGCCGGGCGCAGAGGATCGCGCTCTTGGGAGTCGGTTCCGAGCTGCGCGGGGACGATGCCGCCGGGATCCTGGTCGCCAAGAGGCTGGCCGCGGATTTCCGCGGTAGCAGGGGCCGGCAGAAATTCAAGGTCTTTATCGGAGCTACCGCCCCGGAAAATGTTACCGGCCAGATCAAAAAATTCAAGCCGGGCCAGTTGATCATCATCGATGCCGCCGACATGAACGCAGAGGCGGGCGCGGTTAAGCTGATACCTGCCGACCGGATCGACGGGTTTTCTTCCTGTACGCACAGCCTGCCTCTTAATATATTGGCCGATTACCTGGTTAAATCCATCGGGTGCGCGATAACCATTATCGGCATCCAGCCCAAGACGCTTGCCTTCGGGAGCCGTTTTTCTCCGGAAGTGGAAAGGTCGGCCGGAGCCGTCTGTGCGGCGATCGGCTCGATCCTGGGGAGGACAACAAAAACCGATGTTTGAACAGGTCCTGCAGAGCGACGCGATAGAAACGATTAAGCGGTTCGGCGACTTCGGGGTGTTCCTGGCCATGTTCCTTGAGTCAAGTATCATCCCTTTGCCTTCGGAGGTGATCGTCGTCGGCGCGGGCGCGATCGGCATACCTTTGGCTTCGATCGTCGTATTCGGCGCGCTGGGCTCGACCCTCGGCGGCCTCGCCGGCTACTTTCTGGGCAGGTATGCGGCGCTGCCGGTGATATTGAAGTTCGGCAAGTTCATACTGATAAAACCCCACCATATTTACAAGGCAGAGGCGTTTGCCAGGAAACACGGCGTCTGGGGCGTGCTTATCGGCAGGATATTACCCATCATACCTTTTAAGGTATTTTCCATTGCCGCCGGCATCACCAATCTGCCCCTGGTCCCCTTTGTCGTCTGCACGCTGATCGGGGTTGTGCCGAGGATCTATCTGTTAGCCATGTTCGGGACTACCATCGTAAAGTACACAAAGCCTACGGTGCTGGTCATCGGTTTTCTGTTGTTGTGCGTTGCGGCTTTCAAGTTGACACGGACCTTTTCTAAGAGGGAGGCGCAAGATGCTTAGCGAAAGAACGCTTTGGCAGATGGTTCAGGCCGGCGGGTTTACTATGTATATCCTTTTGATCTGTTCGATCTTTTCGTTTACCATTTTTCTGGAGCGGTTTATTTATTACCGCAAGAAAGCAAAGGCAAAAAGAGCGGAATTCCTGGAGGAGCTGAAGAAGGAGCTGGAAAAAGGCAATACCAAAAAGGCCTCCGAGATATGCCAGAATACCGATGCGCCTTTTGCCTCGGTGGCTTCTGCGGGGATCATCCATTCCGGCCAGAATGAAAAAGCGATCTCCAACGCCATGGAGCGGGCAATCGCCATCGAGACCACCAAGCTTGAGCGGTATACCAGCATCGTCGGCACCATCGGCAGCACTGCCGTCTACGTCGGGCTCTTCGGCACGGTACTGGGCATCATCCGGGCCTTCCGCGATATTTCGGTAAACCGGGCCGCCGGGATCAATATCGTTATCAGCGGCATATCCGAAGCCCTGATCTGCACCGCGGCAGGCCTGCTTGTGGCCGTTCCCGCGGTCATTGCGTATAACTACTTCGTCAAAAAGATAGACAACTTTGTCACCGATATGGAGCTGTGCGCCTCCGAGGTGAACGACCTCTTAACGAGTAAACAAAAATGAACAGAAGAGACAGAAAACAGCGGGTAATGGCGGAAATAAACATAACGCCTTTTACCGACGTGATCCTGGTGCTTTTGACCATATTCATGATCGCCACGCCCCTGATATTCCAATCCAGTATCAGGGTCAGCCTTCCCGAAACAAGGAGCGCTAAGCCCATCGAAGACGTGGTTCAGGCCTCCATCACCATAACCAATGAAGGCGTCATGTATCTGGACAACGCAGTCGTTACCAGAAAAGAGATGAAACACAAGATACGCCTGCTGTACAGAGATAACCCCGCGCTCATCATCATCCTGCGCGCCGACAAGTTCGTCAGGTTCAAAGACATAGTCGAAGCGCTTGATGCGCTCAACGAGCTGGGGATCAAGAACGTCAATCTGGCCTCGACTAATGAAGAGTAGAGGCCCTTCCTTATCCCGGCGGTTCAAAGGCCTGGTCATCGGCAAGCCCCGCGATCCGGCAGACAAGCACATCTTCCATAAGTTGTCCCTGATAGCATTTTTTGCCTGGATCGGCCTGGGTTCCGACGGCCTGTCCTCTTCCTGCTACGGCCCTCAAGAGGCCTTTCTGGCCTTGGGCACCCATATTTACTTAAGCCTCTTTGTCGCGCTGGGCGCCGTCATTACGATTTTTATCATCAGCGCCAGCTATTCGCAGATCGTCGAGCTTTTCCCGCACGGAGGAGGAGGCTATCTTGTTGCCAGCAAATTGCTGTCGCCTACCGTGGGGATGATATCGGGTTGCGCGCTGCTCATTGATTACGTATTGACCATTACCGTTTCTATTGCCAGCGGCGCAGACGCCATATTCAGCTTCCTCCCCGCGCACTGGTATCCTTACCGGCTTGCGTTTGCCGTGCTGGTGGTGCTGGTCCTCATCGTATTGAACATGAGAGGCGTCAGGGAGTCGGTGCTGCCCTTGGTGCCGATCTTCCTCATTTTTCTGCTGACGCACTTCCTTGTAATCTGTTTCGCTTTTTTCGGGCACATACCCAGTTTGCCGGACATAGCCGCCGCGACGAAAGCCGATATACGGGGGACCGTCTCTCAGGTTGGCGTCGTCGGTATGCTCTTCCTGTTGCTGCGTTCTTACAGTATGGGCGCCGGGACCTATACGGGCCTGGAGGCTGTCAGTAACGGTATCCCGGTGTTGAGGGAGCCGAAGGTAGAGACAGCCAAGCGCACCATGCGTTATATGGCCGTTTCTCTGTCTTTTGTCGTCATGGGCCTGATGGTCGCCTACATATTCTATGCGGTAGGCGCGCAGCCGGGAAAGACGCTCAACGCGACCCTCCTTGAACAGGTGGCGCAGGGCTGGGGAAAGTTCGGCTCCGCCTTCATCCTGGTGACGCTCATTTCGGAAGCGACGCTTCTTTTTGTGGCTGCGCAGACCGGATTCCTTGACGGGCCGAGGGTGTTGGCGAACATGGCGGTAGACCGGTGGTTCCCGGTCGGATTTTCCAGCTTAAGCGACAGGCTGGTGATCCAGAAGGGGATATTGATCATGGGAGGCCTGTCGGCGCTGTTGATGATCTTAAGCCGCGCCTCGGTACGGTTTCTCGTCGTCCTCTACAGTATCAACGTGTTCATTACGTTCGTGTTGTCTCAGGCCGGCATGGTACGCCATTGGTGGGAGTCCCGGGGTAAAATAAAAAAATGGGCCAGGAAGATATGCATCAACGGGGTGGGGCTGCTTTTAAGCTCTTTCATACTCATTTCGATGGTGGTCATGAAATTCCACGAAGGCGGCTGGATCACGCTCTTCATCACCGCGACACTGGTCGTCCTGGCTATCCTGACCAAGCGGCACTACTACAAGATCGCAAAACAATTACGCCGGCTGGGCGGCCTCGTCAAAACTACGGAGTCCCAGGAGACCGCCTTTAAGGGGCCGCAGAAGCCCGCGGAGTTCGACCCCAAAGGGAAGACCGCCGTGCTGCTGGTAAGCGGCTTTAACGGAATGGGGCTGCATACGCTTTTCGGCGTTATAAGGCTGTTCGGAGGCTCCTTCAAGAATTTCGTCTTTCTGGAAATAGGCATGATCGATGCCGGTAATTTTAAGGGGGCAGAGGAGATCGAGAACCTGAAGAGCCACGTGCAGCGGGACCTGGGCCATTACGTAAGCTTTATGCAGCGGCAGGGGTATTATGCCGAAGGAGTCTCTGCGCTCGGAGTAGACGTGGTTGACGGGGTGGTCGCGATCACTCCCGAGATCATGCGGCGTTTTTCGAATTCCGTTTTTTTCGGAGGCCAGCTCGTTTTTGAAAAAGAATCGCTTTTGTCGCCCCTGTTCCATAACTACACGGTATTCGCCTTGCAGAAGTTATTATACCGGCAAGGCATCCCCTTCGTCATCCTGCCTATCCGGGTCTAGCCGGCCCTTTGTTTCGTCTTGACTTGCCCCTTGCAAAGCATTACAATAATATGATCACGTTGCGGAGGGTTATATGAAAAGCAAGGTATATTTTATAGAGGTAAAGGATGCAAGCGATATCTGGACCGTCAACAACCGGCTCAACAAGCTCCTTCAGGAAAGCAAAGTCCTTGATTTCATCCGCAAGGACTCGAACATCGCCATAAAGCTCCATTTCGGCGAGGCAGGCAACGGCAACTTCGTCAGGCCCGAGCATGTGCGCGTTGTCTGCGACGGGGTCGTCTCCCGGGGCGCCAAACCGGTCCTCTCGGACGCCAACACGCTGTACCGCGGCAGGCGCCTGAACTCCCAAGACCACCTGCAGCTTGCCTACGAACACGGTTTTACCAAAACCGCCACCGGTGCCGATGTCGTCATCCCCGACGATAATCAAAAAGACCAGATAACCGACGTAGAGATCAACCAAAAGGCCATCAAAAAGGCAAAGCTTGCCCGCCTCTTTATCGATGCGGACGGTTTAGTTGCGGTCAGCCATTTCAAGGGGCATATTTTGACCGGCTTCGGAGGCACGCTGAAGAACATCGGCATGGGTTGCGCCACCAGGGAAGGCAAGCTTGCGCAGCATTGCGATGTTTCTCCCGTCGTCTACGTAGACAGGTGCACCGGCTGCGCGGAATGCTCCATAGTCTGTCCGGTAAAGGCGATCACGATCAAAAACAAGAAATCCGTCGTCGACAGCAAAAAATGTATCGGCTGCGCAAGCTGCCTGGCAGCCTGCCCGACCATGGCGATGTTCATCGACTTCGGCGCGACCGACCAGGTGCAGCAGAAGGTAGCCGAGTATAGCCTGGCAGTGCTCAAGGATAAGAAGGGTAAGGCAGGGTTCTTGAATTTTGCGGTCAAGATCAGCCGGGAATGCGACTGTTGGAATTTGGAGAACCCGCGGATAGGGCCGGATGTCGGGATATTGGCGTCTTCTGACCCTGTCAGCATCGATAAGGCCAGCCTCGACATGGTGGCCAGGGACTGCAAAAAGGATATTTTCAAGGCAGCCCATCCCGACAAGGACGGCGTCAAACAGCTTATGTACGCTCAGGAAATAGGGTTGGGCAGCCTTGATTACGAGTTGGTAGAAGTCCGGGCTTAAGGAGCACAAAAAGAGAGGAGGCGGCAGGATGGCTACATTTTTCATGTACGGAAAATATTCGCAAGGGGCCATAGAAGGCATCTCGGCCGACAGGACCAGGAAGGCGATGGACCTCGTAGCCAAGGCCGGCGGCAAGGTGAATTCGATGTATGCGCTGCTGGGCAAATACGACGTCGTGCTTATCGCGGATTTCCCCGGAGTCGCGGAAGTAATGAAGGCTTCGATCGCCCTGCATAAGATGACACATATCTCTTTCACCAGTTTCCCCGCGGTCACCATCGAGGAATTCGACAAGATCGCGGCATAACCTCCCGCGTCCAGCCAGGCGACCTCTAGCCCCGGAGCGCGGCAACGGTATCAATAATGATCGCAGCTTTCATAAGGATTCTCAAAGCACATAGCGCGCCGCATGAGATCGCCCTGGGCGTGGCCATAGGCTCTTTCATCGCGATCCTTCCCCTGTACGGTTTCCATACCGCGCTTTGCGTGATGGCGGCGGTCGCGGTACCGAAAGCCAATAAACTGGCAATACTGCTGGGGACCAATGTCTCTTTGCCTCCGACCGTGGCAACCATTACCTGGACGGCATACGATATCGGCCGTTTCCTCCTGCCGCACAAAAACTATCCGCCCCTCTCCTGGGAATATATACGCAACTTCAAAATTTCGACGATAAGCGCGTTCTATCATCCCCTGTTAATAGGCAGCGTCATGCTGGGGCTGTTTTGTGCAATGGTCCTGTACGTTATCACGCTGATAGTCGCCAGACATTGGAAAAGTAAACGCCTTCATGCAAAATGACCCCGGCAGCATCGTGATCAGGAAATACGCCCCGCAAGACAGGCAGGCAGTCCGCCGCATATGCTGCGAGACCGCGTTGATGGGCGAGCCGAGCGACGCTTTTTTTGACGGCGACGAGGTATTTGCCGACGCATTGACGGCATATTTTACCGATTACGAACCGCAGTCTTGTTTTGTGGCCGAGCGCGCACATGACGTAGTCGGGTATCTGCTGGGCGCAAAAGACTCAGGGCGCATGGACAGCATTTCTGCTTCCAGGATCACGCTGCCCCTGTGTATGAAGTCGCTGCGACAGGGCACGCTTTTTCGCAGAAAGAACGCCGCGTTCCTCTTCCATGTCTTCTTGAGCTTCCTGAAGGGGGAATTCAGGGCTCCGGTTTTCTCCCGGGATTATCCGGCGGTATTGCATATCAATATCCGCAAGGGGTGCCGCGCAGAGGGGACCGGCACAAAGCTTATCAGCGCTTATCTGGATTACCTGAAAAAACAGGCAGTAAAGGGAGTGCATCTGGCAACCATGTCCGATGCGGCAGGCCTGTTCTTCAGAAAGCAGAATTTTCAATTGTTGTTTCAGGGGAGAAGGTCTTATTTCCGGTATTTTTTAGGCAAAGATATACCGTTCTATATTTACGGCATGCGGTTTTAACCTTCGGGAGGCGCCTATGTACAGATTAGCGTATCTGTTTTTAGCGGCATGTATTGCGGTGACGGCGGGTAACGGCTGTAGTAAGAAGGAAGGAGAGGAGCCGACCAAATACAAATCACAGGCAGGCTTGGAAAAGCTTACGCAACAGGCTGCGGCAGGCCAGTCCAGGGCTTCCGGGAACGCTTCCGATAACCGCGCATTCAACAGCGCAAAAGATACGCAAGCCCAGGCAGCCGAAGTCAGGGACCTGGATAGCGCGATACGGCCGGTATTGAAAAGGCTTTTCGGGGACGCCCGGATCGTTTCGGAGTCGGCAAGGCCCGAGACCAAGAGAGACGGAGAGGTGGTGGAGAACCGGTTTACCTATGTGGTCAGGAAATACCTTGCGCCTCAGGACGGGGAATCCCTGCATGCCGCACTGCGCGCCGCGCATTTCAGTACAAGCCCGCGGCTGGGAAGTAAGCCTACGATATGGAGCGGTGGCGCAGGGATGTCGTTGTTCAAGAGCACTTCCCTGAGGTCTTATTCGTTGGTGATAAATGTGGACACCAGGAAACAGCAGATAGTCGTAGAGTCATACCGGCTGGGCTCCAAGTACGATCGCCTGATGTAAGATAAGGAGAGAAAAATGAAGAACAGAATGAAGGCTGTCGGGATTTCTGTTTTCTTTCTTATCGCGCTCTTTTATGCGTACGCTGCGGCAACGGAAGTTTCGCATGAGTACGGCCCCCTGGAGTGGAGCTTTCAGGGAAAACCGGTGCCGGAGACGCACTGGTCGCCCTGGCTTCCTCTGGCGCAAGTCGGTTTTCGCTGTAAATTGGGGTTTTTGATCTCGGATGGCACGATCACCATCAAGACGCCGGTGAGGCTTACCTTCCGGTATGACCCGGATGCCGCGCGCTCAGGAGAGGATTTCGTCTTCGGGGTCAAGGCAGAGCCCGCAGCCGCCGGGTACAACACCTTTCAGTCCGCTTTCGGCATTTCCTTTCCGAATAAGATACAGCTTGGTTTTGTGGGGGTAAGCGGAGTCCCTATAGACCTTCCCTGGTTTGACGTGCCCATGGATTTTTGGGAATTGGTCGCCAAGATCCCCAAAGTAGGGGATTCGGTTGCCAGCGCCGTCAGTAATATCGGCGTCAACACCTCCACGCAAGGCGCGCTTCCTCTGGGTAAGACAGACTCCTACCATAATCAACGGGACCTCATTACCGTGGAGATCTCCAAATATAAGGTAGAGGACCTGGCCCCGGATATCCTGGGCAAGATCCCCGAAAGCGCCAGGACCAATGCCATGCGCTTGATAAAGCTTGCAACGTTCTGTTCGGATTCCGAGGCGATGGCCAAGCTTCAGGATTATACCGAGAAGGCGCTTAGCGTCTTATACGATGCCCCGACGCTGACCTTGAAAGGGGACCCCTATTTCAAGCTGGAAGGGGTACGGCTGCGGGTCAACCTGCGCGTCTACATCCCGGGGGGCAAAGGCAGCGGCCTTTATACGCTCTATTTCAATAACATGAATCAGTTCCAGACGGTCACTTTCCGGGACATCACCCCTTTTATCGTACCGGGCGATAACCTGACCATTTCGGTAGAAGATATCGCGTACGAATTCAGGCTCGTGCAGGGCCTGACCGCCAGCGTTCAGATATCGGTAATACCTCTTGACCTGGATAACGTAGAGAAGACCGTTACCTATACCAGCGCAGTACTGGATGCGACCGGGGATCCGTTCAAGATCGAAGTGCCTATCCGGCAATCCGATTCCCTGGTGCAGAGTTTACGGGCCAACCCCGGGTGCACCTCCGTATCCGTTAACTGGGCAAGCCCTTGCGTGCCTCTTAAGGGCACGGTTAAGGCATATAACGGCAATACGCTCGTGGCTACCGTCATCGAAAGCACCTTTAAAACAGCGCATAACGTGATCGTGCCTAATCTGGCCCAGGGTAGCGCGTATCGTTTTACCGTTGACTGCGTCAACCAAAGCGGCGAGGCTATCCCGGGAAAAGAGATAACCGCTACCACCGTCGCCGGCACATGCCCTGAGCGCGTTGAGAGGCAAACATGCAATGCGCTTACCTTAAGTGCTCCCAGCGCAATCGCGGGGCCGGATTACGTGGATTTCGCATGGACCACTAATCAGCTTTCCTCGACGGAAGTCATGTTCTCTCCTTCGCCGGACCTTTCCCTTAACTACGTGATGGCGGTCAAAAAGGTCGGCGATGTCGTGACTCAGGGCTGGGTAACGCGGGAGGGGCCGCGGCAGTTTGAGACCAGCCACGGCTTAAGGCTTACGGGCCTGGAGCCGAATACGAAATATTATTACAACTTGCGTTCCTGGACCTTTACTAATAACGATGAGACGGGTAACCCGCAGGATGCGGTTGGCTATACGGGCACCGTTACTACGCTGCCGGGAAGCCCGCCGCCTACGGTAAAGATACGCGTATGTTCTCCTTCCGAGGGAAATAGGTCCATACCGGATATGCCCATCATCCTGACCAAGAATACGGATATAGATTTCAAGGTGTCGGTAAGCTCAGGTCCCAGCGGCACCAGCAACGACGTTATCGTCGACCGGGGGACCACGTATACCCTCCAGACGGAAGGAAATGCCTGTTATCAACCCGGCTCGACAGAGCTGGCCGTTTCCAATACCGCCCAGGGGCCCTTGGCAGAGGCGGTCATCAATGTCGAGAAGGTCCCTGCGCGCGCAGGGTATGCGCTGGACAGCCAGGGTAACGGCATTCCCGGCGCAACAGTTTGCGGAAAAAATTCCGCAGGCGCTCCTATAAGTACCACTACCACCGTCAGCGGCGCCTGGGTGATCAGCTCGGGCTTGAATCCCGGTATCTATACCTTTACGGTAAGCAAGGACACTTATAAAACGGCTACCGTAGGCATTACCGTCAATTCCTGCGGCCGTTTCATCGGCCTTCCGGTAACGCTGGTCAAACGTAATTACGCTCTGAATATCGCGGTGAAGGACCAGGCGAATAAGGCAGTCAAAGGAGCCTCGGTCCTGGTTCAGGAGGGAGGCGCGACCATTGCCCAGCTTACTACGGATATGCAGGGCAAGGCAGCCAAGGCCGGGACGTTCAATGACGACAACGAGCATATCTTTACCATCTCCGTTACGCCTGCCGCAACCGCTACGGAAAATATCCTTCCGGCGCAGGATTTCGTTTCCATAGAAAGCGCCTCGACCCGCAATGTTACCGTCACCTGCCCTGCGGATAAGAAGGGGCCTGTCCCGTCGCAGATCGAGATAACCCAGGCCGGGCAAGGCGCCCTGCAGGTAAAGTTCAAGCTTGATGACGAAAAAGGGAAAAGCTCCGTTGAATATCAAGACCCTCAGGGCCAGATCAAGAATACGCCCTTTAAAGAGGGGATGTCTTCTCCGGGCAGCGGGGTCTCCGATCATCTCGTGCTTATTCAGGGCTCCGGCCTTAAGCCCGGCACCTACAGGATCAAAGTTAAGGCAAAAGACAAATGGAATAATGTCGGAGAGGGCGAAGTGAAAGAGTACCAGCTTTTCGGAGGCAGCCTCTGGGATTTTAAGGCTGCTCAGACGCAATCTGCGGTTACTTTCAGCTGGACGAAATTCCCCTATCCGGAAAAATTCGGGAAATATACCATCAAGGTCGGCACGCAGCCACCCGTGGAAATCGCCGATATAAACACAACCAGCTACGCGCTTACTAATTATTCTTCAACTTCGCCGAAACAGGTTACTTTTAGCGCCGTTGCCGCGGATAATACCGTCCTGGCGCTTGCTGCGACGGTTTCGCTGCAGGCAAACGCAGCCACGCAGGCTGGCCAGGCGCACACGCAACAGGCGCAAGCCGGCGAGAGCCAGAGTACCGCCGCTCAAAAGGCCGTGCTCAAGCTCGTAGGTAAGCCTTCGGTTGCCTATGCGAACAAGGAAATTTCTCTCAAGCCCGTTGCGCAGACACAGAAGGGGGTAAAGGTCGCGGCTTCCTGTGTGTTGGATTGGGGTGACGGCAAAAAGAGCGAGGCGGATGCAGATGTTATGCTTACGCATACGTATGCGGCTGCCGGCACGTATCAGGTGAACCTGGCCGCAACTCTTAAGGCGGGCCAAACCTGCGCGCCTGCGGAGGCGATCAATACTACTATTACGGTCTTGGCTCTGTCCCCCAAGCTGACGCTTGCGAAAGCTTCAGTCAAAGGGGGTTTTAGTTTTACGATAAAGGCGCAAGAGGGTTCGTATCCCATTGCGAATTGGACGCTTTCCTTCGGCGACGGTCAAACCGATTCTGGACAAGGCACGGTATCCAAGAGCATCACCCATGCGTACCCGAATGCAGGGGACTATAAGGTCGAATATACCGTTACCGATACAGGCGGCGCGGCAGTCAAAAAATCCTTAAGCTTCAAGATCGCTCCTAAACCATAGATAAAAAAGGAGGAGGCATGGAGACGAAAGACCTGGGAAAAACTTCTACGGGAATGCAAGCCAACGTAGCGGGGCTGGTCGCCTACGCGGCAGGATGGGTCAGCGGATTGATCATGTTTCTTATCGAAAAAGATAACAAATTTGTCCGTTTCCATGCCCTGCAGTCGATCATCGTCTTTGGCGCGCTTTCGGTTCTAGGTTTTGCCCTTTCGCTCTTTTTCCAGATTTTCATAATGATACATTTATATTTCATGTTCCAATTCTTCGTTCTGATAACCAAACTGCTTTGGCTGGTGGCGGTGATCTTGTGGATTATCCTGATGGTCAAGGCCTATCAGGGAGATACATTCAAGCTGCCGGTAGCCGGGGATATTGCCGAAAAAAACATCGGAAAATAAATTCTTGTAATAACGAGGCGTTCTCCATATAATATCGGATTACACAACGCTATACTTGTTCATGTCCACTTAAAAGGAGGCACGAGGATGAAGAGGACATTAGGCATTGGATTGGCCGTAATTTTCTTAAGCTCAGCAACGGTGTGCGCCCAGACAACGGACGAGGCATCTCAGCACGCTGCCGTCGAGAAAAGCCGCCTTGCCAAAGAGCTTAACTTGACTGCGGAACAGCAGAAAAAGCTGGAGGAAAACCGCAAGACACAGCGTGACGAACTCGTCAAGCTGCTTACGGCGATCAAGGAAAAAGAGGTGGAATTACAAAAGGCCCTGAAGAGCCCCGAGGTGACTCGCGCCTCGGTCGATCCGCTCGTCAGCAGCCTCAAATCCCTGCAGGCGCAACTGATCGACGGCAGGATAAGCCGCATTTTTACCCTGAAGGAACTCCTGACGCCTGAACAGTTTGCCAAATTTCAGCAGATCGCGGAAAAGCAGCAAGAGATCAGAAAAGAGCGGCTTCATGACCAGCGAGAAAAGAAAAAAGGCGCCGATCAAAATCGCTGAAAAAATACTTGACAGATCCCGGCATTATTAATATACTGCTTTTATATATTGTATCCTAACCTGATCATGATAAAGAAGTTAAAAAAAGGGGGAGAGATGGTAAAAAGAATAGTGGCTTTATTGATGGCGATTACCTTACTGGTAGCCCCGGGCTACGGCATTAGTTTCGCGCAAACCAGCGGAACCACCAAAGATGATAGCAACTATTGGCCCGGTAAGATCCGCCTCTCTGCCGCAGGCTCTACCGAAGGAAGGGGGATATTCTACGCCGATTATCTCCTGCCGCTTTACTATAGTAAAGATCGAGACACCCTCCTTTTCATGAATACCAAAGAGGATGCCTTTGTCCCGGCCGGCTCGGAATCAAATATGGGCGCGGGTATCCGGCATATATTCTCCGATAACTATATCCTGGGCCTGAACGTCTTCTTTGACAGGAAGCTTTCCGAGAACGACAAATGGTATAGCCAGGTAGGAACAGGCGTTGAATTCTTATCACAGCCTTTCGATTTCCGTTTTAACTTCTATGATCCTCAAACAAAGGCAAAAGCCCTTGAAGCCACAGATAGTTACAAACTCGGCCCTTCTTCTCTCCTGCGTGTATACAATGTTGAAGAGCCGTTGAGAGGGTATGATTTCGAATTCGGCGTTCCCCTTATCCCCAAGGAGCTCAGATCCCGCATTTATTTCGGCGGGTTCTTCTTTAATTCAAGATACGGAAAGGATGTGAACGGCTGGAAGGTAAGATCGGAAACCGACCTGAACAAATGGCTGGCAATAGACTTGAATTTCAATGAGAGGAATGCCGGCGAAAGCGAATTCATCGGAGGCGTACGGGTTACCGTCCCCTTCGCATTAGGCAAGGTCAGGGATATGCGGAATCCGTTTAAGTCTTCCTCTATGCCCAACGATTCCTATATTAAGGAAAGATTGTTTGAAAGAGTGGTCAGGGATACGGATATTCGGGTTATCTCCAACGGCACCTCTCCCATACAGTCCGTACCGGATATGGATATTATTTATGTCGACAACAGCAACACCGGCACCAAAGACGGAACCCTGGCGCATCCTTGGCCCACCATGGCAGAGGCGCTTTCCGACCCGCGCTATGTAGGCCAGGGCGGGACAGTGAAATATATATATGTTTTCAGAGGTACGGGAGACAGCTACGTGGGAGACTTCGATCTGGCCGATACTACCGTACTTTGGGGAAGCGCGACCACGGGCGGTTTCAAGGGCTTACCCGTTACCGATTATCCGGTAGTTGACGCAGACAGCGGCGAATATGTCATCGGTATGTCTGATCACAATACCATACAGGGGCTCAAACTCCAGCACGGCGGATACGGTATATACGGCAAAGATATAACCAACGCCACCATCCACGATAACTACATTACCGAAAACGGCGAAGGTATACGCATTGTGAATACGAATGCGCTTTCAACCGGCGGCATTGAGATCACCAATAACACTATTACCGGCAATACCGGTTTGGTCAGCGGTATCCACATCGAAAATAATAATAACTCCTTCATGTCTGGCCTGCTTATTGCCGATAACGTCATTACCGGCAATAAAGGCGATGGGATCTATGTGCAGAATACGAATGGCTCTGTCATGTCGGATGTTACCATCTCCGGCAACACCATCGGCGGCACCGGCGAAGGCGAAGCCAATACCGGTGACGGTATTTACATTTACAACGACGATTCCCTCCTTTATGATTTGGAGATTTCCAACAACGATATTATCGGAAACTCCGGCGACGGTATCCATATCGAGAACTGGTATGGCGGGACCCTTTCCAACGTTGACATCAAAGATAACACCGTCTCCGACAATACCGGCACCGGCGTATACCTGGGCAATTACTATGGCGGGCAAGTCGGCAATTGGACTGACGGCGACTACTTCAACATCAACAATAACGAGATCACCGGTAACAACTCTGACGGCATCGGGATCGATAACTGGTATGGCGCTACCATGAACAACGTCAATATCCGGGATAATACCATTACCGGAAACGCCGCCGAAAAATCCGGTATTTACATCGACAACTATGATCACTCCGTCATGTCGGAAATCACCATCTCCGGCAACACCATCGGCGGAATCGAAGCAGGCCTAGGCAACAGCGGCCCGGGTATCGATATCTACAATGATGATTACTCCAATATCGATCAGTTCGAGATTTCCAGTAACCAGATCATCGGAAACTCCGGCGACGGTATCCATATCGAGAACTTTAATGACTCAACCATCTCGCGCTTCAAGATCGGCGATGACAATACCATTACCGATAACACCGGAAG
Source organism: Patescibacteria group bacterium (assembly GCA_035506195.1). Taxonomy (GTDB): domain Bacteria; phylum Omnitrophota; class Gorgyraeia; order Gygaellales; family Profunditerraquicolaceae; genus DATJPV01. Next base: position 58,407 of record DATJPV010000025.1, on the reverse strand, counting down.
CGGCATCTTTGTAGGCAATTACAACGATGCGCAGATCGGCAATTACGTTATCGACGACTACTTCACCATCTCCAACAACACCATCTCCAACAACAGCAATAACGGCATTCACGTTGAGAACGAAGATGGTGCGGATATAGCTAATCTTAATATCCAGGATAATACCATTCAAGGAAACGAGGCCACCGGCGTTGCCAACGGTATTGTTTTAAACAACTATAACAAAGCCGATATGTCGGATGTGACCATCTCCGGCAACACCATCGGCGGAAGCGAAGAAGGCGAAGGCAACAACGGTGACGGTATCGATATCTACAACCATGAAAACTCTTCGATGGATAACTTTACCATCTCCGACAATACCATCATTGGCAATAACGGCGATGGCATCCACATCGAGAACGACGGCACTTCAGGTACCTCGACCCTTTCGCGTTTCGACATCAAAGATAACACCATCTCCGACAACACCGGCACCGGCATATACCTGGGCAATTACAATGGCGGGCAAGTCGGCAATAATGTTCCCGAAGATTACTTCACCATCGAGGGCAATACTATTACCAATAATTCCGACGAAGGTATCGCTGTCGATAACTGGTATGGCGCGGATATGAGCAACCTTAATATCCTGAACAATACCATCTCCGACAACTCCGGCACCGGCATCGATCTGGACAACTACGAGTCTTCAGCCATGTCGGATGTCAATATCATAGGCAACACCATCGGCGCTAACGGCGAAGAATACGGCGGCAATGGCGGCGACGGCATCGCTATTTACAATGAGGATGTCTCTACTCTGGATAATTTCGCGATCGCCAACAACGATATCGTCGGCAACTCCGGAGACGGTATCTATATCGACAACTACTCGTTCTCAACCTCTACGCGCGTTACCATCGCAGGAAACACCATCTCCGACAACATCGGTACCGGTATCAAAATCTATAACGATGATTACTCGGCTGCGGATCAGTATGGCATCCTGAGCAATGAGATCACCGGAAACTCCGGCGATGGTATTCGCGTCGAGAACTATAATGATTCAACCGTCTCGCGCCTGGTCATCAACGATAACGCCGTCTCTGACAATAGCGGCACCGGCGTGTACTTCGCTAACGGCACGTTCTCTACTCTGGGCGATGATTTCCCGGGAGATTACGTTACTATTCTCAATAACAGTATCATCAACAACGGCAATGACGGAATTGCGTTCGACAACTATGGCGGCGATGTAGCGGGTGTCAACATTATGTATAATGGTCTCTATGGTAATAGCAACTATGATTTGAGGAATGACTCCGGGATAGACGGGCTCCTGGCGGAGAATAACTGGTGGGGCCAGGATAGCGACCCCTACATCAACGGTCAGATCGGCGGCCCGGACAGCGTTGACTATGATCCCTGGCTCTTTAGCGGACCCGGACCCTAATTAAAGGCAGCCAAGGTTCTTTATTTACGATACAGAAAAGGCGCTCGGTAGGTGTACCAGAGAGCGCCTTTTCTATTGATAGGAGATAACGGCATGAAAGAAGACCAGCAAAAGACGGAAATCGTCGTCTTAGGCGCAGGCTTAGCCGGCCTGGCAGCGGCAGATAAGCTTGCCAGCCAGGGCGCAGGCGTCATGGTCATCGAGAAAGAAAACTCGGTCGGAGGGATGTGCCGCAGTCTTGCGCAGGATGGCTTTATCTTCGATCTGGGCGGGCACAGGTTCCTGCCGCATAACCAGCAGACCGCAGACTATGTCAGTTCTTTATTCCCTGTCCCCGGAGAACTTGCGTTAAGGGACAGGCTCAGCCAGATCTACCTTAAGGGCAAGTTCCTGGCTTACCCGCCGGAGTTCGCGGATATCCTTAAGAACCTGGGGCCGATTACCTGCCTGAAGAGCGGCATAGACAGCCTCTATTTCCGGTTAACCAGCCATCTGTTCAGATTGCCCGCGGAAATCTCCCTGAAAGACTGGATGATGCGCCGTTTTGGGCCGACCCTCTACGATATCTACTTTGGGCCTTATTCCTATAAGCTCTGGGGGAGAAAGACTTCGGGGATCTCCGCGGAATGGGCATCGCAGCGTATCTCCGTGCCGAATATGGGCCTGGCGTTAAGGAACCTGCTCTTTAAAAAGGACAAGCACATCAAAACGTATGCGCGCCAATTCGTATATCCCCAAGGAGGCATCGGCCAGATCCCCCGCCGCATCGCCGAGCATGCCAGCGCCGCCGGCGCGCGCATCCTTACCGGTCATCGCCTGGCGGAGATTTGCCCTCAGGCGCAGGGTTTTTTGCTCACCGTTGTTTCCCGGGACGGAACTCCGAGAAAGATCCTGGCCGACAAAGTTATCTCTACTATCCCCTTGAACGAATTCATTTTTTCCTTTCGACCCCTGCCGCCGGCTGATGTGCTGGATGCCGCAAGGGGCCTGCATTTGCGTTCCGTGCGCTTCCTGAACGTCATGCTTGATACATCGCAGATCACCTCGAATACCTGGATCTATGTGCCGGAAAGAAAGTTCATTTTCTTTCGCATACAGGAAGTATGCAATTGGCACCCGGCCAACTGCCCTCCCGGAAAAACAGCGCTTACCCTTGAGGTTGCCTGCGAGGAGGGAGGCAGGCTCTGGAGGATGCCCGATGCGGACCTGCTTAAGTTCTGCGTGCATGACCTTGCCAAGATGGGCATCGCCGTAGAAAATAAGATACTGGGTTATTTTTCCACCTATGCGCCGCACGCGTATCCGGTGTACCTGCTGGATTACAAGGAGCGCCTGCGCAAAATTTACGCGTATCTGCAGGGCTTCGATCCTCTTGTGATCGCCGGCAGGCAGGGCCGGTTCCGTTACCTTAATATGGACGCCGCCCTTGAAGAAGGGTTCCTGGCTGCCCGGGCCCTGGATGACGAAAATAACCGCAGAGAAATGTTCAGCTGCGATGAGAGGAAAGATTATACGGAAAAAGGATTATACTTAAAGATTAATGCCCGCTAACCGCACTCTGGTTTCCATTATCGTTCCCGCCCACAATGCCAAGGATTATGTGACCGCATGCCTGCAGGCGCTGCGCCGGTCGGATTACCCGTCTTTTGAACTTATCGTCGTGGATGATGCCTCAAGCGACGGGACCGCGGCACTTGCGCGCCCCTGGGCCGATACGGTCGTTGTGCTTGAAAACAGGGCCGGCCCGGCCAGGGCGCGTAATCTTGGCGTCCAGAAGAGCAGGGGCCAGGTCCTTTTCTTCGTAGATGCCGATGTCAGGGTTGCCGCGGATACGGTCTCAAAAGTAGCCGCGGCCTTCCAAGAGGATAAAGAGGCTGCCGCGATCTTTGGCTCCTATGATGCTGCCCCGGCGGCTGCGAATTTCTTTTCGCAATACAAGAACCTTCACCACTATTTTGTGCATCAGCATGCCAGCGTCCAGGCAAAGACATTTTGGGCGGGCTGCGGGGCGGTCCGCAGGGATGTTTTTTTGAAGGCAGGGGGGTTCTTGGAAAAATACCTTAATCCGGAGATTGAAGATGTGGCATTAGGGTATGATTTGGCCGCAGGGGGCAATAAGATAAAACTGGTTAAGGATATTCAGGTTACGCACTTGAAAAAATGGGGTTTTATCAGCCTGATCAGATCCGACATACTGCACCGGACCATCCCCTGGACCAGGCTTGCGGCAAAAAGAGGGCTGCCGTATGACCTGAATTTCAAGCTCTCCGATAGGCTAAGCGGCGCGTTTTCCCTGCTCCTATTTTTATCCGTGATTTTTGCGTGGTGCTTTCCTTTTCTTGCCTTTATGTTTTTTGCGCTGTCCGGGGGCCTGGTTTATTTGAACCGGGACCTGTATGCATTTTTCCTGCGCACAAAAGGTTTTTTCTTCACCGTCCGGGCAATACCGTTCCACTGGTTCTATCTTTTTTACAGCTCTTTCGTTTTTGCCTGTTGTATAACGTTTTTATCCATCAGGAGGCCTCATGAGCCGGACCGTTAAGCTGCCGCAGGTTTTCCCGGTCACCGATGATGCCTGCGGCCTGCAGGGGTGGCTGGCGGTAGACTCCCTGATCAATAACCGTTGTTGCGGGGGCTTACGGATACGGCAAGGTATCGATGCGCAGGAGATGGCAGGCCTGGCAGAAGCCATGACCCTGAAATTCGGGTTCCTGGGCCTGCCGCACGGCGGGGCAAAGGCCGGTATCTCTTGCGATGACGAGGCCCCTAAGGAAAAAAAGGTTTTTCTTCTGCAGAAGTTCCTCAAGAAGGCGCAGGCAATCCTGGGGGAGGTGGTGTATGAGCCTTATCCGGATGTGGGCACAGACCGCGACTGCATTACTGCTGCACTGAAAACCCTGGGAAGGCCGGTTCCCGCAAGGGCCCTGGTAACGGAAAGGGGCGGATGGTATACAAGCTTAACGGTGATTGCCTGCGCAAAGGCAGGGGCACAGTTTGCGCGCATGGATCTGGCGGGAGCGACCGTTGCCGTAGAGGGCTTCGGCAGCGTAGGTTCTGCCGTAGCCGAAAACCTGTATCGGTTGGGCAGCAGGGTCGTGGCGGTGTCTACGAGCAGGGGAACCCTTTTTGCAAAAGAGGGGCTGGATATCCCTGCTTTGTTGAAATTACGGCAGGAGCTGGGCAGCAGGATCGTCGAACGCAGCGCAGACTTTCGCGCACAGAGGCTGGAGCCGGGAGCCCTTGTCGAGCTGGATGTGGATGCGCTTTTCCCCTGCGCCATAGGCAGCAGTATTCATAAGGGCAACGTTTCCCGGATCAGGGCCGGATTGATCTCGCCCGGCGCAAACCTTCCCCTCACCACCGAGGCAGAAGACATCCTTTTTCAAAAAGGCGTGATTTGCATCCCGCACTTCATTGCTAATTGCGGAGGCATCCTCGGCGGGACGATGGAGTTTGCCGGCTTTCGGCCTCAAGAGATAGACAGGGATATCGGGACGGTATTCTTCGCGCAGGTATCGGATCTTATCCGGGATACTTTCGGCGCGGGGAAAAGGCCCCTGGCGGCGCTCCAAGAAGTAGCGCTGGAGCGTTTTGGCCGCGTAAAGGCCTCGTCGGAAAAGAAGTCATTGCGCGGGATGCTGTTTTTGTCAGGCATGAGTTTGTATCGTAACGGACTGCTGCCTCGGCCCCTGGTGAAGAGCGCTTCGGCAGAATACTTTACGAAAAGGATGCAGGGGCGATTTTGAACCGATGAGCGTAAAGGCCAATAGCGAGTATTGGGATGCGATCGCCGACCGGAACCTCAAGAGCGCAAGAGAGGATGTCTGGAGGATCCATTTAAAAGAGATCTACCGGAGGATGATCTTCGATGGGAATAACGCCCCGGGGAAGCTGTGGCTTAAAACCGACCTGTATGACGAGACCATAACCGACCACAGCCTGTTTTCCCTCCTGAGCCCGCAGCGGCTTTCCCTGGTGGGTATGGATTGTTCGCCTGCGGTCGCCGGCCATGCCCGCCAGAGGCTCACCCGGCAGAAGATCGCCCTGCAGGGGATCGTGGTGACGGACATCCGCAAGCTTTCCTTCGAAGACAATTCCTTTGATACGGTTATTTCCAATTCTACGCTTGACCACTTCCCCTCCAAAGATGACATCGTCGCCGGCATCAAGGAATTATTCCGGGTTTTGAAACCCAAAGGAGAACTGATCCTGACGCTCGATAATCCCTTGAACCCGGTGATCCGGCTCAGGAATGCGCTGCCCTACGGCCTGCTTAAGTCCGCCGGCATTATCCCGTTTTACATGGGGGCTACTCTTTCAAGATCGGAATTAATACGCGTCCTGGAAGGACAGGGGTTTAAGGTCAGGTATACCGGTGCTATCGTGCATTGTCCGAGGTTTTTTGCGATCTGGATAGGCTCTCTTGTGGCTTTGCTGCGCAGCAACACGGCCACGGGATGTTTTTTGAAGCTCTTGGGCATATGCGAACGGCTGGAGAAAAGCCCCCTGAAGTACCTGTCGGGTTATTTTACCTGCGTGAAGGCAACTAAGCCGGCGACAACGACTTGACCAGCTTGATGTGATTGAAGACGTAGGAGGCCAGGAATATTGCGGCAGAAGTATTAATGAGCAGCGCAATGACGGCCGGGCATACTATTCCCAGGCGGGGTATCAGGAAAAAGCAGCCCAGGAACATGGCCGTCAGCCTTGCGATATCGCTTACCGCGACAATGCGGGGTTTCTTCAGGGAATAGAGCGTCAGGTTTAGCAGGGTTGAGTTGACTGCGGTGACCAAGTAGTTGAAAATGAGCCAGTTCAACACGACGATAGAATTCACATAGCGGCTGCCGAAAAAGAAGATAATGAATCTAGCCGAGAAGAAAGTGCAGGGGATAGCTGCGGCAACCAGGTATGATAATATCCTAAAAGAAGTTTTCAGGTAATTTTCAAACTGCGATATCTGCTTAAAACGGGAAAGCTCCGGCAGAAGGACGGAGTTGAAGGAATTGATCAGGATAGGGAATGCGTAAGTCAGATTAAGCGCCAGCCCGTACATCCCCGCCGCTTTGCTGTCCAGCAGCTTTGCCAGCATGAAGGTGCCTACGTAAGGGAATATCTGTTTGGCCATATCGCTCACAAATATCCACTTCGTAAAATCAAGCAGGCCCAACATTGCCTTTTTTACCTGCCTGGCCGATAAGGAGAACTTGTCCCGTAAGACCCAGGTCCCCAGGATTGCTCCCAGCAGGGGGCTTAAGCCGAAGGCCGCTACGGCAGAGGAGGCGCTTATCCTGGATGAACGGGCCAGGGTGAAGATGACGGCAAGTTTGAGGGTGTCGACCAGCAGCAGAATAAAGGCATACTGCTTGAATTGCTTGTAAGCGTAGAATGTGGTTTTGGTATAATTAAAAAGCGACACGCAGGCGATCCCCAGGGAGGCCAGGCGCAGCAGGGAGACCAGCTGCGGCAGGTGGAATATATTCTTTGCGATATATGGAGCGGCGGCATATATGCACAGGCCGACGGCGCAGGTATTTATGATGATAAAGATAAAACCGGCGCTGACTACTTCTTTGGCCTGCGCGGGCTTTTCCTTGCCAAGATAAGAAGACACATGCGTTACCATGCTTGTGTCTATGCCGAATGCCGTAAAAACCTGGATGACGAGGATCAGCGAGATGGCGACGTTAAAAAGCCCGAAGTCGGCGACGCTTAAGCCCCGGGCGACCAGCAGCAGCGATATGAACCCCAGGGCCGCGGCAGACATGTTGGCAGCCAGGACCAGGCTGATGTGCCGGGCCAGCTGTGTCTTGATGATTTTTAATACCGTAGCGATACGCATTCTGCTATGAATTCTATGTCAACCGGCGGAGATTGTCAAGCACAATGCCGCTTGATTTACTTGATAATTCCCGGATCCGGGTTATAATGTGGCATACACGAAAACAGCCGCGAAAGGCTAGGTCATGAAAAAGCGCGTTGTCCTTGTATATCCAAACATCATCAAAGGCTGGCAGGCCCGGCCCAGGGTGGGGATCCCGATCAGCCTGTTGAGCATCGCCGCTCCTGCCCTGGAGGCAGGATACGATGTCAAGGTCATCGACCAGCGGGTCGAACCCGACTGGAAGCCCATGCTGGAAGAGGAGCTCCGAAAAGACCCTGTCTGCGTAGGCGTCTCATCCATGACCGGGCCGCAGCTGCGTTATGCCCTGGAGATCTCCCGGGCGGTTAAGGCGTATAACAACACTCCCGTCGTATGGGGCGGTACGCATGTCAGCCTCCTTCCGGAACAGAGCCTGCGTAACGATAACATCGATATCGTTGTCGAAGGAGAAGGCGAAGAGACCTTTCCGGAGCTCCTTGCGGCCCTTGAAGGCAAGCGGCCTTTGAGCACGGTCAGGGGGATATGGTATAAGGATAACGGCCGCCTCGTAAACACCGGCTTTCGTCCGTTCGCAGACCTGAACAGGCAGCCGCCGCTGCCCTACCATCTCATCGATCTCAAAAAGCATGCCCGGATAATATTCGGCATCGAGAATATGGAGTTCTTTACCAGCCGCGGCTGCCCGCATCAGTGTGCCTTCTGCTACAATGTCGCTTTTCACAAAAGGAAGTGGCGGCCTATGGATGCAGACCTGGTGATTAAAAGGCTCAAGGATTTCGTGCGCGAATATCATGTGAAGGGCCTCTACTTCAATGACTCCAACTTCTTTTTCGATATCCCGCGCGGCCGTAAGATCCTGGAAGGGATGATTGAAGACAACTCCGGCGTCATTATTTCCAAGATCAACTTCGACATTTTCACTTTGTTAAAGATGGATGCAAGGATCTTTGAGCTGCTCCAAAAAGCCAATTGCCGATGGCTTCCCATCGCGGTTGAATCCGGTTCCAAAAGGATCCAGGATCTGATTAGAAAGCCGGTTGACGTAGAGCAGCTTCTCCAGATGAATAAGTTTCTTAAAAAGTTCGATATGTCCCCGCATTACGCTTTTATGATGGGTTTCCCGACAGAAACCGAAGAGGACCTTGCGGCTTCCGTTTCCCTTGCCTCAAGGCTTCTTAAGGAAAACGCCAAGTCGGACGCCGTGTTCAATATCTATACCCCCTATCCCGGAACCGAGCTCTTCGATATTGCGGTAAACAGCGGCCTGCGTTTCCCCGAGCGCATAGAAGAGTGGTTCCCTTTCCATTACCGCAATCTTACGCAAGGGGCGCCGTGGCTGTCGAAAAAGATGCGCCGCCTTGTAGAGATGATGGACTTCTGCCTCAACCTTATCGGCGAGCAGGAGTTCCTGCGGCCCTACCGGCAAACCAGCCCCCTGGCTTCGTTCCTCTGTAAAACATACGCACCCCTGGCACGCCAAAGGATAAAGCATTTCTGGTATCAGTTCCCGTTGGAAATAAAGCTTGCCAAATTCTTGCGGCTTTATGCGAAGCAGGAATAACGGTTAGCTCTGTTTGGCGTAGAGCCTCAGGAGCTTGGCGAGTTTGATCTCGAAGGGGAAGCGGTAATACAGGTTCCTTATCCGCTTCCTGGCAATGGGGGCGTAGAGGTTGCTTAAGAAGACGATGAATTTGTTGGTCTTTTTGTAGGGGGAACGGTATGACCTGCGGCCGACAAAGAACGCGCAGAAATCCAGCATTTCCACGATACTCCTCATCTCATCCGAAAGGAAGCCGGAAAAACGGCTGACGCTGCGGTAATTCAAATCCACCCAGTCTTTGGTGCGTTGCGGCGGCTTCATCCCGCATGAAACCGCCAGGTTAAAGAGCTCCGTGCCCGGAAAAGGCGTATAGATGTTCACGGACTTGGAGGCCCTGGGGTTTTCTTCGACGAGCCTTGAAAACAGAGAAACCGTTTCCTTCATTTCTTCCTTTGTTTCGGTCGGAAAGCCGATCATGAAGAAATAGAGAGGGAAAAAAGAGTATGCGCCGAATTGCCGGTTCATCTTCAGAAGGGCGGATACGTCGATGGGCTTGTTCAGGAGGTTGCGGATTCTCTCTGAGCCGGATTCGATTCCGATAGCCAGGCATCGGCAGCCCGCCTTTTCCAGGAGCGCAAAGTCATCCGCATTCATGTTCACTAGAGAATCAAAGCAGATGTGCATGCGGGTGATCACCATATCCAGCCTTTCGCGTATCAAGGCTTTCAAGAACTGCCTTGCCCAGTTCATGTCCACGAAGGAATTCGAATCGGTAAGAAAGATCCCTTTGACCTTGTATGTCTCTACCAGTTCTTTTATCCGCCGGACCGCCAATTCCGGCTCCAGGCAACGCCAGCGCCTCTTATTGAATGCGGCGTTATAGCAGAACGCGCAGCCGTAGGGGCATCCGCGGCTGGTAAAAAAGCTCAAACGCTCGACGCCGAAGACAGTGCGGATGTAGCGCCTCGGTTCGATGGTGTCCCAGGCAAGAGGGGGCTGTTCGTTAAGGTTTATGAAGGGACGGCTTTCGGTGCGGCAGATGGCGGCGTTGTCCTTGTACCAGATGCCCTTGACGCTGTTAAGAGGCTTCTTTTCTTCCAGGGCCCTGACCAGCTCCAGGAAGGTCGCTTCGCCTTCTCCCTGGACGACCACATCGACATCGTCTTCCTGCAAAGTTTGCTGCGGCAGGAGGCTTGGGTGTACCCCTCCCCAGACTACCGGCACATCCGCGTATTCTTTGATGAGCCGGGATACCTGGAGGGCATATTGCAGCTGAGGGCCGGTAGTAGAAGACATGCCTACGCAGATCGGGGCGCCTTTTAGCTCATCCTGGAGTATCCGGCGCCATGCCGGTTCGATCCGCTGGTCGATGATCTTGACCGTATAACCGGCATGCACTAAAGGCGTTGCGACGCACAAAAGGCCCAGGGGGGCGTCGCACCAGGGCTGGACTTCCCAGCCTTTCGTATGGCGTGGATAAAAGAGAATAACTTTCCTGCTCATAGGAAGTTCATTATACCTTATGCGCCAGGCGCTTTCAAGGAGGAAACAACCGCTTGACAGAGGTAGCCCTATTCACTAAAATAAATTGATTATGCATGCGCTAAACCGCAAGACCACGGGCCTTTGCAATGTATGCTGCCGCAAGGCCCCTGCACGTATCTATGAAGAAGGCGGCAGGGTCCTTATCCGTAAGGCCTGCCCCCGGCACGGAACGTCTGTTGGCCTGGTAGAAAAAGACCCCGTGTTCTACCGGTGGTTTGCCGGCATACCGCTACGCAAGCCCCTGCATTTTACGATCATGTTTTTGCCGGTAACGCATAGATGCAATGTGCGTTGCGCATATTGTTTTACCGGTTCCTCCCGTACGTCGGATACGGCCTTTGACGAAATACGGCAGGCCGTGAAGGATTTTAAAGGGGAGTCGGTAGAGCTTTCCGGCGGAGAACCTACGTTGCGCCAAGACCTGCCCCGGATTATCAGGGCGGTCAAGGCTTCCGGAAAACAAGCGGTCCTGGAAACCAACGGCCTGAGGCTTGCGGATGAACGATATGTGAGGAGCCTGAAAAGAGCAGGCCTGGGTCAGGTACTTTTTTCTTTCGACAGCTTAAAGAGCGCCTTCTATGAGAAGCTTTCCGGCAACCGGAATATCCTGGCGGCAAAAAAGAAGGCCCTCCTGAATCTTGCGCGCCAGCGCGTGGCGACTATTCTCTCTGTTACGGTGTATCGCGGCTTGAATGACCGGGAACTCAATGATCTGCTTATGTTTGCCATGCGCCGAACCCATTTTATCTCCCAGATCCGTTTCCGCAGCTGTGTGCCGGCAAGGGGCCTTGCGAAAAGCGCGCCCGCCGGCTATGCATTTTCCGAGCTGTTCGATCTGTTTGCAAGACAGGCGCATATCGACAGGCAGCAGCTGAAAACCGATTTTCTAAGATCCCGCCTGGGCCGCAGCGTCATCTTTTGCCTCCGGGGCCGCATCAAGGAGAAAAAGTTTATCCCCGCTTCAGGGGTAGGAGCCGGGGCGGCAAAGAAGCTGGAAGTAAAGATCGTCAGCTGGCCGACGGTGGAGAATATCGACCTGCGGGACGTAAAGACTTCCATGGCATGCCTGACGCCCGCAAAAAAACTGCTGAACTTTTTTATTCACAACGCAAAGGCCGCCCGATGACCAGATCCGTTTTCTTACGATCATTCGTACCTTTGTTTTTGATAGCGGTTTTAGGATGCGCGATTTACGCGAATTCGTTGCACGGCAAGTTTGTTCTGGATGATCAATTCGTGATCGAACAGAACCCCCGCATCAAAAGCGGCCTTACGCTATCGAAGGTCATCAACGATGATTTTTCTCCCGGAGGCAAGGCGCGCTTCGGATTTTACCGCCCCCTGACGACGTTTTCCTTCAGGATCAGCTACACCTTCGGGAAATTGAACAGCTCCACCTACCATCTCACCAATACCATTTTGCATATTCTGGTTGCGCTGGCCGTCTACTGGCTCATCCTTATACTTTTTCAAGAAAAGCTCCTGGCGCTGTTGACGGCCCTGTTTTTTGTCGCGCACCCCGTGCAGGTTGAGTCGGTAGCCTATATCTCCGACCGCGCCGACCTGCTGGTTGTTTTGTGCATACTGCTGGGCCTGATCTTTTATGTAAAGCAGCTGGAGGATAAGAGGGTTTTGCGCAATACGGCGCTGCTGGTGCTGTGTTTTGCGGCGATACTCCTGCTTAAGGAAAACGGCATCGTGTTTCCCGCGCTGCTGGCGCTCTATCACGCCTGCTTCCGGAAGCCGGCGCGTGTAAGCGTTTTTGTCCTGTTGTGCGGCATGGCCGGTGCGTATCTTTTTGCGCGTTCGTTCCTTTTTAAAGTAGCCAGCCTCAAGGCAGGCGTCGCGCATAGCGCCCTTGAAAGGGTGCCCGGGCTTTTTGTGGCTATCACAAATTATATCCGCCTGATGGTCCTGCCGTATAATCTGCACATCGATTACGGCCGGCCCCTTTTTAAGTTCAGCCATCCCCAGGCGCTGCTCGGCATGGGCCTGGTAGCCGCTTTTTTAGTGTATGCCTTCCTGTATATCTTCAGGTCCAAGAGGGGCAGCCCCCTGGTATTTTTCTGCATATCCTGGTTTCTGATTTCTCTGGCGCCCGTCTCCAACATCTATCCGTTGTTTTCTTATATGGCAGAGCATTTTTTATACCTGCCTTCCCTGGGGGTATGCCTTCTTCTGGCAGCGGGTTTTTCGCGCTTATCCAGGATCAAGAAATGCGCATATTGCGCCACGGCCCTGGCAGCCTGCCTGGTACTGGCGTATTCAGCGCTCAGTATGGCGCAGAATAAGTTCTGGAGGAATCCGCAGGAAACCTATACCAGGTTGCTCAAATATAATCCCCACAGTACCATTGCCCTGCTGAACTTAAGCAACATCTATAAGGAGCAAGGGGAATTAGACAAGGCCATAGATCTGCTGAAAAGGCTCCTGGCGCTTGAGCCGCACAACGCACGGGCGCTCAATAACCTGGGGACGATATATGAAAGGCTTGGCCTGTATCAGGAGGCTATGGCGCTGTTCAAGAAGCCCCTGCAGACGGAATCCTCGGCGGCTATCCCCTATAATAACCTGGGGGTCATGAACGAAAAGGCGGGTCATTTTGACACCGCGATAGCCCTCTACAAGGAATCGATCAAGGCAAATCCCAACTATGTGACGCCGTACAATAACCTCGGCGTCATTTATGAGCAGATGGGAAAAACCGAAGAGGCGATCGCCTTGTACAAGAAAGCCATATCGCTGAATCCTGACGAGGAGGTCGCCTATAATAACCTCGGCTCGGTGTATGAAAAGCAAGGAAAGGTCCGGGAGGCAATGGCCTTATACATGAAGGCGATACAATGCGAGCCGGATTACGCCAAGGCTTACTATAATCTGGGCAACGCCTATACGCACCAGAAAGAGTTCCCGGAAGCAGAGAAGGCATACCTTAAGGCCGTCGCGATAGACCCCGCCTACGTAGACGCCTATTATAATTTAGGCGTGGTGTATGAGAGGATGCAGAAATATCAGGATGCCTTGGCGGTTTACCACAAGGCGTTTGCGCTTGCGCCAAAGTATGCAAGAGTGCTTAACAATATCGGCTCGGTGTACTACAAGCTCGGCAGGGAAGGCGAAGCCGTCGCATTCTTCAAGAAGGCGATAGAGGCCGATCCGAAGCATGCCAGAGCCTATGATAATTTATCTAAGTATTATTTTAAGCAGAAACAGTACAAGCTGGCTATTGAGTATTGCGATAAAGCAAGTGAGTGCGGTTTGAAAAATGCCAAGCTGCAAGAGGCGCTGGCGCCATACCGGCAGCCTTAAACAGGCCTAGTGCTGCGGACGCTTAAGTATCTAAAAAGCAGGACCTTCTTGGTATAGGCTTCGGCTTGCGCGATCTTGCGCCGGATCGGCTCGTACGTTCCTTTCGAGCGCCCCGCCGTTTTTCCTAAATAATCGCTGAAGCGCCTGACTATGCGCATGGCGCTGTCCTTGTCTTCCTTCGAGTGTATCGGCCAGTCGAAGATGGTATTTTCCAGGGATCTTCTCCGCGCTGCCACAAACCCGTTAAAGAGCTGGTGGTATGGCAAATGGGCCTTCCGGCAGATCTGCATGATAACTTCTTTGTACCAGACGGTGCACAGAACCACCTTTCTGAACAGATCCAGATAGTCGGCTTCTTTTACCGAGAGTTGTCCGTTCGACCTTATCTCATAGGGCGGCGCGGCATCATAGGTCATGCCGTACAACAGCGCTTTTTTCCTGAATTCGGTGCCCGGCAGGATCAAGAGCCGGAACAGGTCAAGTTCTTTTACCTTAAACGCGTACATCCTGTCGAAAGAATCGAAGAAATCGCCGAGCGTATCCCCCGGAAGCCCGTAGATGATCTGCGGGATCAGGTTGAGTCCGTATTTTAAGCCTGTGCGCATGTTCGCCAGGAGCTTCTTTTCGTTGCGGTGCCGGTGGAGGTTTTTTATCGCAACAGGATTGAAACTTTGGATCCCCACCTCGATCGTTTTGACTCCCGCCTTGCGCGCAAGCGCAAACAATGTTTCATCCATGGTATCGATAAGGATCTCGGTGTTGATGACGGTTTTGGGCGCGGTATTTTTTTTGCCGATGTGCCGCAGTATCTGCCCTGCCCGGTTCCGGTCGGAATTGAACATCGGGTCCATCAGATACAGCTGCCGGGGTCCTGCCGCCAGAATAAGGTCCAGTTCCCGAAGGATCCGCTGCATATCGAAATAGCGTATCGTCTTGGCGCCTTTAGGATAGCTGCAATAGCCGCAGTGATAGGCGCAGCCTCTCTGGGTCTCTATCCCGATCACCGAGCTTGCCAGCCCTTTGACATCGATGATGCCGTTTAGGTATGGAGAAGGTATGGCATTGATATCCCTAAGCGGCTGGGCATCGGGGTTTTCGATGAAGCGGCGCGCTGCCTTTGCATAACAGATGGTCCCCGGGATATCGTGCGCGATCCCGCCGGTTTCATGCAGAGTGTCGATGAGCTGACGGAATACCGTTTCCCCTTCGCCTTTTACGAGGACATCGAAATAAGAGCCGGGCTCCAGCAGCCCCATGAAATCAGGGGTGCACTCGGGGCCGCCGACTACGATCCGGGTCTGCCTGAGGCGCTTTCGTATTTTGGGCAGGAGCCTGCATACTTTTTGCGTGTTCCAGACGTAGCAGGAAAAAGCCGCCACGTCCGGAGACTCTTTTTCTATGGCATCCAGCAATTCGGGCTCATCCGCGTTGACGTCCTTGACGATGTCGACGAACTGCGTGCGGCTATGGAATTTCGACAGCGTATAGTAGCTTTGCAGGTAGGCAAATGGCAGGGAATATCTCCATTTCGGGATCCCGGCATAATTATCCAGAGAGTTTATCGTGATGCAGGCTATCTTCATACGCATCATTGTAGCCCATTTTCTCCCGGCAATAAAGAACAAACTTCGCCTATCGCACGCGCACGGCAGTTATGCTATAATATACGCACGTATGCGTATACTCCCTGATATATTGCGCCAGAGCGCCGCGCTTTTCCCCGAAAAGCCTGCCGTCCTAGAAAATGACCGGGGCATCTCATATAAGGAGCTGGAGATCCGTTCCGACGCCCTGGCCTGTTCTTTGATTTCCAGGGGCATAAAAAAGGGGGACCGGGTCGGCATTGTGCTGGAGAAGAGCATCGAAGAGGTCATTTCTATCTGGGGTATCTCCAAGGCAGGAGGGATCTTTGTCGATATCGGCCCGACGCTTACCCGCAGCCAGGTCTCTTATCGCGCCGAGAATTGCGGCATGCGCTGTATTATCGATGCCTCGGAGTTTGATTCTTTGTGCAAAGGGGATGCCGGGGCCTGCCTGGCGATGCCGGCATTGACCGAAAACGATACGGCTGCCATCATATACACCTCTGGTTCCACCGGTTATCCCAAGGGAGTTGTCCTTAGCCACGGGAACCTGGTTTTAGGGGCGCGGGTGGTGGCAGGGTATTTAGGCAATACGGATGAGGATGTCATCCTTGGCGTATTGCCGTTTAGTTTTGATTACGGCCTGAGCCAGCTGTTAACCGCCTGCCTTGCGGCCGGGACACTGGTCCTGCAAAGATCGATGTTCCCCAACGATATCTGCAAGACCCTCCTGGCCAGGCGCATCACCGGCTTTGCCGGGATACCGACCGTATGGGTCATGCTCCTGCAGGATATTTCGTCTTTTAAAAAAATGTCCTTTCCGGACCTGCGCTACGTCACCAATTCCGGAGGGGCCATCCCCGGCAGATATCTCGACGAGTTAAGAAAAGTGCTGACGCGCACGCAGATCTATCTGATGTACGGTTTGACCGAGGCTTTTCGTTCGACGTACCTGCCTCCCGATGAGCTTGCGCGCCGGCCGGGCTCTATCGGTAAACCCATCCCCGGGGTACGCATACTGGTTATCAATAAAGAAGGCAAGGAGTGCCTGCCCGGGGAAGAGGGGGTTCTGCTTCATTGCGGGGGGGTCGTTTTCCAGGGGTATTGGAATGATCCGCAGGAGACAAAGAAGATTTTAAGGCCGGCTCCTGGCGGCGAAGAGATGGCGGTATGGTCCGGCGACATCGTGAAAAAAGACGAAGAGGGATTTTTGTATTTCATCGGCAGGAATGATGAAATGATAAAATGCCTCGGCCACCGGATCAGTCCGCAGGAGATCGAAGACGCTCTCTGCAGGGTTGCGCAGGTCAGGGAGGCGGTTGTCTTCGGAGTTGAGGATGACCTGCGCGGCCATAAGATCAAGGCCGTCATTTCTCTGCACGAGAAAGCAAAAGGAACCTGCGCGCAGGATATCCTGGATGCCTGCAAAGAGCATCTTCCCGAATTCATGATGCCCCGGGAAATAGTGTTCGTGGATGCCATGCCGAAGACAGCCGCGGGAAAGATCGACCGGCTTAGGGCGAAAAAGGCGGCAGGATACGTATGCGTGTAAGCGAGAATGATATCAGGCAGAAGATAAAGGCGTATCTGGTCCGCAGGCTACGGGCCAGCGAAAAAGACTTAAGCGACGGGCAGAATCTTTTTGAAACCGGCGTCATTGACTCTATGGGGGCGTTTGAACTGGCAACATTCCTTGAAGAGACCTTCGGCGTCACCTTCCAGGAGGAGCATTTCTTTGATCAGCGGTTCCGCTCTATTCAGGGCATGGCCTCTCTTATAACGGAGATAAAAGCATCGGATGCATAAGAAAAGCACAGTGACCGGATTAGGGCTTAAGGTCCGTAACGGCCGCACCTACCTAAGGGGCGTCAATCTCCAAAAGTACGATACCCCCTTTTTTATATATGACTGGCAGTGTATCGCGCAAAAGATCCGGGCGGTGCGCGAGGGCTTAAGCGACGATATAAAACTGTATTACGCGATAAAGGCCAACCCTAACCTCGGGCTTCTTAAGCGCATGCTGCCTTTGGTAGACGGGGTTGATGTTGCCTCCGGCGGGGAGCTTACACGGGCCTTAAAGGCAGGTTGTTGTCCCTCGCGCATAAGCTTTGCCGGGCCGGGAAAAACGGAGGAGGAGCTGTCATTGGCCGTTTCCCGGAGGATCGGCTCGCTCAGCGTAGAGTCGCTTACCGAGCTGGTCAGGATAGACAGGATCGCTGCAGCGCAAAAGCGAAAGGCCGCTGTCTCGATACGGATAAATCCAGCAAGGCCGCAAAGAAAGTTCCCGGTCAAAATGGGAGGCCTGGCGTCGCCTTTCGGCATCGACCAAGAGAAATGGGGCGGTTTTTTCCGTCTCCTCGAAGGCATGCGCCGGTGCCGTTTTGTCGGTATCCATGTGTACTCGGGCACGCAGTGCCTGGATGAGGCAACGCTTCTGGATAACGCCGTCTCTACGTTAAATATCGCCGAAGAGGTCTACGCAGCAACTCGCCTGGAAATAAGATCCGTCAACTTCGGGGGAGGGTTCGGCGTCCCCTATTACGAAGGGCAGAGCGAAATCGACGTCAGGCGGGTTTGTTCCGGCATATCGAGTCAGTTTGGGCGGTTCAAGCGCAAGACAGGCCTTTCCGGCTGTACGGGGATACTGGAGCTGGGCCGCTACCTGGTTGCGCAGGCGGGGATCTATGTCGCGCGCATCGTGGACGTCAAGGAGTCCAGGGGAAAGAAGTTCTGCGTCTTAGACGGCGGCATCAATCATCATTTGGCAGCCAGCGGCCGGTTGGGTAATTTTATCCGCCGGAATCTGCGGGTCGTCAATATTTCTTGCACGGGCAGGATTGCGGCGGAGCGGGTAACGCTCGTCGGGCCCCTGTGCGCTTCCCTTGATATAATCGCGGAGGACCTGCTCCTTAAGAAACCGCAGGCCGGCCAGTATATCGCGGTCTTGACTTCCGGCGCGTATACCTATACCGCAAGCCCCATACTGTTTTTATCCCACGAAACGCCGCTTGAATTGCTTGTCGACGGCGCGCGCGCCTCCGTGATCCGCCGGAGCCATGCCGCAGGAGAATTCGATTAAGTCATGTCCTCATTCATGATCTTTGCCCCGTTTAAGCTTTTATTCCTCCTGCCTTTCCTTTTGATCTACTGGCGCCTGGATTGGCGCAAACAGAACGTCCTTCTTTTAGCGGCAAGTTATGCGTTTTATCTATGCCTGAACTGGCGCTTTCCCCTGCTGATACTGGTCCCCACCGTTGTCGATTACGCCTGCGGTATACGGATCTTTCGGGCAGAGACGAAAAAGAGAAAAACGTTCTTCCTGTGGATTAGTATCGCCTCGGACCTTTGCCTCCTGGGGTTTTTTAAGTATTTTGATTTCTTCGTGCAGAATCTCACGGCGGTGTTAGGCGCCGCAGGGATCAGGAATGTCGCGCCGCTGCATCTGAATATCATCTTGCCTGTCGGGATCTCCTATTACCTCTTTAAATCCATGAGCTACACCATAGACGTGTATAGGTGCGTCATCACCCGGCCGGTCAGAAACCTGGGGGACTATGCGCTGTATTTGTCTTTTTTCCCGCACTTCCTGGCCGGCCCCATCGAGCGGGCAGTGCATTTTATGCCGCAGGTTGCCGGCTCAAGGCGGTTTGAGTGGGCTGCTTTCGGCGAAAACCTCTACTTGATCTTCTGGGGGGTGTTCAAGAAGTTTTTCATCGCCGACAACCTGGCGCTGGTCGTGGCAAACCTTGTTTCCGCAGACAATGCCGGTTCCGGCTTCCAGATCCTTTTGGCCGCCTACGCGTTTACCTTTCAGCTGTATGCGGATTTCTCGGGATACTCGGATATCGCGATCGGAACGGCGGGTTGCCTGGGATTCAAGACAATGTTGAATTTCAATCTTCCTTTTTTTGCCAAGAGCCCCCTGGAGATCTGGCGCCGGTGGCATATCAGCTTGTCGAGCTGGTGCAGGGACTATGTTTTTTATTACTTTAATCGGCTACGGATCAGGCTGGGGGCTACGCGCGCGGAGGGGGCGCCAGGGGCGATCCTGGCGACCATGGCAGTGATGGGGCTCTGGCACGGGGCGGCATGGCCTTTTGTCTTATGGGGGTTATACCACGGCGTCCTGATGAGCGTGCAGGTCCTTGCGCGCCCGCTCTGGGGGAAATTCGGTTTTTCCTTTACGGGAAGAAGGCGCGCCCTGGTAGATGCGCTCAAAATAATCCTGACCTTCCATCTTTTTGTTTTCGGAGAGCTTCTCTTTATGGCTCAATCCGCTCCTCAGATAGGGGATTTCATGCACAGGCTGGTCTTTGGATTCGCCATTTCGCGCGATTCCCTGGAGATAGCGGCAGGCATCTTGTTCTTTGTTTCGATACTCGTAGCCCTGGAGATCATGCAATACATCAAAAATGATCTTTTGATCGTCTTGCGCTGGCATTTCCTCGCCAGGGATATATTTTATGTGGTATTGCTGGTCCTGCTGCTGATGTTGGGCCAGCATATCGGAAAGCAGTTCCTGTACGTTGCGTTTTAGGGAGGGGATTTTGCATAAGAAGATAATCTTTGCTCTAGTCAGAACGCTTCTATTGCTGGCGGCGCTGGAGCTGAGTTTGCGGCTGGCCGGAGGCGCCTACTTCCTTTTGCAGGAATACAAGAATAAGGCTTCTTTCCGCACACAGGGCAGTTATCGCATCCTCTGCGTGGGGGATTCCACTACGGGAGGCTACCCCCGCCATCTGGAAAAGATCTTAAATCGGTGCCATCCGGGGGTGCGCTTCAGCGTGATCGACAAGGTCGTACCGGGCTCCGATTCTTTCTTCGTTTTAAGCCAGCTGGAGCGTTACCTTGTTACGTATAAGCCTCAGCTGGTTGTCACCATGCTTGGCAGGACAGAGAACTATTATGCCCACCCGTCGCCCCGGGCGCATGCATGGGTAGAATCCCTGCGGACCTATAAGCTGGCCATGACCGTTTGGCGGGCTATCCTTACTCCGGCACGAGGGCTCTTCATCGGCAGGCCGCTTAAAAAAAGCATAGCGGTAAAGCCCCGTCAGGTTATATCCCCTTCGGCGCCGCAGGCCCCCGGCAAGACCGCGCCAGCCCCTGACCAGCTAAAGCAGGCCCAGCTTGTCCGTCAAGAAGGCGCGCTTAAGAAGGCCGTACTGGCCGATCCCGGTAACGTCGATTCCCTGCTTTCCCTGGGCCGGGTTTACTTGAAGCAGGACAAATGCGCCCAGGCCGAAGAGGCATTCAAGACCGTCCTGGCGCTTAAGCCTGCCAGCGACGAAGCGTATCTGCTGTTAAGCCGGGTTTACTTGAAGCAGGACAAATGCGCCCGGGCCGAAGAGGCCCTGAACAAGGTTATCACGCTCAACCCCCGCAATGAACACGGCTATCAAGGGCTGGGGCAGCTTTACCTGCGGCAGAATAGGCTTCCTCAGGCAGAGACGTTGTTCATGAAGGCCATCGCGCTTAATCCCGGGTTTGCATCCGTGTATTTTGATTATTGCGAATTAGGACGGCGCTACCTGCAGCAGGGCAACTTCCCCCGCGCAGAAGAAGCGTTCCACAAGGCCATCGCGCTTGACCCCCAGCAAGAACAAGGCTATTTTGACTTAGGAGGCGGTTACCTGCAACAGCGCGCATTTCTTAAGGCAGAGCAGGCATTCGCGCAGGCAGTAAGGGTCAATCCCGGCGATGACCGGGCGTATCTTTTTCTGGGCCAAGCCTGCCTAAGGCAGGGTAAGCTTCCCGAGGCAGAGCAGGCATTCGCGCAAGCGGTAAGGGCCAGCCCTCAAAGCGCACAAGTATACCCCTATTATTGCGATTTAGGGCAGCGCTACCTGCAGCAGGGCAACTTTCCCCGGGCAGAAGAAGTGTTCCAAAGGGCCATCGCAGTTGACCCCCGGAAAGCACAAAGCTATTTTGACCTGGGAGGCAGCTATTTACTGGAAGGCAAATTTGCCCAGGCAGAAGAAATGTATCAGAAGGTCATCGTAGTCGATCCCGGCAATGGTCAGGCACACCTTTTACTCGGCCGGGCTTACCTGCAGCAGGATAATTTTCCCCGGGCAGAAGAATCGTTCCAAAAGGCCATCACGCTCGACCCTCAAGATGAGCAGGGTTATTTTGACCTGGGGCTGGCGTATTTGCAGCAGCATAAACTTTCCCAGGCGGAAGAAACGCTTAAAAAGGGTATCGCGCTTAACCCTCAGAACGAGAATAGTTATCTTAACCTGGGGTGGAGCTGCTTGGGGCAGGATAATTTCGGCTTGGCAGAAGAAATGTTCCAAAAGGCCATCGCGCTTAACGGGCGGAATCCGCAGGGATATCGCGGCCTGGGGCAGTCCTGCGCAAGGCAGGCCCAATTTGCCCAGGCAGAACAGTTTTACGGTAGAGCCATAGCGCTTGACTCTGGGAATGAGCAGGCGTATTGCGAACTGGGGCAGCTTTACATGAAGCAGGATAAGCTTCTTCAGGCGCAAGACGTCGCCCGAAAAGCTATCGCGTGCAATCCCGCAAGCGACTGGCCGTACCGCCTGTTAGGAGCAGTATACTCGCAACAGGGCAAATTCGGCCCGGCAGAAGAATCGTTCCAGAAAGCCATAGAGCTTAGCCCCCGAAGCGATCGTGTGTATTTCGACCTCGGCTGGCTCCGCCTGAAAGAAGGGAAGCTCATCCGGGCGGAAGAGGCATTCGGGAAAGCCATAGAGCTTAATCCCGGGAATGAGCAAGCGTATATCGATCTGGGAGGGACTTATCTGAAGGAAGGCAAGCTTGCTCAGGCAGAAGAAACCCTCAAGAAAATCATGCGTTTTTCCGGCACCAAAGACAGGGAGAGCCGCATGTTGGCCGCTTTGAAAAAAGAAAGTAAAAAAGAAGACAACGCGCATTTCCGTTATGACCCTGTGACCGCCGGCAACTACCGCAAGATCAAGGAGGTCCTCGATAAAAGAAACATACCCTTGATCTGCGTGCAGACCCCTACGGCTAGCGTCACACCGTTGAAGGATATATTCGAAGGACAGGCCGGGATAGTATTCGTAGATAATGAGAAGGCGTTCAAGGAGGCCATAGCGCGCGAAGGCTACGGAGAGTATCTTATCGATTTTGACGATCATTGTACGGACAAAGGCTACAGGCTTTTAGCCGCCAATATCGCTAACGCGATACTGCAGGCATATTTTAGCACACAGGCTCCCTAAAATATTGTTTGACAAACGAGCCTGCGGCTGATAGATTAGAAGCGACAATACGGTAATATAGGACAAGGGAAACTCGTGAAAGCGAGTGCGGTCCCGCCGCTGTAAGGGTGGACGAAAGCTGCAATAGTCACTGTCCCTCAAGAACCCGGGATGGGAAGACGCAGCAACTAGAATGATACCCGAGCCAGAAGACCTGCCTATATTAAAGCAACGCCTCGTGGACAGGGCCAAGTAACTATTTGGGTGCAACCCGCCAGAATCTCGTGGCGGGTTTCGTGTTTATATGAACAAGACAATTTTACTTTTCGTCTTTTTTTCTTTGATCTGCGGCAATGCCGTGGCTGCACCCAGCTACATTTCCCTTGCGCCTTCGACCACGGAGATCCTTTTTGCCCTGGGGTTAGGCGAATCCGTTGCGGGAGTGAGCGCATACTGTAACTATCCTGCCGAGGCCGCGCATAAGCCCCGCGTCGGAGATTTCAGCCACCCCAACATGGAGCAGATCGTTGCCGCCAGGCCCGATTACGTTTTTTGCACCGGCCTTGAGCAGGCAGGGACGATTGCCGAGCTAAAGCGCCTCAAGTTGAATGTCTACATCGCCGACCCTGCGAACATCGAGGAACTGTTTTCTTCCATTCGGGACATCGGAAAGATCACCGCCAGGGAAAAAGAGGCTCAAGCCCTGATCGCCAGGATGCGCGATGACATCAGGGCAGTCAGTGCAAAGGTGAAGCTCATTCCGCAAGACAGAAGAACAAGGATCTTTGTCGAGATCTGGCATGAGCCGCTCATGACTGCCGGGCGAGGCTCCTTTATTGATGAGATGATCACCCTGGCCGGCGGGATCAACGTGGGGCATCAAGTAAACAGGCCCTATTCGATTTTCAGCGCTGAGAAGGTGGTCAGTTTGAATCCTCAGGTCATCATCCTGGCCTACATGGATAAAGAGCCGCCCCTGAGGCTGGTCGAGGGCCGTTTTGGCTGGGCGGGCATCGAAGCGGTGAAAAATAAACGGGTATTTAACGATATCGACCCGGATCTTTTGCTCAGGCCCGGGCCCAGGATAACCGAAGGCTTAAAAGAATTGTATAAAAAACTCTACCCCGGACAATGAACGAGCCTTTACGCAAAAGATTGCCGGTATTATTTTTGCTGTTGTGCGCCGTAGCGATCTACGCGCTGGTGAAGGGCGCAGTACGCATTCCGCCGGCTGAGCTTTTACTTGAAAAAAACCAGGCCATCTTCCACTTGAGGCTTTTAAGGGTGTTGGTCGCGATCCTCGCCGGCAGCGGCCTGGCGGTTTCGGGCATAGCCCTGCAGGCGATCCTGCGCAACCCCTTGGCTGAGCCGTACCTGCTGGGTACCTCAAGCGGCGCGGGCCTGGCTGCGGTCATCGCCGTTATCTTAGGGGTTTCGCGCATCTATATGCCGCTGGCCGCATTCCTGGGGGCATTGGCCAGCATCATTCTGGTCTATAACCTGGCCCGGGACAGAGGCAAGATCCTTGATACCTCGCTGATACTTTCCGGCGTGATCGTCTCGGTGGCATTCTCTTCGATCATCGTATTCCTGGTTTCCCTTTTCGGCAACCTTGCCATGCACGAGATGAATTGGTGGTTATGGGGAAGCATGCAGGTGTATGATTATAAGCTGGTCGTGTTGGTAGCCATACCGGTTATCCTGGGGATCTGCACGGTATATATATTTTCGCAGGATTTGAATGCCATCAGCATGGGGGAAGAAGAAGCCATGCACGTAGGCATAGATGCGCAGAACATAAAAAAGATACTCATTCTTGTTACCGCTTTGATCACTGCCAGCCTCATCTGTATCTGCGGGATCATCGGTTTCGTGGGCCTGATCGTACCCCATATGATGCGCCTGGTCTGCGGCCCCAACCATAAGACGCTTATCCCCGCTACCTGCCTGGCTGCCGCGGTATTCATGGTCGCCTGTGACCTGCTTTCCCGGACGCTCTTTGCGCCGATGGAGATACCCATCGGCGTCATTACGGCAATAATAGGGGCTCCCGCATTCATGATCATCTTAAAGAAGGGCAGGAGGTTCTGATGGGACCGCTTTTACAAATAAAAAACCTATCCGGCGGCTATTATCAGGAAGAGGTGATCAAGGGTATCAGCCTTGATATACATCAGGGTGATTGCATGGGCATCATCGGCCCGAACGGTTCGGGTAAGACTACGCTCCTGCGTTTTGCCACCCGGGTGCTTGTGCCTGCCAGGGGGAGGGTGCTTTTGGGGGATCGGGATATTTTCCGTATGGAAGTAAAGGAGTTTTGCCGCCGGGTGGCTTTTGTGGGGCAGGATATCTTAAGCAGTTTTTCCTTCACGGTCATCGAGATCGTGCTAATGGGCAGGATTCCCCATTTGAAACGCATGCAGTTTGAGACGAAGCGAGATATCGAGATTGCGGAACAGGCGCTTTCCCTGACCGATACGCTTGCCCTAAGAGATAAGCGTATCGATGAGTTAAGCGCAGGGGAGCGGCAGCGGGTGATCATCGCCCGGGCCCTGGCCCAGGAGCCGGCGCTTCTATTCCTGGACGAACCGACCTCACACCTTGATATCGGCCACCAGATACAGGTGTTGGACCTGCTGAAAAGGCTTAACCGTAAGAACAGCCTTACCATTGTCATGATCCTCCACGATCTGAACCTGGCCAGCGCTTACTGTAACCGCATTGCGTTGCTGGACAAAGGGGCGATCTTCAAAGAGGGCAGCCCTGAGGAGGTCCTTACGTATCAGAACATCGAGGCAGTGTATAAAACCATAGTGCTGGTGAATACGAACCAGCTCACTAAAAGGCCGAACGTCGTGCTGGTGCCGGCAGGAGGATCATGACCACGCAGATCTTCTTGATCAGGCACGGCATAACCGCCTGGAATAAGCAAAGGCGCTATTGCGGCCGTCTCGACGTGGGCTTAAGCCGCGAAGGCAGGCAGCAGGCGGCGAAGCTGCGCAGGAAACTGGAGAAGGTTTCTTTCGACAAGATATACTGCAGCAGCAAAAGGCGCGCCGTGCAGACCTGCCGTATCATTTTTGGCAGGGCGCGATTCACCAAGGTCGCCGGGTTGCGGGAAATAAATTTTGGGGTGCTTGAAGGCCTGCGCCACGAAGAGATCGCGGCTACCTACGGCCGGCTTTATGAAAGCTGGATCAAGGACCCCTATAAGAATCGTATCCCTAAGGCGGAGCCGATGCGGGCGTTCAAGAAAAGGATATGCCGCACCATACGCAAGATCGCCTCCAGCAACCCCGGCAAGACCGTAGCCGTAGTCTGCCACGGGGGAGCCATCGGCATATTCGTCAGCAGTGTATTGAAAACGAGAGACTTCTGGCGTTATGTGCCCCAGGCAACCAGCGTTACGGTAGTCGAATACAGAAAGGCCGCGCCTCGGATAAAGAAGTTTAACGACATAGCCCACCTGGAGCAGCCATGAATAAGATAGTTTTGATCTTGGGGGGCGCCCGCAGCGGAAAGAGCGCCTACGCATTGCAGTTGGCAAAAAAGCATAAAAAAGTAGTTTTTGTCGCAACCTGCCAGGGCCTGGATAAGGAGATGCGGGAGCGCATCCGCGCGCACCGCCAGGCCAGGCCCCGGCACTGGGAGACTCTTGAGGAGCCAAGAGACCTTGCGGGCGTATTGGGCAAGATAGGCAGCGGCTTCGATTGTATCGTTGTCGACTGCCTGACGCTGCTGGTTTCGAATCTTATTCTGGCCGGGCGTAAGGAACGATCGATCCTTAAAGAGATCGAGGATGCGTTTGCGCAGCTTAGAAAAAAGAAAGCTACGGCGATCCTGGTTTCTAACGAGGTGGGCCTGGGGCTGGTGCCGGCCAACAGGCTGGGCAGGGATTTTCGCGATATCGCCGGTAAGGTGAACCAGTTGGCAGCAAAAGAAGCAGACCGTGTATGTGTTACCGTTTCCGGTATACCGGTCGAAATTAAACCGGGGGCACGATGGAAAGAATAAAAAAAGTGACGCAGGAGATTTCCGAACTCGATACCGAGCTTATCAAAAAGACCCGCAGGAGGCTGGATAACCTGACCAAGCCTTTAGGAAGCTTGGGCAGGCTTGAGGAGCTTGCCGCGCAGGTCTGCGGGATCACCGGGAAAGAAAGCCCTGCCCTGGGCAATAAAGTGATCTTTACGCTGGCCGCCGACCACGGAGTAACCGCGGAAGGGGTAAGCGCCTATCCTCAGGAAGTAACCGCCCAGATGGTTTACAATTTTCTTGCGGGAGGCGCCGGTATAAACGTCCTGGCGCAGCATGTAGGCGCCCGGGTTGCGATAGTCGATATGGGTGTTGCCTGTGACCTCAAGCCCGACCCTCGGCTTACCGTCAAGAAGATCGCCTACGGCACCAAAAATATGGCTGCGGGACCGGCTATGACCAGGCAGGAGGCAGTCAGCGCGGTCTGTGCCGGCTGCGAGGTATTCGAGCGGGAATTGCGCCGCGGCGCAGATATTATCGGCACGGGCGAGATGGGCATAGGCAATACGACCTCCGCCAGCGCCATTACCGCCTGCTTTACCGGAAGGCCCCTTGAAGACATCACCGGCCGGGGCGCCGGCCTCGATGATAAGGGGCTGGCGCGCAAGATTGAAGTGCTTAAAAAGGCGCTTCTGGTGAACAGGCCCGATGCCTCTGACCCGATTGATGTCTTGTCAAAAGTAGGCGGATTCGAGATCGCGGGCCTGGCCGGTATCATCCTGGCTGCCGCCGCAAGAAAAGTCCCCGTAGTCGTTGACGGGTTCATCTCTTCGGCTGCGGCATTGACGGCATACCGGATCGAGCCGAAAGTAAAAAATTACATGATCGCCGCGCATGAGTCGGTCGAAGGAGGCCATGCGCATATTTTGGCGCACATCGGATTGAAACCCCTCTTGAACCTGCAGTTGAGGCTTGGCGAAGGCACGGGCGCGGCATTGGCAATGGGGCTGGCCGATGCGGCGGTTAAGATCCTGACGCAGATGGCAACCTTTCAAAGCGCCAATGTTTCGGAGAAGAAAAATGAGTAGCTTCTTATTGAGCCTGCAGTTCTTGACCATTGTGCCGCTTGGCATGAAAGAGGCGGACGAAAAGCATCTGGCGGGCGCTGCGGCATACTTTCCTTTCGTGGGGTTGTTGCTGGGCCTGGCCTTGGCCGGGATAGGGGCGCTGCTTGGGATGTTGAATTTCCCTGCGCTGGCATCCGGCGTCATTCTGGTAGTTGCTTGGGTCGGTATCACCGGGGGGATGCACTTAGACGGCCTTGCGGATACTGCCGACGCCTTTTTGAGCGCGAGGCCAAAAGAGGAAATGCTTAAGATCATGCGGGATCCTCACGTCGGCGTAATGGGCGTCGTAAGCCTGATAAGCCTGATGCTATTGAAGGTGAGCTTGCTTGTCGGCCTGGGTCTTGCGCCCGCAAGGACGACCGGCCTGCTTCTTTCCTGCGTCTTAAGCCGCTGGTCTGCGGTTTTGGCGATGTTTTTGTTTCCCTACGCCCGTCAAGAGGGCAAAGCCAAAGTTTTTATGGAGGGCATGGAACCGGGGATCGTCCTGTTTGCTTCTTTCACAGCGCTCATATTCTCGGTTGCCGCCTGGGGCTTAAAAGGCTTGCTTGCCTTTACGGTCATCGCCGGCTTTACCTGTGCAAGCGGCAGGTTTATCGCCAACAGGATCGGCGGGATAACCGGAGATACCCTGGGGGCGGTCATTGAATTAACGGAAACCCTGGCTCTCTGTATGGTCTGCCTCGGCTAAAAAAGGACAACGATGGATAATTCGGCGGCAATATCTTCCTGGAGCGGCGGTAAGGACAGCTGCCTGGCTTGTTATAAGGCAAGGCAGCAGGGGTATGACGTAAAATACCTTCTGAATTTCATTTCCCGGGAATCGAGGCGAGGATGTTTTCACGGCCTTGAAGGCAGGCTCCTGAAATTCCAGGCGGACCTGATCGGCATACCGTTGGTGCAAAAGGAAGTCAGCTCCGATATGGAGAAATACGAAGAGGAGTTCAAAGCTGCGGTCACCGAGTTCAGGGGCAGGGGTATCGGTACGATGGTCTTTGGGGACATCTATCTTGCGGAACACGAAAGCTGGATCGAGCGCGTCTGCGGGGACCTTAAGATCCATGCCCTGGAGCCGCTCTGGAATAACCTTCCGGAGAAGATCATTGATGAATTCGTCAGCCTTGGGTTCAAGGCGGTTATCGTCAGTTGCAAGGCAGACATCATGGGCAAAGAGTTCCTCGGCCGGACCGTAGACAGGGACCTGGTCAGAGAACTTAAGCAAAGGGGCATCTGCCCGTGCGGAGAGAAAGGGGAGTTTCATACCCTGGTGGTCGACGGCCCGATATTCAGGAAGCCGATCGAAATAATCGAGGCCGAGGCCGTCATCAAGGAAAGTTTCTGGAAGCACTGGTTTTTGGATATCAAAAGGTACGCATGAAGGCACCTATCGGAAAACTATTCCTTCCGGCAGCATTGGCGTTGGCCGTCTGGTCGAGCGTCTCTGCGCAGGACGTTGAATTGGACCGGATTGTCATTACCGCTTCCCGCGTGGAAGAAGACAGCTCCGGCGTCGCCCGGAATGTCGACGTGGTCACCAGAAGAGACATTGAAAGGAGCCAGGCACAGGACCTCTCCGGGCTCTTGACCGATTTTACCTCCGTCAACGTAAGCGATTACGGCGGCCTGGGCGCGTCCAAAACGGTCAGGATGCGCGGCTCAACTTCCAGCCAGGTGCTGGTTTTAGTGGACGGCAGGCCGATCAATAGCCCCCGCGACGGCCAGGCGGATCTGAGCGCCATCCCGTTAGACAATATCGAGAGGGTCGAGATCGTGCACGGGCCCGGCTCAAGCCTCTACGGGTCAGGCCCTATGGGCGGGACGGTGAATATCATTACGAGGAATCCGCCCGGGGAAAAACAGAAAACCGAGCTCTACTCCAGTTTCGGCACCTTCCGGACGTACACCGAACGGCTCTCGCACGGCGCCAGGGTATCCGGATTCGGTTATCTGGTCACCAGCGGCTATCAAAGTTCCGCCGGTTTCCGTGCGAATACGAAGCTCGAAGCCAAGGATGCCAATACCAAGCTTACCTATAAATTCAACGACTCCAACGACATAACTTTAAATTCCGGGTTTTACCGCAGCAGGCTGGGTTCTCCCGGCAGCATTGTTTCTCCGGATTTCGACGATACGCAGAAGAACACAAAAAAGTTTATCGACGCAAGCTGGGGTTTCAGGCCCGATGACGCCACGGCCGCCTCGATCAAGGCATACCAGAATTACGATCGCCTGGAATTCGACGAGAATACCGCGGGGTCTATCTTTGACGTTGCCGGCAAAAAAGACGTCCATATCACTGTCGTGCGGGGCTATGACGCGCAGTTCAGCAGGCGGTTTTCGGAAAGCTACCAGGGGATATGCGGGTTCAACTATGTCGGCAATTTCAACGACAGCACCTCATCGGCGAAGCACCACTATACCGTCCGTGCGGGTTACCTGGAGAATAAGATCGACCTGTTCGGCTCGCTTAAGTTGAATTTTGGCGCCAGGCTCGATGATTATTCGAACCTCGGCGCCGAGATCAACCCCTCTTTTAATTTTCTGTATTCCGCCGGCGACGCCCTGAAGCTGCGCGGTTCTATCAGCCGTTCTTTCCGCGCGCCCACTTTCAACGACCTTTACTGGCCGGATGAAGGCTGGGCCAAAGGAAACCCCCTCTTAAAGCCCGAGAAAGGCGTAACCAAAGAGATAGGCGTTCAGGTCGCCCCGCACAAGCGCTTCGGTTTCGGATTGACGTATTACCGCAGCGATTACGACAATCTTATCAATTGGGCAGAAGAGGCCGGGGTGTGGCAGCCGATGAACGTCAACTCCGCGGTGATAGACGGGATAGAGCTTGAGAACAAGATAAAAATCGCGGACAGATGGAGCCTGGATACGGGCTATACCTACCTGAACGCAAAAGATGCGGATACGCATAAGTATCTTATTTATCAGCCCAGGCATAAGGCCGACTGTTCCTTGAAATACAGAGACCCGCGCGGCCTTGCCTGTGAGCTTAAAGGGCAATTCACGGGCACCAGATTCCACGACGCCGCCAATACCATCGAAGTAAAAAGGTTCTATACGGTTGGCTTCAATGTGTCAAAAAAATGTAAATCCGGGATTACGTATTTTGCGGCAGTAGACAACCTTTTGGCGAAGAAGTATAATGTCATTCAGGATTACCCCATGCCGGGCTTCTCTTTTACCGGAGGGCTGAAGGCAGAATTCTAGCGTGAAAAATCCCGATATCGCCGCAAAGCTTGCTATCCTGTCGCAGGATTCTCGGTATGACCTTGCCTGCGCCTGCGCCACAAGAGACGATGAGCACCGCCGGCGCTCCCCGCAAGACAAATGGATATACCCTGTCGTCCTGCCTAACGGCGGCACCACGTTCCTTTTTAAGACGCTTTTGTCCAACGAGTGCGTCAATAACTGCGCATACTGTCCGCTCAGGACCGGTTTCGCTGCCAGCCGCTGTACGCTTACGCCGGAGGAACTGGCCAAGGTTTTCCTTGCCTATTATAAAGCCCGCAGAGTAAGCGGCCTTTTCTTAAGCAGCGCCGTCATGCGTAATCCCGATGACACCATGGAGCGCATTAACCGCGTGGCGCTTGGCTTACGCAGGGCACACTTCAGAGGCTACATCCATTTGAAGATCATTCCCGGCGCATCCGATGCCGCCATCCGGCAGAGCCTTGCCTTGGCAAGCGCGGTGTCCCTGAACATCGAAACTGCCGGAGAAAAAAACTTCAAGTATCTGAGCACCACCAAAAACTATCTTCGCGATATCCTAAGGCCGATACAACTGATCAGCCGCCTTACCGCAAAAGGTTCCGATTACCGCGGGATTAAGCACACTACGCAGTTCGTGGTCGGCGCCGCCCAAGAGACGGACAAAGAGATCATCGATTGTTCCTGGAAACTGTATAAAGAGCTGGGCTTGAACCGCGTATATTTCAGCGCCTACCAGCGCGGCGCAGGTTCCCCCCAGTTGCCCGGAGAACGCTCGCGGCTGACTAACGGCGAGCTTTTGACGCGCGAGCACCGGCTGTATCAGGCGGATTGGCTCATTCGCAAATACGGTTTTAAAGCCGAGGAGATCCCTCTTGACCCTCAGGGGAACCTCTCTATCGCCACTGACCCGAAAGAGCTCTGGGCATTATTGCATCCCGACTTTTTTCCGGTGGACATCAATAAAGATGACGCCTGGCGCCTGCTGCGCGTTCCCGGTCTAGGCCAGGTAATGGTTGAACGGATACTCGCATTCCGCCTGAACGGGACAAAGATCCGGTCTCTCGATGTCCTGGGAAAGCAGGTCCGCCTGCTTGAGAAAGCCGAACGCTACGTAACGTTCTAATTCCTTAAGGAATTCTATTGCCAAAATCGAAAAAGATGCTATACTCAAATAGTAAAGATTAGAGAATCTGGGCCGTAAAGGTAGGGTTGCTAACCTTTACGGTTTTTTATGCACCACCCGCAAAGATAATTATGATGACACACAAGACAACCAACGCACCTTTATTCCCGCACGAGGCCAATCATTCCGCGCCGAGCTTCTACGGCCTGGGGATTGCGCCGAAGATCCTCGATATACTTGAACGTATCAAGTTCAAAGTGCCGACCCCGATCCAGTTCAAAGCGATCCCCCTGGCAATTCAGGGCAAAGACATTATCGGTATCGCGCAGACCGGCACCGGCAAGACCCATTCGTTTGCTATCCCGATGGTGCAGCTGTTGGCGCAGAAAAAGGGCACAGGGCTGGTTCTTGCGCCTACCCGTGAATTAGCCATCCAGATCGACGAGGCTTTTCAGGGGATTGCGCACTCCTTCGGGATGAGGACGGCCTGCCTTATCGGCGGGGCTCCGATGGAGGATCAGGTAGAGGCGTTACGCAGGAGTCCCCGCATCCTGATCGCTACTCCCGGCAGGCTCCTTGACCACATGGGGCAGTGGAACGTCATACCGGATGAGGTGGTGATGCTGGTGCTTGACGAAGCAGACCGCATGCTGGATATGGGGTTTGCTCCTCAGGTCGACAAGATCCTGCGTTTCCTGCCGAAGGAAAGGCAGACGATGTTGTTCTCCGCGACCATTCCCAAAGAGGTTATGGCCATAGCCGCCAAGCATATGAAGCTGCCCGTGTCCGTGGAGATCGCCCCTTCCGGGACCATGGCGGAGCGCGTTACCCAGGAGCTGTTCATCGTCAAAAAAGACGCCAAGGACAAGCTCTTGAGCAGGCTGCTTGCGCAGTACCGGGGAGCGGTGCTTTTGTTTTCCCGCACCAAGCATAGCGCGCGTAAGATCGCGCGGTCGATCAGGGATATGGGTTACAGCGCCGCCGAGATACATTCCAACCGTTCCCTGCCTCAACGCCGCGAAGCGCTCGACGGTTTCAAATCCGGCAAATACAAGGTATTAGTCGCCACCGATATCGCCGCCAGGGGTATCGATGTCACCGGGATCGAGCTGGTCATCAATTACGACCTTCCCGACGATGCGCAAAACTATGTGCACCGTATCGGCCGCACCGCGCGGGCCGGGGCAGGCGGGCATGCGGTCTCTTTTGCGACCCCTGATCAGAGCCGCGATGTCCGGGATATCGAAAAGGTCATCCGGGTTTCTTTGCCGATTGCCAGGCATCCGGGGATCTCCCTGGAGCAGTTCTCGCCGCTAGAGAAGGCGCCTGCGCATAAGCAGGCAAAGGCCGGCCCCAGACAATGGCGCCACCGGCAGCGCAGGTTTTAATTCCTTCCCACAAAAAATTACCGTTAGTTAAAGGAGGCATTATGCGTAGAACAATAGCGTTAATCGTGGCGGTGCTGACGGTTTCATCTTTTGCGTACGCTTCGGGAGGAAAGAATTCCATACAAATAAAAGGCTCAGATACCATGGTGAATCTAGGCCAGGCCTGGGCAGAAAAGTATATGGCGGCCAATCCCGGGGAATTTGTCGCAGTTACGGGGGGAGGCTCGGGTACGGGCCTTTCCAGCCTTATCAGCGGCACCTGCGATATAGCCATGAGCTCGCGCAACATCAAGGAGAAAGAGATCGCCCTGGCGAAGGGTAAGGGGGTTAATCCCTACGAGGTCAAGGTTGCCCTTGACGGCCTGGCTGTCGTGGTCAATCCGAAAAATCCGGTAAGTAAATTGACCACGGAACAGCTTGCACAGATCTTCACCGGCAGGGTCGTTAATTGGAAAGAGCTGGGGGGAGAGGATAAAAAGATCGTCATCCTTTCCCGCGAGGTCAATTCCGGCACGCACGTCTATTTCAAAGAGCACATCTTAAGGAAGAACGACCCGAATTCAAAGGAGGAATTCGCCGCCTCTGCCCTTATGCTGTCTTCTTCCCAGGCTATTGCCGATGAGGTCGCCGGCAATACCGCCGCCGTCGGTTATTACGGAATGGGGTATATCTCTCCTAAGCAGAAAGCCATCCTGGTAGCAAAAGACGAAAAATCGGAATACGAAGCCCCGACCATAGAGAATGTGGTCAACGGGAAGTATCCGATATCCAGGCCTTTGTTCCTGTATACCAACGGCCAGCCGCAAGGCCTGGTGAAGAAACTGGTAGATTTCGTGCTTTCCCGCGAAGGGCAGGATATCGTGTTGAAAACCGACTTTGTGCCTATTGCCAAGTAATGCGCAAGCTTAAAGAATTCATTATCGAGAAGCTGATCCTCGTCTGCGGTTTGGCTTCGATCTTCTTCGTTATCCTCATCTTCCTGTTCCTGCTCAAAGAAGGCCTGGCGTTATTCGGCACGGTCACCCCGTCTCAGTTCCTTTTCGGCAAAAGCTGGTATCCCATTTCCGAGCCGGCGCAGTTGGGGATCCTGCCTTTGATCCTGGGGTCGGTCCTGGTGACTCTGGGTGCCGCGCTTATCTCGATCCCCATCGGAGTAGCCTGTGCGATCTACATCGCCGAAGTGGCTCCCGCAAAAACCAAGGAAATACTCAAGGCAAGCATTGAACTGCTGGCCGCGATACCCAGCGTCGTGCTGGGTTTTATCGGCATGGTAACCCTGGTACCTTTGGTAAAGACCGTTTTCAGGCTGCCTACCGGGCTTACCGCTTTATCCGGTTCGATCATGCTTGCCTTCATGGCCATGCCTACGATAGTTTCCATTGCCGAAGATGCCTTGTATTCCATACCGAAGACCTATAAGGAAGGCGCCCTGGCCCTGGGCGCTACGCATTGGCAGGCGATCTGGCGGGTAATGCTGCCTGCGGCTTCATCCGGGATCCTGGCAGCAGTGATGCTGGGGCTGGGCCGGGTCATCGGAGAGACCATGGCGGTGATGATGATTACCGGCAATGCCGCGGTTATCCCGCATAGCATCCTGCAGCCGGTGCGCACGCTTACCGCGACCATTGCCGCGGAAATGGGCGAGGCGGTGGTAGGCAGCGAGCATTACTTTGCGCTCTTTGCCGTTGGCATAGTTCTATTTATTATCAGTTTTGCGATCAACGTAACTGCGGACCTGTTCCTGCATAAGAAAAGATAATGAAGAATCCCCGAAGGGCACAAAAGATCGCGTTTTCCTTCCTGTTCCTGGCGACCCTTTTGATCGCGGTGCCGGTAGGCTTGATCGTGGTTATTATTATCGTAAAGGGCCTGCCTGCGATAAGCTGGCAGTTCCTGACGGACATCCCGCGCCAGGGCATGCGCAGCGGAGGGATCTTTCCCGCCATCGTCGGGACGATATACCTGGTTTTGGGTGCGATCAGTTTTGCGCTGCCGATCGGCTTGCTGGCGGCTATCTACTTAAGCGAATATTCCCGGGACAACTTCCTGAACCGCATGGTTAAGCTGGCCATCGTCAATCTGGCCGGCGTGCCTTCGGTGGTCTACGGGCTTTTCGGCCTTGCGTTGTTCGTAGTCTTTTTTAAATTCGGCGCTTCGATTTTATCCGGTTCGCTTACCTTGGGGATCATGATCCTGCCCATCATTATCACGGCTTCGCGCGAGGCTTTGGAAAGCGTGCCGTATTCTTTCCGCGAAGTAAGCTATTCGTTAGGCGCCAGCAAATGGCAGACCATCCGGAATATCGTTTTGCCCAATGCCATCCCGGGGATATTGACCGGTACGATCCTTGGGTTAGGCAGGGCAGCCGGAGAGACCGCGCCTATTTTATTCACGGTAGCGGCTTTCTATCTGCCGCAGCTTCCCGATTCGCTTTTTGACCAGGCCATGGCCTTGCCGTACCACCTGTATGTGATCTCCACTCAGGTTCCTAATGTGGACGAGAAGATGCGTTACGGCACGGCATTGGTATTGCTGGTGCTGGTGCTGTGCATGAACCTGGTAGCGATAATCATCCGCTATCAATTCAGGAAAAAGAAGAAATGGTGAAATTCGACGTACAAAACCTGAGCATCTGGTTTGGCGCCGTCCAGGCCTTGAAAAGCGTACGTATGCAGATTCACGCCAATGAGATCCTGACCGTTATCGGCCCGGCCTCCAGCGGCAAGACCACGTTCTTAAGGATGCTCAACCGCCTGGATGAGCTTGAGCCGGGATTCAGGATGGCCGGCGCCGTAGGGCTTGACGGCAACGACATTACTACGATCGATGCGCAGCTGCTGCGTAAAAAGGTCGGCATGGTGTTTGCGCTTCCGCTGCCGCTGCCCTTGTCCATATTCGATAATGTCGCCTATGGCGCAAGGATGCACGGCGTGCATAAAAAGAAGAAGCTGCCGGAAGTCGTAGAGTCGGCTTTAAAAGAGGCGTATCTGTGGGAAGAAGTGAAAGACAGGCTGGGGCTTTCCGCTTTCAAATTGTCCGGAGGGCAACAGCAGCGGCTCTGTATCGCCCGGACCCTGGCCGTGGAGCCGGACGTGATCCTGTTTGATGAGCCCTGTTCGGGCCTTGACCCTATTTCGACCGCCAAGGTGGAGGAGGCGATGCTTAAGTTAAAGCAAGCCTACACCCTGGTGCTGGTGACCAACAACGTCAAGCAGGCGGCGCGGGTAGGGGACAGGACGGCGTTCTTCTTAAGCGGAGAGCTCATTGAGGTCGGAAAGACCGAAAAGGTTTTCACCGCACCGGCCGATAAGCGCACGGACGGTTACATCCGGGGGAAGTTCGGTTAATGGAAGTTAAGGTTGATCATCTGGATCTTTGGTATACCGATTTCCACGCGCTCAAGGACGTCAATGCCTCTTTCGGCCAGAAGCGGATTACGGCGATCATCGGCCCTTCGGGGTGCGGCAAGTCGACGCTGCTGCGTACCTTTAACCGCATGAACGACCTGGTGGAGGGGGTGCGCACAAGCGGCCAGGTCCTTATCGACGGCACGAATATCCTGGCGCAGGATACGGACCTGGTGGGCCTGCGCAAAAGAGTAGGCATGGTTTTCCAGCGGCCGAACCCTTTCCCTCTTTCGGTCTATGAAAATATCGTTTTCGGCCCCCGGGTCCACAGCGAAATGAAAAAATCCGCTCTTGATGAGATCGTGCAGCAAAGCCTGCAATCGGTGCTGCTTTGGGATGAGCTCAAAGACAGGCTTGATGAATCGGCATTGGGCCTGTCCCTGGAGCAGAGGCAGAGGCTCTGCATTGCCAGGCTCATCGCGGTAAAACCCGATATGCTCCTGATGGATGAACCCTGTTCTACCCTGGACCCCCAGGCAACGCAGCGGATCGAGGAGCTGATGCGGGAACTGAAAAACAATTATACCATACTCATCGTGACGCATAATATGCAGCAGGCGGCGCGCGTTTCCGATGATACCGGCTTTATGCTTCTGGGAGAGTTGGTGGAATTTGCGCAGACGCAGGAGGTATTCACCGCGCCGAAGGATAAAAGGACCGAGGAGTATATTACGGGGAGGTATGGGTAATATTTTCGCGAGATAAAAGCTTAAGGTGCTCAAGGAGGGATGAAAGATGGAGAGACATTTTGATCAGGAGTTGAAGGACCTGAACAAGGAGATCCTGCAGATGGGGGTCTTTGCGCAAGAGGCGATCTTTAAGTCCGTCGAGGCGCTCGAAAGGAAAGACAAAGAACTGGCGCGCGGCGTTATCGATGATGACGTGCGTATCGACCGCCTGGAACTGATTATCGACGAGAGGTGCGTAGATTTGATCGCGCGGTACCAGCCTATGGCCAAGGACCTGCGTTTTATCACCACCGGCATGAAGATAAACGTAGAGCTGGAAAGGATCGCCGACATAGCCGTGGACATCGCGCAGCGTACGCTTGAATTAGTGGATAAGCCCCTCTTAAAACCGCTGGTCGATATACCGAAATTGACCGGCATAGCCCAGAATATGGTCAGGATGGCGATCGACGCCTTTGTCCAGGGTGACGGTGACCTGGCCAGGAAGGTCCTGCTTTCGGATTCCGAAGCGGACAGCCTGCGCAACCTCATCCAGAAAGAGCTTGTCGAAGATTATATGGTCAAAGAAGGCGATACCGCCCCGCGGGCCGTCCAGCTGTTGCTGATAGCCCGCTTCCTGGAGCGTATCTGCGACCATGCAACCAATATTGCCGAGGATGTCATCTATATGGTGCAGGCCGAAGTGGTGCGTCACCACCCGGAAAAACTATAGCGCACAAAGTAAAAATTACAGTTGACAAACGAAAAAAAGGTGGTATACTAAACTGCAGTGGTAAATAAGAGATTAGAAGTCTGGAGCCGGTAGGTTTTAGATAGCTAACCTTCCGGTTTTTTAATTTCTGTCATTATTTACCGCAAATATCAAAAGAAGGAGGTAGTACAGAATGGCAAGAGGTAAAGTAAAGTGGTTCAATAACCAAAAGGGTTATGGATTCATTACTCCCGAGTCAGGAAGCGACGTGTTTGTGCATCACACTGCAATCCAGGGCGAGGGGTACCGTTCTCTCGAAGAAGGACAGGAAGTGGAATTTGAGATCGAAAAAGGTCCCAAAGGAGAGCAGGCTACGAAAGTAGTTAAAATATAACCTAAAAAAACAAGTGAGCCCGGTTCCTCACATGGTGCCGGGCTCTTTTTTTAACCCAAAGGAGCGTTTCATGCATACTGGCAAAATCAAAAAGCTGGTTCGGGACCGCGGTTTCGGGTTCATCAGCGACACAGACGGCAGAGAGCTGTTTTTTCACCAATCTGCGATCATGGATGGCAAGTTTGACACCCTGACCGAAGAACAGAAGGTCGAATTCGAAGTCGAAAGTTCGCCAAAGGGCCCCCGCGCCATCAACGTGCACGTAGTCCCTTAAGCAGTAGTTTTGACACGGCCCCGAGTGAGCGCATGTCATAGCAAACGACAGGCGCTCACTCGGGGCCAGGTGTTTAAGTTCCCGCCTTCACCTTCCCGAAATAACGAAACTTTTCCCCTTATCGCACATCTAAAAATAAGAAAAAAGAGGTGCGCATGTATAGCATCCTGAAGTCAAAATTGGTAACAGGGATCTTCGTATGCGCAATGTTGTATATCTGGCAGGAGGCGGCTATGGCAAAGACGATGACACCGGAACAATACCGGGTGACCCGCCAAAACGGCACGGAACCGGCTTTTCATAATGCCTATTGGGATAACAAAAGGCCGGGGATTTATGTCGACGTCATTACCGGAGAGCCGCTTTTTGTCTCAACGGATAAATTCGATTCCGGCACCGGCTGGCCGAGTTTTGTGAAGCCGATTTCCGGGGATGCGATCGTCGAAAAAGAGGATACTGCCTTTGGCATGACCAGGACTGAGGTACGGGCAAAGAAAAGCGACGCGCACCTGGGGCACGTTTTTGCGGACGGACCGGCTCCGACAGGCCTGCGCTACTGTGTCAATTCTGCCGCGCTGCGTTTTGTGCCGGCAGAGGACATGGCAAAAGAAGGTTACGCGGCGTATCTTCCCCTCCTGGGGAATGCCGTGCAGGCCAAGCGCAAGACCGCCTTCGCCACATTTGGCGCGGGATGTTTCTGGGGGACAGAAGCCGCCTTTGCGCAAGTCGACGGCGTCCTCAAAACCACCGTCGGCTATATGGGAGGGGTCTTAAAAAACCCGACCTATGAAGACGTCTGCACGGATAAAACCGGCCATGCCGAAGTAGTCCGGATCGAGTATGACCC
This sequence comes from Patescibacteria group bacterium, assembly GCA_035506195.1. Taxonomy (GTDB): domain Bacteria; phylum Omnitrophota; class Gorgyraeia; order Gygaellales; family Profunditerraquicolaceae; genus DATJPV01. The sequence continues at coordinate 18,793 of DATJPV010000025.1, read as the reverse complement.
TCGCCGCGTTTCTTACGAGCGGCTGCTGGAGGTGTTCTGGAGTATCCACGATCCGACTACCCTCAACCGGCAGGGGCCTGATGTGGGCAGGCAATACCGGTCGGTCATATTTTACCATACTCCTGCGCAGGCAAGGGCCGCGCGGGAGTCTGTCCGGAAGTTGAAAAAATCCGGCCGTTTCAGCAGTCCCATTGTCACCGAGATCATCCCGGAAGCAGCGTTCTATCCGGCGGAAGATTATCACCAGAAATATTTTCAGAAACGCGGCATACAACCGGCTTGCCATCTTTCGGGTAGCCGCTAGAATACAGACATGAAGATCGGCTATCCCTGCATCAACCGTACCGTGCAATGCTCCGGGAACAAAACCTTTCGCCTAAGGTCTTATTCGCGGGAGCGCCTTATCCGGGCCATCGGTAACAACCTGGATTGCCTGGAGCGGGTCCTGCGCTTCAATATCGAACACGGCATCCTTTTCTTCAGGATCACCTCTGACCTGGTTCCCTTTGCTTCGCATCCGGTCTGCAAGGTTAACTGGCAGGGCATCTTTAAGGAAAGGTTCCGTCAACTGGGAGACCTGATCAAGGCGCACGGCCTGCGCATATCGATGCATCCCGACCAGTTCATCGTGCTTAATTCTCCGGATGAAGGGGTCCTGCGGCGCAGTATCGCCGAGCTTGAGTACCAAGCCTGCGTATTGGACCTCATGGGGCTGGATGGCAGCGCCAAGATCCAGCTCCACGTAGGAGGGGTATACGGGGATAAAGCAGGAGCCATGGCGCGTTTCATCCGCCGCTGGCGCGGCTTGAGCCGCTCCCTGCGCAGGAGGCTGGTGATCGAGAATGACGAGAAGAATTACGGTATAGACGATTGCCTTTTTATAAGCCGTAAGACCGGGGCCCCCGTTTTGTTCGATGCGTTTCATTACCGCCTCTATGGCGGCCTTGGGGATTTGGCACTTGTTATGGCAGATATCCAAAAGACCTGGGGTGCCAAAGACGGCCTGCCCATGGTCGATTACAGTTCCCAGAAAAAGGGCGCCAGGCCCGGCGCGCACGCCCAGAGCATCGATAGGAAAGATTTTCTGCGTTTTCTTGAGGCGACGCGGCCCTTTGACTTTGACATGATGCTGGAGATAAAAGACAAAGAACGCAGCGCCCTCATGGCCCTTAAGCTTATCCATAAAAACCGTTGTCCTGGGCAGCCGATGCAGGTATAATCATACTGGCGGTCAGGCCCTGATATGCGCAGGATAAAGGAGGTTGATATGAAGAAGGCGGCGATAATAGCGTTTGTCGTAATTGCCTGCTTGATAACGGTGGGGTTTGCCAAAGACCTGCTTTTGGGGCCCATGGTTTCTGCGGTAGCGACCCAGGTCACCGGTGCAAAGGTCCAGATACGCGGCTTCTCTCTCGGATTGATCAGGCAGTCCGTACGCCTGACAGGTTTCAAGATGTACAATCCCAAAGGCTTCTCAAGCGGCGTATTGATCGACCTGCCGAAGATTGCCATTGATTATGACCTGCCCGCGTTGTGTACGGGCAAGCTTCATTTCCGCCTGGTCGATATAGAGCTCAAAGAGATCGGCCTGGAGAAGAACAAAGAAGGCAAGCTTAATGTGGATTCCCTTAAAGTAGCCAAGGCGCCGGCTAAGGGTGCGCAGGCGCAAAAACCCGCCAAGCAGATGGCGATACAGCTGGACGTTCTCAACCTGAATATCGGCAGGATCGTATCGCGGGACTACACTACCGGCGCAGAGCCGACGGTCCAGGTATACGACATCAATCTCAACAAGTCGTATAAGAACATAACCAGCGTCGAACAGATGGCCGTGCTTGTCCTTTCCGAGCCCATGAAGCATGCGGGGATAAAGGGTGCGGCGATCTACGGCGTGGCGGCCTTGACCGGCGTAGGTTTCATACCCGCGGTAGTCGCAGCCACGCTTTCCGATAAAGACAGCGTCAAGCAGGACATGAATGTAGCCGTTGACCGCCTTTATGATACCAGTCTGTCGGTCTTGAAGCGCATCGGCAAGGTATCCAAGGAAGATAAGGCCTCCGGGGCCATCAGCGCGGAAGTCAGCGGAGTCGGCGTTACCGTAAAATGCAAGTCGTTGTCGGCAGGCAAGGCCCAGATTGCCGTTTCGGCGAGAAAATACATGTTGCCTAAGCCGGAAATTGCCAGCGGCGTTCTGTATCAAATTTCCGAGCAATTGAAATAGTTGCGATACAGCATAAGGAGGGTGCGATGTTCAAAAAATGGTTAGCGTGTATCGGGGCAGGCCTACTGGTGGTTAACCTGTGCGGATGTTTCGCGTTGTTTGTCGGGGCCGCGGCAGGCGGCGGGACCGCGGTATGGTTGTCCGGGAAATTGTCTCAGGAGGTCAACGTCCCCTTGAGCCGGGCAGTCCAGGCTTCGGAAGCGGCGTTGCAATCGCTCAAACTCGAAGTGACCAAGAAGACCGTCGAGCAGGATGTCGCCCAGATCATGAGTAAATACACCGATGGCAAAACCATCTGGATCGACGTGCATTGGATCGCGCCGCAGAGTTCTAAGATCGAGGTGCGCGTAGGCAGCGTTAAATCGGATAAACAGGCCGCCGACAAGATATTGCAGGAGATCAAGCGTCATCTGTAGGCATGGCTGGATTCCGGCGCGTAGTGTACGGTTACTATGCCAGGCACGGACGGGACCTGCCCTGGAGAAGGACGCGCGAGCCTTACCGCATCCTGGTATCGGAGATGATGCTGCAGCAGACCCAAGTATCCAGGGTCCTGGGGAAGTACGCTGCATTCCTCAGGCGCTTCCCGACTATCCGTTCCCTGGCCGGGGCACCGTTGCGCGATATACTGCAGGCCTGGCAGGGCCTGGGCTATAACCGCAGGGCCCTGTCCCTGAAAAGAACGGCCGAAGCGTTGGTCAGGGACCATAACGGCAGGGTCCCTTGCGACCGTCAGGTACTTGAAAAGCTACCCGGTATCGGCCAATCCACCTCCGGGGCCGTATGCGCATTTGCCTTCAATCAACCGGTGATTTTTATCGAGACCAATATCCGCAGTGTTTTTCTGCACCATTTTTTTCATGGCCAGGATACGGTAAGCGACGAACAGCTCATCCCGCATATCGCAAAGACGCTGGATACGAAGAATCCGCGTAAATGGTATTCTGCTTTGATGGATTACGGGGTATATATAAAGGAAAGCACCGCCAACCCTTCCCGCAGGAGCCTTCACTACCGCACTCAAAGTCGTTTTGAAGGCTCCGGGCGCCAGGTGCGCGGTATGATCTTAAGGCTCCTATTGAGAGGCGGCCGCATGCATCAAGATCAACTCTTGCGCCGCATTAAGGCTCCTCGCCGCCAGGTAACGCAGATGCTGGATTCCTTACACAAGGAAGGCTTGGTTAAAAGGGCAGGTTCGTTTTTGCGCCTTTAATTCTTGTTGCTAATCCTGGCGCATATTGTTATAATAAAGGCATTACGGCGTGCGTAAGCACCTAGCACGAAAGGAGGATAGTTATGGGCGGATTGATAGGGTTGGTGATCCTCGTTTTGGATATCATCGCGATAGTAGATCTATTTAAGAGCGCCGCGGATACCGGCAAAAAAGTTTTATGGCTTATCTTGATCCTGGTTCTGCCGCTTATCGGTATGATGCTTTATTTTCTGGTCGGTAAAAAGAAATAACTCTTCTCCTACAAAGGGGTTTTGTTATGCAGGAAACATTGAATAAGATTTATGGCTACGCGATCCAATACGGACTGAACGTGGTCTTCGCGCTGCTTATCTTGATCGTCGGAAAGTGGGTTGCACGGATTGTTTCCCGGGTCCTCGAGGCGACGCTGGTAAAGGCAAAGATAAACAAGACCCTGGCGGTCTTCACCAAGAATATCGCGTATTTCGGTATTCTGGTCTTTGTGGTGCTGGCAGCGCTTAACAAGCTGGGCATTGAAACCACCTCGTTCATCGCCATCATCGGCGCTGCGGGCCTGGCTGTAGGCCTTGCCCTGCAAGGGTCCCTGGCCAACTTCGCCGCCGGGGTGATGATCGTTATTTTGCAGCCGTTCGGCGTCGGGGACATGGTCGACGCCGGAGGGGCATCGGGCACGGTGGAGGAGATACAAATATTCAGCACGATCCTGATCACGCCGGAAAATAAAAAAGTAATCGTGCCGAACGCCAAGATCACCGCCGATAAGATCGTCATTCACTCGCAGGCAAAAAAATGAACTCCCGGCACCTCGTGTTGGGAAAATAAGAGGCAGAAAAGTTGTGTTTCTGCCTTTTTGTTTTTGATAGGGCAGGCAAAGTAAAAGGAGAGAACAATGGGTAAGTCTTTGAAAGGTACGCAAACCGAAAAAAACCTTTTGGCTGCATTCGCCGGAGAATCGCAGGCGCGCAACCGCTACACCTTTTTTGCCAGCGCCGCCAGAAAGGAAGGGCTTGAGCAGATCGCCAATATCTTCATCGAAACCGCAGAGAACGAAAAGGAGCACGCCAAGGTTTTCTTCAAGCATCTTGAAGGCGGCGAAGCGCAGATTACCGCGACATATCCCGCGGGCATTATTAAAGATACCAAGAGCAATCTTGAGGCCGCGGCTGCCGGAGAGAATATGGAATGGACCAGCCTCTATCAGGACTTTGCCAAGACCGCCAAAGAGGAGGGATTTCCGGAAGTGGCCCGTTCTTTCGAGCAGGTGTCTAAGGTCGAGAAATTCCATGAAGCCCGTTACCGGAAGTTGATCGCCAATCTTGCCGGCGCAGAGATGTTCAAGAAGAAAGCTGCGGTAAAATGGCACTGCATCAACTGCGGCTATGTTATCGAGGGCGTCGAGCCTCCGAAGGAATGCCCTGCCTGTAAGCACCCGCAATCTTTTTATGAGGTGTTAGCGGAGAATTATTAGATGGCGTCCTTATCCAGGGAGCAGTTGCTCGAAGCCGAAAAAGAACAGGGCTGGAAGCTGTTGTCGATCCCGGGCGGATTTTCCGAGCTAAAAGTCTCTACCCTTGAGGGGATTTTTTCGCGTCTTACCGGCTACGACCTCTTCCGGGATAAATGCGCCTCTATCTGTTCGGCTGCCCTTTCTCCCGACGGAAAAACCATCGCCTTCTTCATGTATATAAAGCATAAGGACGCGATGAACTTCTCCGATATGGGGTTGTTTAGCGTTGATGCCGACGGCAAGAACCTGGCGCCGGTCAATAAACATCTTTTTCCTTTTTGCTTTGCGCATTCCAGCTACGGCGGCGGCATCTCCTGGTCGCCGAATGCCAAGCAGCTTGCCTTTATCGGCAAGCCGGAAGCCGATTACGCCAATAAAGAACTGGATTCTTTTTTCTCCCGGACCGCCAGCGTCTCTCCGCAGGACCTTTACATCGTTGACCTTAAGAGCCGCAAGACCGATCCCCTGGCGGTCAATAACGTCCGCAATATCTATAGCCAGGCCTGGTCTCCCGACGGCAGGGAGCTCTGTTATGTGAATACCGCCGGGGAGATCGTCATTCACAATGCGGTCTCCAATTATGCCAGAAAGCTCGCCCAGGGAGATTATCCCAGCTGGTCGAAAGACGGCAGGTGGATCATGTTCAGGGAAGGGCCCGCAGCCGCAGGCAGGTATGTTATCATGAATCCTTTGGCTTCCGACCGCCGGCTCTTTTGCGCAGCCCAGGCCGGATGGCTTGAGTCGCCCCTGTTTAAGCCGGGGGTCCCGGTATCTTCTTATCCGCTTTGGTCTCCCGACGGCAAGCGGGTTTTGTTATCTTCGACCGATACGCGGGTCAACAGGTCCACGCACTATATTATCGATCTGATGACCCGGGAGTTCATTAAGTTTGAGAATGATTTGATTTTTGTATCCTGGGAAGGCGGTACGCTGAGGGAATGAAAAAAATCATCATTGCCGCCCTCGTCATATTGACGGCCGGCGACCTGGCGGCCTTGGCATATTTACAGCAGCGGCAGAGCGATGCCGTCAAGCGCATAGAAGAAAGGATCCGCAAAGACCTTGATGAAAGAAGGCAGATAGAGGATTCCATCAAGGGTCAGATTGAGTCGAAGAGGCAGGCTCAGGCTTTTGTCCTGCAGCAGGAATACGCCCGGCAGATGGATGAACTGACCCAGCAGCTGGACGACTCTGCCCGTCGCCTCCAGGAGTCGACCGGTCAGCTTCAGGAGCAGATGCGTCAACTCCGGCAGGAATTCGACCAAAGGCTGGAAGCGTATAAACTGCAGACGCAGGAGGCCGGCAGCAAGAGCCTTGCACAGATCAAGCAGCTGGGGTCAAGCTTCAGCCGGCAGGTGGAATCCATTGCCGGCAGGCTGGCAGGTTATAATGACCGGCTCAAGGAGTGCGAGCGTAAAGCCGATGCGTTGAGCCTGCAAGTGCAACAGGCACAGGCTCAGGCAGCCGCCGCTGTACCTGCCGTGGTACAAGAACCGGTTGCGCCAAAAGAAAGGAGCAATCAATGATGCGCTCCCTGATAGTGGCTGTGTGTGTGCTGTTTTTCCCTTGTGCGCTGCATGCGCAAATAGACCGCATGGTCAACAATGCGATCAAACAGGTAACGCTCAGCGATGCGACCGTCAGCGCAGGCCTGAAAGAGACCCTCCGGTTAGGTATACAGAATGCCGTCCAGTCGTTTAGCCAGGGTAAGGGCTATGCCATCGGTATGCCGGATAAGCTTCAGGGGCTCCAGCAGGCATTGCGCGCCGTAGGCTTCGGCCCGAAGATAGATGCATTTATCCTGGGCATGAACAAGGTTGCCCAAAAACTGACCCCTTCGGCCGGCAATATGTTCCTGCGGGCGCTGGAAAATACGAATTTTTCCGACGCCAAAAAGATCATGCAGGGCTCGGACACGGCCGCAACGGAATACTTTAAGGATAAGACGTATGGTCAGCTGTTTGAATCCCTGCGGCCGCTGGTGTCTGCGAAGATGAAAGAGGCGGGGGTGCTGGATAAGTACAATGAATTGGTAGCCGGCTACCGGTCGCTTCCTTTGATCGGAAAACTCAGCAATTTTGATATTACCCAATACGTAACCGATAAGGCCTTAAGCGGCATGTTCTTGGCCGTAGGGCAGCAGGAGCGCACGATCCGCAATGACCCCGAAGCGCAGGTTACGGGCTTGTTGCAGCAGGTGTTCGGGAAATAGCTATGCGCATGCACAAAGAAAAAAACCTCAAACGGGCGCTTTTGTCCGTGCCCGTACATCGTCAGCTTGAAGGGTTCGTTGCGCAGTTGCGAAAATCAGGCTGGCTCATCATTGCCACTGCAAACGTATGCGAGTTCTTTCGGAAGAAACGCATAAGGCTGATGAACGTGGCGGATTTTGTCGGAGTACGCCGTCGTTATGGTTTTCCTCCTACGTTGCATCCCAAGATGGAGGCTGCCTTGACCGGCGATCTTACCGAGCGGATAGACCTGGTGTACGATATCCCCTACGGCCCCCGGATCGGCAACGATGTCGGCGGCCGCACGCTCCTGGCCCTGGCTGCCAAAGGCAACCGGATCCCGGTGATGAGCCCGCAAGACATGAGGATAGTGACGCATGCGCTTGCCAAAAAAGGAACGCTTCCGCCGCAACTGGTTGCCTGGCTGCAGGCAAAGGCGCATTTTGAAATAGCCGGCCACTTTCTGTCTCTTGCCCGGGGCAAAGGGCGTATGGATGATTTTGACGGCACCCTGGGTGCGCGGCGGTATTTCCTGAATAACGGAGAAAACCCCTACCAGGTTCCCGCGGCGTTGTACAGCCATTCCGGCAAAGACAGCCTTGCGCTTAGCCGTTTCAAGCAGGTGGCAGGAGAACCTCCCTGTTTTACTAATCTGGCGGATTTCGATTCGATCCTGGAAACCCTCTGCAAGCTGCGGGTTAGCCTCTTGCTGCACGGTATTAAAAAACCGTACATCGCGGTTGCGGCCAAGCATGGGAACCCCTGCGGCGTTGGCGTCAGCCTCAAGAGCCCCCGCCAGGCAATTACGCGCGCCCTCTGGGGTAATGCCCGGGCAATATGGGGAGGGGAGGTGATCGTAAATTTCTCCCTGGATAAGGAAAGCGCCTCCCTGCTAAAGGAAAGCCGGGCAAGGAAGAAGCGATACGGGGCAGCGCCGTGGATGCTGGATGTGGTTGTTGCTGCCGGTATGGATACGCATGCCCGCCGGATACTTTCCGGCAACCGGCACCGTAAATTATTTGTGAATCAGGCGCTCCTGGCGCCGTTTTTGCGCAAAGAAACGCCGGTCAGGCGAAGCGTAAGGGGAGGGTTCCTTTCTCAGCCTCCCGCGGATTATCTTTTTGAAGCCGGCCGGGCGCGCTGGGTTAACGCTCCGCTTAAGGCAGACGCGCTTATTTCTTTGATCATTGCCTGGGCCGTAGCATATACCTCCAGCCTCGGCGGCAATGAAGTTGCCCTGGCTGCCGGAGGCGCCCTCCTGGCAGCGGGAGGCGGCCCCTCGACGGTAGATGCCGCACGCCTGGCTGTGGCCAGGGCGAAAGAACAGGGGTACGACACAAAAGGCGCGATTTTCGCAGCCGACGCCTTTTTCCCTTTTACCGATGCTCCCCGGTTCCTGGTTAAAAGCGGCTGTATCGCCGGCGCGGTCCCTGCGGGAGGCAGGAGGCAACCGGAGGTGGCCGAGTATTTCCGCAGCAGGAATGTGCGTGTCGCATTTATCCCTCAGGCGTACCGCGGCTTCTGCCGCCATTAAAAAAGCATTGCCAAGGCCGCAGCCGATGCTATAATAGCAATAACAAAGGAGCGTTATTGGCGAATAGGAAGAGAGCTATTCGGTTGATCGCGTTTTAACTTTGCTAATGAGCCCGGGCAAAAAGCCCGGGTTTTTCTTTGGAAGGGGGTGAAGGTCATGAAGGTTTTAGGTATAGATGATCCTGCGGTTTGGTCGGCATACCTGTTGTGCATTTTGAGCGCTGCCCTGTGCGTGGTCTATGGCATGAAGAATTGGAACAAGGGCGAGGAAGAGGCCCGGCCCGAAGATGTGAAGTGGGTGCAGGGCGAGAAGGAGGTAGAAGATCAGCTTTAGTTAAAAGGAGCGCATATGGACAATATGTTGATCTTGACGATACTGGTAGTCATCTATTTACTTGTGATAGGTTATCTGGGTTATTACGGCTACCGCAGGACCAAGACTGCCCTTGATTATCTGGTAGCCGGCAGGAATATCCACCCTTTTGTTATGGCGCTGTCCTACGGGGCCACCTTCATCAGTACCTCTGCCATCGTAGGATTCGGAGGCGCGGCAGCAATGTTCGGCATGGGGCTTCTGTGGCTGACATTCCTGAATATCTTTGTGGGGATCTTTATCGCATTCATCGTCTTCGGCAAACGCACCAGAAAAATGGGCCATAATCTCGATGCCCATACCTTCCCCGAGCTTCTGGGTAAAAGGTTCAAATCGCCGTTTATCCAGGGGTTCAGCGGCCTGGTGATTTTTTTCTTTATGCCGCTGTATGCCGCCGCGGTCTTGATCGGCGCCGCCCGGTTCCTGGAAACTACCTTTCCTACCATCGGCTATAATGTTGCGCTCCTTATTTATACCTTGATCATCTGTGCGTATGTATTGGCCGGTGGCCTGAAGGCAGTTATGTATACCGATGCCCTGCAGGGCGCGATCATGTTCGTGGGGATGGCTGCACTATTAGTTCTTACGTATATCAAGCTGGGCGGAGTAGTAGTGGCTCATGAGACTTTGGCGGCTATGGCGAATCAGGTCCCCGCTAAGCTGGTTGGCCTGGGGCATCTTGGCTGGACGCGCATGCCGGCGTTGGGTTCGAATCTCTGGTGGACGCTGGTTTCAACCATCGTGATGGGCGTAGGCGTAGGGGTCTTGACCCAGCCGCAATTATCCGTCAGGTTCATGACCGTCAAAAGCACCAAGGAGATCAACCGCGCCGTGGGGGTGGGGGGTGTGTTTATTTTGGCTATGACCGGCGTAGCATTTGTCGTGGGAGCGCTTTCGAACGTTTACTTTTTCACCAACCCGCAATTCGGCAAGATCTCCATGGCGGTAGCCGGAGGCAATATCGATAAGATCATCCCTGCCTATATCAACAGTGCCCTGCCGACGTGGTTCGTATATATCTTTATGCTCACACTGCTGTCCGCGGCCATGTCGACATCCAGTTCCCAGTTTCATGCGTTGGGCACGTCTATCGGAAGGGATTTTTTTGAGAGAGCGCTCCTGGGCGGCCGGCATTCCAAATACACGGTGGTTATTACCAAGATCGGGATCATCATCGGGGTTGTCGTGACGGTGATCCTGGGGTACAAGCTGCCGGGTAGCGTCATTGCCGTTGCCACGGCGATATTCTTCGGCTTATGCGCAAGCACCTTCCTGCCTACGTATATAGGCGCGCTTTTCTGGAAAGGGATGACCAAGAGCGGTTCGATCGCCAGTATGCTGACAGGGTTCTTCGGGACGGCCTTCTGGCTGCTGTTCGTCCATCAGAAAGAAGCCGAGGCGCTGGGTTTGTGCAAGTTCATCTTTGATAAGCCTACGCTTACGCAATTCCCTTGGACGGTGGTGGACCCGATCGTTATTATGCTGCCGTTGTCTTTGGCGATGGCGGTTGCAGTGAGCCTGTGTACGCAGAAGCCGCTCAAGGATCACGTAAACGCCTGTTTTAAGAATTTTTAGTTAACGCTTGACAGATATTTTGTCCGTGTTATGATTTTTCATTCATCACATCATAACACGGACAAAATATTACGATGGCTCCTTGGCCATCCACTCCAGTATCTTTTCTGCGTAACGTATCCATCGTAAACCACCACACCTGCTATGCATATACCTGACGGATATTTGGGCCCGGCTACCTGCGGCTTTTTTTACGCCGTCATGGTACCGGTCTGGATGAGGGCATCGCGGATGGTTAGAAAGACCCTGAGCGCAAAGCAGGTGCCCCTGCTGGCAATCGGAGCGGCTTTCAGTTTTGTGATCATGATGTTCAACGTGCCCATCGTGGGAGGCTCTACCGGGCATGCCACCGGCGCGGTGCTGGTGGCGATCCTGCTGGGGCCGTGGGCAGCATGCATTGTCGTTACCGTCTCGCTGGTAATCCAGGCTTTGCTTTTCGGTGACGGAGGCATCACTGCGATAGGGGCCAATTCTTTTAACATGGCTTTTGCGATGGTCTTTAGCGGCTATTACATCTACCGGCTGCTCGGCGCCGGCGCGCCGGCGACTTCCGGCAGGAGGGTTCTGGCTGCGGGAATAGCCGGTTACCTGGGACTGAATCTGGCCGCCGCTCTTACCGGCATCGAATTCGGAGTGCAGCCGTTGTTGCACCGGACAGCCTCCGGCCAGACGCTCTATTGTCCCTACGGTTTGAACGTAGCGGTGCCGGCAATGATGCTGGGGCACCTTTTATTTTTCGGCTGGGTCGAAGCGCTGGTAACCGCTGCGGTCATTAAGTACCTGCAGAAACAGGAGCCGGGCCTTCTTGACCGGGGGCGCGGACCGGCATGAAGATGATCACGAAGTTAAGGATCGCCATTATGGTACTGGTACTTGTTGCGCCGCTGGGGCTGCTCCTGCCGCATTATTTCAAAGCCGGCCCGGCCTGGGGGGAATGGGGGGTGCAGGATATCCGTTCCATGATCGGCTATGTTCCGGCGGGCCTGCAGAAGTTTTTCAGCCTCTGGCATGCGCCGTTAGCGGAGTATGGCTTCCGGGGATGGGCAGGAAAAGGCCTGTTCTATCAGAGCCTGGCGTATGTATTCTCCGGCGCGATCGGCGTAGCAGTAACGGCCCTTATCGTGCTGTTCATCGGCAAAAAACTTTCCAGGAAGGATTGAGCCCTCATGATGCTCGGGCGGGGTAATTTCGTAGAGCGCTCGGTAATGGGCGTTTTGGCTTTTCTAAAGGATGCGGTTTTTGCGCAGGACCGGGCATCCTCCCGGGGCTTTCTGCAATCCCTGGACCCGCGGATCAAAACGGCCGCTTTCCTGGTTTTGGTCATATCGTGCATACTGGCAAAGGGCATTCCGGCTTTACTATGGCTGTACGTAGCCTGCCTGTGCATGGCGTTGGTCTCCGGGATCGGCTTAGGGTTTTTTTTGATACGGACCTGGGTATTCATTCCTCTATTCTCTTTTTGTATCGCGCTGCCCGCATTATCCAGCGTTTTTACGCCGGGTGAGCCGCTATGGACCGTAGATATCCTTTTTGTGCACCTGGTTATTACGCGTACCGGCTTTCTGGGAGTGCTGGTTTTTCTGTTGCGTGTAACCACGTCAGTTTCCCTGGTGGTCCTTTTGAACCTGACCACTCGGCACGCCGTGTTGTTGAAGGTCCTGCGCACGTTCGGGATTCCCCGTATATTTGTGATGGTCCTGGGTATGTGCTACCGCTATATCTATCTGTTTATCGAGATACTCCAAAATACGTACCTGGCGATCAAGAGCCGCACCGGCACCTGCCTGCCGCAGCGCAAAGGCCGGCAGGTCGTGGCCTGGAAGGTATCGGCTTTATGGCAGAAATCGCTGCACCTGAATGAAGAGGTATATAACGCCATGCTTTCCCGGGGGTATACCGGAGAGCCGCGCGTAGCGGATGAATTTAAAACACACCCCAGGGACTGGGCGTGGCTGGTCCTGGTTTTTGTGCTGGCAGGAGTTTCCTTATGGGCGATGTGATCTTTGCGCTGCAGGATGTCTATTTCTCGTATCTGGGCAGGTACCCGGTCTTGTCCGGGGCTACCATGGACATAAAGCGGGGGGAAAAGATAACCGTTATGGGCGCAAACGGCACGGGCAAATCCACTCTCCTGATGATGCTCGACGGCCTGTTTTTTCCCGACCGGGGCAGCGTGGCCGCGTTTGGCAAAGCGCTTACCGAGGCAGCCTTCAATGATCCGGCGTTTAGCAGGGATTTTCGCTCGCGGGTAGGTTTGGTATTTCAAAATCCCGATGTCCAGCTTTTCTGTCCTACCGTAAGAGAGGATATCCTTTTCGGCCCCTTACAACTGGGGGTTGCTGCGGACCAGGCGCAGCGGCGGCTTGATGAGCTGGTCAGGCTCCTGGATATACGGCACCTCGTCGACAGGCCCGTGCATCAATTAAGCGTAGGGGAGAAGCGCAAAGTGGCTATCGCTTCGACTCTGGCCGTCGAGCCGGAGGTTATTATCCTGGATGAACCGACTGCCGGGCTTGACCCTTTGACCTGCCGGCATATCGTTGATTTTATTATCGAGGCCAATGCGCAAGGCAAGACCATCATTACCGCTACCCATGATCTGCATATCGTCTGTGAAATATCCGATGCGGTATACCTGTTGACCAAGGATAAGAAGGTCACCCGTTACGGAAATCCCGATGACCTCTTGGCCGACCGCAAGGCCCTCCAGGAGAACAATCTCATCCATATACACCGCCACCGGCATCAGGGCTCAGAGCATGCGCATCCTCACTATCATTTCGATCATCACCATGAGGAGGCGTAACCAAAGAGTTGTAAAATTATCGCAAATCTGTATAATATAAACCTGCAGTCTTTTAACCGCCATGGTAAAATTATCCCGCAGCAAACTGGAATTGTTTATTGACTGCCCCCGGTGTTTCTGGATGGATATGAACAAGGGGGTCAAGCGGCCGGCATTTCCGCCGTATACCATCAATTCCGCGATCGACGGGCTTTTAAAAGAAGAGTTTGACGCGCATCGGGAAAACGGCACTGCCCACCGCCTGATGACGCAATACCACATTGATGCCTTGCCGTATCAATGCCCGCAGCTTAATGCCTGGCGGCACAACTTTACCGGTATCCAGGTCAAGTATGCGCCGGCAGACTTTCTGGTATACGGGGCAGTTGATGATGTCTGGGTCAACCCGCAAGGCGAGCTTATCGTGGTCGATTACAAAGCAACCGGCGCCAGGGAACATCAGATATACGATAGTTACCGGCGGCAGATGGAAATATATCAATGGCTGCTTTTGCAAAACGGTTACCGTGTTTCAAAGACCGGGTATTTTGTATTCGCCAAGGTAAACAAGCAGGAAGGATTTGCCGGGGCAAGGCTGTCGTTTGACCTGTTGCTTGAGCCCCTTCAGGGGGATGCCTCCTGGGTCGACTCATCCCTGCACGCTGCCCGCCAGGCGCTTGACGGCCCGGCCCCAGACTTTAAGCAGGAGTGCGAATACTGTCAATTCATCAAGGCTTCCCATGGAAGAACATAAACCTGCCGAAGAGCAAAAAACCGGCGTAACACAGATACCGCGCCGCAAGCTTTTGGTTATCCTGGCAGCAACGGCAGCGTTGCTGTCGGTTGCCTATGCCTCATACCAACTCTACCGGCATTACGTAATATCCAACACAGAGCGCTTTATCCTGCAGAAAAGGCAGATTGCCTGGCAGAAGCTCGTTAAGGACATCCAGCAACAGGTCGGTGCGTTTAAGGGGGAGGTGGGCCTTGAGATCGAGGACCTGCGTACCGGCTGGAAGCTTAAGATACATGAAGACACGCCGTTCCCCTCTGCAAGCCTGGTCAAGATCCCGATCATGGCGACCTGCTTCGATGATTATAGCCGGGGAATGCTGGATTTGACCAAGACCCTGGTTCTACGCAACAGGCTCAAGGCAGGCGGTTCCGGAAAGTTGAAGGACCTGCCCGCGGGAACCCGGGTCAGGATAGATACCTTGAACCAGTTGATGGTCACCGAAAGCGATAATACCGCCGCTAATACCCTGATCGATTTTTTTGGTTTCGACTATCTCAACCGCTCTTTTCAGCGGCTCGGCCTGAAACATACGAACATCGTCAGGTTGATGATGGATTTTAAAAGCCGCGACAAGGGAATGGAAAATTTTACCACCGCTTCCGATATGGCTTTCTTTCTACGGCGTATCTACTCGGGGGAATTCCTTAGCCAGGAGATCTCCGGGCAGTGCCTTGATATCCTGAAGCAGCAGAAGATGAGGGACAGGATTCCCAAGAGGCTGCCGCCCGATACCGTAGTGGCGCATAAGACCGGCCTTGAAAACGGCGTCTGCCACGATGTCGGTATCGTATTTACCTCCGGGGGGGATTTTTTGATCTGCGTGTTGACGAAACACAACGAGAAGACATCCCTGCTTGCCAAAAAGTTGATCATCGATATCTCAAAGTCTCTATACGATTATTGCCTTTTGTATTAACCGCCAGGCCCGGAGCCGCTTTATTTTTCAGATGAAACCAGCACGGTATATCGTCCACGTAGACATGGACGCGTTTTTTGCCGCTATCGAGCAAAGGGATGATCCTGCCCTGCGCGCCAAGCCCGTAGTGGTGGGCGCAGACCCTAAGGCAGGCCGGGGCCGGGGGGTGGTGGCTACCTGTTCCTATGAGGCCAGAAAATTCGGAATTCATTCCGCCATGCCCATATCCGTCGCCTACCGAAAGTGCCCTGGCGCGGTGTTCTTGCCCGTAGATAGAGATAAATATAGCCGGGTATCGGAAGATATCTATAAGATGTTATACAACTTTACTCCCGATGTCGAGCCGGTCAGCATTGACGAGGCTTTTCTGGATATCACCGGCACATATAATTTGTTCGGTACCCCTGCCCAGACTTGCCTTTTGCTCAAATCCCGCATCAAGGACCAGATCGGCCTGACCGCTTCCGTGGGGCTGGCCCCTACCAAGTTAGCGGCAAAGATAGCCTCCGATTTGAAGAAGCCTGACGGTTTTGTAGAGGTAACGCCGGAAGGCCTGTGCGATTTTTTGTGGCCCCTTGAGGTGACCCGGATATGGGGGCTGGGGGAAAAGACCGCAGCAGTCCTGCGCGCAAAAGGGATGCATACCATCGGCGATGTGGCCAGGCAGGATGTCCGCCGTTTGGTTTCCCTCTTGGGTAAAAACGGCGCCTCTTTCTGGCAGTTGGCGCAAGGGATAGACGATAGCCAGGTTCAGCCCGGGCAGGATGCGAAATCCATCAGCAATGAGACTACATTCGAAGAAGATACCGCGGATGAAAACAAGATCCATAGCGCGTTGATGTGTCTTTGTGAAAAAGTCGCCAAGCGCCTGCGGGATGAAGGGCTCAAGGCCAGGACCGTTACCTTAAAGATACGGCTCAGCGGATTTCAGACATATACCCGGTCCTTCACCGCGCATGCCTCTACGCACTTCGACGATGTCCTGTATGCGCAGATCAGGCATATGTACGATGCGTTTCCGAGACGGCATAGAAAAGTGCGGCTGGTGGGGGTAAGGGCCTCCGGGCTGGTATCCGCCTGCACCGAGGAGAGCCTTTTTGTGGACTCCCGGGAGGCAAGAAAAAAATCAGTACACGAAGCAATCGATAAGATCAGGGAAAAATTCGGCGATGGTTCTATTACAAGGGCGGTCGCCAGTTAAGGAAAGCGCTTCATCGGGATGAGAACATTTTTCTGTATAGTCGGTCTCTTATTGTTTTTTCCCCGCGCCTGGGCGCAGAATGCCGGGCCGGAAAGGATACTCTTTTTCTCCAGCGATATTACCGTCCGTCAAGATGCGTCGCTGGCGGTGACCGAGACCATAGAGGTTGAAAGCGCCCGGTCCGCAATCGTCCATGGCATTTACCGTGATTTTCCTACCGTGTACCGGGATAGATTCGGCAGCCGCACGGTGGTTGATTTCAAGCTTCTGGCAGTTTTACGGGAAGGCAAAAACGAGCCCTACCGCATTGTCCGCTCACCCAACAGTATGCGCGTATATATCGGCGGACCGGCCGTGCTTCTTTCTGCCGGAAGACATGTGTATACCTTAGTCTATGAAACCAGGCGCCAACTCGGCTTTTTTAAAAAGTACGACGAGCTCTATTGGAATGTAACCGGTAACGGCTGGGTCTTCGGTATCGACCGGGCAAGCGCCGTCGTTCATCTGCCCGCAGAGATCCCCCGCACGGCCGTGTTCCTGGATGCCTATACCGGTCCTCAGGGCGCCCAGGGAAGGGATTTTCAGACGTATCGCGATGCCGCCTCGGGCGACGTACGTTTTTCTTCCACGCGCAGTTTTGCGGCACAGGAAGGATTGACGATCGTAGCCTCCTGGCCCAAGGGTTTTATCAAAGAACCCGCACCGGCAGTCCGCTTGGGGTATTTTTGCCGTGATAACCGCGGCACCCTTGTCGGCCTGGCAGGCCTGCTCTGTGTGCTGGTGTATTACGGTATCGTCTGGTCGCTGTTCGGCAAAGACCCTCCCCGGGGGGCGGTTATTCCGCTCTCTGCTCCGGCCGGCAACATGTCCCCTGCGGCGATGCGCTATCTCATGAAAATGGGCTTTGACCATAAGGTCGTTGCGGCCGCACTCATCGATATGGCGGTCAAGGGCTTCCTGAAGATCACGCAGGAGGGCGGCAGTTATCTGGTGAGTAAAACCGGCTCGGATGAGGGGGTCCTGGCCGCAGAGGAGAAGGTCATCGCCCGGATACTCTTTTATAAAAGGACGGAAATAGAGCTGAAGAATACCAATCATCGGCAGATCCATGATGCGTTGTTTGCGGCCAAGGGGCTCCTGAAGCTGAAGCTTGAAAAGGTATACTTTTTCACCAATGCGCAGTATTTTTTTCCGGGCCTTGCCTTATCGGTCATCGTGATGGCCGCAAGTGCCGCAGGCGCCGCATGGGAGTCGCAGGAACCCGTAAAGTTGGCGATGGCGATTTTTATCTCGGTATGGTTAAGCGTATGGACCGTAGGGGTCGTCGGCCTGGTGCGGACCGTTGTTTTGTTATGGAGGAGCTTTATCTTTGGCAAGGAACACAGGCGCACGCTTTTGCTCGGGGCGGCGGGAATTACGTTTTTCGCTCTTCCTTTTCTTGCCGGGGAGCTTTTCGGTATCTCCATGCTTGTGTATGCGACTTCGGCAGCGGTCGTGGTGTTATTGGCTTTCATAACTGCGACGAATTTCCTGTTTTACTATCTGCTTAAGGCCCCTACGTTTGCCGGCCGGAAGGTCATGGATAAGATCGAAGGTTTCAAGATGTACCTTTCGGCGGCCCAGCGCCCTACCCCGGCCGCCCAAGTCAACCCGGATACATTCGAGAAATATCTGCCCTATGCCTTTGCCCTCGACCTGGAACAGGCCTGGTCTGAACGCTTTGCTGCATCCATGCAGGAAGCCGGCAGGGATTATGCGCAGTACCGTCCCGTCTGGTATTTCGGGCCTGCCTGGAGCGTGTCTGCCTTATCCGGCTCGCTTTCCAGCGCTATTGTCTCTTCTTCGCATGAGCCCGGCTCAAGCTCGGCAAGTACCGGCGGCGGCTCTTCGGGTGGAGGCGCAGGGGGAGGCGGAGGCGGCGGCTGGTAGCCATATTTTTCTTGCTATTTTCCCGGATTGTTATATAATACACTCAGATATACAGCAGCAGGGTAAAATTTAACCATGAGGACACAAAAGCCCTGATTGATATATGATCAGGGCTTTTTCCCTTTTATTATCGGAAAGGAATCTTACATGACCAGAAGTATTGAACTGGCCAAGGTCCGCAACATCGGCATCATGGCCCATATCGACGCCGGAAAGACCACGGTGAGCGAGCGCATCCTGTTTTATACCGGCAAGTCTCACAAGCTCGGAGAGGTCCATGACGGCAAAGCCCAGATGGACTGGATGAAGCAAGAGCAGGAGCGTGGCATCACCATCACCGCAGCCGCCACCAGCTGTTACTGGAAGGATCATCGCATCAACCTGATTGACACCCCCGGCCACGTAGACTTTACGGTAGAGGTAGAACGTTCCCTGCGCGTGCTTGACGGAGCGGTCGCCGTTTTCTGCGCCGTAGGCGGGGTCGAGCCGCAGTCGGAGACCGTCTGGCGCCAG
>DATJPV010000024.1:0-10799 GCA_035506195.1 Patescibacteria group bacterium | reverse complement strand
CTGCGCGTCCACGGCGAGTCGCTGCACACGGAAGAAAAAATAAAATCGGAATTGGACAGCCTCTCGCGCGGCCTGCCCAGTTATAAACGCGTCAAAGGTTTTGTGCTGGCCGATGAAGTCTTCCCCCGGACTGCTTTGGGAAAACTCATGCGCCATAAAGTTGCCAGCCGTTACGGCGGTGTCGTCGCATCTTCCGCCAAGAGAAAAGACGAAGTGCTGACGGAAGACGAATTGAGCCTGTTGTCCGATCCGACCTGCCAGAAATTATTGAAGTATCTCTCGGAGCGCCTGGGCCGCGAGGTCAGTTTAAGCGACCACCTGGAGCTTGACCTGGGCCTGGATTCGCTCGGGCGGATGGAGCTGCTTTTGGAAGTGCAAAAATTCCTGCGCATCGAAATCCCCGACGACAAAACCATGGAATTGTTCTACTCCAGTACCATCGAAGAGATGCTTCTGCGCGCCCAACCCTACTTTCCCAAGTAAACATTGTTGATAAAAGTAAACATCGGGAAAGCGATATCTCGAAAGAAGGTTTTTCGCTGAACGCTCGAAGCAATATTTTTTTCATTAAAATTGTAAGTTATTGATATAACAAAGGTTTAGCTTTTACTCAAATTTTTTACTTTAACCGATTATATTGTATTATGTTAGAGAAATGGCACAAAAAGTGCTATTCTATAAGTAACGCCCTTATAAAAAAAGAAGGGCCTGCGCCTTGACTTTTAGGCATAGAAATGCTATATTTAATGAGTTGTTTGCTTTTTTAAACTTATAATGAACCCCCAAAACCAAACCCCAACCATAAAAAACGCCTACACGCAGACCTTCAGAGCTATTCGCAGCACTCCGGAATTTTTCTGGCCATTTTTTATTTTTGCGATTTTAGAAAGCGTTTTCCTGCTCATATTATTCCTGGCACCTCGCGAACCGCTGCGCCTGGTGCTCGGGCCGCCGATAAGGACTTTTTGGGGAGAGCGCTTCTTGCATTACCCGGCAAATTTTCTCCTGTTGCCTAAACTCTCATCGCTGTCAAGGATGTTCCTGTCGGTTTTCTTCGGCTCGCTTTTAACGGGTACCGCGGTCGCCATGGCGGTCGATGTTTTTACCAAAGGCAAGGCGCGTTTCGACAATTCCCTGAAAACCGCCCTCAAAAAATACCTCGTGCTTTTTGCGATCATCCTGGTCGTCACCGTGCTGTTCTACCTGGCGCTGCGCTTCAGTTCGACGGCGCTGGTAAAATATTTCATCGCCGGCCACCGCAAACTGCTATTTATTCCCGCCGCGCTATGGCTAGGGCCGCTGGCAGTCATCATCAATCTGGCTGTGGCCATCGTTATCCAGGCGCTCTTTACTTACGCGATACCTGCGCTGATGGCGGAAAACCAGCGTTTCATCACCTGCATTTTCCGCTCATTCGTAGCCTTCAAGGACCTGTTTGGCAAAACCCTGCTGCTGGTGACGCTGCCTATACTTGCGTATCTGCCGATCATCGTCTTAAACTACAACGCCGCGTTCCTCATCCGAAAGGCCTTCCCCGAGATAATACTGATCGTCCTGTTAGCAGGAGTTTTTATCAGCGCGCTGGTAGTAGACCTATTGATCACCTATTCCACGGCATTTTTATACCTACTCTATAGGAATAAAAAATAATGAAACGCACACTCGCTACTTTCGGGATCCTGGTTATTTTCGCGGCATTGCTCGCCGGCTGCACCAATGACCAGTACGCCATCGAGAAACAATTCTGGTATGCGCAGAAGCAGGCAGATACTATCTTTGCCAATCCGCACGCCACCCCGCCCAACGAGCTCCAGCGCGTCATAGGCGTCTTAGGACGGTTTGCCCAGCGCTACCCGGAAACGCCCTTAAGCCTGGAGGCGGAATTTACCATTGCCCGCCTGTGCCTAGCGACCAAAGAATACGACGCCGGCCGCAAACAGCTACAGCGGATCATGGAAAAATACTCCAAGAATACCGCCATCTGCTCCGAAGCCGTTTTCCTATACGGCAACTCCTACGAGCTCCAGGACAAATGGCCCCTGGCCCTTGAACAATACCAGAAGATCATCCATGAGTACCAATTCACTCCGCGCGGCATCAGCATGCCCATGTACATCGCCGAGCATTACAAAGTAAAATTCGAACCGGAAAAGATGCGCCAGGCCCTGCAGGATGCCATTTCGCACTATCAAACCCTGGCCATACGCTTCCCGAACAGCCAGCTTTCTTTTACCGCGCACACCCTGATCGCCCAGTGCTACATGGGGCTGCAGGACTGGCAGAATGCCATCGGAGCGCTGGACACCGTTATCAACCGTTACCGGACCAAGGCGCCGGTCGATGAGTTTATCGTAAACAAGGCGGTCATCTACAGCCGTGAATTGAACGACAAGGCAACAGCCAAAGAGATACTCCAACAGTTCATCAAGGATTATCCCCGCAGCGGCCTCATTGCCACCGCCAAACAACTCTTAAAGAAGCTCGAATAATAAGAGGTGTCTATGTATTTTCAGGCGAAAAGCTTTCTCAATCATACCCTCAAGGACGTCATGCTGCTGTTAGAGGCGGAATGCGGTTCGGTTTTCCTGTTTGACGCCGCCAAGAACGAGTTGGTGCTGGATTCCTTCTACAACTCCTCCCCCCTGGCAGTACAGGGCATCCGCAGAAGGGTAGGAGAGGGGATCGCCGGCAAGGTGGTCGAAAGAAGGACGCCGGTATTGGTCCGCAATATCGAATCGGATGAACGCTTCAACCACAACGGTTTTAACCACTACCATACCAACTCTTTTATTTCCATACCGCTTTTTGTCGCCGACCAGCTCATCGGGCTGATCAATATTGCCGATAAAGTTACCGGCGAGCCGTTCTCGGAAAAAGACCTTTCTACCGCCGTGACCGTCTGCAAATACGCCTGCAAGGTCGTCGAAAACATCTCCAAAACGTCCCTCTTGCACGAAGAGAAAGAAAAGCTCAATACCCAGAAAGCCCTCCTTGAAAAATACGCCTCCGTCGGAAAATTGGCCGCGGGCGTCGTACATGAAATAAATAATCCCCTTGACGGTGTCATCCGTTATGTCAACCTGATCCTGGAGCACATGGAGCACTCCGTCGCCAAGGAATACCTTCTGGAAGTCAAAAAAGGCCTGCACCGCATCGCCAACATCACCAAATCGCTGCTGGAATTCTCGCGGCAGGTCAACTCCGACATCACCCATACCAAGAAGTACGTGCACTTAAACGAGCTTTTGGAGGAATCCCTGGATGCGGTCCGGGAAAAAGTCCGCGAAGGCATTCAGGTGCGAAAGAATTACAGCGAACAGCTGCCCAGGGTGCGCGACATCGGCCTGCAGCATGTCTTTATCAACCTGATCAAAAACGGCCTGGATGCCATGCCTGGCGGCGGCACGCTGGAAGTTGCCACGCGCATTACCAATACAACCCTGCAGGTAGACGTCAGGGATACCGGCAGCGGCATCCCGGAAGAGTTGCGCAGCCGCATCTTTGAACCTTTCTTTACGACCAAAGAGAAGGGAACCGGCCTGGGCCTGCCGATCTGCAAGGAAATCGTCACCAAATTCGGCGGCACGATCGAAGTCCAAAACAACAAAGACCAGGGGACGACATTTACCATCGTCATTCCCGATAAATACCTTGAGAAATGAACCGAGAGCATTTTGAGAACGGCCACATAAATATCCTTATCGTTGACGATGAGCCCCTGGTGCGGCATTCTCTCAGCGAGCTTCTGACCCTGGAAGGCTATACGGTCACCACTGCCGCAAACGGCAAAGAAGCCCTGGAATACCTCAAGCAATACACCACCGACCTGGTCATCAGCGACATCCGCATGCCGGAGATGGACGGCGTGGAGCTGCTGCGCCATATCAAGCTTAACTACAACGACACGCAGGTAATCCTGATCACCAGTTACGGCAGCATCGAAAACGCGGTCGAGGCGATGAAAGAGGGGGCCTTCGATTACATCACCAAGCCGATCATTGACAGCGAGATCAGGATCCTCATCCAGCGGCTCATCCGCCAGCGTCAGCTGGTTGACGAGAACATAAGCCTTAAGGAAAAACTCTCTTCCAGCGAGAAGACGCGTTTTGTGGACATCATCGGCAAAGACCAGAAGATGCAAAAGATCTACGGCCTGATCGAGGCAATTGCGACAACACGAGCCACGGTGTTGATATACGGAGAAAGCGGTACCGGAAAGCGCCTTATTGCCCACGCGATCCACCAGTGCAACCCGCAGGAAAAAGATAAGCCGTTCGTCGAAGTAAGCTGCGGGGCGTTAACTGAGACCCTCCTTGAAAGTGAATTATTCGGGCATGTCAAAGGCGCTTTCACCGGTGCCATAAAAGACAAGATGGGGAGGTTTGAACTGGCCGACGGAGGCACGATCTTTTTGGATGAGATCGATGCGTTCTCCCCGGCGCTGCAGGTAAAGCTTCTGCGCGCCCTGCAGGAAGGCGAATTCGAGCGCGTCGGCGACAGCAAGACCATCAAGGTTGACGTCCGGGTCATCTCGGCCACCAACCAGAAACTCCAGGAGCTCATTACGCAGGGAAAATTCCGCAAGGACCTGTATTACCGGCTTAACATCATTAACATCGAAGTGCCGCCGCTGCGCGAGCGCAAGGGTGACATACCGTTATTGGTGGCGGATTTCCTGGAGAAACATACCAAGCGCCTGGGCAAAAAAGTCCAGGACCTGGCAGATGAGACTCTGGCTCTGTTGATGCAGTACGACTGGCCGGGCAATGTCCGGGAACTGGAAAATGTTATCGAGCGGGCGACCATCCTGAGCCAGGGCCCGACGATAAATCCGGAAAACCTGCCGGAATTCCTGCATCAGGTGGAAAAAACGAATGGCGTTGCGGTGCTGGTGGCGGCCGGCGGAAGCGCCGACGGGCTTGCGCTCAAAAGCGCTTTGCAGGCGCCGGAGAAGGACCTGATCGTCAAGGCCCTGGATGCGGTTTCCTGGAACCGTAACGAGGCAGCGAAAACCTTAGGCATCAATCGGACTACATTATATAAGAAAATGGTAAAGTACGGATTGCTCAAGAATGGAAAGTAATTACACGTCTTTAAAAGAACTCATAGATATCAAAGAGTGGCAGAAAATGCAGGACAGCATCGCCCGGATCGCGGATGTCGGCCTGCGCACGCTCGATTATGACGGCACAGGCATAACCTTGCCCAGCCAGGAAGCGCGGATCTGCCGCATCCATAAAAGATCCCACCTGAAAGACGAGCTCTGCGGCGAGTGCCTGCCGACATTCTTAGGCGGCAAGGGCATCGTCGACCGGAACCTCGGCTATGTCTGCCACATGGGGCTGCATACGTTCATTACCCCGCTGAAGCTTGAGGGAGCAAAGATCGTCGGCTACGTGATCATGGGGCCGGTGGTGTTGATCGCGCGTAAGCCAAAAGAAGAATACCGCAAAACCGCCGAAACGCTGGGAATAGACCTTGATGAATGCTGGAACGCGATTTTGGAAGTACGGGTCATTTCCTTCCAGCGCGCGCAGGCGATCATCGAACTGATAAAAAGTTTCGGCGAATACCTTATCCGGCTTGCCGCAAAGCGCATCAGCGCAGAGCAAGAGCTTGCCGAATCAAGCCCGCAGATAAACGAGCTGCTCAAGGTATTCCTGGATGTCGCCCTGCACGTCAGCGGCGCGGATATCGGCTCGATCATGCTCCTGAAGAAAGAAAGCAACGAGCTGACCATCCGGGTAGCCAAAGGGCTGTCGGATGAGGTCATCAAGGACACCAAAGTCAAGCTAGGAGAGGGGATAAGCGGGACCGCGGCAAAAGAAAATACGCCGATGGTGCTTGACGACAACGTCAAAGACAACCGCATCAGACGGCACCTGAACCGCCCCTACATACGCTCTTCCATGGTCCTGCCCATCCAAGTTGCAAACCAGCCGCTGGGGGTCATGAACCTCGGGGCGCTGGAAACCTCGCCGGTGCGCTTCAATGATGCCAACCTCCAAACCATGAACCGCCTTGTGAATCTAGCTACGTTCGCGCTTCGCCCGCCGCTGCGACAATAATAATATAGAAACGTCCCGGGTTTTTTGGTATACTCACCGATAAGATGCGCAAACTACTGTATTTGACGCTGCCGAGCATCCTTGTCTGCTGGCTACTGCTTGAGGTATCGCTGCGGCTGGGCGCGGCCGCCTATATGCACTACCGGCACCCGGAAAATCTTTCCGCCGCCGCAAGTATGAGCACGGGAACCTACAATATCCTTTGCGTAGGGGATTCTTTTACCGAAGGTTCCGGTGCCACTGCCGATACCAGCTATCCGGCGCACCTGGAACGGCTGCTGCAACAAAAGGGATATACGCAGGCACGGGTGTTCAACCGCGGCGTCGTCGGTACGACCACATCGCTGTTAGCGCAGGAGCTGGAGGCAAATATCGGAAAGTATAACCCGCGGGTAATTATCATACTTTCCGGCGTAAACAACGGCTGGAATTTCGACAAGAGCAGCTATTTTATCTTAAAAGGCCGATCCGCGAGCTTTTGGGGAAGCGTGCACCGGTGGGCCAGCTGCTTGCGGACCTATAAGCTCGCCAAGCTTCTCTGGATGAACTTGCGTGCGCGGCTGGCGCCTCCTGAGAAAGTTTTATGCACGCATGAAATATTTGCCCGGGATATCAAAAGCGAATCGCTTCTGTCGTATGAAAAAGCGCTGCTGGATGCAGACGGGGGAGATTATGCAAGCGCGGAGCAACATTTTAAGGATGCTGTCCGTACCGATGACAACAATTACCCTGCGCACCTGGGCCTGGCACACGTATACCAGTGTGTCGGCAGCCGAAGCCTTTTGGCAAAAAAAGAGCTGGATCGGGCCATCCAGCTTATTGACCATTTTGAGAAGTGGGACTGCGGACCTCTGACCGTTGACGTCGTGACCAGAGTACGTGATATGGAAGGTGAAACCGGCCTGCGCAATCTAAAAACACATCTCCAGCAGGCATTGCCCGCGGCAAAAGCAAAACAGCCGGTAAAAACCGTACATATGGCGCTGGATTTCTTGAAGGACCGCCGGTTGGCGGAAAAAGTCTTTACCTATGATATAGGCGAAGTGATGCGGCTGGCAGGAAAAAGGAATATCCGCATCGTGCTGCAGACGTATCCCCAGCAGCGCGATATCAATGGCATCATCCGGGCTGCGGCGAAAAAATACGGACTGGTGCTGGTTGATAACGAGCCTTTGTTCAAAGAACGCCTGCGCGGCCTGAAGGAAAGCGACTTTTTTGTCCCGGACGGACATTGCAACGGAAGCGGATATAAGATAATGGCGGAAAATGTGTATGCGGCCTTATTGAGCCAGCGTTTGCTTGAGCCGCCAGCGGAGAAAGCCAAATGAGCCGCATTGCCGTTTTGTATCTGGCCGGAATAGCGCTATCGGAAATTCTTGTGCTGTTGGGTTATAAAAAGGAATTCTATCAGTTCCCGATCCAAGACGCATTTCAGTGTTGGGTATGGATCGCCGGGCTTACTATATACTTGTGCCTACGAAAACAGGACAAGGCCATCGCTTTCCTTAAAAACTGCCTGCTGCTCTTTGCGGCGCTTGCGCCTATAGCGGTGCTTTTTTTATTTGTGTTTCGTTACGGAGTAAATTGCATTTACTGGGACCAGTGGCCCACCGTTAAGCATTTAGCGAAGTACGCAAACGGTACTTTGTCGTTTGCGGATTTTTTAGTATCCTACGGCGACGGACATCTTGAAATCTTCCCCAGGCTCATTATGTTTTCTCTTGGTGTGTGTACCGGCTATAACACTGTTGCCGAGCTATATGCGAACCTGTTCTGCCTGTTGGCGGCGCTAGGCGTCGTCTTGAGTGCGTGCAAGAAACAGTTTTCTCTGGCTAAGAATGCATGGTATGTGTTGCCGGTGTGCTACTTGATCTTAAGCCCGGGGCAAACACTCCAGATCCTGTACGGCTCCGGACTAAACTGGTTCTTAGTAAACGCTGCGGCACTCGCCAGCCTTTATTTGCTGCACGAAACCATACAGCCGCAATATGCCGGCAGATCCATACTCAAGCTTATCGCAGCTATAGCGTTTGCCACCGTTTCGAATTTTTCTCTCGCCAATGGAGCCTTGATATGGTTAGCAGGGCTCATTCAAATTTTCATGGCCCGCTCCTTAGCGCCTCGCAAGACCTGGGTGATCAGGAGTGTCTGGATAGCAGGGGGAGTATGCAGCCTGTTTTTCTACCTGCCGCATGCCGGACTCCAGAATTTAGGGATCAGCGGCAATCCCTTCAAGCACTGTGATTTTCTTTTTATGCTTGCAGGCATGTCGCTGGGGGGAGAGTGGCATGCGCCATTGGCCTGGGGAATAATGCTTTTGTCGCTGTTGGCGATAAGTATAATCCTGCTCTATAAATACAACCAGTGGCGGGAAAATGCGTTATGGATAAGCATACTCGTATTTGCAGTATGCTCGCTTTTTTTAATTTTCTTGGGCAGGTATGATCAAAGAATCCCTCAGCTGCGCTATGTTACTGTCTCAATCTTGCTTGTAGCGCCATTATATATAATCCTCTTGAATCTCTTTTTAAAATTTCGGAGTCATTTTGTTGTTACGACAGCATATCTGACCATTGCCTGCCTTGTTATCGCCGGAATTCCTCTTACTTTTACGGATGGTCTTTCTGACGCGAAAAGCAGAATCGTGTCTTTTAGCTCATCTGCGTCTTTGCTTGCCTCGTACGAGCGGCAATCCGATGACGCGCTAAAGACGTTCGCCCCAGATCCTGCATTCGTCAGGGAATACGCCCCGGTGCTCAAACGGCTTGGGTATAATGTATTTAACGTCAGCGGATCCTGCGGAAAGCGGTAGAAAGGATCTTCAATTCTTCGCGGTATTTGGCAACGGTGCGGCGGGCGACGTGCAATTTCTTTTCGTTGGCTAAAGTCTGCACGATATCCTGGTCGCTTAAAGGGTGTTTTTTATCTTCCGCGGCGATCAGGTCCTGGATCATTTGCTTGATGTAGCTGGATGAAACGGAATGGCCGTTTTTATCCTGCACGCGGCTGGGGAAGAATTCGCGCAGCGCCACTACGCCATGGGGAGTCTGGGCGTACTTGCTCATGACCACGCGGCAGACCGTTGTTTCGTGAATATCCAGCCTTTTGGCAACATCCTGAAACGTCAACGGTTTCAGATAAGACAAATCATTCTTAAGAGCCTCTTCCTGGATCTCTACCACAACTTCGATAACCTTTTTTAGGGTCCGGTTGCGCTTGGCGATTGCCCGCAGCAGTTCCAGGGCATTGCGCAGCTTCTCCGCCAGAAATTTCTTACCGACAGGATCAGCCATTTTTTTGAGCATTTCGCGGTAGGCCTTATTGATGCTCAGGGCCGGTATGTCCTCGCCGTTAATGGTCACTTCCAGATCCCCGTCTTTTTCCTCAATGACAATATCCGGAACCACGCGGTGCACCGTATCCCCGCAATAATCGCGGCCGGGTTTTGGGTTGAGACGCAGGATCTTTTTGACGGATGCTTCGACTTTTTCTACGGGTTCCTTAAGCGCCTTGGCAATGCGGGTATAGTTTTTCTTGCTTAGGTCATCAAGGTGGGCTTTGATGACCTGACTGGTCAGGGGGTCGTTTTCGCCGGACAGTTCCAGCTGAATAAGCAGGCATTCGGGGATATCCCGGGCAGCCACTCCCGGAGGATCAAATTGCTGGATGAGTTTCAGTATCTTTTCGGCCTTTTCCGCAGGCACATGCGCAGCCTGGGCGATTTCTCCGATCGAAGCCTGCAGATAGCCATTTTCGTCAATATTGCCTATAATTTCCTGGCCTATTTGGAAATCCTCATTACAGGTGGTAAACATACCTAGCTGGCGCAAGAGGATGTCCTGAAGGGTCAATTCCCGGGTTATGAGGCCTTGGCGGTAGTCATAGGTGTCCGCAGGCGCATTTGAATTTGCGGCAGAGCTGGAGAGGGAGGGGGTCGAGCTAATTTGGGCTTCTTCCAAGAATGGATTGCTGATAATTTCTTGCTCAACAATATCCCTTAAATCAAGCAAAGGTAGAGTCAAAATCTTAAGCGACTGCCTAAGCTCCGGTACCAGAAGTTTGCGCAACGCCATCTGCTGCCTAATTTCCATACTGTAATTATACCACAAAACCCAGACCGTTTCTGGGTTTTTTGAAAAACTAGAAACGTACCTGTTTTTTGGGGTATGCCTCGCTTGGAAATTTTGCTTGACAGAAATGAATAATGAGTATATACTCAAAATAAATAGGGCGTTAAAAGTAGGTAAAAGGGAGTAAATACATGAAGGCGCGCGGAAGGCCAAAGAAGTATAGGATTGTTGAAAAGGGCCCCAAAATAAGCCAATTTAGCCCCAGGGGACGGCCGGGCAGGCCGGATGAGGCCGAGCTAAGCCTGGATGAATTTGAGGCCTTAAGGCTGGCAGATTGGGCAGGAAAAACCCAAAAAGAGGCAGCCAAGGCAATGCATATATCCCAGCAAACATTCAGCCGGATCATAAAGAGGGCCCGTAAATCAGTCACCGAAGCGTTGGTTTCCGGTAAGATAATCCGCATCCAGGGAGGTAATTATGTGCTCAGTTCGGGCATCGAGCAGGCTTAAAGACGCCTTTTTTCTCTGCATGTCAACTTCCTATAATATACCTTATGTTAACTTGAGCATATTGCAAAAGTCTACCGAAAGGATTGTTTCTAAAGGATTTATCATACATGGGTATTTTCCTGTGGAAAAGCGACTTTAGACTTACCGGGCCT
>DATJPV010000023.1:0-67383 GCA_035506195.1 Patescibacteria group bacterium | reverse complement strand
CAAATTCGTCAAAAAAGAGATTCATAAGCTCTTTGATCCGTTGTTCTCGGTGAGGTCAAAAAGATCCATCAAAAGATAGCCATAGGGCATATGCACGAATTTAAATACCGCAATAATCAACTGTACTGTGAGCAGGCAAGGCTAGAGGACTTGGCGCGTACCTACGGCACGCCCCTGTACGTCTATAGTTACCATACCCTCATCGATCACTTCATGAAGCTGAAAAACGCCTTCGCCTCTGTCGATGCACTCATCTGCTATTCGGTAAAAGCCAACTCTAACCTGGCGCTCTTAAAAGCGCTGGTTAACAAGGGCGCGGGCCTGGATATCGTCTCCGGAGGGGAACTGTTCCGGGCCAGGAAGATCGGCTGCCCCGCCGCCAAGATCGTGTATGCCTCGGTAGGAAAAACCGAGCGGGAGATCGAAGAGGCCGTTAATATCGGGATCCTGTTTTTTAACGTAGAATCGTTCCCGGAACTGGAAGCCATCAACCGCGTTGCCCGGAGGCTACGCAAGACTGCCAGCGTTGCGGTGCGCATTAACCCGGACGTAGAGCCCAAGACGCATAAATTCATCACTACGGGAAAGCTTACCAATAAATTCGGCATTGATTTTGAAACCGCCGAAAAGATACTGGTCCGCAGCCGCAGCTTTTCCAACGTTGCGATCAGAGGGCTGCATATCCATATCGGCTCGCAGATAACCGAGAGCGCTCCTTTTGTGGCAGCGATCGGCAAGATGGTCGATTTTATCGCCAGGCTCAAGACAAAAGGCGTACGCATCGGGTATTTGAATATCGGCGGAGGCCTGGGGATCGTCTATGACAAAGAGGCCCCGCAGACCGCAGGGGATTACGCCAAAAAAGCAATACCCCTATTGAAAAAAACAGGGCTGAAGATCATCCTTGAACCCGGCAGGTTTATCGTGGGCAACGCCGGCGTCCTGGTAACGAAAGTCCTGTATATCAAATCCACCCCGAAAAAGAAATTCGTTATTGTAGACGGCGGTATGAATGATCTGATCCGGCCGGCCCTGTATGAGGCGTACCATCAGATCGTGCCATTGAAAAAGAATACAGGCAGGCCGTCAGAAAGGGTCGACGTAGTCGGCCCCATCTGCGAAAGCGGAGATTATTTCGCCAAAGAACGCAAGGTCCCCCGGGTAAAAGAAGGGGAGTACCTGGCGGTAATGAGCGCCGGTGCGTACGGCTTCAGCATGTCTTCGAATTACAATTCGCGGCCCCGGGCCGAGGAAGTCATGGTCGTCAAAGACCAGGGCTTTGTTATTCGCAGGCGCGAGCAGTACGAGGACCTGTTTCGCAATGAGGCCATACCGGCATTCCTCCTGGGATTATAGCATGCAGACGATCGCCTTTACCAAAATGGTCGGTTCCGGCAACGATTTTGTGGTTATCGATCGTAAGCCTTCCGGTAATCTGCCCCGTATCGCCAGGGCGATGTGCGACCGTACATCCGGCATAGGGGCCGATGGGATGCTTTTGCTGGAGAAGACCAGAGGCGCGGATATCCGCATGCGCATATTTAACGCCGACGGTTCAGAGGCAGAAATGTGCGGCAACGGAGCCCGTTGTGTCGCCTTCTATCTTGGGCGCAAGGAGGCGACCATTCGGACGGCTGCCGGCATCATCCGTTCCCAGGTCAATCGGGGCCTGGTGCGCATACGCCTGACAGACCCGACCGGCATAAAGCTGGATGTGCCCGTCAACATCTGCGGCAGGACCTTGCATGTCAACTACATCAACACCGGCGTGCCGCATGTGGTCGTATTCACCGAAGGGCTCGATGAGGTCTCTGTGTTGAGCCTGGGCAAATTGATACGTTTTCACGCAGCGTTTGCGCCCAGAGGCACAAATGTCAATTTTATCGAAGTCCTGAGCAGGGGTTCGCTTAAGATCCGCACCTATGAACGCGGGGTGGAAGATGAGACATTGGCCTGCGGTACGGGTTCGGTTGCCTCGGCGCTTATCTTTGCGCTTAAAGGCAGCTACGCCAATACCGTCAGCGTCCATACCAAAAGCGGAGAGATCCTCAAAGTTTATTTCGACCGGATCAACGGTACGTTACGCAATGTGTGGCTTGAAGGAAAAGCCGCGGTTGCTTTTAAAGGGGTATTTACGTTATAGAGCGGAGGAAGAAGATGTTTAAAGGTTCCCTGGTGGCACTGGTTACGCCTTTCAAAAACGAAAAAATAGACGAAAAAAAGCTACGCGAATTGATAGATTTTCAGATAAAAAACGGCACTGCCGGCATTGTCCCCTGCGGTACGACCGGAGAGTCGGCTACGTTATCGTTTGAAGAGCACGATCGCGTAATCGAGATTACTATCGAGCAGACCCGTAAAAGAGTGCCGGTTATCGCCGGGACCGGCTCAAATTCTACCGCAGAGGCAGTCATGCTTACGAAGCATGCGGCCGCATCCGGAGCCGATGCCTCTTTGCAGGTGGCCCCGTATTATAACCGGCCCACCCAGAAAGGCCTCTATGAACATTTTAAGGCCATTGCCGAAGCCGCAGATATACCGTTGGTACTCTATAACATTGCTTCGCGTACCGGCGTCAACATCGAGCCGGAAACCGTAGCCCGCCTGGCCAGGGAGTGTAAGAATATCGTGGGCATCAAAGAGGCATCCGGGAACCTTGAGCAGATGTCCCGGGTTAAAGCCTTGTCTGTGCCGGGGTTTGATCTTTTGTCGGGGGATGACGGCCTGACCCTGCCCGTGCTTGCTATCGGAGGCACCGGCGTGATTTCGGTCGTAGCGAATATCGTGCCCAAAGACACTGCAGAGCTGGTGGCAGAGTTTGAGAGAGGCAATATCGCCAAGGCCCAGCAGATACATTACCGGCTCCTGCCTTTGATAAGGGCCATGTTTATCGAGACAAACCCCATACCCGTTAAGACCGCAATGGGGATACTGGGTTTGTGCGCGCCCGAATTAAGGCTGCCGATGTCCGCGATGTCAGAAGAAAATACGGAGAAGCTGAAGAAATCCTTGAAAGATTACGGCTTATTATAAGGCGTTCCGGATGACTAATCAGAAATACGCGATCCCGATATGCGTGGTTTTGCTGGCAGCGTCCATAGCCGTCAATGCCTATTTCCGTCTGAATAATTTTTTTCTGCGGGATATCGACAGGGCCGCGCGGCAATGGGTATATGCCGATCTCCAGTCTGCCTTGGACCAACAGATATCCGCCGACTACCCGCAACGCCCTACCGAGCCTGCCGTGCAAAGAATCAAGAAGAGCGCATTCGATGCGTATGCCCAGAGCAACTCCGCGAAAATAGAACAGGCCATCCGCAATAAGAGCCAGGAAATGAAGGACTACCTGCGGGATAAGGACGGCTGGCCCTATCTCCTGGAAACCGATGCGTACCGCTGGGCGCGCCGTGCGCAGACGTATCTGGACACGGGCAGATTCGGTACCTCGATCAGACAGAACCGGGAGTATGATGACTTGGAGTTTGCCCCGCGGGGGGATGCCGTCGAATCCATAAGGCTGCATTTCTATATCAGCGTCTATCTTTACAAGGCGATGCATTTTTTGAACGATAAATTGTCGCTTATAGGCGCCCTGGGGCTTGCGCCAGTGGTGCTTTCTCCCGTATTGATCGTCTCTTTCTTTTATCTGTGCGGCCTGTTCGGGCTTTCCTGCATGGGAAGTTTCATCGCCAGTATCTTTTTCGGCCTTGCCCCCATTGTCATGGCCAGGTCCGGTTACGGCTGGTTTGATACCGATATCTATAATCTATGTATGCCGCTGCTTACTACCGCGGTCCTGGCGCACGCCTTTAAAGAAAAGGGCCGGCCCCGGTTTCTCCTTTTGGCCCTGGCGGGCATCCTGATCGGGATATATTCCTCCCTGTGGTCGAGCTGGTGGCTTTGGTTTTATATCCTGTGCGCGGGTTTTCTGTTCTATAAGCTCGGTGTCGTCAGCTACGACAAAAAGGAGCCGCTTGTTGCGCGGATTACCCATGCACTCTGGGAGGTTGGCCTGTTTTTGGCTGTATCCCTGGTTTCCGTATGGGCCATTTCCGGGCGCGCAGTGCTGCATCGGGCGGTACAAGAGCCTTTCGTATATTTGGCCCTGCGCCAAGGCTTATCGCTGGATAATTTTTGGCCTTATCCTTTGTTTACCGTTGCGGAATTAAAGCGCGCCAGCGTCATAGATATGCTGGCTACTTCAGGAGGGTCGGTTGTGCTGTATGGAGGGATAGTCGGTATCCTCTTTCTGACGCATTACCAGCGGATATTCCACGATTTTAGGCAGAGGCAGTGTATATTCTCCGTGGTGTTCGTTTGGCTATTGGCGTCGCTGGCGTTGTCCCATTTCGGGCACAGGTTCCTTTTGTTTTTGGCCGCACCTCTGGTGTTGTCGTTATGCGCCTGCCTGGATATAGTATATGCGCGCCTGTGCCAGGGCAGGCGAGCATACCGGATGGCGCTGGGCTTGGCCTTTCTGGCATTGACGGCGATACCGGTGTCCCGGGCATATACCATGCATTACCATGCGTCGATAAACGATACCTGGGAGAAGATGTTCCTTCATATGCGCCAGGAAACCCCCGCTGATTCCATTATCAACGCATACTGGTGGGAGGGCGATTGGATCATGACCCTTGGCAGGCGCGCCACCATCGAGGACCCGCATTGGCAGAGCCACGCCGTTCCCTACTGGTTCTCTCGGGCGCTGTTTGCGCGCAGCGAAGAAGAGGCTCAAGGCATACTGCGCATGATAGACCTGGCCGGCAATAAGGCATTCGAAGAACTGTGCCGCGCCATGGGTAACGACAAGCTGAAGACCCTGGAGCTGCTTAACCGTCTGGTGGCCTGCAAAAAAGAAGAGGGCATGGGCCTTCTGGCCCGTTATGTCCAGGATAAAGACAGGCGCGATCAGATCGCAGGTTTTCTCTATGCGTCTCCCCGGAACGCATACCTGATGCTTAACAACGACATGATCGGCTACCTTTGGGCTTTGAGCTGGATGGCCAACCGCGATTTTTCCCTGGGTGCATTGTGGCAGGAGTTCTCTCGCCTGCGTCGGCAGAAAGCCCCGTTCCTGCAATACGCGCAACAGAATTTCGGTTATTCCGTCAAGGATGCCGAAACGCTGTACCGCCGGTTCCTTTTTACCGATACCAGCGAAGCCGCCGGGCTCCTGACTACCTCGGTGTACCGCTTCTATACAAACTACGCGCAGCAGCCCGTCCCTCAGGATAACCGTAAGATCATCCTGTTCGATAACGGCATAGTTGTAGACCGGGAAAAAACAGCCGCCTATTTCCGAGACGAAACAACGGGCAGCTGGATAACCGCGGGAAAAGTCATCTGGGCAACGGAAAAAACCCTCAAGGAAACGATCAATAGCCAGGGCAATGCGGACTATGCGGTTTTGTTCTTCCAGGAGGCGGATAACTATAAGGCGACGCTCTGCACCGCCCCTCTGACGGAAACTCTCTTTTTCAAGTTGTATTTTTTACAGGGCAGGGGCCTGAAGTATTTCCAATTAGACGCGCGTCAGCAGGAGCCGGGGCATACCACGATTTACTTATATAAAATTAACTGGGGTAACTCAACACAGGAGCAGCGGAAATGATCAAGCTAGGGATCAGCGGCGTATGCGGTCGAATGGGCAGGCGTATTTTTGAACTGGCTTCTCAGGATAAGGACTTCGAAATTGCCTTGGCATTGGAGAAGAAAGGGACCCCGGCGATCGGCAAGGACTTGGGCAAGATCAAGATATCCTCTAATTCGGACGGGCTGTTTCTGGTGGATGTCTTTGTGGATTTCACCGTCCCTGAAGCAACGGAAGCCAACCTTGACTATGTGGCCAGGTACAAGAAGGCTCTTGTGCTGGGGACCACCAGCCTTAACGATCAGCAACTCAAAAAAGTAGAAGAGGCCTCGCATGCGGTTCCGGTTGTATTCTCTCCCAATATGTCGGTCGGCGTCAATGTTTTATTCTCAATGCTGCCGGAGCTGGCGAAAAGGCTCGGTCCCGACTATCGCATCGAGATCGTAGAGGCGCATCACCAGGCCAAGAAGGATTCTCCCTCGGGCACGGCCAGGAAGTTCGGCGAGGTCTTGACCGAAGCCACAAAAAGGCAGATCCCGGTACATGCCATACGCCTGGGCGATATCGTCGGGGATCACACGATTATTTTTTGCGGGAACTCCGAGCGCATCGAGATCAAGCATCAGGCGCATTCGCGCGACTTGTTCGCCCTAGGCGCCCTGAGGGCGGCAAAATGGCTTTTTGGAAAACCTGCGGGGTTGTATTCCATGCAGGACGTGCTCACAAAACCATAGCGAGGTTAACGTATGTTTAAGGTTTCTGGAAGATTACAGAGCTTACCGCCGTATTTATTCGTCGAGATCGATAAGGCCAAAAGAAAAGCCAGGCAGGAAGGCAGGGATATTATTGACCTGGGTATCGGGGATCCTGATCAGCCTACGCCCGCCCATATTGTCGAAAGCCTCTGTGGGGCGGCCCGCGACCCCGCGCACCATCGCTATGCCCTGGATCAAGGCATGCCCGCATTGCGCCAGGCGATGGCCGCCTGGTATAAAAACCGTTTCGGGGTGACGTTGAATCCGGACACCGAAATCATTCCGCTTATCGGCTCCAAAGAAGGCATTGCCCACCTGCCGCTGGCGTTGCTCAACGCAGGCGATTATGCTCTCGTGCCTGATCCGTGCTATCCGCCCTATAAAGGCGGGACCATTTTTGCCGGGGGGAAACCGTATCTAATGGGCCTGCGGGAAGAAAACGGTTTTTTGCCTGACCTGAAAAAAATACCTACGGCTGTCTGCAGGAAGGCCAGGCTTATCTACGTCAATTACCCCAATAATCCTACCTCCGCGGTCGCGGAAAATGATTTTTACTGCCAGCTTATCGCGTTTGCGAAAAAGCACAAGCTCATTATTATTTCGGATCTGGCATATTCCGAAATAGCATATGACGGATACCGTCCATCCAGCCTCCTGGAGCTGGAGGGCGCCAGGGATACCGTGATCGAATTCCATTCGCTGTCCAAAACATATAATATGACCGGTTGGCGCGTCGGCTGGGCCTGCGGTAACGGACAATTGGTCGCAGCACTCGCCAAGGTAAAGTCCAATATCGATTCGGGGATATTTTCCGCGGTGCAGATTGCCGGCCTTGCCGCCCTCCAGGGGCCTCAGGAGCACATCCGGAACATGTGCGCGCTGTATCAGGAGCGCCGGGATGTGCTGGTGACGGGGCTGCACTCGTTGGGTTTCTGCGTCAATACGCCCAAAGCCACCTTTTATCTCTGGCTCAAGACCCCCAAAAAGACGAATTCCCTCACATTCGCTTCGCTATTGCTTGAAAGGGCGAATATCGTGGTTACTCCCGGCGTGGGTTTCGGAGCATACGGCAAAAACTACATACGCATGGCGCTGACCGTATCTAAGGAAAGGATCAAAGAAGCGACTGAGCGTTTACGGAAAATTCTTTGATGGCTATTTGTTATTTGAGCATCGGTTCTAACCTGGGGGATCGGCGCCGGCATATCGTAGCGGCAGTGCAAAAAATAAACGCTTTGGCAGGCACCCGTATTATAAAGATGTCGCGCCCCATCAGGACCAAAGCCGTGGGCGGGCCCTTGCTTCAGGGGGATTTTTTGAATGCCGCGCTGAAGATTCAGACTTGTTTTTCTCCTTTTGCGCTGCTTAAGAAGTTGAAGGCGATCGAGAAAAAAATAGGCAGGGTCAAGACCGTCCGTTGGGGGCCCCGGGTCATTGATCTGGATATTTTGCTCTATGACGCCAGGGTCATTACTGCCGCGCAGCTGACCATCCCTCACCCGAGGATGTTTGAGCGGCCGTTTGTGCTTAAGCCGCTTCTAGAGGTCATATGAAGATCATCCGCAGCGTCAGGCATATGTCGGCCATTTCGGAGAAGCTTTTACGCCAGGCTCGTACGACGGGATTCGTGCCGACGATGGGTGCGCTTCATGAGGGGCACATGAGCCTTATCCGCCGGGCACGCCGGGAAAACGAGCGGGTGGTGGTCAGCATCTTCGTCAATCCGACCCAATTCGGCGCGCACGAGGATTTCAGCCGTTACCCCCGCGATCTGGCGGCCGACGCCCGGCTATGCCGCAAGGCAGGCGTCGATTTCATTTTTTTGCCTTCGGCGCAACAGATGTACCCGGCAGGTTACGGGACGTTTGTGGAGGCTGCGGACCTTGGCCAGCGGCTTTGCGGAGCATTCCGGCCCGGGCATTTCCGGGGCGTGGCAACTGTCGTTACCAAGTTGTTCAACATCGTGCGGCCGACGGTGGCCTATTTCGGGCAGAAAGATGCCCAGCAGGCGCTCATTATCCGCAGGATCGCCGCGGATCTGAATCTGGCCGTCAAGATCAGGGTGATGCCGATCGTGCGCGAAAAGGACGGCCTGGCATTAAGTTCCCGGAACCGGTATCTTAACTTGCGAGAAAGAAAGAGCGCGGTTGCGCTTTCGCAGGGGATTGGCGAAGCGAAGGCGCTGGTCAATGCCGGGGTCAGGGATGCCGATGTCATCCTCAGGCGCGTGCGGCACATAGTAGCGGCGGCCAAGCCGTCAAAAATAGATTATATTACGCTGGTTGATGCCTCCGGACTGGTACCGGTCAAGAAAATAAGAGGCGGGGCGCTGCTTGCCCTGGCGGTCTGGATCGGCAAGACCAGACTCATCGACAATGCCCAGTTGAAAGGATAGATACGTGAGGGGAGCCTGCACAATAAAGATAGGAATAGCAGGATGCGGCGCTATCGGTTCTTCGCTGGCAAAATATATCGCCGAATACTTTCCTGCGCGAGGGGCGCTATGCGGTGTGTACGATACGGACAACGCAAGGGCCGCTCTCCTGGCGAAGGCCTGCGGCAGGAGCAGGCTTGCGGTAGCAAGCCTGGAGGCGCTGATTGCGCGTTCGGATCTGATCATTGAAGCAGCTGCTGCCGGTGCGGCGTATGCCATTGCCGAAAAAACGCTGCGCGCATCGCGCGATATCATGATCATGAGCGTCGGCGGGATCATCGAGGGCTATAAAGAACTGATTGCCTTAGCGCAGGAGCGCGGATGCCGCATCTTTATCCCTTCGGGGGCGGTATGCGGCCTTGACGGCCTGAAGGCCTGCGCCTGCGGCAAGATAAAAAAGGTCACCCTGACTACGACAAAACCGCCGCGGGCATTCCGCGGCGTAGCCTATGTGCACAGTGCCCGTATCGACCTGGCAGCTATCAAGAAAGATGCCGTGCTCTTCGAGGGCAGCGCCAACGCCGCCATAAAAGCTTTCCCGCAGAATATCAACGTGGCTGCGATTTTGAGTATCGCCGGTATCGGGCCGGCCAAGACCAGGGTGCGCATCGTTGCTTCGCCGAGGGTATCTAAAAATACCCACCAGATAGATATAGAATCCGATGCCGGCACGATGACGGTACGGACTGAAAATGTCATTCATCCCGCTAATCCTAAAACCAGTTATCTGGCGGTTTTATCGGCAATCGCCTGCGTCAGGCAGATTGCGTATCCGTTGCATATCGGAACATAGACGTGTCACTAAACAAGTGAGGGAAGGAGGTGAAGAATAACATGGCAGAGAAAGTAGCGAAGGCAGGTGTCAAGAGAG
Organism: Patescibacteria group bacterium; assembly: GCA_035506195.1. Taxonomy (GTDB): domain Bacteria; phylum Omnitrophota; class Gorgyraeia; order Gygaellales; family Profunditerraquicolaceae; genus DATJPV01. Next base: position 57,730 of record DATJPV010000023.1, on the reverse strand, counting down.
AAAAGGGGTATCTTTACTATCTTGATAAGCAGGGCGACGTGTCCTGCGCCAAGATGGCCAGAGCCGGCAAAAAAGGCGGCAGCCCTAAAAAACTCGTGAAGTTAGGCATCAAGAGGAAAGAGGGCTATCTCTATTTCATCGACAAAAAAGGCGACGTGTCCTGCGCCAAGATGAAAAGAGGCGGCAAAAAGAAAAAGAGATAAGACAGTAAGGTAGAAAATCCTGCCCTCTAATTGTGTACTGCGGTTCATCGTTAGAGGGCAGTGTTTTTAACACAGATGAAAAAGAACATACCCGGTATTTATATTTTTTTGTTTTTTTTGTTCCTCGCCGTCGTCCTGTATTGCCAGGTGTTGCGCGGAGACTTTGTCGCCGACGATAAATTCCTGATAGTCCAGAACGAGCTCATCAAAGACTGGCATAAGGCGCCGCTGCTTTTTTCCACCGACCTGTTCAAATTTTCCGTATTCGACGAAGGGTACAAATATTACCGGCCCCTGATGAGCCTGTCGTACGCCTTGGAATACCACATCTGGAAGCTGAATCCGGCAGGCTACCATCTGACGAACGTCCTTATTCATGCCTTGGTCACGTTCCTGGGGTTTGCCCTTGTGTATCGCGTGTTTTCAAGTTTTTCGCTGGCATTATTGAGCGCGCTTTTGTTCTGCGTACACCCCCTGCATACCGAGACAGTCTGTTATATCGCCGACCGCGGCGAACTGCTGTTGGCGGTATGGGTCTTGCTGAGCCTGCTATCCTATAGCGCATATGCGGCTTCTTCGAAGAAAACATATTACTTGCTTTCTCTGGCCAGTTTTGCCTGTGCGCTATTATCCCGGGAGGCGGGCTTCCTTGCGCTTATTCCTTTGTATATCGCCTGTATCGGGATGAAAGCGAAAGTCCCGAGGGGGTCGCTAGTGTCTCATTGCATATCCTTTGCCAGCCTTTTCGCCCTCTATATTACCTTGCGGCTTACCGTGCTTGTCCCCGTCTGGATAGCCCCGCAGGGCGGCTACGGGATCGGGCGAGACGTACTTAATTTTTGGAGCGTTATCCGCGAATACCTCAGCCTCCTGATCGCTCCGCAGGGGCTGCATGTATTGCGCATGATCAAGCCGGTATCGGGATACTGGTCAGCTGGGGCCTTTGCGGCAGTAGTCCTAGCGGTAGCGCTGACGGCGATAACCATTTTCGCTTTTAAAAAAAGAAAGTATGCGGTCTTTACCGGGATCACCTGGTTCATCCTGATGCTGTCGTATCTAATAAGATTTATGTATAAATTCCCGGGGTCACTGGCGGCCGAAGAGCATTGGGTGTACCTGGCATCATGGGGGGTTTTCCTGGTAGCCGCATACCTGCTCCTGCGGATACGCAGCATGACCGTCCTGCTCATACTGTCGGCTGCCCTTGTATGCGGGTATGGGTTTTCTACCTTCGCCAACGCCGGTGGCTGGAGGCAGGAGCTTCCGTTCTATCGCCGTAATCTGGCCCTGATGGAGCCCTCCGTAAGCTTTATTACCCGGTCGTTCTTAATATCTGCCTTGGCCCAGCGGGGCTTCTATGCGCAAGCCTTGGCCGAAGCCAGGCAGTCGGCGCGGCGCGAACCGGAAAACCTGGTCACCTATATACAGCTTGGGGATATTTATCGGGCGATGAAACAGTATGATCGGGCCCGTCGGGCTTATGCGGCAGCGCTGGAGCGGGATTATTTTTACTGGCAGGCCAACCGCCGCCTGAAACTTCTGGCGCAGGAACAGGGGCAGGTCTTCAAGGATGAGCTTGACCCCGCATTCTCTCCGAAGGAGAAAGAGATCATTGCGCTCATGCGCTTAGGCGAATTCAGCCAGGCGCTGGGAATAATCGGTAAGGAACTCGCCGCCGGCCCTACGCCCCAGATGTACATACTTGCGGGCATCTCCTTCGGAAAATTACAGGTCTATCCTCAGGCAGTGCGGGCGTTGAAGGCTGCGCGTGCGCTGGACCCGTCTGACCGACGGGCGCTCTACAACCTGGCGGTGATCTATGAAAAGCTCAAACAATACGATAACGCCGATAAGGCCTGGCAGGCATTGAACGCCGTACCATAAATCCTTTGCACATGGAAGAATATATAGTCATAAAAGGCGCCAAAGAACACAACCTCAAAAATATAAATCTGAAGCTGCCCCGTAATAAGCTTATTGTCGTTACCGGACTTTCCGGCTCCGGCAAATCCAGCCTTGCCTTTGATACTATTTATGCCGAAGGGCAGAGGCGCTATGTGGAAAGCCTGTCGGCGTACGCGCGCCAGTTTTTAGAGCAGCTGCAGAAGCCTGACGTCGAATACATCGAGGGCCTGTCGCCGGCAATCGCCATCGAGCAGAGGACGGCCGGAGGCAATCCCCGCTCTACCGTGGCCACGCAGACGGAGATCTACGATTACCTGCGGCTCCTTTACGCCCGCGTTGGGAGTATCGCCTGCTACCGGTGCGGCCAGCCCATAGAGCGGCAGAGCGTGCAGGAGATCGTTGAACGGATCATGGCATTACCGCCGGCAAGCGATATCCAGGTTTTGGCGCCGCTGGTCCGGGGCAGGAAAGGGGAGTACCGGGATATATTGAACCAGATCCAGAAGGCAGGCTTTGTGCGCTGCCGCATCGATGGCCGCATATATGAGCTGCCGGATAAGATAAAGCTCCAGAAATACAAGGTCCACAATATCGAGGTCGTTGTCGACCGTTTAAGCATTAAACCCGAGATCAAGAAGCGCCTTACCGATTCCGTTGAGACGGCGCTAAAAACAGGCAAGGGCATCGTCATTGTCCACGTCCGGGAGCGCGATCTGGTTTTTAGCGAACAATATGCCTGCGCCCAGTGCGGCATCAGCTACCCGGAAGTCGAACCCCGCATATTCTCGTTCAATTCCCCCTACGGGGCCTGCCCCGACTGCCACGGCTTGGGGACTAAGCTTGAATTCGATCCGGATTTCATCGTGCCGGATAAGAATAAGACGATCAATGAGGGGGCGATCGAAGCCTGGAAGCGCGGAGGTAAGGGCTACATCCTGTATTATCGCTGGCTTATCCGCGAGCTTGCGCACCAGATGGGCTTTGACCTGGATACTCCTTTTAAAAAGCTGAGCCGTCAGGTGCAAAAGGCCATTCTGTACGGTACCGACGTTGAGGTAGGGGGTAAGCCTTTTGAAGGAGTGCTACCGCACCTGGAAAGGCTCTTCCGCCAGACCGACAGCGATTACCTGAAAGAAGAGATATCCAGGTTCATGTCGAGCCTTCCTTGCCCTACCTGCGGCGGCGCGCGGCTCAAAAAAGAAAGCCTTGCCGTGACCGTCAACGGCAAGAATATCCACGAGGCATCTCGGATGCCGATAAAACAAGCGCGTGATTTTTTCGGCCGCCTTTCATTATCCGAGAAACAGAAGCTCATCGCGCATCAGGTGCTCAAGGAGATCTTACAGCGCCTGCAATTCTGTATCGACGTCGGGCTTGATTATTTGACGCTCGACAGGAGAAGCTCGACGCTTTCCGGAGGAGAGGCGCAGCGGATACGCCTGGCTACGCAGGTGGGGTCCGGGTTGGTAGGGGTGCTGTATATCCTCGATGAGCCTAGTATCGGCCTGCACCCCCGGGATAACGTCAAGCTTATCCAGACTTTAAAGACCCTGCGGGACCTCGGTAATACGTTGATCATAGTGGAGCACGATGAATCAACCATCATGACCGCGGATTTCATCGTGGATTTAGGCCCTGGCGCCGGCAGGCACGGCGGAGAAGTGGTCTTTGCGGGCTCCCGGGCGGACCTGCTGCAGAATCAGCAGTCGCTTACTGCCCGGTACCTGAGGAAACAATTGCGTATCCCGGTGCCGGCACAGAGAAGGCCGCATGACCAGAAGAAGGTTCTGGAGATCAAGGGGGCGCGGGAACATAATCTTAAGAATATCGACGTCAAGTTTCCCCTGGGGGTATTCGTATGCGTGACGGGAGTCTCGGGGTCGGGAAAATCCACCCTGGTCGATGAGATTCTGTATCGCAGCCTTATGCAGAGATTGTATAAAGCAAAAGAGAAGCCCGGCCTTTACCAGAAGCTGGTCGGCGCCGAATATATCGATAAGGTCATTGAAGTTGATCAATCTCCCATCGGCAGGACCCCTCGCTCCAACCCTGCTACCTACACGGGCATATACAGCCATATCAGGGACCTCTTCAGCAAGATACCGGAAGCGCGGATGCACGGCTACAAGCCGGGGAGGTTTTCCTTCAATGTCAAAGGCGGGCGTTGCGAAGCCTGCGGCGGGGACGGGATTAAAAAAATAGAGATGCATTTCCTGCCGGATGTCTACGTCAAGTGCGATATCTGCAAGGGCAGGCGCTTTAACGAGGCGACGCTTGAGGTCTGTTATAAAGGCAAGTCCATCGCCGACGTTCTTGAGATGACCATCGAAGAGGCGATGGGTTTATTCAGTAACATCCCCGGCATCAGGAATACGCTGATGACGCTTTATGACGTAGGGCTGGGGTATATGCAATTGGGGCAATCCGCCACTACTCTTTCCGGCGGCGAGGCCCAGCGGGTCAAGCTTTCCGCGGAGCTGAGCAAGCGCGCCACCGGCAAGACGCTTTATATTTTAGACGAACCGACCACGGGTTTGCATTTTGCCGATGTGGAAAAGCTTTTGTCGGTACTCCAGAGGCTGGTGGATAAAGGCAATACCGTTGTGGTCATCGAGCATAACCTGGAGGTGGTCAAATGCGCCGACTATCTCATTGACTTGGGGCCGGAGGGCGGAGACAGGGGCGGGCAGGTGGTGGCAAGCGGGGCTCCCGAAGAAATACTCGATAACCGTGATTCCTATACCGCCGTGTTCCTGAAAAAGGTATTGAACGGCTAGATACCCTGTGGTAGGATACACTGATTATGCTGGTTAGAATCATTTCCCTTCTTATTATTTGCGCAACACTGATCATGGGTGCCTCGTATGCTCAGGAATCCAAGGAGCAGGAGGCATTTTTTGTCGCCCGCAAGGCCTTTGCCGACGGCTTCTACGATGTGAGCCTGCAGTTGTTGGACCGGTTTATGAGCAATTATCCGGCTTCGACATTAGCAGCTCAGGCGAGCCTGCTTACCGGGCAGTGCTATTTCCATCAGGGGAAATTCCTGGAGGCCCTGGCCAAGTTCGAAGGGCTTCAGAATCAGCCGGCTGCCAAGGATATTCAGGATGCGGTTGACTATTGGATCGCCGAGGTGCACTTCCGGGGCAACAACTTTTCCAAGGCCGCCGAATACTACAAGAAGATCATCGATAATTTTCCGCAGTCTTCGTATCTGGCGGCCGCATATTATTCCCTTGGCTGGTGCCTGTTCCAGGAACAGTCTTTTGCGGACGCCCTGGCGAATTTCAAAAACGTAGAAAACCGCTTTCCTAAAGACGCCCTGGTGCAGGACGCGCAATTCAAGATCATCGAGTGTCTTTATAATCTCAAGGAATATGCGGCGTTGAAAGAGAGTGCGGTGGCGTACCTGAAGACGTATGTCAAGGATACCGCTAAAGTTTCCTACCTGTATTTTTACCTGGCCGAAGCAGATTACTACATGAATAATTTCAATGAGTCGATAGACGAGTATGCCAAGGCCATCCTGAGCACCAAGGATGAACGGATGCACTCCCTTTCGCAGCTGGGGAAGGGGTGGGCTTACTTGAAGCTCAAGCGCTACCAGGAAAGCGAGACTGAGTTTGCCGGCGTTGTCCCCGACTCCTTGGAAAAGGCAAGCCGCGAGGTGCTGCTTCTGGGTAAGGCGATATTGGCGGTTGAGACCAAGCAGCTTGAGGCGGCAAAGTCCTTGTATGAGGAACTCATCACGGCGACCTCGGATCCGGTGGTCTTAAGCCAGGCGTATCTGGGCAAAGCCGATGTACTCTACAACGCGGGAAACTACAAAGAGGCCGTAGATATTTATACCCTGGCGCTGGAGAAGACTCCCGGCACAGTGCCCCGCGAGATAGTGGATAAGATGCATTACGGTCTGGCCTGGGTTTTTCTAAAGGAGGGGGAGTTCAAAAAAGCGATAGAAGAATTTCAAAAACTGGCCCAGCGCACCGAAGACAAGATTATTAAGATCACCACCCTCTGCCAAATAGGGGATGCCTATCAGGATGCCGGCGACTATCCCAAGGCCATCGAGACCTACGATGGGATACTAAAAGATTATTCAGACAGCCTGTATGGCGATTACGTGCAATATCAGCTGGGGCTGACGATGCTAAAATCAGGCAACTATCCGGGCGCGATCCTCGCATTCCAGAGCTTGAAAACCAATTTCCCTCAGTCGAAACTTCTTGATGAGGCTTCCTATGCTTTGGGCTTAAGCTATTTTCAAAGCGAAGATTACAAAGCCAGTCGGGAAGTCTTCGAAAGATTCCCCCGGGAATTCAAGGATAGCAAGCTTAAGTCTCAGGCCGCATACCTGTGCGGGACCAGTCTTTTCAATCTGGGGGATTTCCCCGCTGCGATCGAGGTCTTCAAAGAGATCATCAAGAACTATCCGAATGACACAGAATTGGTGCAGAAATCGGAATATGAAATTGCCGACTGCTATTACCAGACAGGCAACGAAAAAGAGGCGATGGCAAGGTTCAAGCTCCTGCGGGACAAGTATCCTTCTTCAACGCTTACCCCGGAGGTTATCTGGTGGCTAGGAGAGTATTATTACCGGCACAACGATGCAGAACAGGCAAAGCAGTATTTCTTATCTTTGATAAAAGATTTCCCCGATAGCAGCCTTCTGCCGGATGCCCGCTATGCGCTTGGCTCTATCTACGAAGAGGAATCCGACTACCAGGCGGCGCTGGACAACTTCAATAAGGTCAGGGAGCAGGCCAAATCCGATCTTGCCGCTACCGCCTTGATTGCCGTCGCCGATATCTATGCGAAACAGAACCAGATGGAACTGGCGCTGGGTACCTATCAAGACGTCCTGAAGGAGTATGCGAACCTTGCGCACCTGATTTATCCCAAGATCGCCGAGTCTTACCGCAAAATCGGAAAATACGACGATGCAGTGGCGTTTTACCGTAAAAGCCTGGATCTGGTTCCGGTGAAGGAAATGGCGCACCTTCAGTTCAAGATCGCCGAGACCAGAGAGGCCCAGGGCAAAACGGATGAAGCGATCCAGGAATATCTGCAGGTGACCTACCTGTATCCCGATAACGGCGATTTGAACGTTAGGTCCTTATTGAGGGTGGCTTCGATCTACGAAAGCAAGGGGAATTTCCCGGAGGCACTTACGATTTACCAGAAGATCGTTGCGATGGGCGCTCCGGAATCGAAATACGCCCAGGAGCGGATAGATTCGATAGGCGCGCAGAAACTCAAGGGAGGCGGATAAGATGGATTTGTACAAGATGGGGTTGTGGCAGACGTTTCTTGCAGGCGGGCCGGTAATGTGGCCGATACTGTTTTGTTCGATCTTTGCCATGGCGATAATCTTGGATAAGTTCTGGTACCTGCACAAGATAAGGATAGATACGGCTGAGTTTCTGGCGACGATCCTGGATAAGATGAAACATCACCAGATAAAAGAGGCGCTGGCAACCTGCGATAAGACCAAAAGTCCGATCTCGCACATACTCAAGGCAGGTATCCTCAAATACGACAGGCCTCGTCCCCAGATAAAGGAGGCGATCGAAGATGCCTCCCTGTATGAGGTGCCGAAGCTTGAGAAGAACCTTACCGCCCTGGCTACCATTGCGCACATATCGCCGCTGCTCGGCTTATTGGGGACAGTGACCGGGATGGTCAGGTGTTTCCAGGTCATTCAGGCTAAGGCTACCAGTTTTCACCCCGTTTCTCCCGGCGACCTGGCAGGGGGTATCTGGGAGGCGCTACTGACGACCGTAGCCGGCTTGATCGTGGCGATACCCACGTTTGTAGCCTATAATTATTTGGTGAGCCGGATCAATACCCTGATCCTGGAAATGGAAAAAGCAGCGACAGAATTGGTCAACTTCCTTACGGAGTAGGAGGATACATGCGTTTCAAGCGGCATGTGGAGCTTGAGCATGGTCTCAAACAAATAGACATTGCCCCGCTCATCGATATGGTATTCCTGCTGTTGATTTTTTTCATGCTTACTTCCAGTTTTGTCATGCAGCCGGGCATTGCGATACATTTGCCTAAGGCGGTCACCAGCGAAGTCGTCAAATATGATAATATCGATATCGCCATCTCCGCCGAGAACGTCATCTATGTCAACGGCAAAGCCATGACTGCCCAGGAACTGGAGGGCCTCTTGCGGCAGGTGGCTAAGCGGGATGTGTCCGTCCTCATCAAAGCGGATAAACGCACATCACTGGGGGCAGCGGTGCAGGTCTGGGATATGTGCCGCCAGCTCAACGTCAGCCACGTCAACATAGCGACCAATCAAGAGCAATGAGCCAACTTTTTAAAAAAAGCGTTTTTATTTCCTTGTTAAGCCATATCACCCTCCTGGGAGTTTTTAACCTGTCCTTCAATCCCGTCCTGCCCAAGGCAAACTATACCGCTGTTTCTTTCTGGGGGTCATGGTTACCCGCTGATTTTCTGCGCGCCCCCCGGGTAAAACCATCTTCGCTAAAGATGCTATTGCCGTCGCCAGAGCCGGACACCAGGCTTTTGCGTCAGCCTGATCAACGGATGGCCGGCGCGTACGATTATTACGTCAAGCCGCACGCAATGCCGGCGTCTTTAAACGCTGATAAAATTTCATATGTCGAGTCCCTTGCGTCTTCTGCGCCTCCCGTCAAAAAAGGCGCGGTACTCATGTTTTATCCGCCTCTGCCGCATAATTTTTCGCTTTATTTCAAGGATCGACAAGCGGTGCATATCGAACTTATGTTTAGGAAGGCATCCCCTGCCGATTCGAAGACCAACGCATTGATCGTCAAGAGAAAGATATCATCCGGCAATCTGGAAGCGGACCTGTTGACCATGCGATATCTGGGCCGTTACCTTTTTATGCAGCAAAGAAACCTTCCCCTGGATGCGTGGCAGACGGTCAAAATAGAGCTGTCTCCTCAGAAATAATCGTATGATCAGCATCGATTTTTCCGTGGCTATCGCGTTGTCAACGCTCTTATTCTTAGTGTGCGTGTTCCTGGCGTGGTTGTTCGAAAAAAAGCAGAAAGACAAAGACCTGTCCCTGGATTCCCGCTTTATTTGGTTTTGTTCCGTCTGTACGTATACGTACGTAAACACAAAGGAAGACGTTATTTCGGTCTGTCCCCGCTGCGGCAGTTACAACAAAAAATAGCCTAGCCGGGGGGCAGCCTATAAAAACAGTTGACAGCACATAGGGTTATCTATAAAATAATTATAGGGAGGGATAACGATGATTACAGAGATAGGTATTGTTGCAGGCGATATCTGGCACTTTTTAGACCAGCACGGTGAGGTTACGCTTTCAGCGTTGGTTTCGGGGATTGAAAAACCGCGCGACACCGTATTGATGAGCTTGGGGTGGCTTGCCAGGGAAGGGCATGTGGTGCTGCAGCAAACCGAAGCCGATTATAAGGTAAGCCTGAGAAGGTACGTCTGACATATGCGTACTCGCAAGGCTGCGGCGTTAACGGTTGTAATAGCCATGCTTATAACGGTGTTAACTCTGGCATTCATTGTTGCCAACCTTGTTTCCAACCAATCCCGGATTACCAGCCATCGCATAGAAAGAGCGCGTGCCTATTACGCAGGGATTGCCGGTATAAATCTGGCAATCGATGGGTTGCGGTATTTGAACTGGGGCACAGGCAATCGTACTCTCTGCGCTTCCGGCTGTACCGCTAATGACAGCGATATCCCCTATCGCGTAGACATTAATATTGCCGATGCTCCCGCTATTGGTACCCCCGTCTCCGGCGTGCCGAACGCCAAAGTCATCACTGTCGATATCAACTACCAGTTTCAACTTTAATATTTAAACCTTCCCCTTCCTTAAAAGCCTCTATCTAACATCTATAGTTGCAATTAGTTATAATAACGAAATTTAAATCTAAGTAAGTTTAAGTAAGTTTAAGTAAAAAAATAGTTGACAAAAGTAAACTTTTATGTTCTAATTAACACGGTTGTGTTTTACGTAAAGAAAGGTAAAGCTTCATGTCGAGATTGATGGATATCGATGAGTTGGCAGATTATCTGCGGTTACGCAAGCAGACTATCTACAACTGGCTTTCCCAGCGCAAAATTTCCGGTATCAAAGTAGGCGGAGTATGGAGATTTGACAGGCGGGATATAGATGCCTGGCTTAAGAGCCGCAGGCGTCTGTCGCAACCCGGGGAAGGACAATGAAAAATTCGCTTGGAATCTATTTTGGCCCGAAGATCATCACGATCCTGGAGTCTGACGGCAAGAAGGTCTTGAATAACATTCAGGTACCCCGCGCTTCCGTCTCGGGCCCCGAATTTGAAGAGAAGGTGCCTGACGAACTTAAGATGGTAGCGCTTTTTAAAGACGCCTTGCGCGCGCATAAGATCGACAGTCAAGAGGCCTCCATCGCCCTTTCCGGCAGGGACTTGATCATACGTACTTTTGAACTGCCGGCATTGCCTTCCGAAGAAATGGGCGGGGCCGTGATGTTCGAGGCGAAGAAATATATACCATTCAAGGTCGAAGACCTGGTCGCGGCCTACCAGATTCAATTTGACCGCAGCAGCCATAAGAACCTGATCCTCTTTGTCGGCATAAAGAAGGAAGTCCTGAGCAAGTACCTAGCGATCTTGAGCCAACTGGATATCAAAATCAATACTATTGAGTATTCGATGTTCAGCATATTGCGTTTTTTGCAAGTGACCGACCTGGGAAGGATGAGCAACAAGGGGACCATCGGGATCATGAGTATGGATTTCCAGGAGGAAAACGAAGTTAATTTCGTAGTTTTGGATAACGGTTTTCCGTTGTTCAGCCGCGATATCACTCTTATCGGCAGGCCGGATGAGCTGGGGCAGACCGAAAAGATAGACCTAGCTACCATTTTGGAGAAGCTCAAGACGGAGATCCGCATTTCTTTGGATTATTATGACCGGAAATTTCCGACGAAAAATATCGAGAAGACCTTTGTCATCGCCAGCGAAGATTCCCGGGCAGACCTGGAGGCCTTGATCAAGGAAATAGGATTGGCGGTCAGGTTCGCGGAAACCGCTCCCTTTACCGGACGGGATATAGCGTTTAGCATGAGCTTCCTGAAAAGTTACGGCTGCTCTTTGGCAAAGAAAGTCAAGATCGCCCCCAAAATCGACCTGTTGGCAGCCAGGGCAAAGACCAGGACCGCCAAGGAGCCCGGCGTTCCTGCCCCGGCGGAGAAATTTTCGCTTGCCTCCCTAGCTGATTTTAAGCTCGATTCCCGCGTCGTCATCGGATGTATCCTGCTGTGCATGGGAGTGTTCGGTTACGGCTACTACCAGCTACAGCCGTTGCAGCAGCAGCTCAACAGGATCCTGAATGCCCGGCCGCAGGTGTCGGCGGTAAATCCCAATATCCCCTATGAAGACTTAAAGGGCGTAAGCACGGAGTTTAAAAAGAGGCTGGATGCCATGGACAGCCTCGTGCGTAAACGGCTCTATCTGACCGATCAGCTCCAGATTATCCCCAGCCTGCTTCCGGATGGGGTCTGGCTGACAAATTTCGCTTTTACGAAAGAAGAGAACAAGGTTTCCGTCGTGCTGGAAGGAGAGGCCTACCTGAAGGATGGCGAAAAGGAATTTGAAGCAGTTAACATTTTTATTGCCGCCTTAAGGGCTAATCCGGCATTCAGCAAATATTTTAAGGATATCAGCATCACGTCTATCGTCCGCGAAGAAATGGAAGAGGTCCCGGCGACAAAATTCGCGATCTCGTGTACGGGGTTCTCTCCCAACTAAGGGGTACGCATGATAGAAGGGCTCGATCAGATTACGAAGTATAAAAACACCATCATCAATGTGGCGCTGGTGGTGCTTGCGCTATTCCTTTCCTTCCGGATTTATGATGCGCAAAACAAGAAAATAGCCGCCCTAAAGGAAAAAGCAACAAGCGAAGAGAAAAAGAACGTCGTCCTTGAAGAGATCACTGCCATCGACCAGAAAATAAGCGCTTTGAAGAAAACCGTCAACGGCAAGGATATGAATACGTCCCTCAATACGATTGCCGCCGTGGCCAAGGAGAACTCCGTACGTATTATTTCCATCAGGCCGGCGGAACAGGCCACCTTTAATCTCTATACGAAATACCCTTTTGAGCTCATGGTGTCGGTCGACAGCTACCACGCCCTCGGCAAGTTCATCAGTAAGCTTGAAAGCCACCCGAGCGTGTTTTCGGTCGATCTGCTGGAGATGAAGCCCCAGGAATTTTTGCAGGGAGAAAAACTGGTCGAAAAACTGACCGTGAAAATGACCATTTCCACCCTACTCTTTCAGAATTGACGATGCATAACCGGCTTAAGACGCTATTGGCGGTGTGTTGCGTGGCTGTCCCGGTGATCGTTACGGGGGCAGGGGCGGAATCGTTTGCGCAAGACACCAAACGTTTCTTGCCAGCGGAAAAAACTGCCGCCAACCCGGCTCCCCCGGCAGCCGACCAGGCAGCGCTGACGTATAAGGCAGAAGGCCTCAAGGATCCTTTTCGGGCGCGTATCCGCAAGAACGAGCAGCCGGTCGTCGAAACAAAGAAAGACGAGAAAGTCGATAAGCCTTTGCCGAACGTGACCATTGAAGGCATTATGTGGGGCGGCAAATTTCCTCAGGTAATCGTCAACGGACAGGTAGCCAAGGCGGGGGACACCATAGTGGTAGGAGGGCCCAACGCCGAGGACAAGGTCCGGGTCGAAACGATCAATAAAGACGGCATAACCGTATCATTTAATAATCGTACCTATGACGTGCTTTCTCCTACTCAGGCAAGCTTAGCACATATAGCGCGTAAAGCAAAAGGAGGAACTGATGAGAAAGAACATTAGGAGCGTGGCAATAGCAGCGGCTCTTTTTACGATGATAGCGTTTCCGCGGCTGGAGGCGGCGGTAGACGCGTTCTCCGACGTGTCCGCGATAAACGTGTCCATGGATTTTCAGAACGCCAGCCTGAAGGATGTGCTTAAGATACTTTCCGTTCAGTCGGGCTTTAATTTCATCGCTTCCGAAGCGGTCCAGGACCGCAAGATCACCCTTTTCCTGGATAATGTGCCGCTCAAGGAGGTGGTAGATAAGCTCTTTAAAGCCAATAACCTTTCCTATGACTTGTATGAGGAATCAAATATCATCGTAGTCAAGGACTGGGGTAAGCCTCAGGCAGACACGGTCACCAAGGTGTTCCCTCTGAAGCATGCTTCGGTGGTGACATCCGCAGTCAGGCAGGAAATGTCGCAGGTCAGCGTGACGGGCATGAATGCCGGCGCCGCCAACAAAGAAAAAGATACCGCCTGCCTTACCAATACCATCCAGAAACTTCTTTCTGCTCAGGGCTCGGTGATCGAGGATTACCGCACGAACAGCCTGGTAGTTACCGAGGTACCCAGCCGCATGCCTTTGATCGAGAAGACCATTGCTTTATTGGATGTCCCCGTTTCTCAGGTACTCATTGAAGTCGAGATCCTGGATGTCTCCAAGAACGTGGTTGATAAGATGGGGTTTGAATACAGCCAGTCGCCGTTTACGATGGTATTGACCGGTGCCACCGCCCCTACGCGGTTCCCGTTTCCTTTCGGAAAATGGAGTAATTTCGACAGCTCAACCGGAACCGGCACCGGCGGCAGCACGACAAGCGGGGCCGGATCCATAAGCCTTAACACATCTAAGCTAGACGGCACGAGCGCATCATACCAGATAGTCATGGACCTTCTGCATACGCAGAACGACGTGAAATATTTGGCCCGGCCGAAGCTGTTGACTTTGAACAACGAAACCGCGGAGATCTCCATCACCCGAGACGAGGTGGTGGGCAAGAAGGAGACTACCAACTCTACGAGCGCCGGCCAATCGACCGCTACCGAATATATACGGTCGACAGACCTTAAGCTTACCCCCGAAGGGGTGGGTATTTATTTAAGAGTCACTCCCCAGGTCAACCCGGAAACCGGCGAGATCACCATGGTGATCAACCCCAAGTCGAGCGTTACTTCCGTCAGCCCCTTGGCCGCCACGCAGGCAGATGCCGAGGTCAGGGCCAGCAAATCCATCGTTAAGGTCAAGGACGGAGACACGGTGGTGGTCGGAGGCTTGATCCATACGGATAAGGAGATAGTCAGTAAAAAAGTGCCTTTCCTGGGGGATATCCCCATCATGGGCGCATTATTCCGGCACAAGAATCAGTCTATCGATTTGGATAGGGAACTTCTGGTGTTTATCACGCCCCACATCATCAAGGATTCCAACATGGAGCTTGTCAAGGCAGGGGAGATTGCGCTTCCCGAAAGAGAGCAGGGCACGGGGGCACGGGGCGACCGCCGGTCGCTTATAAATTCGAGCCTGGATAATATCGAAAAGTGGCAGTAATCCCTAAGGACACATGCCGCATAACAAAGAGAAATATTTAAAACTAGGCGAGCTTTTAGTAAAGGAAGGCATCGTCTCCGAGGCGCAGCTTGAGAAGGCGATCAGCGTCCAGAGGCAGGAGGGCGGCCGCCTGGGAGAGCTTCTCATAAAACTGGGCATCGTCAAGGAAGACAAGCTCGTGGCGGTGCTCGGAAAGCAGCTGGGCATACCTTATTTTTCTCTGGGCACCGGTATGCTGCGCCCGGCAACGGATCAGGACCTGGAGCATTTTATCCCGCAGGATTTTGCCCTCAAGAACCTGGTGCTTCCCCTATCGCGCACGCTCCGGTCGCTGACGGTGGCCATGGCCGATCCGCTCGACCTCATCCTTATCGACAACTTGAAAAAACTTACCGGCTGCGAGATCAACCCGGTAATCGCTACTAAATCCGACCTGACCCGGGCAATTGAAGAATTTTACGGTAAGTCAAAGATGCTGGAACAGGCGGTCGAGGCCTCCTATGATCTGCCTTCGGCGCAGGAAATAGAGGATAGCGGCGAGCCGCCGGACCAAGAGCTGAGCCTGGACAAGCTCATCGCGCGCGCCGAAGAGGCGCCGGTCGTAAAATTGGTGGATCTGATCATCAGGCAGGCGATCGATGAAAGGGCGTCCGACATACATATCGAACCCTTCAAAGACAAGATATCCCTGCGTTACCGCATCGATGGCAAGCTGTACGAAATACCTCCTCCTGCCCGGCACCTGCATTTACCGATCGTTTCCCGTATCAAGATCCTCAGTAAGCTGGATATCGCCGAAAAACGCCTGCCGCAGGACGGGGCGTTCCTCGTCAAGGTGGAGGACCGGCCGATTGACTTGAGAGTTTCTACCGTCCCGACGATCTACGGAGAAAAGGCGGTCTTAAGAATACTGGACCGCAGTTCCGTGGTCCTGGATCTAGGGCAGATGGGTTTTGATTCCAAGCAGCTCGATAAGATACGCCGGGAGATAAATATGCCCTACGGGCTGATCTTTCTGACCGGCCCTACGGGAAGCGGCAAGACCACTACCCTTTATGCGATCCTTAATGAAATAAAGAGCCCCACGAAAAACATCATCACCATCGAAGACCCCGTTGAATATAAGCTGGATGGCATCAACCAGGTTCAAGTCAAGCCGGAGATAGGCCTGACTTTTGCCAGCGCCCTGCGAAGTTTTTTACGCCAGGACCCGGATATCATGCTGGTGGGGGAGGTCAGGGACTTAGAGACCGCACAGATCTGTATCCGTTCGGCGTTAACCGGGCATTTGGTATTAAGCACTCTGCATACCAATGACGCCGCTTCTGCGGTAACGCGCCTTATGGACATCGGTATCGAGTCGTATCTGATTGCCCCTTCGCTGCTGTTGGTCGTGGCCCAGAGATTACTGCGCAAACTTTGCCCGGACTGCAAAGAAGCCTATGAGCCTACTACCGAACAGCTCAAGAGCATAAAACTCAAGACCGAATTAATATACCGCTCGAAAGGGTGCGCCAAGTGCAATCAACTCGGGTATAAAGGCAGGGCCTGTATCTCCGAGGTCATGATAGTCAATGACACCATACGGGACCTGATCAACCAAAGGGCTTCTTTCCAGCGGGTCAGGGATGTTGCCCGGGACAACGGGATGCAAACACTGTATGAATCGGCAATTAAAAAGGTCGAAGACGGCCTCACCTCATTGGAAGAGGCCCTCTCGGTTACGTTGGGGTCCGATTAATGCCAAGATTCTTTTATACCGCCAGGGATGTCACCGGTAAGAAAATAACCGGCGTAGAAGAAGCCTCATCGCAGGAAGAGGTCGTCGGCAGGCTTCAGGCAAAGGATCTGATAGTCGTCAGCATTCTTTCGGAGCCCAAAGAAGGCGCGCCGGCCTTTAAAGAGCCCGGGCAGCAGAAGGAGAAATTCAGGCCGCAGCATTCAGGGATCAAGGATGAGGACCTGACGCTTTTTTGCCGCCAATTGGCGACATTGCTCGGCGCGGGCGTGACGATCTTAAAGAGCCTCGATATTATTTCGCAGCAGGTTTCCAGCCGCAAGCTCCAGGTGGTAATGAGAGACCTACAGCGCAACATGGAGGCCGGTATCAGCCTTCATGAAACGATGGCAAAACACCCTAAGGTGTTTAACGAATTATGGGTTAACCTCGTAGAGAGCGGTGAGGCTTCCGGAAACTTGGCAATCATATTGAGCCGCCTCGCAAATTACCTGGAGAGGATGGAAGCCTTTAGGCGGAAGGTGGTTTCCGCGTTAGTCTATCCTGTCATACTTACCGTTGCCGGTTTAGGGGCGCTTTTGTTTTTATCGGTCAAAATTATTCCTACGTTTGCCGAATTATTCAAAGGGTTCAACGTCGAGCTGCCTGCGCTCACCAAGATACTTCTTTCGGTGAGTAGTTTTCTCAGGCACTATTTGTTGGTCGGCATAGGAGGCTCTGTGGTCCTGTTCTTTCTTTTCCGGAGATACACGCGCAGCGGCGACGGGCGGCGTCAGTGGGAGCGTTTTAAGTTCGACATGCCGGTGTTGGGTGAATTTTTTCATGCGCTCATACTGGAAAGGTTCTCATCAGAGATGTCTACGCTGGTTGAAAGCGGCGTGCCTATCCTTTATTCTCTTGAGATCGCCGAACGCAGCGTCGGTAATCTGATCGTCGGAGACATCATCCGCAAAATAAAAGACGACGTGCGGGAAGGCAAACCCCTGAGCCAGCCGCTGGAGAAAAGCGGTTTTTTCGAGCCGATGTTCGTCCAGATGGTTTCGATCGGAGAAGAGATCGGCGAGCTATCGCAGATGTTCAAAAAAGTAAATACGTTTTATCAAGAGTACGTCGAGACGTTCTTGACGAGGTTTACCGCGATGTTCGAACCGCTCATGCTTATTTTCATGGGTCTGGTTATCGGCGTTATGGTCGTTGGGATGTTCTTGCCTATCTTCCAGATTTCCAAGATCGGAGGGTCATAGTAATTCTTTGCTAACTTGTTGACAGCATTGGTATTTTGTGATATAGTTTGAACAGAAGCATGAAAGGGGGTGGTAAAGGCAGGCTCTATAGATACAGGCAGCACATCTATAACCGAAATCAAAATTTTCCGAGAAACAAAAAATGAATCAAATGAATCACAGGTTTAATAATAAAAAAGGAGGAGACAACATGAAAAAAGGTTTTACGTTGCTCGAGTTGATCGTAGTTATTATCATTTTGGGCGTGTTGGCGATCCTCGGTTTCACGCAATATGCCAGAATGATCGAGAAATCTCGTGGTGCAGAAGCCAAGGCTATTTTGGGCGACATCAGGAAGCTATCGGCGGGATATTATTTGGAATTCGGTAGCACCGCCAGTTTTGGAACCGGGGCTTCTACTGCCCATATCGGTACCAATGCCGATCAGATTCCCAGCGCTTGCCGCGCCTCGCATTGGTTCAGCTATTCGGTAACTTCGGCTGCAACAAACGTTACCGGCGTAGCAACACGTTGTACAGCTGGTGGAAAACTCCCGCAGGCATCAACTGCTGGAGACGTCCAGTTGACATCGGTCCTGAGCACGGGTGTTGATACGTGGGGAGGATCTGGCGGTTATTAATTGTTTTGTGCAAGCTCGGAGACAGTCCTTATTGCGTGCGTAGGCACGCAATAAGGACTGTCATTTTTTTATATGAAGATTAAGGGCTTCACCTTAATGGAAACAATGGTAGTGCTTGTCATTATCGGTGTCTTGGCTACTATCGGCGTAGCCCAATATACCGCGCACCGAGAAGCTGTCTTGGATAAAGAGGCCATCGCCAATTTGAAGCTTATCCAGTCGGCTGAAAGAATCTACAAAATGGAAATCGGGGCTTATGTCGCCGCCGCCGACAACACTACGGTCAACTCCCTGCTTAACCTTATGTTGCCGCAGGCGGGATCGCGATGGAATTATAAAGTCGATAACGTTACTACTTCCCCTAACGCCTTTATCGGTAAGGCGCAGCGCGTTACGAAAACCAACCATGTCTGGTGCACGAATCAAAGCGCTTCCACGGAAGAGCCGTATGCCTGCGACGGGTCATGGTAAGGGCTTCTTTTAAGTTTCTGTATGAGTAAAAGGGCCGTGAGCTTGATTGAGGTATTGGTAGCGGCAATATTGCTTGCGCTGGTGCTCGCCGGGATGTCCAGCGTTTTCATAACCGGCAGGCGCAGCCTGCTCCATAGCCGCAGCCGTAGCGCCGGCGGAGAGCTGGGAAGGTATTTTCTGGACCCTTTGCAGGCAGACGTCAATCAGGCTACCTGGGGCAGTAATTGCCTCACCGCAGGTACCGGATGCCCGGGCGCCCTGCAGGTGCCCCCCATTACCTATACCCCGGCATACAGTACGGCTGATGTGAGCGCCTGGGTCGGGAATTCCCACTTGAAAAAAGTAAAAGTTACCATTACGTGGAATGAGCCCCCTCCGACACCTTAAATCCCTTACGCTTATCGAGCTTATCATAAGTCTGGTTCTGATGTCGATCATTGTCGGCGCTTTTGCGATGATCGATAGCTTTTGCTACGGTCATCTGCTCATTTCGATGCGGCGCGCCCAGGTGCAGCAGGAGGCTTCATTTTTGGTAGGGCACATAACCCGCAGTATCGTAGGTTCAAGCGACAGGGGCGGAGCGATAGGGGATACGATCAACCCTCCGATAGCAATGACCACCATCGGCGGAGACACGACGATGACCGTATGGATCGATTATAACGGTAATGGCCGCAGGGATGCCTCTCCTGCCGACAGGCAGATCGCCTATCGTTACCGGTCCGCGCCGAATTACGAAGTCTGGTATTATCCGGACCTTACTACCGCCCCGGGCGTATATGAGGTGATTACTCAAAAAAAGATCAGCCCTGATTTTGGCAACGATCCGGCTCAGCCGACATATGTTTTGAATCCGTCTGCGGATACGCTGGAAATACAGGTAACCGCCTGCTGGGATCCGGACGGTAACCCTGATGCGTGCGGTAGCCCCAAAAATCCGAGCATCAGGCTTTTTTCGCGCATTCGCATGCCATCGGTGTCGGCAAACTAACCCCGCCTTTTGATTTGCGAAAATCAGAAAAGTGTGGTAAAGTGGATAATATTTTCGGGCAGCCCCCTACGGGGACGTCCCAAAAGATACAGCTAGACAACAACCTTTTGGGGCAGTAGCTCAGCTGGGAGAGCGTCGCGTTCGCATCGCGAAGGCCGTGGGTTCGAATCCCATCTGCTCCACTTTTATCCCTGCCCATGAAGCATGCCATAAGAGCGGCTTGCCTTTTTGCCTTCCTTTGGGTCCTCTTGGGGGCCTGCATTGCGCTTCCTCGGTTAACCGCCGCAACGACCCTCAAAGAAGCCCTTTTTTATGAGAAACTTAAAGACAGGGCCGTCCAGTGCCATTTGTGTCCGCGCAACTGCCTGATTACCGAAGGCAGGCGCGGTTTCTGCGGTGTAAGGGAGAACCGTAACGGCACGCTGTATACGCTTGTATACTCCCGGCCCGTCGCCGTGCACATCGATCCGATCGAAAAAAAGCCCCTGTTTCATTTTCTGCCCGGCACCGCCGCCTATTCCATCGCCACGGCGGGGTGCAACCTGCGCTGTAAATTTTGCCAAAACTGGGAGATCTCCCAGCGCAAGCCCGAGGAGGTCAGTTCTCTGGACGTATCGCCCGAAGAACTGGTGCGCAGGGTCAAGGAGGCGGGCAGCCCGACCATCGCCTATACCTACACTGAGCCGACCATATTTTATGAATATATGCTGGAGACTGCGAAGCTGGCCAAGAAGCAGGGGATACGCAACATGATGCACTCCGCCGGTTATATCAACAAAGAGCCGCTGGAGCAGCTCCTTCCGTATCTGGATGCGGCGAACATCGACCTGAAGGGATTCAGCGATGATTACTACGCCCGGTTTTCCGACGCTACGCTTGGGCCGGTCCTGGAGACGTTAAAAGCCATAAAAAAAGCCGGGGTGCACCTGGAGGTTACCAACCTGATCGTCCCGGGGTTTAACGATGACAGTCAGACACTCATCGCCATGTGCCGCTGGATCAAGGATAACCTGGGCGCGGATACGCCGTTGCACTTTTCCCGCTTTTTCCCTTTGTATAAACTGGCTGCGTTGAACCCGACGCCGGTAAGCGCCCTGGAAAAGGCCAGGGATATTGCGCTTGACTGCGGGCTCAAGTACGTGTATATAGGAAATATATCCCCTCATCCGGCGGAGCAGACGTATTGTCCTGCCTGCAACAAGGTCTTGATCAGGCGTTCGGGGTATATTGTGCTGGAGGTGAATATTGTCGATGGAAAATGTAAATTTTGCGGAGAAAAGATCGCAGGCGTCTGGAATTAAAGTAATCATCGTAACTGTCGCTATGCTCTTTGGTTCCTTGGCGCAGGGGAATTGCGCTGCGTCCGATATCAAAGAGCCGAACGTCGCCGGCGCGTTCTATCCTGATAACCCCCAGCAGCTGCGTTCGATGGTCGACGGGTTCCTTGCGGCAGCGCAGCCTAAACCGATGTCCGGCCCGGTCATTGCGTTGGTCTGTCCGCATGCCGGATACGGATATTCCGGCCAGACCGCTGCATACGCGTACAAGCTGATCAAGGGCAAGCCGTACCGGACAGTCGTGGTGATCGGCCCAAGCCATCGTTTTGGGTTTGATGCGGTGTCTGTATATCCCCAGGGGGCATTCCGGACGCCCCTGGGCGATGTCGAAGTCGATGCGCAATTTGCCCAGAGGCTCCTTAATCAGGACGGCGCGATTACCTTTCTGCCGGCGGCATTTGAGCAGGAGCATTCCGTGGAGGTACAGCTGCCATTTCTTCAGCGGTCGCTTTCCGAATTCAAGGTCGTGCCGATAGTTATGGGGGACTGTACTCTTGCCGTCTGCCGTAAGCTTGCCAGTCTCTTGAAGGAGGCGATAGGCACGCGCGAAGATGTGCTGGTGGTCGCTTCCAGCGATATGTATCACGGTTACGACTATGAGGCCGCGGAGGCCGCGGACAGGCAGACCCTGGTGTATTTAAGGAATATGGACGTATTGGGATTATACTATGGCTTGCGCGAGGAAAAAGCCCAGCTATGCGGAGGTTTTCCGGTTGTCACCGTGCTTGATCTGGCCAAGTCGCTGGGGCACGAAACGCTTGAGGTCCTGCACTACACGAATTCCGCGGTGGTGACCGGAAGAAAGATCAAGGGTATCTGGACCGTGGGTTACTCCAGCTGTGCCATCGACCAACCACAGGAAAGGGGAGCGCAGATGCTCAACACTAACCAGAAAAAAAGGCTTCTGGAGATCGCCCGCGCCTCGATAGAAGCATATTTAAAAACCGGCAAGCGCATGGAGCTTGTTGAAGACGATCCGGTCCTGTCCAAGGCGCACGGCGCCTTTGTAACCTTGCACGAGCATGGCCAGCTGCGCGGCTGCATCGGTAATCTCGTCGGCAATCAGCCGTTATACCTGACGATAAGGGATATGGCCGTCGAGTCGGCAGTGGGGGATCCGCGTTTCCCGCCCCTTCAGCCGGCAGAGCTTAAGGATGCCGAGATAGAGATTTCGGTACTTTCTCCTCTCCAGCGGGTTTCTTCCGTCGATGAAATAAAGCTCGGGACCCACGGCGTATTGGTAAAGCGCGGATACCGTAGCGGCGTGTTCCTGCCCCAGGTGGCCGCAGAAACCGGCTGGTCAAAGGAGGAATTCCTCTCTGCGCTCTGCAGCCATAAGGCAGGGCTTTCCCCCGACGCCTGGAAAGAAAAAGCTACCGAGCTTTATGTGTTTACGGCTACGGTCTTCTCCGAAAAAGAGCCCTAGCGGTGTTCCCCCTTATTGCGAATCTTTTCGTTACCGGTTTGTTGTTAGGCTGTGGTCCCTGCGCGGCCAGTTGCGGGCCGATACTGGTATCGTATGTTGCCGGCACCCGCAAGAACGTTACCGGGGCCCTGGCTTTTTATGCCCAGTTTTGCGCCGGCCGCATGGCGGTATATGCGGGCTTGAGTATCGCCGTATTCTTTGCGGGTAGCTTTGTGTTCGAAGGAGCCTGCGGCAGCATCGCCAGATATGCGGCGATTGCCGGAGGCGCGTTCATTGCCGTAATAGGGGTACTCATGGCGCTGGGGAAGGATTTGGCCTGGCCAGTCTGTCGCATGTTCGAAGCTCATTTTCTGCAAAAGGGTTACCCCAGCGCTCTCTTACTGGGGTTGGTCCTGGGGATATCCCCTTGCGCCCCCTTGTTTGCCGTGCTTTCGTATGTGGGGTTGGTATCGAAAACATGGGCACAGGCCTTCTGCTACGGTCTGGCGTTCGGTGCAGGGACGTGCGTATCCGTGCTTATCGTACTGGTAGCGCTGGCAGGATGTATCCCGGCCTGGCTGCGCAGGGGGCCGGCTATCTATGTGCGGCTGTTGCGAACGAGCTGCGGTTTGGTGATCGCAGTTCTAGGGATCCAGGTGATAATGAAAGCGTATAGGTGAGAGAATGCACCGGTGTTTAGTTTCGTCAAAACAAATATCATCCGCTCAGATCAGCATACACGACGCAGCGCAGATCCATCATATCCAGGACGTGCTGCATCTGGAGACAGGAGATACGATCGTGGCGTTCGACGAAGAGCGCAATGAATATCTTTGCGGTATTCGCAGTATTTCCAAGAAAGCCGTGCTCTTGGATATAAAAGAGAGGCTTCTGCACCGTAAGGCCAAGGCGTACAGCCTGGCTATTGCCTGTGCTATCCCTAAAAAGGCCAAGATGGATGAAATCGTAGATAAGCTCACCCAGCTTGGCGTGGACCGTATCATACCGCTGGAAAGCGAACGCGTTGTGGTTAGGCTCGATGAACGCAAAAAGCTCCAGAGGCTTTCCCGCTGGCAAAAGATTGCGCTGGAAGCGGCAAAGCAAAGCCAGCGCAACACCGTCCCGGTTGTGGAGCCGATCATGAATATGGAAAAAGTTTTTGCGTTGGCCGGCGAGTATGACCTTAAATTGATCGGCTCGCTCTTCGGCAGCCGGCGTTCTCTGAAAAGCGCCTTGAGCGCGCAGAGATACCGCAGCATCATTGTATGTATCGGCCCGGAAGGCGACTTCAGCCGGCAAGAGGTTGCCCGCGCCGCCGAATGCGGGTTCATCGGCATTTCCCTGGGAGAACTGGTGTTGCGGGTCGATACCGCAGCCTTGAGCGTGGCCGCCTGCATTACTGTATATGAAAACGGTTAAGTTCTTCACTTTAGGCTGTAAAGCAAACCAGTATGATACGCAAAGTATTAGAGAGCGTTTTATCCGTGCGGGTTTTCGCGTTATCGACAACGGCAGGCCCGCCGATTTTTGTGTAATCAACACCTGCACCGTGACTTCCGCCGCGGACCGCAAATCCAAGGCGGTGATCCGCCAATGCATCCGCCGCAATCCGCGCGCAGGAGTCCTGGTTACCGGCTGCCTGGTTAAAAAAGACGCATCCGCGCTTTCCCGCATCAAAGGCGTCCGTTGCATCATTAGTAAGGCCTTTTTCCCCGATGGCATTACCACCTTTGCCGGCAGGACCCGCGCATTTTTGAAAATACAAGACGGTTGCAATAATTTTTGTTCTTATTGCAAAGTCCCTCTGGTCAGGGGGCGATCCCGCAGCCGGCCTGCGCATGCGATATGCGCCGAGGCGTCTGCCTTGGCCGCAAGCGGTTTCCGGGAGATCGTCTTGACGGGCATCTGCCTGGGCTCCTATGGTAAAGACGCTTCCGGCCGGACGGATTTGGTTGCGCTTATCCGTAAGCTCGAAGAGGTCCCCGGGATCCTGCGCCTCAGGTTGAGCTCCATAGAAGTAAATGACGTTTCCGAAGGCCTGATCCGGCTTTTAAAGAGCTCAAAAAAACTATGTAAGCACCTGCACATCCCTTTACAAAGCGGAGATGATGAGGTGCTGGAGGCAATGAACCGCGCTTATACTGCCGGTGATTTTTTGCAACTGATACGCATGATCCGCAGGCGCGTACCGGATATCGCCATTACTACCGATGTGCTGGTGGGTTTTCCCGCGGAGACGCAGGCATGCTTTCAGCATACCCTCGCAACGGTCAAGGTAAGCATGCCGTTGAAGGTGCACGTGTTTCCTTTTTCGCAAAGGCCCGGGACGCAAGCTGCGCGCCGGCAGTATCGGCTGCTGGAGCCGTCAGAAATGCAGCGGCGCATCGAGCGCGTCAATCAGGTAGCCGATGATTGCTCGGTGCGTTATCGCAGCCGTTTTTTGGGCAAGACAGTGCAGGTGCTTTTTGAGGGGCGATCTTGCGCTAAGCGCGGTTTCTGGGAGGGCCATACCGGCAATTACCTCAAGGTCTTGGCTAAAGCCAACCGTAACCTGGCAAACCAGCTTATCCCGGTTAAGTTGGCCGCGCTTTCCGGTGGCTCGATCATAGGTTCTATATAGGTAAGAGAGTTAGATTTTCCTCCTTTTTGCGTCTATTGTAGTAGAAAGGAGGATTTTGTTTGACAGCCAAATCAGGCTAAGCTATAATTATTTTCTCGATTACACACAAAACAGCGTTCAACATCGGAGGTTGCAATGGTTATAGAAAAGAAAAAAGAGGAAACAAAAGATCTTTCTGACCGCAGAAAGGCCCTGGAGCTGGCCCTTACCCAGATCGAGAAGCAGTTCGGGAAAGGCTCGATCATGAAGTTGGGCAGCCACGTGAAGGCCGATGTCGAAGCCATCCCTACCGGCGCCCTTACGCTGGATTGGGCTTTAGGCATAGGAGGCCTGCCGAGGGGCAGGGTTATCGAAGTTTTTGGTCCCGAGGCTTCAGGAAAGACAACGCTTACTTTAACGGTTATCAGAGAGATCCAGAAAAAAGGAGGGGTGGCTGCGTTTATCGATGCAGAGCATGCCTTCGATTCGACATATGCCAAGATTATCGGGGTCAATCTGGATGAGCTCTTGATCTCCCAGCCGGACACAGGCGAGCAGGCCCTGGAAATTGCCGAAACGCTGGTGCGTTCCAATGCCGTAGACATGGTCGTTATCGATTCGGTGGCAGCGCTTACGCCTCGCGCCGAGATCGAAGGAGAGATGGGGGATGCTCATGTCGGCTTACAGGCAAGGCTGATGTCGCAGGCGCTCCGGAAGCTGACCGGCGCGATCAGTAAATCGCGAACCTGTGTCATTTTTATTAATCAGATCAGAGAGAAGATCGGCGTCATGTTCGGCTCTCCCGAAACCACGCCCGGCGGCCGGGCGCTCAAGTTCTATGCTTCGGTAAGGCTTGACCTGCGTAAGATCGCTACCTTGAAGTCCGGGGAGATGGTGATCGGCAACCGTGTGCGGGCCAGGGTCGTCAAGAACAAGATAGCCCCGCCTTTCAAAGAGGCAGAATTCGAGATCCTGCATGCCGAGGGGATCGCCAAAACCGGATGCGTTATCGATGCGGCGATTAGCCTGGGAGTGCTGGAAAAATCCGGATCGTGGCTTTCTTTTCAGAATGAAAAGCTCAGCCAGGGCAGGGACGGAGCGATCAAGCTGCTTAAAGAAAAACCCAAGCTTCAGGATGATATCGAGAAAGAAGTCCGCAAGAAGATCAGCGCCGGCGCGCTTGAGATAGACCAGAAAGAAGAGAAGGCGGAAAAATAGTGTTGGAGGCACAGCCATGAAAAGAAAAATCGCATTTTTTGCTTTGGTTTTGGTCATGCGGTTAAGCGTCTTTTCGTCAGCACAGGGCCAGGTGCCCCCGGCGCCATCGCAAGGGGAGCAGCCTAGTTTAGAGAACGGCGTAATCGAAGTAGCCCGTACCGTAGGCAAGGCAGTGGTTTCGATCAGTACGGAGCATACCGATAAAGCCCCGGCAGGCAGGAGGTTTTATTTCAACGTCCCCCCGGGCGCCCAATCCCCCTTTGGCGATGATGAATTTCTGCGTCGTTTCTTCGGCGATTATTTCCGTAACATGCCCGACCAGGAGTATAAACAGGTAGGCCTTGGCTCGGGGGTGATTATCGACCCCGAAGGTTATATCCTTACCAATGAGCACGTGGTTGACGGGGCGGATAAGATTACCGTAACCCTGCCCGATGGCAGAGAGTTCAAGGGGGAGATCAAGGGGCAGGATTCCCGTTCCGACCTGGCCGTGGTTAAGGTCAATGCCCGTAACCTGCCCGTGGCCGCCCTCGGGGATTCCGATAGCGCAAAGATCGGGCAGTGGGTAGTGGCGATCGGTAATCCTTTCGGTTTTGCGCTCCAGAACCCCGAACCTACCGTGACGGCGGGCGTGATCAGCGCGCTGCACCGTTCATTAGGCAAGGCCATGCCCAATGACCGGGATTACGGGGACCTCATTCAAACTGACGCGGCGATAAATCCCGGAAATTCCGGCGGGCCCCTGGTGAACCTTAAAGGAGAAATAGTAGGGATCAACGTGGCGATATTCTCTACCAGCGGCGGCTATCAAGGCATCGGTTTTGCCATTCCCAGCAATACCGCCAAGAGGATCATTGCCCGCCTGATCGAAGGCAAGAAAATATTGTATGGCTGGCTGGGGGTGACCGTCCAGGACCTCAATGACGATTTGGCAAAGCAATTTGGGCTTACCGAGAAAAAGGGAGCCTTGGTCGCCGGCGTAGTCAAGAACGGGCCGGCACAGAAAGCCGGCATCAAGGACGCAGATGTGATCGTCCGCCTTGCCAATCAACCTATCGCCAGCGTCCGTGAATTGCTCAATGCCGTGGGCAAAACCGACGTCGGCAAGAAAACGACAGTTACGGTCATCCGGAATAAAAAAGAAGTTTCCATCTCCGTCGAGATCGGAGAGCGGCCTCAGAATATAGAGAAAATGACGTCTGCGCCTGAAGGCGTATGGCGGGGGTTGCGGGTGCAGGAGATCACCCCCGATGTAGCCAGGCATTTTAACCTGGAGGATGCCTCCGGAGTGGTAATCTCGGAAGTCGCCTCGGGCAGCCCTGCAGACGATGCCGGGCTCATGAGCGGGGATATCATCCGCCAGATCAATAATCAGCCGGTAGCCAACCTCGGCGATTACGCGCGGTTGACCTCGGAAGCGCGCGGTGATGTGCTGATTAAGACCAACCGCGGCTTCTGCGTGGTAAAAACAGGTGAATAAACAGGATTCGCCCGCGCTCCAGAAGGCAAAACGCTACGCCTTCCTCTTGCTTAAATTCAGGATGCGCAGCGAAGCAGAGATATCCCGGCGCCTGGAGGCCAAGAAGTTCGACCGCCAGACGATTGCACAGGTCGTTTCTTTCCTGAAAGAAAAGGGCTTTCTCGATGACGATGAGTTCGCCCGCGCCTGGATCGCGTCCCGTATCAAAAAGCCGTTGGGACTGCGCAGATTGCGCGTGGAATTAAGGCTGAAGGGCATCGATAGCGATATCATCGATCGCCAGATCGGCAGGGTCAAAGAAGAGTATTCGGAAGAGGCGATCGTCGAAAGACTTGTCCGGGAAAAATCCGGGAAACTGAAGGGGCTCGATCCCCAGCAAGCCAAAAGGCGCATCTTTTCCTCCCTTGTACGCCGCGGATTTTCGTCCGATGCAATTGTTGAGGCCATTTCAAAACTTGATTCATGACCGCAGACGCCCTTAGAAAAAAATTCCTTGAGTTCTTTGCCTCCAAAGGCCACCGGATCGTAGAGAGTGATTCGCTTGTCCCCCGGGAGGACCCTACCGTTCTGTTTACCCCGGCGGGGATGAACCAGTTCAAAAAGCAGTTCCTTGGCTTGATTACCGATTACACCCGCGCTGCTTCGTCCCAGCGGTGCCTGCGCACGGATGATC
Source organism: Patescibacteria group bacterium (assembly GCA_035506195.1). Classification (GTDB taxonomy): domain Bacteria; phylum Omnitrophota; class Gorgyraeia; order Gygaellales; family Profunditerraquicolaceae; genus DATJPV01. Next base: position 29,470 of record DATJPV010000023.1, on the reverse strand, counting down.
TGGATAAGGTAGGCAAGACCCGCGGGCACCATACCTTCTTTGAAATGCTCGGTAATTTCTCTTTCGGGGATTATTTCAAGGCAGAGGCGATTGCCTGGGCGTGGGAATTTCTCACGCAGGAACTGAAAGTCCCCCCGGAGCAGCTGTGGGTCTCGGTGTACAAAGACGATGATGAGGCGTATGCGATCTGGAGGGATGCGGTCAGGGTCCCTGCGGCCAGGATTATCCGGCTGGGGGATACGCACAACTTCTGGCCGTCGGAAGCAAAAGAGAAGGGCCCCAACGGCCCCTGCGGCCCGTGTTCGGAGATCTTTTTTGACCGCGGCAAAGAGGTGGGCTGCGGAAAAGCCGACTGCAACCCCGGCTGCGATTGCGGAAGATTCTTCGAGGTATGGAATCTTGTCTTTACTCAATTCAACCGCCGGGAGGGTGGCGCCTTGGAACCTTTGCCGCAGAAGAACATCGATACCGGGATGGGGCTGGAGAGGCTGGCAGCGGTAATGCAGGGGGTGCCGAATAACTTCGAGACCGATTTGTTCCGGCCGCTCCTCAAGGAAATCGAGGGCGGTTCGAAGAAAGAGGCCCCTCAGAGCAAAGAATACACGTATGCCGTTGCCGATCACCTGCGCGCAGTGGTCTTTGCGATATACGACGGCGTCCTGCCTTCAAACGAAGGCAGAGGCTATGTCATCCGAAAGCTCATTCGCAAGAGCTCGCTTTCCTTGCGCTCCTTGGGGTTCAAGAAACCTTTTTTATACAAGCTCGTGCCGATCCTGGCAGACATTATGAAAGACCCGTATCCTGAGTTGGTCGGTCGCCGTGAAAATATCGCCGAGGTCATCCTGTCGGAAGAAAAGGGTTTTCTGGCGACGCTGGATTCAAGCGCGGCCCTGTTCGAGGAGAAATTCCGCGGTTTTACCGGAGCCTCTGCTTCCCGCCAGGTCGGCCTGGTTGCCTTCCAGTTGTATGATACATACGGGATCCCCTTCGAATTAACGAAGGACTGGCTGGCGGCACGCGGCATAGCGGTTTCCGAAGATGCATTCGACCGGGAGCTTGACGAACAAAAGCAGCGTTCAAAATCGCAAAGCAACATGAAAGGCGACGTCTTTGATATAAAAGACCTGGACCTGGGCGTTAAGGAAACGCAGTTTACCGGTTACGATGCGTACGTTCAGGAGGCCAGGATCCTGAAGATCCTCAAGGATCCCGGCGAGGCCCAACTCATCCAGAAAGGGGAAGAGGCCCGGGTGGTCCTGGACCGGAGCTGCTTTTACGCCGAGTCAGGAGGACAGGTCGGCGATACGGGCCGCCTGATAAACGGCCCGAATGTGTTTGAGGTGCTCGACACCAGGAAATCGGATAAAGTGATCGTCCATATCGGCAGGGTGGCGCAAGGCGCTTTCAAAAAGTCGGATACCGTGTCGGCGGAAATAGACGTCGAACGCAGGCTGGCAGTAGCGCGTAACCACACCGCCACGCATCTTTTGCAGGCAGCCTTGCGCAAGGTCCTGGGCGACCATGTGCAGCAGCAGGGGTCCCTGGTGGCGCAGGACAGGTTGCGTTTTGATTTTACGCATTTTAAAGACGTTAGCCAGCCGGAATTAGACAGGATCGAAGAACTGGTAAATAAAGAAGTCATCCGTGACCAAGGCCTTTGCGTTACGGAGCTTGCTTTGGCCGAGGCAAGAAAAAGCGGCGCCCTGGCTTTTTTCGGAGAAAAATACGATGACAAGGTGCGCATAGTATCGGTAGGAGACGTTTCCAAGGAATTCTGCGGAGGCACCCACCTGAGCCATACGGGCCAGATCGGTTTATTCAAGATAACCCAGGAAGGCTCGGTAGCCAGCGGCGTAAGAAGGATAGAGGCGGTGACGGCAGACGCGGCGTATAGGCTGGTCAAGGAAGAAGAGCAGTCCCTGGCCGATATCGCCGCGCTTCTGGGCGTGCCGATTGAGAACGCCTACGGGGAATTGGAAAAACGCCTGGCCAGGATCAGGGCGATAGAAAAACAGCTGGATGCGCTTAAGGGCGAGGCGCTAAAGAACTCCATTGATAGCGTTATCAAGGAGGGGCAAGATATCAACGGGCTGCAGTTGATCACGAAAGACTATAAAGACGCGCAGATGGACGTATTAAGGAAGGCTGCGGATCTGGTAAAAGCCAAAACCAGTAACGCCATCTTTGTCGGTACTTCCGGGAACGACCGTCAGGCATGCGTAGTTATTGCGGTTACGCAGGACCTGTGCGCCAAAGGTATCGATGCCTCCAAGCTCATAAAGGAGGTTGCTTCCGAAATAGGAGGCAGCGGCGGAGGCAGGAAAGATTTCGCTCAGGCAGGGGGGAGCAAGCCGGAAAATCTCAACAAAGCCCTCGAGAAGCTCACACGCGCTATCAGCCAGGTTAGCCTATGAAAATCATACGTTCAACGAGCCCCCAGCTTGAAAAAATATATTGCCGCCAGTTCGTCCGCTCTAAACGGGTGACGGAGAAAGTCAAGCGTATCATCGAGGATGTCAGGGTCTTAGGGGATGAGGCGGTTTTGAAGTACACCAAGAAGTTTGACCGGGTCCGCCTGGCCCCCAAGCAGTTAAAGGTTTCCCAGATCGAGATAAGCGGCGCCTATCAGAATATCAGCCCCAATTTCGTCTCCAGCCTCAAGGTCATCATCGAGAATGTGACTCAATTCTACCGCCGGACCATCAAGAAATCCTGGAGGATGAAAGGCCAAGACGGCGTCATGCTGGGGGAAAATTATACGCCCCTGGAAAAAATCGGGGTGTATATCCCCGCAGGTACGGCGCCCCTGGTGTCATCGGTGTATATGACCGTGCTGCCGGCGAAGATCGCCGGGGTAAAAAAGATCGTGCTGGTCAGCCCCCCGGATGAGACCGGCCGGATCAATCCCCATATCCTGGTTATCGCAGACCTCCTGAAGGTCGATGAGATTTATCGGGCGGGAGGCGCCCAGGCTATCGCCGCCCTGGCGTACGGGACCAAAACCATCCCCAGGGTCGATAAGATCGTCGGCCCCGGCAACATCTATGTGACCGAGGCTAAGCGCCAGGTATTCGGATATGTCGATATCGACATGATCGCCGGTCCGACCGAATTGGTCGTTATCGCCAGCCGTTACAGCGACCCCGATTTCATCGTTGCCGACCTGAAGGCGCAGGCAGAGCATGCGCGCGGTTTGGCCATCTTGATCACTAATTCCAAGAGCCTGGCCAGGGAAGTCAAATCCCGCATGGACGGTATCGACGGTTTCATCATTTTGACCGAGAACCTCGAACAGGCCGTAGGGATCTCGAACAAGATCGCCCCCGAACACCTGGAGATCCTTGTGCACAATCCGCAGCGGCTGGTCAAAGGGATAAGGAACGCAGGCGCCATCTTCCTGGGCCCTTATAGCCCGGCTGCGGTAGGAGATTATGTCGCCGGGCCAAGCCATGTGCTGCCGACATCCGGTACTGCGCGGTTTTTCTCGGGACTTTCTGCCCTTGACTTTATCAAAAGTAACCATATAATTAGTTATTCCAAGAAGGCACTGGAAAGGATCAAGGAGCCGCTGGAAAAAATAGCCGGGATCGAGGGCTTAGCCAGGCATCTTGATTCAGTAAAAGCCAGGTTCAAATAAACCGGAGAGGGCGCCCCATGAAAAAACGCGTTGCAACCATCAAGAGAAAAACCAGGGAGACCGATATTACGGTTACCTTGGCTGTTGACGGTGACGGGAAAGCGAAGATCGACACCGGCATCGGCATGCTTGATCATCTGCTTGAGCTTTTTGCATTCCACGGATTATTTGATTTGCGTATCTGCGCCAAGGGCGACCTCAAGGTTGACATCCACCACACCAACGAAGATGTAGGTCTGGTCCTGGGCGAGGCTTTTAAGAAAGCGCTGAGTGAAAAGAAAGGCATCCGCAGGTTTGGTTCTGCGGCGGTGCCCATGGAAGAGGTGGTCGCAAACGTCAGCGTAGATATCAGCGGCAGGGGTTACTACATCTTAAAGACAAGCAAGGGCCTGGCTTCTCCCAAGACGCAGGACGGTTACAGCTTTGCCGATGCCGAGCATTTATTTGACGCTTTCGCCAAGCACCTGGGCGCCAACGTCAATATCATGGTCGAGCCTATCAGCCCCGATCTGCATACGACATTGGAGCCGATCTTCAAAGCTTTGGGGCTGGCCCTTGATCAAGCCACGCAGATCGATCCCCGAAGGAAAGGGGTCCCTTCAACCAAAGGGGTTATCGACTAGGATGATCGCGATCATTGACTACGGCATGGGCAACATCCACAGCGTTCAGAAGGCGTTGGAGCGCATGTCGGCAGCCACAACGGTGACCAACAGGCCGGCCGATATCGCTGCCGCAGACAAGATCGTGCTTCCCGGGGTCGGCGCCTTTGACGATGCCATGGCCGAGTTAGAGAAGCGAGGCCTCATTGAAGCGATCAAAGAGCAGGTTGCCGCGGGCAAGTCCTTCCTGGGTATCTGCCTGGGGATGCAGCTGCTTTTCCAGGAAAGCCAGGAAGCCAGGACATCGAAAGGCTTAGGGTTACTGAAGGGCGCGGTTAAACGTTTTGCGCAAGATGCGGATTTGAAAGTGCCGCACATGGGATGGAACCAGCTTTCCGTCAAGAAAGCCGCCTGCCCCTTGCTGCGGGATATAGCCGAGGGGGCGTTTGTCTATTTTTGCCACTCGTATTATCCCGAGCCCCAGGATCAGCAGGATGTCGCCACCCGCACCGATTACGGGATAGCGTTTGCTTCGGTCGTCTGGAAGAATAATGTGTACGGCGTGCAGTTCCATCCGGAGAAAAGTCAGGATACCGGTCTTACTATGTTAAAGAATTTCGTTAACCTGTGTTAATTATTCCGGCAGTAGACATACAGGACGGTTGCGTGGTCAGGTTTGTCCAGGGCAGGCTTGATAAAAAGATCTATTCGCATGACCCCGTTAAAACCGCCACACACTGGGCGCGCCTTGGCGCGCAGCTGCTGCACGTGGTTGACCTCGACGGGGCTTTTACCGGCACACCCAAGAACTTGCACCTGGTTAAGGCCATTGTCCGGGAGGCGGGCGTTCCGGTGCAGTTCGGCGGAGGGGTGCGCACGGCCGAGACTATCAGGACGGCCTTGGAATACGGGGTCAGCAAGGTCATCGTGGGGACAAAGGCTGTCGAAGACGCCGGTTTCCTCAAAAGGATCTTCAAGGTATTCAAAGACCGCGTCCTCATCAGTGCTGATGCCAAGGACGGTTTGGTGCTGATCAAGGGCTGGCAGTCGAACCGGGGCGCTGTCGACATCATGCAGTTTGCCGCGCTCATCAAGGCGATAGGCTTTACCCACATGGTCTATACCGACGTATTGAAAGACGGCACCCTGAAAGGGCCAAGCATCCAGGGGATAAAGAACCTCCTTAAGGAGACGGGATTACGCATTATTGCTTCCGGCGGGGTCTCTTCCCTTGACGATATCAGGCGGCTTAAGGTCCTGGAAAAGGCCGGCCTTACCGGAGTGATCGTGGGCAAAGCGTTGTATGAGGGAAAATTTACGTTAACCCAGGCATTGAAGTTAGGATAAATCAAAAAGGAGGAGTGTTGATGGCAAGGAAACTAGTGGCGCTCTTTGCGCTGGTATCGGTGGTAGGAATGTTAAGCGGCTGTGCAACCGCCCGGAAACAGAAGGACCTCGAGGTCCAGGGGCTACGCAATCAGATCTCGGTCATGGAAACGCAGCTTCAGTCTAAGGACGAAGAGATCAACGGTTTAAAAGATGAATTGAATAAGGCAAACACGGTTGCTCAGGCCAAAGTAGCGGACCAGCAGGCCGTCGCGGAAAAAGTGGTTCCCGAAGTAAAGTCGCGGCCTACCATGAAGCATGTCCAGATCGCATTAAAGAATGCCGGTTATGACCCGGGTCCGATCGACGGCAAGGGGGGCAAGCAGACCCGTAACGCCATAAAGGCATTCCAGAAGGATAACGGCTTGCATGTCGACGGCAAGGCAGGCAAACGCACTTGGAACGCCCTGCAGAAGTACCTTTATCAGAAAGTTAAATAATATCACGTGCTTACCAAACGCATTATCCCGTGTTTGGATATTAAGGATGGCCGGGTCGTAAAGGGCGTCAAGTTTTTAGGGTTGCGGGATGCCGGGGATCCGGTTGAAGTCGCAAAGGCCTATGACCGGCAGAAGGCCGATGAGCTGGTATTCCTGGATATTACCGCCAGCTTCCAGCAGCGTAAAACCCTGATTGCGCTGGTTGAAGAGATCGCGGTAAATATCTATATGCCCTTTACTGTGGGCGGCGGCATCCGCGGCATCGAAGACATCCGGGACCTGCTGAACGCCGGGGCGGATAAGGTTTCCATCAATACCGCAGCGGTAAAGGACCCGGATCTGATCGCCTCTTCTTCAAAGCGATTCGGCAGCCAGTGCATTGTGGCGGCTATCGATGCGAAGAAGAACCGGGATTCCTGGGAGGTATACATCAACGGCGGCAGGACCCCGACCGGCCTGGATGCGCTGCAATGGGCCCGGCAAGCCGCAGGCCTGGGTGCCGGAGAGATACTCTTGACCAGTATGGACTATGACGGCACCAAAGACGGTTATGACCTTGCGCTTACCAGGGCAGTGGCCGCCTCCGTGGCTATTCCGGTGATTGCCTCGGGAGGGGCCGGGACAGTGGAGCATTTCTACCAGGTATTGACCGATGGACAGGCCAGCGCAGGCCTGGCTGCTTCTATTTTTCATTATCAGGAATATTCCGTGCAAGACGTAAAGGAGTACCTTGCCAAGAGAGGGGTTGCAGTGCGATTATGAGCAAAAAACCGAAGTTTGCGATTAACACATTAAAGTTTGACCGCAAGGGGCTCATCCCGGCGATCATCCAGGACTACAAGAATCGCGATGTCCTGATGGTGGCGTATATGAACGCGGAATCCCTGCGGCGTACCATCCGGTCCGGCAAGACCTGTTTTTGGTCGCGCTCAAGGAAAGAATACTGGGTTAAAGGGCTCACCTCCGGGCACTATCAGTTTGTCAAGTCCATCGCTTACGATTGCGATATGGATGCGTTGCTGATCAAGGTACGGCAAGTGGGAGCCGCATGCCACACCGGCAGCCGTTCATGTTTCTATAGGAGGATCGCGTAGGAAGACAGATGTGCTATCCTTGCCTGAAAGATTTTTTGCAGCTGTGCCGTAAAGGCAACATTATTCCTATATATAAGGAAATAAATGCGGACCTGGATACGCCGGTTTCGGCATTCCTGAAAACAAAAAAGTCTGATTATGCCTTTTTGCTGGAGTCCGTGGAAGGTCAGGAAAAGATTGCCCGGTATTCATTCTTGGGCAGCGCTCCGGCGCTGGTATTCAAGAGCAAGGGCCGGAATATCGAATTGTGTTATCCGCAGGCGCGCACCGTCCGCTTTACCACCGGTACCGACCCCCTGGATGAAATAAAAAAGATCATGAAGGGGTTTAAGACGGTACCGGTCAAAGGGCTGCCGCGGTTTTACGGAGGCTTTGTAGGGTATATCGGCTACGACATGGTCAGGTTCTTCGAAGAGCTTCCCGATAAGAATCCCGATACCCTGGGATTGCCCGATTCGATCTTCATTCTTACCGACACTATACTGATTTTTGACCACGTCAATCATACCATAAAGATCGTCGCAAATGCGATGCTTCCGCAGGGCACGCAGAAGCCCCTTTCCCGGGCGCAAAAGTCCCGGATCTACCGTAAGGCCTGCGCCAAGATCGAATCGATCCAGCAGGCTTTCGACAAAAGCGCGGTCGCGCACGCAAGAAAACAAGGGCCCGCAGCCAAGCCCTTACGCATAAGTTCGAATTTCACCAAGTCCGATTTCGCCTCTATCGTCACCAAGGCAAAGGCTTACATAAAAAGAGGGGATATCATCCAGGTAGTGCTGTCGCAGCGGTTCCGGCTTAAGCTGCAAAAACAGCCGTTCGACATCTACCGGAATGTACGCAGCCTTAATCCTTCGCCCTATATGTTCTTTTTACAATTTAAAGACGTAGTTCTCATCGGGACTTCTCCCGAGATGCTGGTTCGTTGCGAAGACGGGCTGGTCCAGACCCGCCCCATAGCCGGCACAAGGCCCCGGGGCAAGAGCGAAGAAGAGGACCGCCTGCTGGAGCAGCAATTGTTGCATGACACCAAGGAAAGGGCGGAGCACCTTATGCTGGTTGACCTGGGTAGGAATGACTTAGGCAGGGTATGTAAGCCCGGCCAGGTCGAAGTAAGCGAATTCATGGCCGTGGAAAGGTACTCGCATGTAATGCACCTGGTAAGCGAAGTCAGGGGGCATCTGGAGCGCCGCTACGATGCGTATGATGTCCTGCGCGCCTGTTTTCCTGCCGGTACCGTATCCGGCAGCCCGAAGATCCGCGCCATGGAGATCATCGACGAGTTGGAGCCGGATAGGCGTTCGATATACGCAGGCTGCGTCGGGTATTTCAGTTTTTCGCATAACATGGATACGTGCATCACCATCAGGACCATCGCGATAAAAGACGGCGTCGCCTACATCCAGGCGGGAGCCGGCATCGTTGCGGATTCCGTTCCCGCAAAGGAGCATCGCGAATCGGTGAATAAGGCCAAGGCCTTAGTAGAGGCAATTACACAATAAAGGAGGAACCACACAATGGCAGTACGCATACGTTTAAGAAGGATAGGCAAGAACCCCAAAAAAGACCCGCATTTTCGTATCTCGGTTTTTAACGAGACCAGCGGCCGCGACTCCAGCGTTATCGAAGAGCTGGGATTTTATAGTCCCTTGAAAGGCGCTACCAAGATCAAGCGTGAACGAGTGGAATTTTGGCTCAAAAAAGGCGCCCAGCCCTCCGAGACGGTCAAGCACATAATAAAAAAGGCATCGAAGGAGGTGGCTCATGCCTAACCAACAACTCGCAGGGTTCGTTAATGCGATACCGCTGGTTTTTGTGTTTATTATTTTCTATTTCCTCATCTTTCGCCCTCAACGGCAAAAGGAGAAAGAGCACGCGACGATGATCTCCAACCTCAACAAGAACGACGAAGTCGTAACTTCCGGAGGCATCCACGGGACTATCGTTAACGTCAAAGAAAAGACTTTGATCGTACGGATCGATGAAAACGTGAAGATCGAAGTGGAAAAAAGTGCTATCGCCTATCGCAAGAAGGCCCAGAGCGAGAACCCGGGAGCCTAGCTATGACAAAAAAACTTTTCTTAAAAGCAATCGCGATTCTGGGGGTATGCCTGCTCTGCGGCTACTTTTCATTCCCTTTGCAAAAGCGGATCAACTTAGGCCTTGACTTACAAGGCGGGATGCACCTGTTGCTTAAAGTTGATACCGCCCACCTTTCGGAAAAGGCAAAGGAAGAGGCTGCGGATCGGGCGCTGGAAGTGATCCGTAACCGGATTGACGAGTTCGGAGTCCGGGAGGCCTCGATCCAGAAGCAGGGGGCCGACGAGATAGTCGTGCAATTGCCGGGGGTCACCGACAGAGAGCGCGCGATAGACCTTATCGGCAAGACCGCGTTATTGGAATTCAAGCTTGTATCCCCGGATGCCGACAAGCTTAAACTTGCCATTGAAGGCAACCCTCCGGAGGGGTATGAGCTAAAGTACTCCCAAGAGGACCATGAGCCGCTGTTGCTGGAGAAGGCGGCGGCCTTGACCGGCGACAAGATCGTTAACGCAAGCGTACGTTTCAGCCAGGGCGGTTTTAATGAGCCCGTGGTCGGCCTGGAATTCAATGCCGAAGGCGCCAAGAAGTTCGCCGAGATAACCGCCGCCAACGTAGGCAAGAGGCTGGCGATTGTCCTTGACGGCAAAGTGCAATCCGCTCCGCGTATCAAGGAAGCGATCCCTTCCGGAGAAGCGGTCATTACCGGTCATTTTGACGTGCCCCAGGCGCAGGACCTGGCGTTGGTGTTAAGGGTCGGCGCGTTACCTGCCCCGATGTACATCGAGGAAGAGCGGACCATCGGCCCGCTCCTGGGACAGGATTCCATCAACAAGGGTGTCCGCGCCAGCATCATCGGTACCGGGATAGTCCTCGTTTTTATGGCGTGCTATTATCTTTTGGCCGGCGTTATCTCGGATATCGCGCTCATGCTTAACCTGCTGATGACCCTGGGTGTCTTAGGGATGCTGCCTCATTTTTTCCCGGGGATCTCGGCTACCTTGACGCTGCCCGGTATCGCCGGTATCGCGCTGTCGCTGGGCATGGCAGTCGACGCCAATGTCCTCATTAATGAGCGTATCCGCGAAGAGGTCGCTCTGGGCAAGACCTTGCGCGCGGCCATCGCCAACGGGTATAACCGGGCCTTCAGTGCGATCCTTGATTCCAACCTTACTACTTTGATCGCCGCGCTCCTTTTGTTCCAGTTCGGCACCGGCCCTATCCGAGGTTTTGCCGTGACCTTGACCATCGGTCTTACGGTGAGCATGTTCACCGCCATCGTCGTAACGCGCACGATCTTCGAGATCCTTCTGGATTATAACCTCGTCAAATCGCTGCCGATGTTCAGGTTGATCAAAGAACCGAAGCTGGATTACATCAGCAAGCGGCGGATATTCTACGCGCTGTCGATACTGATCACCGTCGTAGGGCTGACTTCTTTCTTCATGAAGGGCCACAAGGCCTACGGGATCGATTTTTCCGGCGGACAGCTTCAGGAGTATAGTTTCAAGACCCCGCCGCCCATCGACGCCGTACGACAGATAATAAAGGGCCTGAATCTTAGCGACGTATCCCTCCAGCAGTTCAAGGATAACCCGCGCGTCCTTTTGATCAGGACCTCGGAGGACAGGAACCAGGTACTTACCGCGAAATTAAAAGAGGCCTTTCCCGGCCAGGATATCCAGATACTGCGCATCGAACATGTGGGCCCGGTCGCAGGCAAGCACCTCAAAGGCAAAGCCATCCAGGCGATTATCTGGTCGATGGCGGGGATCCTGGTGTATGTAGGATTCCGTTTCAAGCATTTGAATTTTGCCGTCGCGGGCATCATCGCCTTGTTCCACGATGTGCTGGTAGCCCTGGGTATGATGAGCCTTACCGGCAGAGAAATAGACCTGTTGAGCGTGACGGCCTTTCTGACCATCGCCGGTTATTCGATCAACGATACCATTGTTATCTATGACCGCGTCAGGGAGAATGCCCGGTCGATGAGAAAAATGAGCCTTTATGATCTTATTAATTTAAGCGTAAACCAGTGCATGTCCAGGACGATCCTGACGACGGGGGTAACGCTTTTCGTCGTTGTCGCGATATTTTTCTTCGGCGGGGAGGTCTTGAGTAATTTCGCGTTTGCGCTTTTTGTCGGTTTCATTTGCGGTGCGTATTCCACCGTCTACATCGCCTCGCCATTGGTGTTGGCGTGGAGCAAGGGCACAGGGAAGACGCCGCATCGGGTCTAGTCGTAAAAAACCGGGGACGTTTCGGGTTTTTCGTGCGTGCTGCTGAAAAACCAGAAACGTCCCCGGTTTTATTTATTATCCGCATGTTTAAATCCCTCAAAATATACGCAGGCGGCGCGGTCGATCTTGAAGAGGCCTGCTCTATCCTCGTTGCATTCGGCTATAAAAGGCAGGAGCGCGTCCTCCAGGAGGGCGATTTTGCCCGCCGGGGCGGTATCCTGGACATATTTCCTTCTACCTTTGAGCTGCCCATCCGTATTGAGCTGGACGGGGATGCGGTTGTCGCGCTGAAGACCTTCGATCCTTCAGACGGCAATGCCCTCTGGTCCCATCAAATGGTGATCATCCTGCCCTTTAAGGAAAGCCACCCGCTTAAGACCTCTACCTTCCGGGAAGATTTCCCCATCGACAGTTTTGTCGATCTGCAGCTGGGCGACTACGTCGTACATACCCAGCACGGCATCGGCCGGTTCCTCGGCCTGGATAAACTCCAGACGAGCCTGGGCCGGAAAGACCACCTGGTTATAGAATACGACCGGCAGGAAAAACTCTATGTGCCGGTCGAAGAGATACACCTGCTGCAAAAGTATGTCGCCTTTCAGGCGCGCAGGCCCCGGCTTAGCCGCCTGGGTTCAAAGGAGTGGGGCCGGCTCAAGGAGACCGTCAAGAAGGGCGTGCAAAAACTTGCCTGGGAGTTGCTATCGCTACAGGCTATGCGCATGACGGTATCCGGTTTTTCCTATGCGCAGGATACCCCGTGGCAGGCCCAATTCGAGGCAACGTTTCCTTACAGCGAAACGCCGGATCAATCCAAGGTAACCCAAGAGGTCAAGGCCGACATGGAATCCGCCAAGCCCATGGACCGGCTTTTATGCGGCGACGTCGGATACGGCAAAACCGAAGTAGCCATGCGCGCCGCCTTTAAAGCGGTGATGGACAACAGGCAAGTGGCGTATCTGGTGCCTACGACGATCCTGGCGGAACAGCATTACCAGAATTTTACTCAGCGCTTGAAGGATTTTCCCGTCGAGGTAGAGATGTTGTCCCGTTTCAAGACCAAGGCCCAGCAGGATTCCATCATCGAAGGCCTTAAGAACGGTACGGTCGATATCGTCATCGGCACCCATCGGCTCTTGTCGGCCGATGTGAGCTTCAAGAACCTGGGCCTGGTGATCATCGATGAGGAGCAAAGATTCGGCGTCAGGGCCAAAGAAAAACTGAAAGGAATGAGGCTTATGGCGGATGTACTGACGCTGACTGCCACGCCTATCCCGCGTACGTTATACATGAGCCTTATGGGCGCCCGTGACCTGTCACTCCTTAATACCCCGCCACAAAATAGGTTGCCCATAAAAAGTATTGTGGTAGAATATGATGAAGATTTGATCCGCCAGGCAATCACCCGAGAGCTGAAACGCAAGGGGCAGGTGTACTTTCTGCACAACCGGGTCCAGAATATCGAGAAAATCCACGAAAGGATCTTACGGATACTGCCTGCCGGCGTTAAGATCGCGGTTGCGCACGGACAGATGCCTGCGCGGGTCCTTGAGGCGGTGATGCTTGAATTCTTAAGCGGCAAGGTCGATGTGCTGCTGTGTACCATGATTATCGAATCCGGTATCGATATGCCCAACGCTAATACGATCATCGTGAATAACGCCCACACTTTCGGCCTTTCCGACCTGCATCAACTACGCGGCAGGGTCGGCAGGTTCGACCGTCCTGCGTATGCGTATTTTATGATCCCCAAGAACGACCCTATCGACAGCGATGCCAGGAAGCGCTTGAGCGCCATCCAGGAGCACTCGGCGCTGGGCTCGGGTTTCAGGATCGCTATGGAGGACCTGGAAATGAGAGGGGCGGGAAATCTCCTGGGGATCCAGCAGCACGGTTTTATTTCTGCGGTCGGATTCGACCTGTACTGTCGCCTTTTGAAAGAGGCGATCAGTAATTTCAACAAGATCGGCATCACTAAAGGATCCTAAAAATGAAAAAATACGGAAACTTAGGCTTGATGATCCTGGTTGCGTGTGTGTTTCTATCCGGAGGGATGGCTCGGCAGAGTTTTGTCTTTGCCGAAGACAAGATTGCCGCGATCGTCAATAAGGATGTTATTACCGTCAAGGACCTTAACGATTTTATCAGTTTTACGCGCATGCAATATCAAACCGAATACCAGGGCCGGGAGCTTGAGGCAAAGCTGGATTCGATGAAGAAGGACCTCTTGGAGAAACTGATCGAGGACCGCCTCATCGTTCAGGAGGCCAGGAAGAGCAACTTGAAACTCGATCCCAACAGGGTAACCAGCAGGATAAACGAGATCAAGCACCGCTACGCCTCGGACGGCCAGTTTCAGGAGGCCCTGACCAAGCAGGGGCTGACTATCGCGGATGTAGAATCAAAGATCAAAGAGCAGATGATAATGTATTATTTTATCGACTCGCAAATCAAGAACCGCATTACGGTCAAGCCGGCCGAGGTGACCGAATTCTATCAGCAGCACATCGCGGAATTTGCGGTCCCGGAGGAGAGGCGCTTCGATACCGTGGTCACCGAAGATGCGCATGCCGCGGATGAGGCTTTTCAAAAACTTAAAAACTCGGGGTCCGTGCAATCAGACAGCGTAAGCGTCAATACAATGAGCGCGCTTAAGGGCGGACAACTAAAAAAAGAGATCGAGGATATTGTTTTCAAAACGGGCCTCAACGAAATAGCCGGGCCCGTGGAAATCGAAAAGAAATACTATATCTTCAAAGTCAATGCGATTATCCCGCCAAAACAGCAAGCCCTTCCCGAAGTCCAGGAACGCATTTACGCCTTCCTTTTCGACAGGAAAATGCAAGAAAAGCTAAGTTCGTTCGTAGATGAGCTCAAACAGAAAGCCTATATCAAGATCTTCTAACCTTAGGGTCGGCATTACCATCGGAGACCCCGCCGGGATAGGCCCCTACATTACTGCGCGTGCGCTGGAGGCATTAAAAGGGAAGGCGCAGTTTGTCGTTATAGGGGACAGGTGGGTTTTCGACCGGGCATCTTTCGGCAGGAAGCCCGTATACGGCGCCAATTTCATCGATCTGGCGAATGTCCGCAAGAAAACATTCGCATTCGGCCGCATCAGGGCCGCACATGGAAAGGCTTCTATCGAATACCTGGATGCGGCCCTGGAGATGCTCGGCGCCGGGCAGCTGGATTGCCTGGTTACCTGCCCGATCTCGAAGGAGGCGGTGAGCCGCGCGGGATACGGGGGATTTTCGGGGCATACCGAGTACCTTGCCGCGCGCACTGCCGTAAAAGATTATGTGATGATGCTGCTCAACCGGCATCTTAAGATCGGGCTGGTAACGCGCCACCTCCCCATAAGAGGCGTGCCGGAGGCAATCGAAGCAAACTATGTGCGCACGGTAATCCGCATTTCGGCTGAGGCGCTAAAGAGCCTGTTTGGCATACCTTCCCCCCGGATCGTTGTCTGCGGCTTGAATCCCCATGCTTCCGATAACGGCCTGCTCGGCGGGGAGGAGCGTGCGGTCATTGCGCCGGTGGTTAAACAACTGCAGCGCAGCATTGCCAATCTGGCCGGGCCCGAGCCTGCGGATGTGGCTATTGCCGCCGCCCGGAAAGGGGAGTATGATTGCGTTATCGCCATGTATCACGACCAGGCGCTTATACCCCTGAAACTTTCTACGCCCCATGAAGGCGTTAACATGACGCTGGGGTTGCCTTTTGTAAGGACGTCTCCGTTACACGGCACGGCGTTCGATATCGCCGGCAGGCCCTTGGCCTGCCCGGATTCCTTAATTGCCGCAATCAAAACCGCCATACAATGCACCCTAAACCAAAAAAAAGACTAGGCCAAAATTTTCTTATCGACGCCAACATCCGCAGGAAGATCGTTTCTGCCTGCCAGATCCACCCTTCTGATGTGCTGGTGGAGATCGGCGCGGGCAGGGGGGAGCTGACCCGCATGCTGGCCGCCCAGGCAGCGAAAGTCTATGCCGTCGAACTCGACCCGGCGCTAGCGGCTATCGTAAAAGAGGAGTGCAAAGAAGCCTCTAATCTGGTAATCGTCAACCGGGACGTCTTGAAGCTCGATCTTAAAAAAGAGATCGGCGGTTCAGGCACGAAGATAAAGGTCATCGGGAATATCCCGTATTACATAAGCACGCCGATCATCGAAAACCTTTTGCAATACCGCGACCTTGTCTCGGATATCTATATTACCGTCCAGAAAGAATTCGGCCGCAGGGTTTGCTCTGCTGCCGGCTCCAAGGAATACGGCAGTTTAAGTTGTTTTGTCCGCTATCATGCCGAACCCAAAATAATGTTTTACATTACGCGTAGCTGTTTCCGGCCGGCACCGAAGATCGATTCCTGTTTCTTGCACATACGGCCCCGTCCGTATCCCGGCCAGGCCCATATCGATGAACGCCTGCTTTTCAAAATCATCCGCGCGGCATTCAATCAGAGGAGAAAGACTTTACGCAACAGCCTCGCCGGCGTAGTTTGCCGTCAGAAACTGGAGCATTTTTTCAGGGCCTTCCGTCATGATCACGGCGTGCGCCCGGAGCAATTGAGCCTTGAGGAATTCATATACCTGGCATCCAGCTGAAAAATATTTAAAAAAAAGGTTGACAATTTCTTCTTCTTCGTATATACTTACCTTTTTACATAATCCCCAAATTCAGATTTCTCCCTATTTAACTAGGTAGAAGACAAAAAGAGAATTTTACCTAAATTCTTCATCAGGAGTACTTTTGTTCGCTCAAGAAACTAAGGATGAAGAACGAACCTGTGACAGCATGCTGGAGTAGCTCAGTTGGTAGAGCACGTCCTTGGTAAGGACGGGGTCACGGGTTCAATTCCCGTCTCCAGCTTAGAATTCTCTTATAGTTCTTAAGTAGATGAGAATTCATAACGCGCTTGTGCAGAAGATTGCGTAGCAATCTTCAAGCGATTAAGCGCAGGGATAACTAGGATAAAAACATGCGCGAAATCATCACCTTAGAATGCACGACCTGTAAGAACCGGAATTATACGACAACCAAGAATAAAAAGAAACATCAGGATAAATTTGAAATCAGCAAGTTTTGCAGGTTTGACCGGAAACACACGCCCCACAAAGAAATAAAGTAGTTTTTCCTTTGTGCTGTTTGATTGCAGTGGTTCGGATACATAGTTCATAGGAGCGTCGGTTAATGGCAAACCAACGGTCTCCAAAACCGTTACTGCAGGTTCGACTCCTGCCGCTCCTGTAGTAACGAAAGCAGAAGGAATCATCGTATAGAAATGAGCATGCTGCAAAAGCCGATCACGTTCATAAAAGAAGTCAAGCAAGAGCTGGGGAAGGTAGCCTGGTCGACCAGGGAGGAGTTGGTTGGCTCTACGGGCGTCGTCATCGCGTTTACCTTTATTATGGCGATCTTCATTGGCGTTATCGACCTTGTGCTCTCCAAAGGATTGAGTGTCTTGTTTAGATGAAAAGCTGGTACGTCGTTCATACACAGACTGGCGCAGAGGATAAAGTAAAGGCATTGCTGGAAAACAGGATTGCCGCACAAAGTGCCCAGGAATTTGTCAATAAGGTAGTGATCCCCACCGAACAAATCTCAGAGATTCGTTCCGGCAAAAAGCGCATATCGGAAAGAAAATTTTTCCCCGGGTATCTGCTGGTGGAGATGGAACTTAATGAACAAAGCTACCTTTTAGTAAAGACCACGCCCGGGGTGACCGGCTTTATCGGCTTGGGAAAGAAGCCCATGCCGCTGCCGCAAACCGAGATCGACAGTATCCTCAAGAAATCCCAGGAGACCAACGTCAAGCCCAGCCCGAAGATCATCTTCGATAAGGGCGAGCAGGTAAGGGTGATCGACGGCCCGTTCGTGAACTTTAACGGGACTATCGATGAGGTGCACCCGGAAAAAGGAAAAATAAAGGTCAGTGTTTCCATCTTCGGCAGGTCTACGCCCGTAGAGCTGGAATACTGGCAGGTAGAGAAGGTATAACGATGGCTAAGAAAGTAACCGCGCAAATCAGATTACACGTGCCCGCCGGACAGGCAAACCCCGCTCCTCCCGTAGGCCCGGCCCTCGGCCAGCACGGCGTAAATATCATGCAGTTCTGCAAACAGTTCAACGACCAAACCAAGGGCAGGGATGGCCTCATCCTGCCGGTAGTCATCAGCGTTTTTGAGGACCGGACTTTTACGTTCATCATCAAGAGCCCTCCTTCATCGGTGCTCCTGAAGAGGGCGGCTAATCTGGCGAAGGCTTCCGGTATTGCCGGCAAAGAGAAGATCGGTACGGTAACCCGCCAGCAAGCAGAAGAGATCGCCAAGCTGAAGATGAAAGACTTGAATACCTCCGATATGGAGCAGGCGTTAAAGATTATTACCGGTACCGCCCGCAGCATGGGCATTTCCGTAGAGGGTTAATGCGATGAGACAGCGCAGCAAGCGGTATAAAGAAGCCGAAAAACAGGTAGACAGGGATAAGACCTACGAACTGAAGGAGGCGATCGCTGCGCTCAAAAAAATCCCCGTCGTCAAATTTGACAGCGCGGTAGACCTCCATTTCAATCTTAACGTGGACCCCAAGAAGTCGGATCAGATGGTCCGCGGCACGGTTGTCCTTCCCCACGGTACCGGCAAGAAGATCAGGGTTGCGGTGTTCTGCAAAGGCGAGCACGAACGGGCCGCACAGGAAGCGCAGGCGGATTACGTCGGCGGCACCGAATTGATCGAGAAAGTAGCCGGCGGGTTCCTTGATTTTGATTGTGCGATCGCCACTCCCGACATGATGAAAGACCTAAGCCGCCTGGGCAAGGTCCTGGGGCCCCGGGGGTTGATGCCCAGCCCGAAAACAGGCACCGTCACCAATGATATCGCCAAGGCTATCCAAGACGTAAAGAAGGGAAAGGTTGAGTTCCGCGTAGATAAACAAGGCGGAGTGCATCTGTCGGTGGGAAAGGTCTCCTTTGACGATGACAAACTGTACGATAACGCCTCCCGCGTCATCGAGGCACTGACCGAAGCAAAACCGTCCTCCGTCAAGGGCAAGTTTGTAAAGAGCATGTTCATTTCGGCTACTATGAATCCCGGCTTGAGGCTTGTGATATGAAAAAGATCGGTTTGTTAGTGAAAGAAATATCCGAAAACCGCATTAAGGCGTACCTGAAGAAATCAGGCACCGTTTTCATTCTTAAGTATTCCGGTCTTTCCAGTCCCGATATCACGGCCCTGCGTCAGTCGTTGAAGGCCTCGCATGCCGACGTCTTTGTGGTCAAAAATTCCGTTGCCAGGCGCGCCCTGAAGGATACCGGCGTGGAGGCGATAGTAAAGGCGATCGAAGGCCCCTGCGGCCTGGTGTTTATCCCGGAAGAGCCGGTAGAGGCCTCGCGTGTGCTATTCAATTTTTCCAAAGACCACGATAAGCTTAAACTGGCCGGCGGCCTGCTTCAGGATAAATTCCTGGAAACCAAGGATATCGAGGCGATTTCAAAGCTGCCGTCAAAAGAAACGCTCAGGACGCGGGCGGTCATTGCGATAAAATCACCGATCACCGGCTTCGTGATGGTGTTGCATAATACATTGCAAAAACTGGTTATCTGTCTTGACCAAATCAAACAAAAAAAAGGTAGTTAAAAGGAGGAGCTATGGCAAGTGAAAAATTAGAAGAATTAATCAAGTCGATCGAGGGCATGACCGTCCTTGAGCTTTCGGATTTGGTTAAGGCCCTGGAGGAGAAATTCGACGTGAAGGCAAGCGTTGCGATGATGGCTGCCGGGCCTGCGACCGCAGGAGCCGCCGCAGGAGCCGCCGCACCGGCCGCGGAAGAGAAGACCGCTTTTACCGTGGTCCTGACGAGCGCCGGCGCCAACAAGATCGCCGTCATCAAGGAAGTCCGCACGATGACCAGCCTCGGCTTGAAGGAAGCCAAAGACCTGGTAGATGGTGCCCCCAAACCGATTAAAGACGGCGTTCCGAAAGAGGAAGCCGAAGACATGAAGAAGAAGCTCGAAGCTGCCGGGGCCACCGTTGAGTTAAAGTAAGCGTATCGAAAAAACCTTGCGGGTTCTACAAAAGGTCGACCTTACATGAATAAGCGTAAAAATTTTGCCAAGCTAAAAGAAATCTACGATTTGCCGAATCTCCTGGATCTGCAACTTGAGTCTTACCGTGAGTTCTTGCAGGTAGACGTCCCGTCCCAGGAGCGTAAGTCTATCGGTTTGCAGGAGGTCTTTGAAGAGGTCTTCCCGATCGAAGACTCCAACCGTTCGGTAAAGTTGGAGTTCATCAGCTATACGCTCGGTAAATCAAAATATGACCTTGCGGAGTGCAAACGCCGCGCGCTTACCTATGCCTCCGCCCTTAAAGTAAAATTCAGGCTTACCACGCCCCACGAGACCAGAGAGCAGGACGCCTATTTCGGCGAGATCCCGCTGATGACCGATACCGGCACATTCATTATCAACGGCGATGAACGCGTGGTCGTGTGCCAGCTGCAGCGTTCTCCGGGCGTTTCCTTCGAAGAGGAGAGCCACCCCACAGGCAAAAAGATTTTCCACGGCCGCATCATCCCGTACCGGGGCGCCTGGCTTGAATTCAAATACGACTTGTCCGAGACCATCATCGCCTATGTGGACAGGCGCCGGAACTTTCCCGCCACCCAGCTCTTGAGGATCCTGGGTTTCTCAACCGACCAGGAGATCCTTTCCGCCTTTAGTTCGGAATACAAAGAAATCCACAATACCCTTAAAAAAGACTATACCAAGAACAAGGAAGAGGCCTATCTTGATTTTTACCGCAAGATGCGGCCGACAGAGCCGGTTACCAAAGAGGCAGCCGAGGCTTTATTCTATAGATTATTTTTTGACCCCGCCCGTTATGACCTGGAAAGGGTGGGGCGCTTTATCCTGAACAGAAAATTAGACATGGATGTGTCGGTTGAAAAAAGGATCCTGGATTCATCCACCGTCATTAAGGTCATGGAATATTTGATCAAGCTGCACGAAGGCGTCGGCAAGATCGACGATATCGACCACCTGGGTAACCGCCGCGTCAAGACCGTCGGAGAATTGGTACAGAACCAGATCCGCATCGGCCTGTCCAGGGTGGAGCGCTCCATACGGGAGCGTTTAAGCATACTGGGGGACTTCAGCAACTTAAGCGTGCATTATTTGATCAATTCAAAACTGCTTTCCAACCAGATCAGGGATTTCTTCTCCCGCAGCCAGCTTTCGCAGTTCATGGACCAGGTTAATCCCTTGGCCGAGATGACCCACAAGCGCAGGCTCAGCGCCCTGGGTCCCGGAGGCCTTTCGCGCGAGCGTGCCGGCTTTGAGGTCAGGGACATCCATACGTCCCATTACGGCAGGATATGCCCCATAGAAACGCCCGAAGGCCCGAACATCGGCTTGATCGCGTCTTTGAGCACCTATGCCCAGGTTAATTCCCTGGGGCTGCTCGAGACCCCCTACAGAAAAGTCGAGGAAGGCCGCGTGACCCGTAAGATCGAATATTTGACCGCCGACATCGAAGAAGACAAAGTGATCGCGCAGGCAAATGTCCCTCTGGATAGCGAGGGCTATTTTGTCGAGAAGGAAGTGGCCTGCCGTCACAAGAGCGATTACGTCAAGGTTTCCGCCAAACAGGTCGAATACATGGACGTTTCTCCTAAACAGCTGGTTTCAGTGGCTGCCTCGCTGATCCCCTTCTTAGAGCATGACGATGCCAACCGCGCGCTCATGGGTTCAAACATGCAACGGCAGGCAGTTCCTTTGATGGTGTGTGAATCCCCCTTGGTAGGCACCGCCATGGAAGCCAAGGTCGCCCGTGATTCCGGCACCGTTGTCGTAGCCACGGACTCCGGAAAGGTGACCAGCGTAGATGCCTCTTCGATCGTGATCGGTAAGTCGATCTACCATCTCAAGAAATTTTTGCGCACCAACGCCGATACCTGCCTGAACCAGAAACCGCTGGTCAAGGTGGGCGACCACGTGGACAAGGGCGAGGTGATCGCTGACGGCGTATGTACCAGGGGCGGGGAACTCGCCCTGGGAAGGAACTTGTTGTGCGCATTCATGCCGTGGCGCGGATGCAACTTTGAAGACGCCATCCTGGTAAGCGAGCGGGTCGTCAGGGAAGATATGCTCACTTCGATCCACGTAGAGGAATTCGAGATCGAGGCGACCGAAACGCGCCTGGGCAACGAAGAAGTGACCCGCGATATCCCCAACGTAAGCGAAGATGCCCTGCGCAACCTCGATGAGACAGGCATTATCCGTATCGGCGCAGAGGTCGGGCCGGGCGATATCCTGGTCGGCAAAGTAACCCCGAAGACTGAATCCGAACTTTCCCCGGAGGAGAGGCTCCTGAGGGCAATATTCGGCGAAAAGGCTTCCGATGTGCGGGATACTTCCTTGACCGTTCCGCCGGGCGTGGAAGGCTTTGTCGTCGATGTGCACGTATTCGCCCGCAAGGACCGCGGCAGAAAGACCAAGGAAGAAAAGACCAAGGAATTGGCCAAGATCCGTGAGCTTAAGGCCTACTATAAACAGGAAATAGAGTTCGTGCAGACGGAAAAGATCACCCGCTTAAGCCAGCTTCTGGGCGTGGATAAGGGCAAGGTGGAAAAGATAGATTTCAGCGATAACGAAGAGGCAAAGATGTTGGCCTCTTCTTTTGACGAGCAGGTCCAGGAGTTGTTGGCAGAACAGCAGCAGGAGATCGAAAAGGTCAGGCGCGGCGATGAGCTGCCTCCCGGTGTTCTCAAGAGAGTGGTAGTGTATATCGCCACCAAGCGCAAGCTTGCCGAAGGCGACAAATTGGCCGGAAGGCACGGGAACAAGGGCGTGGTGGCCAGGATCCTGCCCGAAGAAGATATGCCGTACCTGGCAGACGGCACTCCTATCGATGTCGTCTTGAACCCCCTGGGCGTTCCTTCGCGTATGAATGTCGGCCAGATCCTGGAGACCCATCTTGGCTGGGCGGCTAAAATGCTTAACCTTGCAGTGGACACCCCCGTATTTGACGGCGCCACCGAAGAAGAGATCAAGGAAATGCTCAAGAAGGCAGGCCTGCCGGAAAACGGAAAAGTGACGCTGCACGACGGCTATAACGGCGAACAGTTCGACCAGCAGATTACCGTCGGCTATATTTATATCATGAAACTGGTGCATTTGGTCGACGAGAAGATCCACGCCCGTTCTATCGGCCCCTATTCCCTGGTTACCCAGCAGCCCCTCGGCGGCAAGGCCCAATTCGGCGGCCAGAGGCTGGGGGAAATGGAAGTTTGGGCGTTGGAGGCTTATGGCGCTGCGTTTACGCTGCAGGAAATGCTTACCGTCAAAAGCGATGATGTCTCTGGAAGAACCCGCATCTATGAAGCGATTGTGAAAGGCGAACAGCGGCTCACTCACGGTACACCCGAATCGTTCAACGTTCTGGTGAAAGAATTGCAGGGTTTGGGTCTGGATATCCGGACGGAGAAGACTAAATAATATGGAAGAAAAAGAGATTAAAGAAATAATCCTGTTTGATAGTATCGCGATCAAGATTGCCTCCTCCCAGATCATTAAATCCTGGTCTAAGGGGGAAGTCAAGAAGGCCGAGACGATCAATTACCGTACCCTCAAGCCCGAAAAGGACGGATTGTTCTGCGAAAAGATTTTCGGCCCGGTGCGCGACTGGGAATGCAATTGCGGTAAATATAAAGGTATAAAGTTCAAAGGCATCACCTGCGACCGCTGCGGGGTGATCGTGGACCGCTCTTCGGTCAGGCGCGAGCGTATGGGCCATATCGAGTTGGCAACGCCGGTTACGCATATCTGGTTTTTTAAGGCAGTTCCTTCGCGCCTGTCGGCGATGCTTGATATGACCTTGCGGGACCTGGAAAAAGTGATTTACTACGAGGAGTATGTCGTCGTTGACCCCGGCAACACGCCGCTCAAGAAGAGAGAGCTCTTAAACGAAGAGAAATACCAGGAGGCATTGAATAAATACGGGGCAAACTTCAAGGCAAAGATCGGAGCAGAAGCGGTTCAGGAGATGCTCAAGGAGCTGGAGTTTGACAGCGTCTGCCGTAAATTGCGCCGCGACCTGGAGAAATCCAAGGATGCCTTAGGCAACCGCAAGGCCCTTAAGACCTTGAAGATCATCGAAGACTTCAAGGCTTCCGGCAACAAGCCCGAATGGATGGTATTGGAGATCCTGCCGGTGATACCTCCGGATTTAAGGCCCCTGGTCCCCCTGGACGGAGGCCGCTTCGCCACTTCCGACCTCAATGACCTCTATCGCCGCGTCATTAACCGTAATAACCGCCTTAAGAAACTGATGGAGTTGAATGCCCCCGAGATCATTATCCGCAATGAAAAACGTATGCTCCAGGAAGCGGTGGATGCGCTGCTTGATAACGGCAGGCACGGCAGGGCGGTCATGGGCGCGAATAACCGGCCGCTAAAATCGCTTTCGGATATGCTTAAGGGCAAACAGGGCCGTTTCAGACAGAATCTTCTGGGTAAGCGCGTGGATTATTCCGGGCGCTCCGTTATTGTGGTCGGCCCGGATCTGAAGTTGCATGAGTGCGGCCTTCCTAAGCAGATGGCCCTGGAACTGTTCGAGCCGTTCATCATCAAGAAGTTAAGGGAAAAAGGTTTCGTGCATACGATCAAGGGCGCGCGCCGCATGGTGGAACGCGGCAAGATCGAGGTCTGGGACATACTGGACGAAGTCATTAAAGACCATCCTGTCCTGCTTAACCGCGCTCCGACCCTGCACCGTTTGGGTATCCAGGCGTTCCAGCCGGTCCTGATCGAAGGAAAGTCTATTAAGATCCATCCGTTGGTGTGTACCGCCTTCAACGCGGATTTCGACGGCGATCAGATGGCCGTACACGTGCCGCTTTCGCTGGAGTCTCAGCTGGAGGCAAAAATCCTGATGCTTGCCAGCAATAACGTTTTTTCTCCTGCCGATGGCCGCCCCATCGTCAGCCCTACGCAGGATATCATCCTCGGAGTTTCCTATCTGACCAAGATCAAACCAGGCGTCAAAGGGGAGAATAAGACCTTCAGCGGCGCCGATGAGGTTTTGATCGCCTACGAAGATAAAGAAGTCGAGCTGCACGCAAAGATCAACCTGCGGTTGTATAAGGTATATGACCTGGAGGAAAAAAACCTCAGTAACGAACGCCAGATGGTGACGACGACTGTCGGCCGGGTGATCTTCAATCAGGTCTTGCCGGAAGAATTCGGTTTCGTGAACAAAGAAATGAACAAAAAGACGGTCGGGGAGGTTGTCGCGGATTGTTATAAGCGCTTCGGCCACACCCGTACCATTGAGCTCTTAGATGATATCAAGAAATTAGGTTTTCAGTTTGCCACCTACGGCGGCATGTCCATTGCTATCGACGATATGAAGATCCCCGCAGCCAAAGCCGACGTTTTAAAGGAAGCCAAGGCCGAGGTCTCCAAGGTCGAAGAACAATACCGCCGGGGCATCATTACCGACAGGGAAAGATATAATAAAGTTATCGACGTCTGGACGCATACCACCGACCGCGTTGCGGATCTTCTCTTCAAGGAGATGGAGCCTTTTAATCCGATCTTTTTGATGGCTGACTCCGGCGCGCGAGGTTCCCGCCTGCAGGTAAGACAGCTGGCAGGGATGCGCGGTCTGATGGCCAAGCCTTCGGGCGAGATCATCGAAAACCCCATTACTGCAAATTTCCGCGAAGGGCTGACGGTGTTGGAGTATTTTATTTCTACCCACGGCGCACGCAAAGGTCTGGCTGATACCGCGCTTAAGACGGCAGATGCGGGTTACCTGACCCGCAGGCTCGTAGACGTAGCTCAGGAAGTCATTGTGGTCGAAGACGACTGCGGCACGCTTAACGGCATCACCGTAGCCGCGATCATCGAAGGCGACGAAGTGGTGGTCAGTCTCAAGGACCGCATCGTCGGAAGGGTCGCGCTGGATAACATCGTAGACATTATTACCGATACCGTCATTGTCGAGCAGGGGTCGGAGATTACGGAAGAAAAAGCCGAGATGATCGAAAGGCTGGGCATAGAAAAGATACGTATCCGCAGCGTCCTTACCTGTGAATCCGGCCGGGGCGTCTGTTGCAAATGTTACGGCAGGAACTTAGGTTCCGGAAGGATCGTAGAGGTAGGAGAATCGGTCGGTGTCATCGCCGCACAGAGCATCGGCGAACCCGGGACCCAGCTGACCATGAGGACCTTCCATATCGGCGGTACCGCTTCCAGAATCGTTGCGCAATCCTTTATCAAGGCAAAGAACAAAGGCGTCATCAAGTACCACGGCCTGCGCGTTACCGCCAAGAATAAAGAGTTCGTCGTTCTGAACAGGAACGGGTCCATCAGTATCAATGATAAGCAAGGCAGGGAATTAGAGCGTTATCCGGTACCGCAGGGTTCCTTCATCAGCTTGCCCGAAGGGGAAGAGGTGGCCAAGGGCATTGCGTTCATCCGCTGGGATCCGTACACCTCGCCCATTCTGACCGAAGTAGGCGGCCGGGTGAAATACGAAGATTTGAAAGACGAGATAACCATTCGCGAAGAGCTCAACCCGGTTACCAAGTTGACCGAACGCGTAGTGGTCGAACATAAACAGGAATTCCATCCGCAGATACTCATCCTGGATGATAAGGAAGAAGTGCTGGGTATTTATCCGATTTCCATAGGCGCGCACATCCTGGTCAAGGACGGGCAGCGGGTTGAGGCCGGCGATCTTCTGGCCAAGACTCCGCGCTTGGTGGGTAAGACCAGGGACATCACCGGCGGTCTTCCTCGCGTGGCGGAGTTGTTCGAGGCGCGTCGGCCCAAGGACCCGGCGATCATCAGCGAAATCGATGGTTTCGTGGAATTCGGAGAGTCCAAGAAAGGGCAGCGCGTTATTATCGTCAAGTCGCCCACCGGCATGCAGAGAGAGTACGCGATTCCGCACGGCAAGCACCCCAACGTCTATAAAGGCGATAAGGTCGTTGCCGGCCAGCAGCTCACCGACGGCCCGGTAGTTTTACAGGATATCTTGAGGGTCTGCGGCGACAAGGTCCTGCAGGAATACCTGGTCAACGAGGTGCAGGAAGTATACCGCCTGCAGGGTGTGCGCATCAACGACAAACATATCGAGCTGATCATCAGGCAGATGCTTAAAAAAGTAAAAATAGAAGACGCGGGCGATACGGAATTCCTGGCTACCCAACAGGTAGATAAATGGAGATTTCAGAAGGAGAACCTGCGGATTATTAAAAAAGGCGGTAAACCCGCGTTGGCCACGCCGCTGTTATTGGGTATTACGAAAGCATCGTTGACCACGGAAAGCTTCATTTCCGCGGCCAGCTTTCAGGAAACTACCCGCGTACTTACCGATGCCGCTGCCTCAGGCAAGCGCGACGAACTTTTCGGCCTGAAAGAGAACGTTATCGTCGGGCACTTGATCCCGGCGGGGACCGGTTTTCGCACGCACCGCGAGATCGAATTAGTCAGGGAGGCAAAGGCGCAGAAAGATGAACCCAAGGAAGAGGAGCTGACGACGGCGGAAAAAGCCTAAGGATTATTACCTATGCCAACTATCACACAACTCATCAGGATCGGCAGGATCTCAAAGAAGAAAAAGACGAAGGCACCGGCCCTTAAGGCATGCCCCCAGAGAAGAGGGGTGTGTTTGCAAGTCCGTACCATGACGCCCAAAAAACCGAACTCCGCCTTAAGAAAGATTGCCAGGGTGCGCCTGACTACCGGTATTGAAGTCACGGCTTATATTCCCGGCGAAGGCCATAACCTGCAGGAGCATTCCATCGTATTGGTCAGAGGCGGCCGCGTGAAGGACCTGCCCGGCGTGCGTTATCATATTGTGCGCGGCACTCTCGATGCTGCAGGCGTAAACCAAAGGAAGAAATCGCGCTCAAAATACGGCGCCAAGCGCCCCAAAGAAAGCGCGGCACCTGCGAAAGCCAAATAAGGAGTAGGACCTACTCATGAGAAGAAGAAAAGCACAGGAAAGAAAAGTTGTCTCTGACCCTAAATTCAACAGCCCCGTCGTAGGAAAGTTCATCAACATGGTCATGGACCAGGGCAAGAAGGCGATTGCCGAGAGGATCGTCTATGGCGCTTTTGCAGTATTGCAAAAGCAGCTTAATGAGTCCGATCCCCTGAAGATCTTCTATAAGGCCATCGACAATGCCCGGCCCCGCCTGGAGGTCAAGCCTCGCCGCGTAGGCGGCGCCACCTACCAGGTCCCGGTTGAAGTAAGGCAGGAGCGCGGTACGTCCATCGCCCTGCGCTGGATCAGGGATTTTGCCAGGACCAAAAAAGGCAAGGCCATGGAAGAGAAGCTTGCGGAAGAGATCGCTGCGGCATACAGGGGCGAAGGTTCTGCCATAAAGAAACGTGACGATACGCATAAAATGGCCGAAGCTAATAAGGCGTTCGCACACTTTAGATGGTAATCACGGGTGAACCGATGGCAGCAAGCGTGAAACGTAAAATTGCGCTGGACAAAATACGAAACATAGGTATAATTGCCCACATTGACGCGGGTAAGACTACCACTACAGAACGCATGTTATATTATACCGGACGGACATACAAGATCGGCGAAGTCGACGAGGGAACGGCAACTATGGACTGGATGGTCCAGGAGCAGGAGCGGGGGATCACGATCACCGCCGCCTGTACTACCTGCAGCTGGAGGGATTGCAGCATCAACATTATCGATACTCCCGGCCACGTGGATTTTACCGTAGAGGTCGAAAGGTCCCTTAAGGTATTGGACGGCGCAGTGGCCGTTTTTTGCGGGGTAGGGGGAGTCGAGCCGCAATCCGAAACCGTCTGGCGGCAGGCTGACCGCTACGGCGTCCCCCGGATCGCATTCGTTAATAAGCTGGACAGGATCGGCAGCAATTTCTTTGAGGCCCTGTCCCAGATGCATACTAAATTAGGGGCTCACGCGGCGGCCGTACAGTTGCCGTACATGCACAATGACGAGCTCAAAGGCATCATCGATCTTATCGAAAGAAAGCTGATCCTGTTTAAAGACGACCTTGGCAAGGAATGGGATCTCCTGGATGTTCCGCAGGAGTGCCTCCAGCAGATGCAGGAGTATCGCCAGAAGCTCCTGGAGGCGCTTGCCGAAGTCGATGAACAGATAATGGAGAAATTCGTGCAAGGCAAAGATATTACCGTAGCCGATATCAAGGCAGCGATACGCACACATACGATCAAGAATAAGTTTGTGCCCGTGCTCTGCGGAGCGGCATTGCGGAACAAGGGCATCCAGATGCTGCTTGACGCGGTATGCGATTACTTGCCTTCGCCGCTCGATGTCCCCCCGATCAAAGGGATCAAGCCGGGCACCGGTGAGTATGAGGAGATACTTCCTTCGGACAAGGCGCCTTTCTGCGCTTTGTGCTTCAAGGTGGCTACCGACCCTTACGTCGGAAGGATCCATTTTATCCGCGTATATTCCGGGCACCTGAGTGCCGGTTCTTATGTGTATAACGCTTCGCGCAGGCAGAAAGAACGCCTGGCTAAGCTCTTGCGGATGCACGCCA
The DNA here is from genome assembly GCA_035506195.1 of Patescibacteria group bacterium. Classification (GTDB taxonomy): domain Bacteria; phylum Omnitrophota; class Gorgyraeia; order Gygaellales; family Profunditerraquicolaceae; genus DATJPV01. Next base: position 470 of record DATJPV010000023.1, on the reverse strand, counting down.
ATCGTCAGGAATCGATCGAAGACGTCATGACCGCGGATATCGTCGCCGCGATAGGGCTCAAGGATACCAAGACCGGCGACACGCTGTGTATGGAGAATAATCCGATCCTCATCGAAGCAATACGTTTTCCTGAGCCGGTCATCCAGCAGGCAATCGAACCTAAAACAAAGCAAGACCAGGAAAAGCTTGGCTTGGCGCTTAACAAGCTTGAGGAAGAAGACCCGTCATTCAAGGTGACCTACAATCAAGAAACCGGCCAGACCGTTATCGCCGGCATGGGGCAGCTGCACCTTGAAATAGTCATCGATCGGATCATGCGCGAGTTTAACGTCGAAGCACAGGTTGGCTTCCCCCAGGTTGCCTATCGCGAAACGATCACCAAGAAGGTGACCTCGACCGGTAAGTTCATTCAGCAAACCGGTGGCCACGGCCAGTACGGCCATGTGGTCGTCGAGATGGAACCTCAGGAG
>DATJPV010000022.1:0-40373 GCA_035506195.1 Patescibacteria group bacterium | reverse complement strand
ATAAAACTTTTCGGATTCGGAGCCAAATCCGGAATCGACCTGCCGGGAGAGATCCCCGGGATGACCCGCGAGCCGCGTTTCTGGTCGAAGCTGTCGCTGGCCACCATTCCCATGGGGCAGGAGGTGGGCGTGACCGCGCTGCAGCTTGTCGATGCGGTCTCCGTGATTGCCAACGGCGGTCAATTGATGAAGCCGTATATCATCAGCGAGATACGCGATAAATACGGAGAACCGATCAAGACCTTTGGCCCCTGCCTGGTGCACAAGGTGATATCCCTGGAAACCTCCGAGCGCGTCAAGAAGATACTACAGGGCGTCGTAGACAGCGGTACCGGCAAGCTTGCCAAGATCAACGGGCTGACTGCGGCGGGCAAGACCGGGACCGCGCAGAAACTGGAACCCAACGGCACCTATTCGCATGACAGGTTCATGGCGTCATTCATAGGGTTTGCGCCGGTGGAGGATCCGATGGTGGCAATTGCCGTTATCATTGATGAGCCGCACCCGTATTATTTCGGCGGAGTGGTCTCTGCGCCGGTGTTTAAAGTCGTTGCCGCGGATTCAATACGGTACCTGATGACCAAACAGCCAGGGCAGCAACCCGGAGTCATGCATGAAGCTAAAAGAACTGATTAGGTCTCTGGGCAGCTATGAGGTGTATGCTGCGCAGGAGGATTTTGAGGTCAAGGGCATAAGCGCCAGTTCCGCACACCTGGCTGACGGCTACCTTTTTGCGGCGATAAAAGGCGTCAACGAAGACGGCCACCGTTTTATTGACGACGCCATCGCCAAGGGCGCGCGCGCGGTCGTTATCGATAGCCGCCAGAAGGAAAAGGGGCTCCAGGCCCTGGGCGCTAGCGGCAGGCAGGATGTATGGCTGATCGGTACGGACCAGCCGCGTAAGAGCTTAGGCAGGCTTGCGGCGGAATTTTACGGGAATCCTTCCCGGACCATCAGAATGACCGGCGTCACCGGCACCAACGGAAAAACCACGATCACCTATTTAGCCGAAGCGATAGCCAGGAAAGCAGGTTTTACCCCCGGGGTTATCGGTACGGTTGATTACCGCTTCAAGCAGGAGCGTACCCCTTCGAAAAATACCACTCCCGGGCCGGTCGACCTGCAGTCCCTATTGGCCCGCATGCTGGCTCAGGGTGTTACGTATTGCGTGATGGAAGTCTCTTCGCATGCCCTCGACCAGGATCGCACCGAAGGCATCCTTTTTAACAGCGCTATCTTTACCAACCTTACCCAGGATCACCTCGACTACCATCGTAATCTGGAAGAGTATTTTCGGGCCAAGTGCAGGCTTTTTGCCGCGATGCCCGCCGATGCATCTGCCATAGTCAATAACGACGATGCATACGGCAGAAGAATAAAGGCCCTGACCCCGGCACGGGTCACAAGCTACGGCATAGAAAATCTATCCGATGTGGTGGCCACGGATATAAAATTTGACGTTTCGCATACTACCTTTTTCCTGCGCAGCTTTAAAGGTGCGCAGGAGTTTACGGTCCGGCTCATCGGGTTCCACAATGTCTATAACGTGCTGGCGGCGGTTTCTTGGGGGCTGGTAGAGGGGTTTGATCTGGAAGTCATTAAGTCTGCGGTTGAGGCATTTCTTTGCGTGCCGGGGCGCCTTGAACGGATAGAGACAACGGCAGATTTCGCGGTCTTTGTGGATTACGCGCATACAGATGACGCATTGCGCAATGTCATCAAGACCCTGCGCTACGTTTCGCCGAAAAGGATCATCGTCGTCTTTGGCTGCGGCGGCCAGCGCGATGCCACCAAGAGGCCAAAGATGGGCAGGGTGGTGACGGAATATGCGGATTACGCCGTTATTACAAATGACAATCCCCGGTCGGAATCGCCCGAAGGCATCATCGAGGATATCAAGAGGGGGATAAAAACGGATAACTATTGCGTCATCCCGGACCGCCGGGAAGCGATCCGTAAAGCCATCTCCTGTGCGCGCTCCGGCGACATCGTATTAGTGGCAGGCAAGGGGCACGAGGATTATCAGATTTTGAACGAAGGGGCCATTGTTTTTGATGACCGTCAAGTCGTGCGCGAATGCTTACGGCAGATGCGCATACAGGATAGCCCGGAGAAAATAGATGTATAAATGCGGCGAATTGCTGCGGGCGGGGCGCGGCAGGCTGGTCAGCGGGCCGGATGACATCAGCCTTAAAGGGATCTCCATCGATTCCCGCACCCTCAAGAGCCAAGAGGCCTTTGTGGCGATTAGGGGCAAGAATTTTGACGGGCATTCCTTTATCTGTGCGGCGGTCAGGAAGGGGGCCGCATGTATTATCGTACAGCAAGGCGCAAGGAAGCCGAAGGTGCCCCGGACAGTAGCGGTCATCGAAGTCCCGGATACCGAGAAGGCCTTGGGGGATTTTGCGCGTTTTCAGCGTAAAAAATTCGATATCCCGCTCATCGCGGTTACCGGTTCAAACGGCAAGACCACCTGTAAAGAAATGACGGCCCGGATCCTGTCCGGGCGCCTGAAGGTTCTCAGAAACGAAGGCACCCAGAATAACCAGATAGGGGTGCCGATGGCCCTCCTACGGCTTGACCCAGGCTGCGATGCGGCGGTCCTGGAGCTGGGAACGAACCATTTCGGAGAGGTCGCGTATCTGGCCCGTATCTGCGAGCCCACCGTCGGCATTATTACCAATATCGGCCATTCGCATCTGACGTTTTTTAAGGATCGGCAGGGCGTATTGCGGGAGAAGGGCGCTCTTTTGGCGCATCTTAAGAAGCCGGCGGTTGCCATCCTTAACGCAGACGACGACCTCTTGTTGAAAGAGCTGCTCAAGAAAGGCGCGCAGCGGCGCGCCTTCGGCTTCGGCATCAAGAACCGGACGGATTTCTTTGCCTCTCATATCCGCTACCGCGATACGGGAATCGAATTCACCGTAAATCAGAAATACAGGTTCAGGTTGCGTTCGCTCGGCCTGCACAATATCTACAATGCCTTAGCCGCGATAGCCGCATCCAGCTTCTTCGGGATATCTTTCGAAGATATGGCCGAAAGGCTGGCGCACTTCGAATTTCCGCAAGGCAGGCTTAAGGTCAAAAGGCAGGGCCGCCTCGTCTATATCGATGACACCTACAATTCCAATCCTACCTCTCTGGTCCAGGCCTTGCAGGCGCTGGCTCATTATAACGCTAAAGGCAGAAAGATATTTGTTATGGGGGATATGCTTGAGCTGGGCATTCAGGGGGAGCTGTTCCATCGCCAGGCGGGTAGCCTTGCTGCCGGCGTGTGCGATACCCTGATTACAGTCGGCCCTCTGGCAAAGGCAGCTGCGTCTGCCGCGCAGGCCTGCGGCCTTGACCGCCGGAAGATATTTTCCTGTGCTTCTTCCCGCAAGGCAGGCGATATCCTGCGCAAAAAAATTTCACCCACACACCGCGATGTCGTATTAGTTAAAGGTTCACGCGGCATGAAAATGGAGGAGGTTTTCTAACTGACCCATGCTTTACATCCTATTGTACCCTCTGCACGGCGCTGTTTCTTTCTTTAATCTTTTCCGTTACATCACCTTTCGCGCCTCCATGGCGGCGCTGACCGCCTTTATCGTAAGCCTGGTGCTTGGACCCCCGGTCATCCGGGCGCTTAGAAGGCTTAAGATCGGGGAGAACGTCAGAAAAGAGGAGAGTGCCAGGCTATACGAATTGCAAAGCAGCAAGCAGGATACCCCTACCATGGGAGGCATCCTGATTCTGCTTGCGATCGTTTCATCGACCTTGCTGTGGGCGGACATCTTTAACCACTATATCGGCCTGGCCCTGTTCAGCACGGTCTGGTTGGGGGTAACCGGTTTCATGGATGATTACCTCAAGCAGGTCAGGAAGAAATCAAAAGGCTTGACCGCGACGGCAAAATTTACCAGCCAAATAGTGCTGGGTTTAATCTTGGGGACGCTGCTTTTCCTGATGCCGGACAGCAATACCCGCATCGACGTGCCTTTCTTGAAGGATGTCTCGCTTCAGTTGGGGGTCCTGTACATCCTCTTTGTGATCCTGGTCATCGCCGGCACTTCCAATGCCGTCAATCTTACCGACGGGCTGGATGGCCTGGCGATAGGGATAGTCATTATGGTCTCTATAGCCTTCAGCGTGCTCAGTTATGTCACCGGGAATAAGACCCTCAGCCATTACCTGCTCGTTCCTTTCATTAACGGCAGCGGAGAGCTGACGGTGTTTTGTGCAAGCATCCTGGGCGCGGGCCTGGGCTTTCTGTGGTTTAACTGCTATCCGGCAAGTATCTTCATGGGAGATGTCGGATCGTTGGCTTTGGGCGGGGCGCTGGGGACGGTAGCGATCCTCATCAAAAAAGAACTGCTCCTGGTGATCGTAGGCGGCATCTTTGTCGTAGAAGCCCTTTCGGTCATCATCCAGGTAGCTTCGTTCCGGTTGACTAAAAAACGGGTTTTTAAGTGCTCTCCTTTGCATCACCATTTTCAATTCGCCGGCTGGCCCGAAAACAAAGTGATCATCAGGTTCTGGATCCTGGCCGGGCTGCTGGCCCTGTTGACCCTGGTGACATTGAAGATCCGCTAGGAACGCGCGCGCAGATGAACAACGCTGGGTATTTCAAAAACAAAAAAATAACGGTGATCGGCCTGGCACGCTCTGGGCTCGCCTGTGCCAACCTCCTTGATGAACTGGGGGCGCAGGTAAGCGTCACGGACAACAAGGATGGCGAAGAGGCCAGGCGCAATGCGGCGGGCCTGCGTTCGGCCCGGATAGCCTGCGAACTGGGCAGGCATACCCCCGGTAGCATTGTCGGCCGGGACATGGTTGTCATTTCTCCGGGTGTGCCGGATTCAAGCCAGGCGGTGTTGCTGGCGCAGCAAAACAAGATACCCATTATTTCCGAGATAGAGGTCGCGTATCTGCTGTGCCCGGCTACCCTTATTGCGGTTACCGGCTCAAACGGCAAGACGACGGTGACTACGCTGATCGGCAAAGTCATCGAAGCGTCTGGGAAACGGTGTTTTGTCTGCGGTAATATCGGGAATCCCTTTTGCGGCGAAGTCCGCAAAATGAACGAGGGGGATTTTGTTTCTTTGGAGGTTAGCTCTTTTCAGTTGGAGCACATAGAAAAGTTCAAGCCCAAGGTTGCGGTTATCTTGAACTTTTCATGCAACCACCTTGACCGCTATCGCACCATGCAGGAGTATCTTGACGCCAAGAAGCGCATCTTCATGAACCAGGACCGGCAGGATTACTTGGTCTTGAGCCATCGTGACGATACGCTCAAAGGAATAGCCGCAGAGGCGAAGTCTCAGGTCGTTTTCTTTGCGCAGGACCCCGCCGCCAATCCTAATTACGACGCAGTGATGAGTGTCGCTTCGATACTCGGGATAGAGGCGCAGGTATGCCGGCGAGTCTTCGATGATTTCAGGGGGATCGAGCATCGCATGGAATACGTGGGGCAGATCAATGAGGTAAAATTCATCAACGATTCTAAGGCTACCACCGTGGAATCCGCGCGCTGGGCGCTGGAACGCATTAATGAACCGGTGATTCTTATCGCCGGCGGCAGGCACAAAGGGATCGATTATTCCGGGATCCTGGCGCATGCGGCTAAAAAAGTAAAAGCGGTTATCTTGATAGGTGAGGCGAAAAAAAAGATCGCCGATGCCTTGGCCGGCAAGGTGCCCTTGGAGGAGACGGATACCCTGGAAGAGGCGGTGCACCGGGCCTTTGCCAAGGCCTCCCCCGGCGATTGCGTGTTGCTGTCCCCGATGTGTTCGAGTTTCGACATGTTCTCCAGCTACGAAGAGCGGGGGAGAGTGTTTAAGGATATCGTAGGGCGCCTGATCAGGAGTACTCACTAATAAAATGGTACGCAATATTCGGGTTAACATATTCACCGTCAGCTTGATCTTGGTCTGCATCGGCATCGTAATGATCTACAGTACCTCCAGCGTCTATGCGTGGGAGCGGTATAAGGACAGCTTTTTCTTCTTGAAGCGCCATATCAGTTTTGTGCTTGTCGGTGCGCTGCTGACCTTCCTCATTATGTGTTTTGACTACCGGCGGTTCAGGAAAGCTTCTAAACCGATGCTGGCAGTCGCGTTCTTCTTGCTGGTGCTGGTACTTATCCCCGGGATAGGCAGGGAGGTAGCCGGCGCCCGCAGATGGTTCCGTTTTAAATTCATCAGCTTTCAGCCTTCCGAATTCGCCAATCTAGCAGTGATCATATATATCGCGGATTTCATTGCGCGCAAAGGAAGCGCCATTGAAGAATTCTGGAAGGGATTCCTGCCGCCGATTATGGTGCTGGGGGCGGTAATTTTATGTATCCTCGCCCAGCCCGACCTGGGGACATCGGTAGCGTTGAGCCTGGTCGTGCTGATTATGCTTTTTGTCGCAGGGGTGAGGTTTTCGTATCTTTTCGGGCTTGCCCTGGCCAGCATCCCGGCGTTATACGTGCTGATTTTCAGCGTCCCTTACCGAAGGGCGCGCATCCTTGCATTTTTGAATCCCTGGCTTGATGCCAAAGGAGGCGGGTTCCAGATCATTCAATCCCAGATCGCCTTGGGTTCAGGCGGCATCTTTGGCGTAGGGTTGGGGCATTCCAAGCAAAAACTGTTCTATCTGCCGGCGGCACACACGGACTTTATCTTTTCCATAATCGGCGAAGAGCTTGGGTTGCTTGGCACCGTAGGAGTGATCGTGCTTTTCTTGATTTTTATCCGGAACGGCCTTAATATAATCAAGAATTCTCCCGACAAGTTCGGCTATTTTTTAAGCCTGGGTCTGATCCTGATGATTTGCCTGAAAGCGGTGATCAACATCGGGGTTTCCTGCGGCATATTGCCGACAAAAGGGCTGCCCCTGCCATTTATCAGTTATGGAGGTTCTTCTTTTGTTTTTGATATGATCAGCGTTGGGATCCTCATGAATATCGCGCGGACAGGCGAATATCCTTAAGGAGGCGACAGGTGAAGATCCTGGCAGTAGCTGGAGCCAGCGGAGGGCATATATTCCCCGCGCTTGCCTTTATCGAAAGCCTCAAGCGCAGGGATCCCGGTGTCCAGATGCTTCTGATTTTGCCCCGGCACAGCGCCGTGCCGCAGGCGTGCGTGAACGCCTGTGCGGTCAGGTATATCGCGATATCCGCGATACAGCGCCGGCCGAGCTGGAAAAGCATTGCCGGTATCTTTCGTTTTCTCAAGGGCTCTTTGCAAAGCGTATTGATAGTATTTGATTTCAGGCCGGATGTGGTCGTCGGTTTTGGCAGCATTGTCTCTGTACCGGCGCTTATGTGCGCCTGGCTGTGCAGGCTTAAGACGGTTATCCATGAGCAGAACGTGATACCGGGCGCGGCCAACCGCCTGCTGGCCTGGTTTAGCGACGCTATTGCAGTATCTTTCCCCCAGACGGCGACGTATCTGGAGCCGTACAAGGCCAAGATCACGCTTACCGGCAATCCCGTACGCGCCGGTTTGACCAGGGTCGGCAAAGAGGAAGCGTTGCATTTTTTTGGTTTTCGCACGGGCAAAAAGACCCTTTTGGTGATGGGAGGCAGCCAGGGGAGCCACCGCATTAATACGGCGGTGATTGAGGCCATCTCTCAGCTGCCCGATAAAGATTCCCTGCAAGTCATTCACCTGTGCGGGGCGCAGGATCTGCAGGGCATGAATGAGTCCTACGCAAAGTTGGGTATCCCGTTTCGGCTTTTCACTTTTTTTGAGACGATGCAATATGCCTATTGCGCCGGGGATATGGCGATATCCAGGGCAGGGGCAACGACACTGGCGGAGCTGATCCATTTTAGCCTGCCGGCGCTGCTTATCCCGTATCCGTATGCGGCAGCGCACCAGGCGGCCAATGCCAGCGTGCTTCAAGAGCAGGGGTGCGCGCGTGTCTTGGAGGAATCTGCGCTTACTGCGCAGAGCCTGCGTGAGGTCATGCATGCCTGCCTTGGCCGGCCGGAAACCTTGAACAGGATGCGCCAGGCCTACGCCGGGATCAGCCGCCCGGATGCAGGCGACGCATTGGCGCAGATCGCGACACATACCTATGCGTAATGTGCAGGCGGCGGTAAAAAATTCTATTCTCCTGATAACCGCATGTTGGTGCGGCATCGCCTCCGGTGAATCAAGCCCGCGGTGGGAAAAGGATTCCGGCACGCATTTTGTGGTATATTATCAGAATGCGGACGCCAGGTTCGTAGAGGCAGTGCTGGAAAAAGCGGAAGATTATTACACGCAGATCACCGATGCCCTGGGGTTCAAGCGGCGCAAGTTCTGGCTGGGGTCGGAGCGGGCCAAAATCTATATTTATGATACCGCCCAGGATTACCGCCAGGCCACCGATCAGCCTGGCTGGTCAGCCGGCTGCGCCTGGCCGCTGGTCAAGACGATCCATACGTTTCCTTACGCATCGGGGTTTTTCGAAACCGTATTGCCGCATGAGATGGCCCATATTATCTTTCGTGAGTTTGTAGGGCTCCATAATTCCGCCGTTCCCTCTTGGCTTGAGGAAGGCGTGGCTTCATATCAAGAGGTGAACCGCGCCGATTCCGTTACGCCGGCAGTAAGGAAATTGGTGGATGACGGTTCTTTTGTGAGCCTTGTTGAGCTCGATAGGCTCAATCCGGCGGTGATCCCGGACGCAAAGCTGGTCAACATCTTTTATATGGAAGCGGTCGGGGTAGTCGATTTTTTAGTGAAGAAGTACGGCCCGGACGATTTTGTCGACTTTTGCGAGAAACTCGAGGATACGCAGGATCTGGAGCGCGCCTTGTGGGGCGTGTACCGCTTCAAGGGTGTGGATGAATTGGACAGGAAGTGGCAGAGGTATCTGAAAGAATAGGACGCGCATGGCAGGGCACTATCATCTTATCGGGATCGGCGGTATCGGCATGAGCGGCATTGCGCAGCTGCTTTTGAAAAGAGGCGTAACCGTCACCGGTTCCGACGTGAAAGAAAACAGGATTACGCAAGACTTAAGGCGCAAAGGGGCGCGTATTTTTATCGGCCATGACGCAAAGAATGCCTGCGGGGCCGACGCGGTGGTATATTCTTCGGCGATAGCGCAGGATAATCCCGAAATGGTTCAGGCTAACCTCCAGGGCAGCCGGCTGCTTAAGAGGGCCCAGGCCCTGGCCGAGCTTATGCAGGGCAAAACCGTAGTTACCATTGCCGGCAGCCACGGCAAGACCACGACGACGTCGCTGGTGTCTTATCTTTTGCTGGAGGCAGGGCTTGCGCCGACCGCGGCTATCGGCGGGGTCTTCAGGAATATCGATACCAACGCCTATTTCGGAGACGGCGATTTCTTTGTGGCCGAAGCCGATGAATCGGATGCGTCGTTTTTGTGCTATCATCCGAAATATTCCATTGTCACCAATATCGACCGCGAACACCTTGATCACTACGGGGATTTCCGCAGGGAAGTAGAGACCTTCCGGGAATTTATCAACTTGACCGATACGGCCGGTTGCGTGTTTTACTGTAACGATGATCCATCCTTGCGCAAGATCATGAAAGATTACCGGTATGGTTGCGTTTCTTTCGGTCTGACCGAGGAGGCGCAGATATATGCTTCTGGTATTCAGCTGCAGGGATTCCACTCGCAATTCGATTGCGTCTATAAAGGCAAGGCAGTGGGCCATTTTGAGATAGCCCTGGCCGGCATGCACAACGTTTCAAACTCCCTGGCGGTGATCGCGCTGGGGCTTGAGTTGGGCATTGCCTTTGAAACCATACAAAGGACGCTGATCGGTTACAAAGGCGCAGGCCGCAGGTTCGAAGTCAAGTTTTGCGCGCATAAGTGCCTGGTGATCGATGACTACGCGCACCATCCTACGGAGATACGGGCGACCCTCGCGGCGGCAAAGAATCTGCAGTATGGTCGTCTTATCGCCGTTTTTCAGCCGCACCGTTACACCAGGACCCGGCTCCTCTTGGATGAATTCGGCCGCAGTTTTGACGCGGCGGATTATGTGATCGTTACGGATATTTACGCAGCTTCCGAGGCCCCGATAGAAGGCGTAAATGCCGCAGGGGTCTGTGACGCGATAAGGGCAGCTGCGCCGGGCAAAAAGGTTTGCTATATGCCGAAAGCCGACATTGTCGAGCATGTCCTGGGGATGCTGCGAACGGGGGACCTGGTGATTATCCTGGGGGCAGGCGACATTGTGAAAACCGCCGAAGAGATCGCCGTAAAAATGGAGCAACAATGCAGTGGCGCGCATACATAAAAGGCACGGTCAAAGAGCGGGAGCCGTTGAAACGCCATACGACTTTCAGGATAGGCGGCCCGGCAAAGATCTTCGCTGAACCCCAAGACGAAGCGGATTTAAAAATGTTGCTTCGCCTGGCAAAAAGAGGTAAGATAACTTGCCTCCTGCTGGGGGCGGGCAGTAACATTTTGGCATCCGACCGCGGCGTCAACGCCGCAGTGATACGCCTAAGCTCAGCCGCCTTTACCAAGATTTCCGTTTCCGGTTCGCGTATGCGCGTAGGCGCGGGCTGCGCCTTACGCAGGGCGATCGCCTTGTCGCACAAGTACGGCTTGGCCGGACTTGAGTGCCTGGCGGGGATACCCGGTACCGTAGGCGCGGCGCTGGTCGGCAATGCCGGCCAAGGTAAAGCCGGAGGATGGATCGGCGATACCGTCGAATCAGTCAGGGTTATGGACCGGGCCGGCAGGATACGAACGCTCCCCAGGCAGCGGTTGCGTTTCGGCTATCGCTGTTCCGGCCTTGACGGATACATAGTACTGGAGGCGTGCCTGCGGCTGCATAAAGGAAGTCCGCAGAAAATCCGGCAGAAGATCCGTCAGGCCCTGGTAATGCGCAAAGCAACCCTGGGCATTTCATTGCCCAATGCCGGGTGCGTTTTTAAAAACCCCGCTTCCGAACCGGCAGGAAAACTCATTGAGCTATGCGGTTTGAAAGGCAGGCGTTCAGGCGGGGCATGCGTCTGTTCTAGGCACGCCAACTTTATCGTCAATACCGGAGGCGCCCGCAGCCGGGACGTGCGCAGATTGATGGATGTGATCAAAAAAAAGGTGAAAGAAAAGTTTAACGTGTCTCTAAGGCCGGAGATCAAAATATGGAATTAGAAGCTAACCGCTACGGTAGAATAGGCGTATTGATGGGAGGGCCGTCCACCGAGCGGGAGATCTCTTTGAAATCGGGTAAAGCGGTATATGAGCACCTGTGTAACGCGGGTTTTGAGGTTGTGGCCATTGACGTTACTACCGATGACCGGCAGCAGAATATTGAGCTTATACATGCGCAACGCATACAGTGCGCATTTCTGGCGCTGCACGGGCGGTTCGGGGAAGACGGGCAGATCCAGGAGATACTGGATACATTGCGCATTCCGTATACCGGACCCGGGGCCCTGGCCAGCAAATTAGCGATGGATAAAGTCGCCTCGCGCAGGATATTCGAACGTCACGGCCTGGATGTGCCGCGCTACAAGGTGCTCGATGAGGTCTCCTATGCCGCAAATAGCCTTTCCGGGCTCCCGTTTTGCCTGCCGGTAGTCGTCAAGCCTGCCAGTCACGGCTCAAGCATCGGTTTATCGATCGTTGACGATCCGGCCGGGCTCGGGGCGGCGATAGAGGAGGCGTTTCGCTACGATCGGCAGGTTATCCTCGAAGAGTATATACACGGCAGGGAGGTAACGGTGGGGATACTGGATGAGCAGCCCTTGCCGGTAATCGAGATCATCCCCAAAAGAAAATTTTTTGATTACGAGGCAAAATATAAACCCGGGATGACCGAGTATGTCGTCCCGGCGCAATTGGACGAGCAGATAGCCAGCAAGATTCAGGCAGCCGCGTTATCGGCGTACAGGCTGCTAGGCTGTGTCGGTTGTTCCCGCGTCGATATAATCCTGGACGGCCGGCAGCGGCCCTTTGTCTTGGAGGTCAATACCATCCCCGGACTTACCGCGACAAGCCTGCTGCCTAAGGCAGCCATGATCATCGGTATTGATTTTACCCGGCTGTGCCTGCGTCTGCTCGATCTAGCTTATGAGAAAACAAAAACTCAGGCTCAAACTGAATCTGCCGTTTAAGTTAATCGCAAGCACCCTGGCGGTTTTCTGCGTGCTGGCTTTGGTAAGTTGGTCGTTGTTGCAGGTAATCAGGAAGCTTGATTATTTCAAGCTTAAAGAGGTCATTGTCGCCAAGGGCGCAGCGATTGACCTGGCATACCTTAAAGGCCACAACATATTCGACATAGACCTGGAACGGGAATCGGGTTACATCTCTTCGCTCTACCCGAATTATAAGAATATCCGCCTGGTCCGGATCCTGCCGAACCGCCTGTTCGTAGAATTCATCAGTCGCAAACCGGTTGCCTGCATAAAATTATACCGTTATTTCTGCGTGGATCAGGACATGGTGCTGTTCGACTGGGTCCCTCAGGCCCAGGCGCAGGAGTTGCCGTTGATCGTGGGGCTGGAAACAAAGATCTTCGGCCCCAAAACAGGGGTAAAGTATCACGCAAAGGACTTGGCGTTTGCCTTGCAAATCATCCAGGAGTTAAAACGCAACAAGATACTGAAATACTGCAGGCTTGCGCGTCTTGATGTGACCGACCCTACGAATACATCCCTGTCGCTGGTTATGCCTCAGGTGGCGGCCCCGGTGGTGCGTAAGGGCAAGCCGCCTGTTCAGGAAGCCCTGGAAATAAAAATGGGGCAGAACCAGGTGCGGGAAAACATCGCGGTCCTCTCGGGGCTGCTTGTGCAGATGCGTAGCGATTGGCAAAACCTTAAGTACATCGATTTCCGTTTTAAAGAGCCGATAATCAAACTGCGGGAAAAGGAAACGGGAAAATAATTTTTTAGTTAAGAAAGGATCCAGCAATGTTCGCAAGCAATTACATCTGTGCCTTGGACATAGGTTCCAGCAAAATATCTGCCGCGGTTGCCCAGATGAAAAAGAAGCACATTACCAATCTCTTTTTTGAAAGCGGTCCCTCCAAAGGGTTTCGTAACGGTTCGATCACCGACGCGCTTGAGCTGATCGGCTGCGTAGGCGCGGTGTTAAAAAACCTTGCGCGCAAATCCGGGATACCGATCAAGTTCGTCTACACCACGATCTCCGGCCAGGATATCACCACCAAGCACAGCCCCGCGATCATACCCTTGGCGGAGCGGGGTAATAAAGTAATCACGCCGTCGGATGTCCTGCAGGCCAACGAACAGGCGCGCATCCTGGGTTCCAGCCTTGAAGAGGAGATCATACATCAAATACCTTTCGGTTACGTCATCGATTCAAAGAATGAGATACTCAACCCCATCGGGCTCTACGGCCACCGCCTCAAGGTCGACTTGTATCTGATCTGCGGCAAGCTGTCTTCTATACAGAGCATCATCCGCATCGTCAACCAGGCGGGGTTTGAAGTAAAAGATATTTTTTTCTCGGGACTGGCGACCAGCGAAGCGGTATGTAACCGCGAACTAAGGCAAGGTATCAATGTCCTGTGCGATATCGGCAACGACATGACGGAGCTGTTGGTCTTCAAGGAAGGGCTCTTGAGGAGCGTCGAGATCCTGCCCATCGGCGGCTACGATGTGACTGCGGCGCTTGCCGATTCCCTCAAGATACCTCCGGAACTGGCGGAAGAGGTCAAGCAGTCATACGGCGTCATCGATGATTCCGGCGCTATCCGGGAAGATAAAGAGATACTGCTGAAGAAAAATAATATCTACCATACCGTAAAGCAGAAAATGGTGGTTGAAATCGCTACTGCCAAAGCCAAGCAGATATGCCAGGCCATTAAGGAGCGCTTGGAAAAGATGGTCAATTTGTACGAAGTCGATAATGTCGTAACGGTCGGCCGCACGGTTTTGCTGGAGGGCTTATTGGAGAATCTCGAGGGAACCCTGGGTGTCTCCGTGAGGCTGGGCAGGATCGTGTATCCCGAGGTCGTCTCGGTCATTACCAAGGATAACGCCCTCTCGGGCCAGAAATACGTCAATCATATCAGTTCCATCGGGATCATCTGCCAGGTGCTTAAGAAACAGCAGCCGCTTTCTCTTTCCGCGACGCAACCCGCCCCCACCTTGGTGCATCGGGTCATCAATAAAGCTAAAGAAGTCTATCAGGAATATTTTTAGCGGTTGACCCTGCATATTTCTGGGGTATAATATATTTTTCAAAGTGGTCACCTTATGGTAGAAGAGAACATCCGCAGGGTCAAAGAGCGTATTTCTTTCATCTCCTCCCGGCTGGGCAAGGATCCCGCAGCCGTTACGGTCGTGGCGGTCAGCAAGGGCAGGACCGTCAGTCAAATCAAGGAAGTAGTTGCCTGTGGCATCGGCGATATCGGCGAAAACCGGGTCCAGGAAGCGACGCTTAAGGTGCCTTCGGTGCCGTCTGCGAAGTGGCACATGGTCGGCCACCTGCAGACGAATAAAGCAAAAGAAGCGGTCAGGTTATTTGACCTGATCCATTCCGTAGACAGCCTGCGGCTGGCGCAGGAGCTTGATGCGCAAGCCGGCTCTATCGGCAAGGTACAGGATATACTGATCCAGGTGAACGCTTCCGGAGAGGCCAGCAAATTCGGGCTTAAGCCCCAGGATGCGGCAGGGGTTATCAGGCAGGCAGCGGTCCTTAAAAGCGTGCGCATACGGGGCCTCATGACCATCGCTCCTATTGCCGATAACCCTGAAGCGATCAGGCCTTGTTTCCGGTTGCTCCGGCAACTGCGGGAGGAGATCGGCTCATCCGGGATTACGGCCGAAGGGGTTCCGATACTTTCCATGGGCATGAGCGATGACTTTGAAATAGCGATCGAGGAAGGCGCCACGATGCTCCGTTTGGGCCGGGCGATATTCGAGGATAGATGATGCGTAAGATAGGAATACTCGGGTTCGGTACGATGGGTTCGGCGATCGCCGAACGCTTAAAAGGCCATTATGAAGTATGCGTTTTTGATAAGGACCAAAGTAAAACGCATAACCTGCAGGGGATAGATGTCGCCGCGGACATCTGTGCGCTTGTCATCTGGTCGGATGTGCTCATATTGGCGGTCAAGCCCCAGGATTTTTCCGGCATCTTGGCAGAAATTAAACCCCTGATCGCCGAAAAATTAGTCATTTCTATCGCTGCGGGGATTCCGGCAGCCTCTATTGAAACTGCGCTTGGGAAGGTGCGCGTGATCCGGGTGATGCCGAACCTGCCGGCTAAGATCGGCAAAGGTATGATCTGCCTTTGTAAAGGCCGCTACGCGGATGATACGGATATCGTTTTCAGCCGGGAATTGTTCAATTATATGGGCAAGACGTTGCAGATCGAAGAATCCATGATGGATGCGGCAACTGCGATTTCCGGCAGCGGCCCGGGATTCTTTTACGCGCTGCTTGAACATATGCCGCAGGGGCAGTGGGAGGACTTTAGCCGGAAGGTATTTATCCCCGCGTTTTCGCAGGCTGCGCAAGCCGTGAGGTTTTCCGCAAAAGACGCGGGAGTGTTGGCATCCGCAACCACTGAGGGGAGTCTGGCGCTGTTGAAAAAAACGGGGCTGTCGGCCGGGCAGTTACGCATGCAGGTTACTTCTAAAGGCGGTACTACCGAGGCAGGGTTGAAAGAATTGCACGGCGGTGTTGAGTGCTTAGATGCGGCAGTGAAGGCCGCATTGGCGCGCGCCGGGGAATTGTCCAAAAAGGAGTAAACATGGGGCGCATAGGCATTATCGGCGGAAGCGGTTTATATCAGATTGACGGCATCAAGCGGCTTAAGAAGATCGAAGTCAAGACGCCTTTCGGCAGCCCTTCCGATAAGTTCGTCGTCGGTACCCTCGAAGGAAGGGACGTGGTATTCCTGCCGCGGCACGGCGTGGGGCACCGCATATCCCCCGGCCAGATCAACTACCGCGCCAATATCTACGGGATGAAAAAGCTGGGAGTAGAGAGGATCATCTCGGTGACTGCCTGCGGGAGCCTCAAGGATGAACTGCGGCCGATGGATTTCGTAGTCGTGGACCAGTTCGTGGACCGCACCAACCATGCTCGACAGGCTACTTTTTTCGATAAGGGGTTGGTTGCGCACATAGTCTTTGCCCATCCGGTATGCCGGCACCTGGTGGACCTGTTATACCACACCGGCTGTAGCCTCAAGCTGCGCATGCATAAAGGCGGCACCTACATAAATATGGAAGGCCCGGCGTTTTCAACGCTGGCGGAATCGAACCTGTACCGCAGCTGGGGGATGGACATTATCGGCATGACCAATATGCCCGAAGCCAAGCTTGCCCGGGAAGCGGAGATCTGTTATGCGACCCTGGCAGCGGTGACCGATTACGATTGTTGGCACCCGGAACACGAGAGCGTCACCGTCGAGATGGTCATCAGGAACCTGCAAAACAATATCGAGAACGCCAAAAAAATATTGCGCGCGGTCATTGCGCATATCCCGGAAAATCGCGGCTGCGAATGCCGGGATGCTTTAAAATTCGCGATCATTACCGACCGTAAAAAGATACCGGCGAAAGTCAAGAAGGACCTTTACCCGCTTATCGGCAAATATGTCAAATAATATCGACTACAAAAATACCCTGAACCTGCCCAAGACGGATTTTCCCATGAAGGCGGACCTGCCCAAGAAGGAGCCGGCGATGCTTGCGGCCTGGCAGGAACAGGGACTCTACGGCCGTATCCGCGCCAAGAGCCGCGCGAAGCCAAAATATGTATTGCATGACGGGCCCCCGTATGCCAACGGCGATATCCATATCGGGCATGCCTTGAATAAAACCCTTAAGGATATCGTTGTAAAATACAAAACCCTCAAAGGTTTCGATTCGCCTTACGTGCCCGGTTGGGATTGCCATGGCCTGCCGGTCGAGCACCAGCTGTTTAAGGAACTTAAGATAAATAAATATCAGATCGGACAGCTGGAATTCCGCAAAAAAGCGCATGCCTATGCCAGCCGTTACGTCGGGATCCAAAAAGAGGAATTCAAGCGTCTTGGCGTCTTCGGCGACTGGGACAACCCTTACTTGACCATCGATCCGCACTACGAAGAAGGCATCGTGACCTCTTTTAATGCCTTGGTCCGGAAAGGGTATATCTATCGCGGCTTAAAACCGGTGAACTGGTGTTTCCGGTGCGAAACGGCCCTTGCCGAAGCAGAGGTAGAGTACGAAGATCATACTTCTCCGTCGATATACGTGAAGTTTCAACTGGAGCACTGCAAAGAGTATCCAAGGGATTCGTATCTGGTTATCTGGACGACTACGCCATGGACCCTTCTGGGGAATGTGGCGGTGGTCGCGCATCCGCACTTGCAATACGCGTATATCCGGACCGACAAAGGCAATCTCTTTGTGGGCTCAGACCTTCTGCCGCAGTTCCTGGAAAAAGCCGGAATCGAAACATATGAGCTCATCAGGCAGGTCTCCGGCAAAGAACTGGAAGGTTTAACCTACGCGCATCCCTTCGGCATCAGAAAGGGCCGCCTGGTCCTGGCGGATTATGTATCGAAAGAAGAGGGGACAGGCCTGGTGCATACTGCTCCCGGGCACGGCGCAGAGGATTATCAGACCGGGTTGAGATATAAGCTGGACGTGATCATGCCGGTAGACTCCCGGGGAAATTTCGATGAAACGGCGGGCGAGTTCCAAGGGCTCAATGTCTATGACGCCAACGCGCGTATCCTGGAAAAGCTCCAGGGCCTAGGGGCGCTGCTTTTTAGTTCTTCCATACGGCATTCGTATCCGCATTGCTGGCGTTGTAAGCAACCCGTTATCTTCCGCGCCACCAAACAGTGGTTCCTGCGCATTGACGAGAATAACCTTCGCGAAAAGATGCTGGCAGCGATCGATACCCAGGTTGCATGGATCCCCGCGTCGGGCAAAGAGCGGATCGCGGCGATGGTGCAATTGCGGCCGGATTGGTGTTTGTCCCGCCAGCGATATTGGGGGGTGCCTATCCCGGCGCTGGTCTGTAACCATTGCCACGAGGAAGTGCTTGACCCGGCGGTTATCGACATATTTATTACGTATATTTCCCGAGAGGGCTCAGACTCCTGGTTCCAGCGGCCGGTGGAAGATTTCCTTCCCCCGGGCTTTCTCTGCCCCCACTGCCGGCACGCCGATTTCTCCAAGGGTGCGGATATCCTGGATGTCTGGTTTGATTCCGGGGTAAGCCACCAGGCAGTCCTGAAAAAGAGGCCGGAATTGGGAGGACTACCTTGCGCCTTGTATCTTGAAGGCTCAGATCAGCATCGCGGCTGGTTTCAGGCATCGCTCATACCTTCGATGTGTATCGACGGCAGGCCGCCGTTCGAGGCGGTGCTTACGCACGGGTTTGTCGTTGACGGCTTGGGCAGAAAGATGTCCAAGTCCCTGGGCAACGTTATTTCGCCGCTCGATATTATCAAGGATTACGGCGCAGATATCCTGAGGCTCTGGGTTGCCTCCAGCGGTTATAACGAGGACATCCGGATCTCTCCGGAGATACTCAAACGCCTGTCTGAGGCTTATCGCAAGATCCGTAACACCGCCCGTTTCATATTAAGCAACTTGTATGATTTCAATCCGGATACCGATAAGGCCGGCTGCGAAACGATGTCCAGGCTTGACCGCTGGATCTTGCATCGGATGCATCAGGTACTGACGGGAGTGGATACCGCATATCAGCAGTATGAATTTCATACGGCATATAAATTGATCTATGATTTCTGCAACGAAGACCTTTCCATGTATTACCTGGATATGGTCAAGGGCAGGCTTTATACCGCCGCCGCCGCCTCGCCTCAGCGCCGCGCCGCCCAGACCGCACTGTATGAGATAGCGCATATCTTGGCCAGGATCGCCGCGCCTTTATTGGCGTTTACCGCTGAAGAGATCTGGCAGCATCTGCCCATCTCAAGCCATGACCGCGCAGCCTCAAGCGTCCATCTTGCGGATTGGCCCCTGTCAGATGCCGGTATCTTTGCCGGGCAGGCGTTATTGCAGAAAAGCGCCGAAGAACTCGCGCCCATTATGGAACTGATCCCCGATATCGCCAAGGCGCTTGAAGAGGAGCGTTCCAAAGGGATCATCGGCAGTTCCTTTGATGCCCGAATAATTTTGTTGACAAACAAGGGTTTTCGGTATACATATTTAGACAGCCTGAAGGACGACCTTTGCGAGATATGCAAAGTCTCCCAGGTCCAGATTAGGAACGAGCCGGAGTTGACACAGGGATCGATCGCACAAAAGTATCCGGATGTGGCAATAGCGGTAGAAAAGGCCCATGGCGACAAATGCCCGCGCTGCTGGAATTACAGCGCGGGCATCGGTACCCACCAGGCGCATCCGGAAATCTGCGGACGATGCATCGCTGCTCTAGGAGGCAAGTGAAGTGATAAAAAAGAAACCCGCCAAGAAGCTGAGTAAAAAGGAATTGAACGATTTCAGGAAGTTGCTTGTACTGCGCAAGGAACAGCTCCTTGAACAGATAAAGCACCTGTCCGAGGATACGCTTAAAAAAACGCAAAAGGATGCCTCCGGCGACATATCCGGCTATACCTACCACATGGCGGATGTGGCTACAGACAGTTATGACCGCGAATTCTCGATGGGCCTGGCTTCCAGTGAGCGCCAGCTGCTGTACGAGTTCGATGACGCAATGAAGAAGATCGAAGACGGCACCTTCGGCGTCTGCGAAGACTGCAAGGACCTTATTTCAAAGAGCAGGTTGAAAGTCGTTCCCTACGCACGCATGTGCATCAAATGCCAAGAGAAGAAGGAAAAGCGATAGGATTGGCCCCGGGCCGTTTTCCATGATTCCCGTTTTTATACTCACAGTCCTTTTCTTGGATCAACTAACCAAATTCCTCGCCGACAAGACGCTTGCGCTGCACCAATCCATCCCCATCATACGCGGAGTTTTTCATTGCACCCTCGTCCATAACCGCGGGGCAGCCTTTGGTGTATTAAAAAACCAGACAGCCGTATTTATCGCCGCTGCGGTGGTGGCGATCTTTCTGATTTATACGCATCTGCGCCGGCAGGTATCGCAGGGATTTTTTATGTATCGGGTCTCGTTATGCCTGATCCTGGCGGGAGCGCTGGGCAACCTTATTGACCGCATCAGGTATGGTTATGTGGTCGACTTTTTGGACTTTCGTATCTGGCCGGTATTCAACATAGCCGACAGCGCCATCACCATTGGGGCGATAATCCTGGGCTATTCCATCCTTTTGCGTAAGGAGCCGCCACGCGCATGCATCCTGTAATCTGCAAGATCGGACCTTTTACCGTATTCTCTTATGGCTTGATGCTGGCAGTCGCATTCCTGATCGCCTCAAGCCTGGCGGCTATGCAGGCAAGGCGCCAGGGCGTCTCGGGCGACATCATCTTGAATTTGGCGTTCGTGGTTTTTGTGGCGGGTGTCATCGGCGCGCGCATTTTTTATGTAACGGAGCACTTTGAGTATTACCTTAGAAACTGCCTGGAAGTCATCATGCTGCAATACGGGGGACTTTCCTGGTTCGGCGGGCTTTTTTTGGGCAGCGCTGCAGGCATTTTTTACCTTCGCCGCCTACAGGCGTCGGTGTACAAGACGGTGGACCTGCTTGTTCCGTTTGTGGCATTGGGCCAGGCCATCGGCAGGATCGGCTGTTTCCTTAACGGCTGCTGTTTCGGCAAGGTATCGGAGTTCGGCCTGTATAACGATACCTACCAGGCGCCGCTTATACCCACGCAGATCTATTCCTCATGTGCGCTCTTGGTTATATTCGTCATTTTACGATTCCTTCAGGATAAGCCTCATAGAGACGGCGAAATATTCTTGGCGTATCTGCTGCTTTACAGCACCAAGCGCTTTTTGATCGAATTCTGGCGCGGGGACAGCGAAATTCTTTTCGCGGGCCTTACGTTATTTCAGATTTTAAGCCTGGCGGTGTTATGCGTTGCCTTCGTTAAATACCTGTCCCTCAAAAGAACAAGCAGGTAAGAATGCCTGAGCATACCTTACGGGCCTGCGCAGACGACGCGGGTAAGCGTCTGGATGTTTTTATTCTGGAAGCTCTGAAAGATATCGAGCCGGGGCTTTCCCGCACGCACCTGCAAAAAGCCATCCTTGCCGGCGCGGTTACCCTGCGCGGCAGCCTGCAGCAAAAACCTCACCACAAGATCAGGCAGGAAGACCTGATCATTGTTCGCCTCCCGGATAAAGAATCGACCCTGCTTCAGCCGGAAGATATCCCCCTGGACGTTCTTTATGAGGACCAGGACCTGGCGGTTATCAACAAACAGGCGGGCCTGGTGGTGCATCCTGCGCCGGGCAATACGGAACATACCCTGGCCAATGCCCTGTTACATCGGTTCAAGGAGCTTTCTTCGGTTAATCCGCAGCGCCCCGGCATCGTGCACAGGATAGACAAGGAGACCTCCGGGATCATCGTCATTGCGAAGAATAATTTCAGCCACCTGGCGCTGGCCGGGCAATTCGCAAAGCATACCATCATCCGCAAATACGTTGCGGTCGTCAATGGCAACATGGAGTTCGATGAGGGCGTTATTGAGCTTCCTATCGGCAGGCATCCGCGCAAGCGCAAGAACATGTCCGTGGGATTCGGAACCCATACCAAATACGCCAAAACGCGTTACCGCACCTTGAGCCGTAGCTGCGCTTCGAGCCTCCTGGAGCTGGAATTATTCACCGGCAGGACCCATCAGATCCGGGTGCACCTGGCATTTTTGGGGCATCCGATCCTGGGAGATGTAAAATACGGGGGTAATAACCAGTTCGTACGCATGGCATTACACGCCAAGCTCCTCGGTTTCATCCACCCTCGCAGCCATACCTACATTGAATTTTCTGCCGAGCCGCCGCCGGAATTCCTGCGGTTATGCGCGTCAAATAAGTCTTGATTTTTGTATCCGGGATGATATACTAACGGAAAAGATTACGAAATATTTTCCTGTCTCGTAAACGCTGCAAAAATTTTCGGTCGCTCGAAAATTTTTGCGCACTCGACAGGATTCCGCTGGATTTAAAACCAAGGAGCTCAAGGAGGGGCAGGGATGATTGAAAATTCTAAAGGTCGGACAGTCGTTTTCGTCTTGTTAATAGCGGTTGCGCTTCTCTTGGCCGGCGGAATTTATTATTTATACAATCAGGAATACACTAAAAACGTCTCCCTTCAGAAAGAGCTGGAAGAAGTTAAGACTCAGCAGAAAATCGCCGAAACAAAACTGAGCGAATCCAAAGAGACCATTACTTCTTTGGAAACGAAGCTTAAGGGCGCGACAACCCAGATCGAAACATTGAACAAGAGCCTCGATGATGAAAAGACCGCGCGCCAGGAAACGCTGGCCCAGGTAGAGAAAATGAAGATGGACATGACCCAATTGAGCAAGGTAACCGTGGAGTTGGAAGCCAAGCTCAACAAGGCTCAGGCCGAAGCCCAGCAGGCCCAGACCCAGATCGCCGATTTGGAAACAAAGAGGAATGAATTGGAAGTTAAAATAAAAGATTTGCAGTCGCAAACCCAGGAGCAGACCGTCAAGGCCAAAGAAGGCGTCGAGTTGGGCAAAATCGTGGTGAATTCAGAGACCGGCGCGGCCGTCGAATCTGCCGCGGCACAGGAAGCTGCTCCCGCAAAATTGGCCCCCGGCGCCGAAGGCAAAGTGCTGGTGGTAAATAAAGAATACGATTTTGCCGTGATCAACCTGGGCATCAAGGACGGTGTCAGCGTGGGTATGGTATTTTCTGCGTACCGGGGCAACAAATACCTCGGCGATCTGAGGATCGAAAAGGTCCACGAGTCCATGGCCGCTGCCGGCTTTACCACCAAAGAGATCCGCGAGAAACTCAAGGAAGGGGATAGGGTCGTCCCGAAGAGTTAGCTTTCATGAAAGCCTTTCGCTGTATGCGGGCCCGCCGCCTGCTCGGCCGGTTCAGCCTGCCGGGCGACAAATCTATCGCTCACCGTGCGGTAATCCTGGCCGCGCTCTCCAAAACAAAAACCACTCTCGAAAATTTTCCGTTTAATCAAGATTGCCTTCGTACGCTCAATGCGTTTAAGGCCCTTGGCGTTCGTATCTCCAGCGACGCGAAAGGCCGCAGGGTAACTATATACGGACGAGGGTTGTGCGGGCTGCGCAGCCCCGCGAAAAAGATCCTTGCCGGAGAATCGGGGACGACGCTGCGTCTTTTGGCTGGATTACTGTCGGGCCAGCGCTTCGGCACTTTTTTAGACGCAAGCCCGTCTCTTCGCCGCAGACCCATGTCCAGGATCACTATCCCCTTACGTAAGATGGGGGCCCGGATCAGCGCCGCAGCAGGGGGGAAGGAAGAATACCCTCCTATCCGCATACGGGCAAGCAGCCTTTCCGGCATCCGCTACAGGTTGCCGGTTGCTTCTGCGCAAGTAAAGTCTGCGCTGCTGTTTGCCGGCCTTTATGCAGCCGGCAAGACCCGCATTGTCGATCCTTTCTACACGCGCGACCATACCGAACGCATGCTTAAGCTTTTCGGCGCCCGCATAAAGATCAGTAAAGGCACGGTCGTCATACAAGGTAACAGTCAGCTGCTTTCTCCGGGGAAGTTGCGCATACCGGGCGATATATCTTCCGCGGGTTTTTTTATTATTGCGGCACTCATCCTACCCGGATCCCGACTTCTCATTAAGGACGTAAGCCTCAATCCCACCCGCACCGGCTTGCTTAAGGTATTGCAAAGGATGGGCGCGTTCCTGCGCCTGAAATATCATAGCCGCGCTCCGGAGCCGTACGGGGATATTATGGTTACCGCCAGGCGCCTTAAAGGTACGGTGGTCAGGCGCACAGAGATCCCTTCGCTCATAGACGAATTGCCGGTTTTGATGGTCGCATCCTGCCTTGCGAAGGGCAGGACGGTGTTAGAAGGGGTAGGGGAGCTGCGCGTAAAGGAGACCGACCGCATCAGCTCGATGTGCCGGAACTTAAACGCAATAGGCGGCCGGCTAACGCTCAAAAAGGCCGGCAGCCAGGAATGCATCGTGATTGAAGGCGTAGAAGAGCTTACCGGGGGGCGGGTTAGAAGCTACGGCGATCATCGCACCGCCATGAGCATGGTAGTCGCCTCTGTTGTCGCACAGGGCCCTGTCGTCATTGATGACGTTTCCTGCATCAAGAAGTCCTTCCCCGATTTTTTGCGCGTAATGCGCTCTTTATCGCGGTAAAACAGGGCTGTTATAAAATAACTTTTTATTTGACATAGGTTTTAATCTCTGATAAAATCCCTAATCATTGACTCAAGGAGAAGAATATGGGTAAAATCAAGGATTTAACCAAAAAATCTGTTAATTACGTCTTGGGTTTGTTCTCTAATGATATGGGTATTGACCTGGGTACCGCGACCACCCTGGTGTATGTTAAGGGGGAAGGGGTGGTGTTGTGCGAGCCTTCGGCAGTAGCCGTTGAGCGCGACACTTCCCACGTTCTGGCGGTAGGGGAGGAGGCAAAGCGCATGCTCGGCCGCACGCCCGGCAACATCGTGGCCATCCGGCCGATGAAGGACGGTGTCATCGCGGATTTCGAGATAACCGAGGCGATGCTGCGGTATTTTATAAAGAAGGTACACCATCGCCATGTACTGGTAAGGCCCCGCATAGTCATCGCCATACCCTCGGGCATTACGGAAGTCGAGAAGCGTGCGGTCAAGGATTCTGCGGAACGCGCCGGCGCGCGTGAGGTATTTTTGATCGAAGAACCGATTGCCGCGGCTATCGGCGTAGGCCTGCCGATACAGGAGCCCATAGGGAACATGATCATTGATATCGGAGGCGGCACCACCGAAATCGCGGTGATCTCTCTGGCAGGCACCGTATTTTCAAAGTCTATCCGCATCGGCGGTGATGAAATGAACGAAGCTATTATCGAGTACCTGAAGAAGTCGTATAACCTGATGATCGGCGAACGCACCGCAGAAGACATCAAGATTAAGATCGGCTCAGCCTACCCCATGGAAGAAGAGATGTCTTTGGAAGTCAAAGGCCGGGATCTGGTTGCGGGCCTGCCTAAGACGGTTACCATTACCTCCGAAGAGGTAAGGGAGGCCTTACAGGAACCGTTACGCGCGATTCTAGAGATTGCGAAGATTTCTCTCGAGAGGACTCCCCCGGAGCTGGCTGCGGACCTTATTGACCACGGTATCGTGATGGCCGGAGGTGGTTCCCTTCTGCGCGGGCTTGATAAATTGATCGCGGAAGAAACAGGCCTGCCGGTGTTTATCGCCGAAGACCCCTTGACCGCCGTAGCTAACGGTACAGGCAAGGTCCTCAATGAAATAAAGTACCTGAAGAAAGTCACCGTCCCCATAAAAACAGAGATGCACACCTAGCTGCCGGTCTAAGATGTGTTTAAGTTCAACAAGAAACAGCTAATCCGCTTCACCGCCCTTCTGGCAGCATTCATCACGCTTTCCGGTTCGATCGTAATCATACGAACTCCCGGCCTTAACCTGTCGCGCTATCCTCTCGCCTTCCTGGCGGGCATACGCCGCGAAATAGGGGGTATTGTCTTCTATCACCGCAATCTTGTCCGCAACGAGATCCTGGATAAGGAAATCGATTTCCTGAAACAAAAGATACGGGAACTTAACGACATATATGCCGAGAACCAGCGGCTCAAAGGGCTGCTGGAATTCAAGCAGAAAACCCCCTACCATGTGGTTGCCTGCCGGGTCATCGGACGTTCTCCCGATAACTGGATGTCCCTGGTAACGGTGGATAAAGGCAGCAACCAGGGTATCAGGCGCGGCCTCGTCGTCATTACCTACGCGGGCTTGGTGGGCCGCGTGACCGAGACAACGCCTTCGGCCAGCAAAATTACCCTCATCAACGATCCGGATTTCAGCGTATCCGCTCTTATCCAGCGTAGCCGTCAGGAAGGGCTTGTCTCGGGGACGCTGGGGGCGTATCTGATCATGAAATATCTTCCCAAAGATGCGGATGTCAAAGTCGATGATGCGATTTTGACCTCGGGGCTGTCCGGAAACTTTCCCAAGGGCCTGAGCATCGGAAAAGTTGTCGAGATCGGCGAGGAATTTTCCGGCCTGAGCCATTACGCGCTCATCCGGCCCGTAGTCAACCTGTCGGCCATCGAAGAGGTATTTGTTATTATCCCATGAGAGGCATACTGTATGTGCCGTTCATTATACTGCTGGGGCTTTTCCAGGTAAGCGTCCTTGATATATGCAAGGTCTGGAATGTCAAGCCCGACCTGCTTTTGGTCGGGATGGCGGCCTGCGGCGTCTATACGTCTTCGGCCTGGGCCTTGTCCCTGGGCCTGCTTGCGGGACTATGGAAAGATATTTTTTCCGCCGGGCCATTTGGCGTCAATACGCTTTTATTTTCGTTGTGGAGCCTGGCGCTGGTCAAATTAGCCCGGAAGATATCCATAGACAACTATATTATTTTCGCGGGGACCATTGCGGTTATCACGGCGCTGGACGCCATACTCACCAGGCTTGTCTTCTTGTATTTCGGCAAAGTCGTCTCTCTCGGGATATTCCTGCGCATCCTGGTGCTGGAGACTGCGTATACCGCCGCGGCCTCCGTACCCTTATTCAGCCTCGCAAAAATGATCCACGAAAAAAGCAGGTAACGTTTACATGAGAACTAAGGTAACAAACGTTCTGGTTGCGTGCATCTTTGTCATGCTGGGCTTGGCGCTTTTTAACCTGGAGGCCATTCAGGGCAGGCAATTCACGGAACTAAGCAAAAAAAATTCCATACGCCTGCTTGCTCAATCCGGGGCAAGGGGCAGGATCATCGACCGTAACGGCCAGGTGATTGTCGGAAACCGGCTTTCGTACGATGTTATGCTCCTGCCGCAGGAGAACGGCCGCACCCTCGAACTCCTGCCGAAAATCGCACGGATCCTGCAGATCGACCCTCAGGAATTACAGAACAAGCTTAAGTCCGGTTTTGTTTCATCCTTCATGCCGGTGACCGTGGCCCGGAACATCGACACCAAGAAAGCGATCGCCCTGGAGGAGCTTAAGTTCGATTTTGGCGGTATCGTTATCCAGCCGAACCCGGTTCGCGCGTATCCTTACGGGGACCTGGCTTGCCATGTGGTCGGCTACCTTAACGAGATCGACCACTGGCGCTTGACGATGCTGGCCGATTACGGGTATAAGACCAAAGACCTCGTCGGTTTTGGCGGCATGGAGGAAAAATACGACTACTACCTGAGGCAGGAAGAAGGCGGGCTGCTGGTAGAGGTGGATCACCGGGGCAGGTTCATGCGCGTGCTGGGGTTCCGGCCGCCGCAGAACGGCCGGGATATACAGTTGACGCTGGACCTTGCGCTGCAAAAAATCGTCGAGGCCAATTTACAGGGAAAGAAGGGGTGCGTGGTCATGATGGATCCGCAAAGCGGGGAGATCCTGGCGATGGCTTCCAGCCCCGCTTTCGACCCCGGCATTTTTCGCAAAGAATCCGCATCGGCCCAGGTGCGCACTATTATCACCAGCCGCGATGCCGTGCTCCTTAACCGGGCGATCGGCGCTGCCTATCCTGCCGGTTCGGTCTTTAAGGTGATCGTTGCGCTCGCCGCCCTGGAGGCCGGCAAGATCGACTTGTCTACGGTTTTTTCCTGCCCCGGTTTTTTCAATCTCGGCCAACAGAAGTTTAACTGCTGGGATACGCACGGCCAACAGGGACTCTTGGATGCGATCGCGCATTCCTGCAACGTATTTTTCTATCGAACCGGCCTTCTGGCCGGGGCTCAGGCGATCCATGAGTGTGCGTTTAAATTCGGCCTTTCCCGCCCGACGCTGATCGACCTGCCGTATGAAATAAACGGCTTCTTGCCTTCTCCCTTATGGAAAAAGATCTCCCGTTTCCAGAGTTGGTTTGACGGCGATACCGCTAACCTGGCCATCGGCCAGGGGGACTTGTTGGTAACGCCCATACAATTGACGCGTATGATGGGCGCGTTTGCTACCCGGGGAATGCTGGTGACTCCCTACATAACCAAGGCGATAGGCAACAGTCCCGTATTCGATCCCCAAAGAAAATCCGTCACTTTACCGTTTAAGCCCTACAACCTGGAACACGTACGGCAGGGCCTGAGGCGCGTAGTTAGCTCTCCTACGGGAACGGCCAGTATGCTGGCCGGCCTGCCTTTCGAAGTGGCCGGAAAAACCGGGACGGTTCAGGTCGGCCGGGGTTCTCCGCATGCCTGGTTCGTCGGTTTTTTCCCTTTCCAGGAGCCTAAGTACGTTATCTGTGTTTTTCTGGAACACGGCGGTTCCGGCCATGCCGCCGGCATGCTTACCAAGCAGATCCTGGAGGGGATGGTCGGCGAAAAATTATTATGAGAAGCAGCTATCTTAGCATATTGATAATCGCTCTTATTATTTCCGGATTAGGGATCCTTTCTATCTACAGCAGCACCTATCAAAAAGAAGGGGAGTTTTGGCAGCTGGTCTACAAGCGCCAGCTCCTCTGGGCCATGGTGGGAGTGGCGCTGTTTTTTCTTATGTCCGGCTTGAACTACCGGCGCTTATGGGACGCCACGTACGTACTCTACGCCCTGGCCGCAGGCTTGCTGTTCCTGGTGTTCATCCTGGGCGTGGTGCGCCTGGGAGCGCAGCGTTGGCTTAAATTCACCTGGTTTAACTTCCAGCCGTCCGAAGCAGCGAAGCTGATCATAGTGATATTTCTGGCGCGGTATTTCAGCAGAAAATCCATTGAGAGCGTTTCTCTGCAGGTTTCAGGTTTGGGCGCCATCCGCAGCCTCATCCTTCCGCTGGTATGCGTCGGGGTGCCGATGCTCCTGGTTGTCGAGCAGCCCGACCTGGGCAGCGGGATGATCCTGCTTTTTATTTTTATCGCCATGAGCTTTCTGGCGGGAGTCAGGGCGCGTTATCTTCTCATATTCCTGGGTCTCCTGTGCGCATCGCTTCCGGTATTCTGGCACTTCCTGCATGATTATCAGCGGGACAGGCTGATGGTTTTTCTTAATCCCAATATCGATCCGCTGGGAGCCGGCTATACCGTGATCCAGTCGAAGATCGCCATCGGTTCGGGGGAGTTTTTTGGCAAAGGGTGGCTGGCCGGCACGCAGAGCCAGCTGCGTTTCCTGCCCGAGTCGCACACCGACTTTGTATTCGCTACGTTCGCCGAGCAGTGGGGGCTGGTAGGCTGCATCGGGTTATTGCTGTTGTATTACCTTCTCATCAGGCAAGGGATACAGATAGCGTGCCGGACCAGCGATCATTTCGGTAGGATGCTTGCTTTGGGGATATCTCTTTGGTTGGCCATCCAGGTGTCCATTAACATCGCCATGAACATGGGGCTTGCTCCGGTCGTGGGGCTGCCGCTTCCCTTGATGAGCTACGGAGGTTCATCTACCTTGGTAACCTTTATTGCCCTGGGGATACTCGTTAACATCGATAAGACCCGGGCGGTGTTTTGATCGGTTTTGCCGCTATGTGCGAAGAACTTTTTGCGCAAGTATATAAACCAGGACGTTACATCGGCAGGGAATGGAATGTATCCCGTAAGGATTTTTCCTGTGCCGACGTACGGTTTGCCCTTTGCTTCCCCGATCTCTATGAGGTGGGAATGAGCAACCTGGGCATCCGGATCATCTATGGGGTCCTCAACCGCATGGAGGGGGTCTGCTGCGAAAGGTGCTTTGCCCCGGCCCAGGATATGGAGGCCCTTTTGCGTTCCCGGGATACGAGGCTGTGTTCGCTTGAATCGAACAGAGGCTTGCGGGAATTCGACCTGGTCGGTTTTTCCCTGGGGTATGAGCTGGGATACACCAATGTGTTGAATATGCTGGAATTGGCAGGCATACCGCTTGAGGCCTCTGCCCGCGATCCCGGTATGCCGCTAGTCATTGGGGGAGGGCCCTGCGCTATCAACCCAGAACCGATGCATGAGTTTTTTGACCTTTTCATCATCGGAGAAGCGGAAGAAGCGATCGAAGAGGTCGTTACGGTATACCGCCGGCATAGGGATGATTTCAGGTCCGGCCGCATGAGTAGGCAGGACCTCTTGCATGCGCTTTCCCGCATCGAAGGGGTATATGTCCCGTCCCTGTATACCGCACAGTACGATTCCGACGGAGCGCTCCGGGAATTCAAGCCCAACCGTAAAGACGCGCCGCCGGTCGTCAGAAAACGTTTTATAAAGAATCTGGATGCCGCATTTTTTCCGCAGGAATGGCTTCTGCCGTATATCGAGATCATCCATGACCGCATCACCCTGGAACTGACGCGCGGTTGTCCCAACCGTTGCCGGTTCTGCCAAGCCAGGACCCAGTATTTCCCCTTGCGGCAACGCAGCCCCGAGACGGTATTGCGCCTTGCCGACCAGGCGTATCGGGCTACCGGCTACGAAGAGATCTCGCTGGCAGGCTTATCGGTCAGCGACTATCCGCACATCGAAGACCTTCTTAGCACCCTTATCAGCCGTTTTAAGGAAAAAGCGGTGAGCGTTTCTCTGCCTTCCATAAAACCCCGGATCATCGTTGCGCATTTGTCGGCGTTGATCTCAACCGTTAAAAAAACCGGACTTACCTTTGCGCCGGAGGCCGCCAACGAACGGCTGCGCAGGGTCATCAATAAACAATTCGATATGGAGGATTTCCTGAAAGTAATGGAGGAAGCGTACCGTGCCGGGTATCAACGGGTCAAGCTCTATTTCATGACGGGCCTTCCCGGGGAAACGGAATC
The DNA here is from genome assembly GCA_035506195.1 of Patescibacteria group bacterium. GTDB lineage: Bacteria > Omnitrophota > Gorgyraeia > Gygaellales > Profunditerraquicolaceae > DATJPV01. The sequence goes on along the minus strand of DATJPV010000022.1, from coordinate 9,705 downwards.
CGACCTTGACGATATCGTTACCTTTGCGGCGCAGGTTTCCGGGCTAAGAAGGAAGGTTAATCGCCCCGCCGCCCAGGTAGGCATTAGCATCAATACGCTCATCCCCAAGCCGCATACCCCCTTTCAGTGGCTTGGCATGCAGACGGTCGAGCAGATCGTTTCTGTCCAGGGATACCTGGTCCGTAAGATCAAAAACCAGAAACTTAAATTGAGCCAGCATAACGCACAGATGAGTTTTATCGAGGCAGTCCTTTCGCGGGGCGACCGTAGATTAAGCCGGGTGATCCTTTCCGCCTACCGCAAAGGGGCCAGATTCGACTCCTGGGATAATCACTTTGATTACCGCCGGTGGCAAGAGGCCTGTGCGGACAACGGTATCGATCCCGAGTTCTATGGCAGGCCAAGGCCGGCGCAAGAATTGTTCCCCTGGGACTTCATCGACATGGGCACGACAAAGCAGGAACTGCGTAAAGAATTTGAATCGGCACGATTTTAAAAAGCTGTTGCAATAAAACAAGATAAAAGGTATAATTTTAGCTAAAATCCCGGAGGTAATGATGATAAAGTCCAAAGGTATTTCCCAGGCTTCCCGCGGTTTGCGCTATAAATTGAAAGTGGCGGTTTCCCTTATGGCGATCCTGCCGCTGCTTGTGTGCGTCTATATTGTTTCAAGCTACGTCTTGCCGCTGGTCGGTTTTAAGGTGGACGTGGTGGCGTCGGTGGGGATGGTGGTAGTCAGTATTACCATCGCCGTCATCGGTTTTACCGTCGTCAAAGAGGTCTTTGACCATGTCCTTACCGTCAGCTCGGAGGCCAAGCTTATCGCCGCCGGAGACCTAAGCCGTAAGGTGGAGGTGCCCGCCGAAGATGAGCTGGGGGATTTAGGCGATGCCTTGAATCAGATGACCGTCCGTATCCGCAGCAACATGGATGAGCTTAAAAGCTACAGCGAGCGGACGACTGAGATCAACCTGGAGATCCAGAAGCGGGTCATCGTGCTCTCCAGCCTTCTGCAGATCAGTTCGCTCATATCGCAGGGCGCGCGACTTGATGATATACTGAAGATTACCGTCGAGAAGGCACGGCTCCTGGCGAACTCCGAGATGGCATTCCTGCTGTTCCGGGAGGAGAATTCCGATACGTTCTTTACCAAGATCACCGACGGGCTGAACCTCCAACACTTAAGCAAGCTCAGGATCCCGGTTGCGCATCGCGTCTTTGGGAAACTGGTGACCACCAGCCTGCCCCTGATCGTGGATAAGAAGAGCCGTTTGCCTGCCGACGATGAGGCCGCATTCCGCGAAGAGTTCAAAGCTAAAAACATACTGGCGCTGGGCGTCCACTTGAAAGGCAAGGTACTGGGGATCTTGGCGATCGCTAACAGCCAGGAAGGGTTCAGCTACGATAAGGACGACGTAGAACTGTTGGATATCTTTGCCAAACAGGTCGCCATCGGCGTAGAGAACGATTTCTTATTGCACCGCATCGAGAAATTAGAGATTAAAGACGCGCTTACCGGCCTCTACAACGAAATGTTCATCCGCAGCCGCCTCCAGGAAGAGATAAAACGGGCTATCGTCTACCAACGGCCATGCGCCTTTGCTCTGTTAAACGTAGATAACTTTGAGAAATTCCACCGTACCTTCGGCTTGTTGCGTTCGGAAGCCGCGTTGAAAAAGGTCGCTTCCCTGGTCCGCGATTCCGTTTCCGAGATTGACCGCGTCGCCAGGTTCGGTGATAATGATTTTGCCATTGTGCTTCCCGAAAAAAACAAGCGCCAAGCCCTGGAATTGACCGAAGAGATTCGCAGGCGTATTGAAGTCACCTTCAGCAGCGAGCAGGATCCTACCTGCCGGATCACCGTCAGCGGCGGAATCAGCGAAAATCCCCTGGACGGCGTAGAGTCGGAAGAGCTTATCGCCAAGGCAAAGGCATCGTTGGCCGTCGCCAAGAGCCAAGGTAAGAACCGGGTCGTTGTATAACACATGCTAAGTAGCCGAAGAATCGTAAACAAACAATTAGGCGAGCTCCTCATAGAGCGGGGGGCCATTGACCAGGGGCAATTGGACAAGGCCTTGTCCTTGCAGAAAGAAAAGGGCGGGCTTATCGGCGAATTGCTGGTGGAGCTGGGCTTCATAAAGGAAGAGGATATTGCTCAAGCCCTCACTGCTCAATTCGGATTCCCGTATCTGCCTTTGAGCAACTATGAGATTAACGCCGACATCATCGATATCATTCCGGCGCGCGTGGCAAGGCAGTACGTACTTATCCCGATCGATAAGATCGGCAACAATCTGAGCCTGGCGATCTCCAATCCCTTGAATATCCAGGCAATCGAGGATATCGAACTTTTGACCGGCTGTAATGTGCATATATTTGTAGCTACCACTTCGGACGTGAGGAAGTCGATCGAGAAATATTACAAAGACAAAGGATAACCCGTCGCACAATGGCTTCGTTAAAGGAACGGCTTACCGAGATCCTCATCAACAACAAGCTCCTCACCCAGGAGCAACTCGAGGAGGCCCTGAAGGTCCAGAACGCCAAAGGGGGCCGGCTCAGCGATATCATCGTCTCGTTGAAATTCATCAAGGAAAACGACCTGGTCATGGCGTTAAGCGAAGGCCTGGGCCTTCCACTGATCGACCTGAAGAGGTTTAAGATCGACCCGGAGATCGTCACCTTGATACCCCTGGAGGTGTCCCGTCATTATCAGATAATCCCGATATCCAAGATGGGAAAAACGATCACCGTGGCCATGGCCGACCCGCTCAATATTTTCGCCATCGACCACGTCAAGGTCCTGACCGGCTACGAGATCAATCCGATCATCTCCTCAAGCCAGGAGATCCTGCAGACCATCGAGCTTTACTTTCCGGACAATGCCAGGGATATTATCGACGACCTTGTCAAGGAGGCTTCGGCAGAGACCTCGATCGAGCTTATCAAGGAGGACAAGGGCGCGGCATACACCGATCAACAGCTGGGCCGTCTCGGCCAGGAAGCCCCCGCGATCAAGATCACCAATATGATCATGGAAGATGCGGTGAAGAAGCGCGCCTCCGATATCCTCATCGAGCCGCTGGATAAAGTCCTGCGGGTGCGTTTTCGCATCGACGGTATCCTGCGGGAACAGCAGGCCCCGCCGATGAACATGCATCAAGCGATCATCTCCCGCATCAAGGTCATTGCGGAATTGAATATCGCCGAACACCGCCTACCTCAGGACGGCCGTTTTAAGGTCAGGATGCTGGGTAGGGAAGTGGATTTCCGTATTTCAATCCTGCCGTCCAGTTTCGGCGAGAAGGCTGCGATACGTATCTTGGATAAATCCCAGGCTACGCTCGATATTGAGAAGCTGGGTTTCAGCCATGATATCGTGGATAACCTCAAGAAAGTCTCGGTGCTTCCGCATGGCATGATCCTGGTCTGCGGGCCGACCGGCTCGGGAAAGACCACCACTCTATATTCGATCCTTAAATTCGTAGATAACCCCAAGAAAAATTTTATTACCGTCGAGGATCCCGTAGAATTCCAGCTCCCCGGGATAAACCAGGTTACCGTCAGGCCTGATGTCGGCTTGACCTTTGCCAGCGCCCTGCGTTCCATATTGAGGCAGGACCCTAACGTCATCATGATCGGCGAGATCAGGGATTACGAAACGGTGGATATCGGTATCAAGAGCGCCCTCACGGGGCACCTGGTTATTTCTACCCTGCACACGACCACGGCAGCCGGGGCGATCGCGCGCCTGGTCAATATGGGGATCGAACCTTACCTGATCGACTCATCGGTGGTCTGCGTTATGGCTCAGCGGCTCGTGCGTAAAGTCTGTACCGCCTGTAAAGAGAAATATGCGGTGGATAAAGCGGCGCTGGCCCATATGCGGCTTCATATCAACGTTGACCATGCTGAATTTTTCCGCGGCAAAGGCTGCCCGCAATGTTTCAATCTGGGTTATAACGGCCGGGTAGCCATCGCCGAGCTTCTCATGTTGACCCCCAAGGTCAGAGAGCTGATCCTTGCCCGGGCACAGGAACACGCTATAAAGCATCAGGCGCGCACCGAAGGGATGAGGACCTTGCGCGAAAACGGCCTTGAGGCAGCGCTCAAGGGCCAGACCAGCCTTGAGGAAGTGCTACGGGTAACCGCTCCGGATGAAGAAGCGGTAGTGTAAGAGACGACTATGCAGACACTGCGAGAAACGGTTATCGAAGTATTATTGAAAAGCAACCGGCTGAACAAGGAGCAGCTGGAAAAGGCGCTCCAGACGCAGAAGGAGCGGCAGGTGCCCTTGCGCAAGATATTGATAGAGCAGGGCATTATTTCCGAAGAGGACCTGATTTCCCTTTTGTCGGAACAGCTGTTCATCCCGGCATTGCACCTGGCCAAATACAAATTTGACCCTGCGGTCATCCGGCTTATCCCCGAGCGCATGGCCCGGCAATACAATATTATCCCTCTATCCCGCATGGGCGATACTATTACTATTGCCATGTCCGACCCTTTGAATATTTTCGCGTTGGATGACTTGCGGATGTGCACCGGATGCGGCATTGATATCGTCTTAAGCGGCGAAGACCATATTAGCCGGGCGATAGAAGCGCAATACGGCGGAGAGGTCAAAAATATTCAGCAGGTCCTGGAAGAGGCGCCTGCCATAGAAACTCCGGAGGACAAGGTAGAGTTGCTCAGGCAGGAGGAGATTGAGCTTTCTGCCGCGCTGCAAGACAGCGAAAAAGCGCCGATCGTCAAATTGGTGGATGTCATACTCGGCGAGGCCCTGAAAAAGAGGGCTTCCGACATACATATCGAACCGGAATATGACTGCCTGCGGGTCAGGTACCGTATCGACGGTTCCCTGCACGAGGTGTTCCGCATCCCCAAGCTGAATCAGAACGCTACCCTGGCCAGGATCAAGATCGTTTCGAATCTCGATATTACCGAAAGCCGCATCCCGCAAGACGGAAGATTCAAAGTCAGGTCGGAAGGCAGAGAGGTGGATTTCCGGGTCTCCAGCCTTCCGACGACATTCGGGGAAAAATTCGTGTTGCGTCTTTTGGATAAATCCAATCTTTCCGTAGGCCTTGAGAAGCTCGGTTTCTCCGAGCAGCCGATGCAGGTCTTCAACGAAGCGACTACCAAGCCGTTCGGCATGATCCTGGTGACCGGCCCGACGGGTTCCGGTAAATCCACCACTTTGTATTCGGTGCTCAATAAGCTGAATACACCCGAGAGGAATATTATTACCATCGAGGACCCGGTAGAATACCAGGTGGAAGGGATTACCCAGCTTCAGGCGAACCCCGAAATAGGCCTTACGTTTGCCTCGGGTCTGCGCTCGCTGTTGCGGCAGAGCCCCGACGTCATCATGATCGGAGAAATAAGAGACTCGGAAACCGCAGATATCGCAGTCAAGGCTTCCCTTACCGGCCAACTGGTGCTTTCAACCCTGCATACAAACGACGCGATCTCCAGTATTACGCGCCTTATCGACATGGGGGTAGAGCCGTTTTTAGTCGCCTCAAGTTTAGTGATGTTGTGCGCCCAGAGGTTGTGCCGCAAGATATGCTTCAAATGCCGCCAGCCGATCGAGGTCTCCCAGGATTTTCTGGATAAGATAGGCTTTAAGAACAAGTCTACCTTTTATGCCGCGCCAGGCTGCAAATATTGTAATAACACCGGTTTCTACGGACGGGTTGCGATCCTTGAGGCTGTTGCCATCAATGATGCGATGCGGGAAATGGTCATTGCCAAACGATCCATCGATGAAATAAAGAAATACGCCGTTGAGCGATGCGGGATGATGACCTTGCGCGATGACGCGTTCGTAAAAGTCAGGGAAGGTATTACCACGCTTGAAGAGGCACTTCGTATAACCACTGAAGAATAGTGCATCCCGACCGTACTATCCTGGTAATTAATGATGACATCGTAATCGCCAGATACCTCCAAAAGGAGCTGTCTGCCAGAGGGGGGTATCAGGTGTTGTGTGCTTCTACCGGCCAGGAAGGCTTTGCGTTTTTTAGCAAGGGTCGCGTTGACGTGGCGATCGTAAGGCTGGGGTTGCCTGATATGAATACCGCAGGAATATTCCGCCTTTTGCGAAGCGTCGACCAGGATTGCGTGATTATCGGCTTCATTGACGAGCTCAGTCCGCATACCGTTGAGGATATATCGGGCCTTGGATTCTACGAGTTTGTGACCAAGCCCATCGACCTGGAAAAGCTGTTTTTTGTGGTAAAGAAAGCAGCCGAATTGCATGCGCTGTTGCTTGGGCACCGCAAACTGACCGGCGGCCTCCAGGAGCAGAACGGTTTTCTGCAGAAACAGAATGTCCTGTTGGCCAGAAGGGTAGAGGATTCAACCAAGAACCTCTGCCGCCTCTACGAGGATTTACGTTCGACATACATGCGCACGATCAAGGCATTTGCCCAGACGATCGATGCGCGCGACCATTATACGCACAGCCATTCGCAGAACGTGGCTTACTACGCGGTGGAGATCGCCGAACAGATGCACCTGCTGCCGAAAGACATCGAAACCATCCGAGAGGCCTGCGAATTGCACGACCTGGGTAAGATCGGCGTCCAGGACTGCATTCTCACCAAGCCTGCGGCCCTGACTCCCGAAGAATGGGTTGAGGTAAAACGCCACCCGCAGATCGCTGCCCAGATTCTGGAGTCCCTGCCGCTTTTAAGCGGCGTGGTGGACATGGTCAAGCAGCACCATGAGCGCTATGACGGATTGGGGTATCCGGCGGGCCTGGCTGGCCAGGATATCCTTTTAGGCGCGCGGATCATCCATCTGGCAGACGCCTACGAAGCCATGCGTACGCCCCGTTCCTACAGGCAGCAGCCATTTTTGAAGGATGCGGCGGTCAACGAGATCAGGAAAAATACCGGAACGCAGTTTGACCCGCAGGTGGTGGATGAGTTCTTAAAGATCGTCGATAAACTGGAGAAGACATGAAGACATACCAATATACCGCCAAAGACAGGAACGGCCATACCGTCGTGGGCCTATCAGACGGTAACTCCGATGCCGAGGTTGCCAGCGCCCTGCATAAGAAGGAACTCATCGTCATTTCGATAGTTCCCGCCAAGAAGAAGATGTTCAAGAGCGGGGACAGGAAGGTCAAGCTTGACGACCTGGTTATCTTTTCCCGTCAGTTGGTCACCATGATCAACGCCGGTATCCCCGTAGTGCAGGCCTTGGGTATTCTGGCCGAACAGATCGAAAACGGCAATTTCAAGGTCACCATCGCCGCGATCAAGCAGGACATCGAAGGGGGTATGAGTTTTTGCGACGCCTTGGGGAAGCACCCCGCCGTGTTCTCCGAGCTGTATATTAACATGGCCCGCGCCGGCGAAGCATCGGGCATGCTCGATGAGGTATTGGACCGGCTGGCGACATATCTGGAAAAGACCGCCGCGCTCAACCGCAAGGTCCAATCAAGCCTGGTATATCCTGCGGTCGTCATCAGTATCTCGATCGCCATCACCGCGTTCCTGTTGCTTAAAGTAGTCCCTACCTTCAAAGGGATCTTCGATATGCTGGGAGGGGAGCTTCCTCTGCCTACCAGGATACTCATCGGCGCCAGCGATTTATTGCGGCAGTCATTTCTGCTGCTGGTGGCCGGCCTGGTTGTTTTCAGCGTCGCCTTTAAAAAATATATCAGTACGGAAAAGGGCCGCTACAATTTTGATACGCAGAAGCTCAAGATGCCGGTTTTGGGGCCGCTGCTCCTGAAAGTTGCGGTAGCCAAATTCTCCCGTACTTTCTCGACGCTGGTAAAGAGCGGCGTCTCGGTCCTTAATGCCCTGGATATCGTCGCCAAGACCGCCGGCAATAAGGTTATCGAAGAGACGGTGCTTAACTGCCGTACTTCGGTCAGGGACGGCGAGCCTATCTCCCGGCCGCTGACCAAAAGCGGTATTTTTCCCCCTATGGTCTGCAGGATGATCGGCATAGGGGAGCAGACCGGCCAGCTGGAAAAGATGTTGACCAAGATCGCCGATTTCTACGATGAGCAGGTTGATGCCGCGGTTGCGGGCCTGACCAGCATCATCGAGCCCATGGTTATCCTGTTCTTGGGCGTTGTCGTTGGCGGGATCGTCGTATCGCTGTTCCTGCCGATCTTTAAGATTACGCAGCTGATCACAAGGTAATTGCAGAATAAAGGGTTTGAGCTTTTTTCAAAAAAAACGTAAAAAAACCTTGACAAAGAAAAATAATATGTTATATATTTACTTTACCTTCAAAGGAAGCAGGTATTGAAGGTAAACCAAGCGTGACGAAAAATACGAGTGGTATTGACAAATTTGGGTAAGATTATATAACCGGCTTCAGACGCCGAAATAGATTTTAAGAGCGTCCTGACACTGTCGGGACGCTCTTTTTGTTTTTGCGCAGAAAGCGCACGCCGGCCCCTCTGATTGGGCCGGGCGTTCTGTTCTTTGATATTAAATAGCCAAGCGGAAGTAAGAGGTAACAAAAAAGAAAATCCATGAGCCTTTATCCAAACCTACTTCGAGATTTTTCGGAGAGTTTGATCCTGGCTCAGAGTGAACGCTGGCGGCGTGGATTAGGCATGCAAGTCGAGCGATGTTTCAGACGGAGAGGTTGAAGCCGCAAGGCGGATGCCAATTTGTCTGATCCATAGCGGCAGACTGGTGAGTAACACGTGAGTAATTTACCTCTAATTCGGGGATAGCCTTGCGAAAGCGAGGATAATACCCGATGTGCTTAGTGTGGCGCAAGCCGCGCTATGTAAAGGTAGCCCGTAAGGGCTGCTGGTTAGAGATGAGCTCGCGTCCTATCAGCTAGTTGGCAGGGTAATGGCCTACCAAGGCTTTTGACGGGTAGCTGGCCTGAGAGGGTGGTCAGCCACACGGGGACTGAGACACTGCCCCGACTCCTACGGGAGGCTGCAGTCGAGGATCTTTAGCAATGGACGAAAGTCTGACTATGCGACGCCGCGTGAGGGATGAAGGATTTCGGTTCGTAAACCTCTTTCGATGGGGAAGAAAGCCTGTACTCTAACATAGTGCAGGTGTGACGGTACCTAGAGAAGAAGCCACGGCCAACTCTGTGCCAGCAGCCGCGGTAATACAGGGGTGGCGAGCGTTACTCGGATTTATTGGGTGTAAAGGGCAGGTAGGCGTTCTGCCAAGTTAGAGGTGAAATCCTATGGCTCAACCATAGAACTGCCTCTAAAACTGGTGGAATTGAGGTCAGAAGAGGAAAGCGGAATTCCCGGTGTAAGGGTGAAATCTGTAGATATCGGGAGGAACACCAGTGGCGAAAGCGGCTCTCTGGTCTGGCCCTGACGCTGATCTGCGAAAGCTAGGGGAGCAAACAGGATTAGATACCCTGGTAGTCCTAGCCGTAAACGATGAGCACTAGGTGTTGGGGAGTAATCTTCGGCGCCGCAAGGTAACCCGTTAAGTGCTCCACCTGGGGACTACGACCGCAAGGTTAAAACTCAAAGGAATTGACGGGGGCCCGCACAAGCGGTGGAACATGTGGTTCAATTCGACGCTACGCGAGGAACCTCACCAGGGCTTGACATGTAGGAAGTAGTGAACCGAAAGGGGAACGACCTGTCAAGTCAGGAGCCTGCACAGGTGTTGCATGGCTGTCGTCAGCTCGTGTCGTGAGATGTTGGGTTAAGTCCCGCAACGAGCGCAACCATCATCCTTA